>JAFYGI010000022.1 GCA_017543265.1 Bacillota bacterium | reverse complement strand
GGAGACTGCCCGGGAAAGTAGGTGGCTGCCGGATCAAAACTTGCCGATGTGGCTCAATTGGCAGAGCAGCTGACTTGTAATCAGCAGGTTAACGGTTCGAGTCCGTTCATCGGCTTTTTACAGTTATTTATGGTCCTTTAGCTCAGTTGGTTAGAGCATCCGGCTCATAACCGGACGGTCCTGGGTTCGAGTCCCAGAGGGACCACTTTTCATATTATCCTTTCTATTATATATAGTAAGGCTCGGTAGCTCAGCTGGTTAGAGCGCTGGCCTGTCACGCCAGAGGTCGAGGGTTCGAGCCCCTTCCGAGTCGCTTAAAAAGATCACACCTAAGGTGTGATTTTTTTGTGTGAAAATATTGTTGATTTAACGGCTAAATAAGCTTATAATATAAAAAATAGCAGAAATCGGACAATTTATGTCCGTAAGGAGGCGAAAAAATGACAAGAGAAGAAGCGTGGGCGCTTTTAACGGAGTTTAACAAGGATGAATTTCATCTTGAACACGCGCAGACGGTGGAAAACACCATGCGCTATTTTGCAAAGAAATTAGGCTACGGCGATGAAGAGGATTTTTGGGGAATAGTGGGACTTTTGCACGACCTTGATTTTGAGCTTTATCCCGAGGAACATTGTATTAAATCGCAGGAAATTATGCGTGAAAGGGGCATTGACGAGCGTATCATACACGCGACCGCAAGCCACGGCTATGGCATAACCGTTGATATCAAGCCCGAGCACGAAATGGAAAAGGTGCTTTTTGCGGTTGACGAGCTTACGGGACTTATCGGTGCGGTGGTGCTGATGAGGCCGTCAAAAAGCGTGCAGGATCTTGAAGTAAAGTCCGTGAAAAAGAAGTTTAAAAGCAAGGGCTTTGCGGCGGGCTGTTCAAGAGAGGTAATTCAGCGCGGTGCCGATATGCTGGGCTGGGAGCTTGACAGGCTTATTGCGGAAACTATCGAGGCATTGAGGAGCTTTCAGCCGTAATGTATGATATCAAAGCAAAAATTACTTCGGAAAAAAAGAGGGATATGGTCGGGATATTTAAGTAACTTTAGCGTCGCAGACTTAACCACAGCCGGAGAGGGGTCTTCACCCCTCTTTTGCTGCGGCCGCTTCCCCGATATCTTCCCCGTACATATCGTCGATAACGGAATAAAGATTAAGCGGAAGCACCTGCTCTTTGCACATTATGTCAAATATGCGCTTTGCGCCGGTATAGCTGTCGGTGAGAGCCGTATCGGCGGCACTTTCGCTGCCAAGCACGGCCGAAACGCCGAATACGCCGTCCTTTTCCGTAAGGCTGTGTATCAGGGTGTGCGGTTTGTTGTCAATAATGACGGTTTGAGTGTGGGTCTTGATGATATTCATAAATTTATTCTCCGTAGCTGTGTTGTATTTTTGCCGTGCACGATAGGCTTATAAGCGACAGAACGCAGCTAAGCCTTATATACTGATTGTAGCAGACCCGCGCGTGGAATACCACAAATAAAAACCGCAAAATCCCCCATAAAACCGCATAAAATCAAAAGGGGGACTTTGGAAAAGCCGATATTCGGGCGCTTACGGAGGCTGTTGAAATAAAGGTCGAAATCCTCTTTTTTGGACGGAGGGGATTTTTTGATGCAAATCAAGCATTAATTAAAAAAACTATTGCAACAGACAGGAATGTTGAGTTATAATATACAGGGTTGGAGTTTTTTTCTCATTTTGAGCGTAAAATAGGGGTTATTATTAAGGAATTGCAATATGAACGGATTTATGAAATTATCGGAGAGGCTTTCACGGCATTTTATATTTAACGTGGTAAGGCGCGGTATGACCGTGCTTATACCCGTCGTTCTGGTCGGCTCCATAGCGCAGGCGATAATATCGTTTCCCGCGCCGGGCTTTGAGGAATGGATAACGAACGTTTTTGGCGGTGTTTTGTTTACGATACTGTCGTATATAAGAAACTTTTCGTTTTCCTACTTTTCCGTAATGCTGTCAATAAGCATAAGCACAAGCTATGTGCTGGAAAAAAGCGAGCCGCTGGAAATATCGGTGTTTGCGCCGCCTGCCGCCTGTATAGCGTATCTTATAATCGCGCGTATAGACATGGGCGGCGAGACGGTAAAGCTTGGCACACAGGGCAGCTTCTGGGCGCTGGGCATATCGCTGATAGTTACATGGGCCTACCTTAAGCTGGTGCATTCGCGCCTTGGCAATGTGTGGAACATAGCCGCGGGACATGATATATTTTACAGGGGCGCCATGCGTGCGCTGCTGCCGCTGCTGGTGATAATCATTTGTACGGCATCGCTGTCGTATTTTATCTATGATGTCTGCGGCATCGACAACCTTACATTCTGGCTGGGTGAGCATATAGACAAAGTGCTGAACAGCCTGCACAGTGATTTTGCGGAGCTGTTTGCAAGCACCTTTCTGATACATTTGCTGTGGTTTTTCGGCATACACGGCAGCAACGTGCTGGAGCCGTTTATGACCGCCCACACGGCAGTCGGCACAAATATCATATTCAGCAAGACATTTTTTGATGTGTTTGTTATAATGGGCGGCTGCGGTACAAGTGTCTGTATACTTATAGCCATACTTGCCTTTTCAAAGCACGGCAAGTTCAAAAATCTGGCGCGTTATGCGGCTTTGCCCGTATTTCTCAACATAAACGAGATGATAACCTTTGGTTTGCCCATAATCTGGAACCCGATATTGCTGGTGCCGTTTATGCTGGTGCCGCTGGAGGGCATGGTCGTTGCGTATTTTGCGATAAGGTTCGGGCTGGTGGCACCCGTTGTGTCGGAGGTGGTGTGGACTACCCCGATAATTTTCAGCGGATATTTTGCGACAAAATCAATAAGCGGGGCAATTTTGCAGATAGTTATCGTTACTTTGGGAACCCTGACCTACATGCCGTTTTTAAAAATGCACGAACGCTTCGACGAGAGCAGGGTAAAGACCCAGGTGCGGAAAATGACGGAGCTTTTGCAGGAGTCGGAAGTGTCGGGCGAGGATGTGACCTTCCTGGAGCACAGCGACTCGCTGGGTGTTACGGCAAATATGCTGATGAACGACCTGCGCACGGCCGTTGCGGGCAGACAGCCCTATCTGGTGTATCAGCCGCAGTACACGGCGGACGGCACCTGCATAGGCGCGGAGGCTCTGCTGCGCTGGAGACATCCGACAGCGGGCTTTATCTATCCGCCGCTTATAATTTATCTTGCAAAAAAGGGCGGCTTTTTGCCCGAGCTTGAAACAAACATATTTGACATAGCCTGCAATGCGCTGAAGCAGATAGAGGCGACGGTCGGCGCGGGCAATACCTATAAGGTATCGGTGAATATTACGGCGCGTTCGCTTAAATGGGAAGGGCTTGAGGATTGTATCGCCGAGGCCGTAAAGCGCTTTGACGTGGAGCCGGGAAAGCTGTGGATAGAGATAACGGAGCAGGATCTTCTCAGCAAGGATCAGGAAAACACCAAAAAAATAGCGAGACTGCGGGAAAAAGGCCATAAGTTCTTTATAGACGACTTTGGCATGGGCAAGACATCCATCTTTTACCTGCAAAGTATGCTGTTTGACGGCGTAAAGATAGACGGGTCGCTTATCAGGACGATAATCGACGACAAAACCAGCCGTGAGATAGTCTCCTCCGTAATCGACCTGAGCGGAAAGCTTGGTATGAAGGTGGTTGCGGAATTTGTGGAAACAAAGGAGATATGCGAGCTTTTGGACAAGTTTGGCTGCGACTATTATCAGGGCTATTATTTCAGTAAGCCCATAGGCCTTTCGGAATTTTTGAAAAGATTGGAAAAATAAATAAAAACTGCCGCGCACGAGGATATCGGGCACGGCAGTTTTTTGTTTTGATAATATTTTGCTGGCGGATCAAGACCCGCCGCGGGGCAAAAGTGTTACAATGCGTTTTTCAGTATCTCGCCGCCGCAGATGGTGACAAGCGTTTTGCCGTAAAGCTCCTCGCCGTCATAAAGCGAGTATTTTGCACGGGATACAAAGTTTTGGGAGTTTACCTTGTGCGGGTTTTGGTCATCGACTATGATAAGGTCGGCATCCATGCCCACGGCGATCCTGCCCTTTGTTTTAAGTCCCAGTATCTTTGCGGGGTTTTCCGACATCTTGCGTGCAATGTCAAGCGGCGTAAAGCCGTTATTTTTTACAAGTGCGGTAAAGGTGACCATCAGCGCCGTTTCAAGCGAGGATATGCCGTAGCTTGCGTTTTCAAACTCCATATCCTTGGTGTCGGCTGTGGCGGGGGTATGTCCCGACGAGATAACATCTATCGTGCCGTCGCGCAGACCCTCTATGATATGGCTTATATCATCATCGGTGCGAAGCGGCGGGTCCACCTTGGCGATGGTGTTGTAATGCTCGGTCTCCCTTTCGGACTTGGTAAAATACTGCGGACAGGTGTCGGCCGTTACCTTTATACCGCGCTTTCTTGCGCCGTTCAGGTGGAAAACGCTGCCGCCCGTGCTGACCTTGGTTATATGTATGCGTGCGTTTGCGTATTTGGCCAGTATCAGATCACGCGCTATCATTGTTTCCTCGGCCTCGGCGGGACAGCCGTTAAGCCCCAGTTTTGTGGAATAATAGCCCTTGTTTATACAGCCGTTTTTGCAAAGCTGCTTGTCGGCACAGCGCGTAACAACGGGTATGTCAAACATTTTGCTGTACATAAGCACATGGCGCAGTATGCCCGCGTCGGAGATCCCCGTGCCGCCGTCCGACAGCGCAATAACGCCGCGGCTTATCATTTCGCCCATTTCGGCTATCTCCTTTCCCTCGCAGCCCTTTGTGATGCTGCCGTAAAGGTAGAAATTGATGGGCGAGTATGTCTTTACCTTGGACGAGATATACTCCACGACGGATTTTGTATCTATGCAGGGCTGGGTGTTGGGCGAGCATACAAGGCCCGTAAAGCCGCCCTCTACCGCGCTGTGGCTGACGGTAACGATGTTGGATGTGTTTTCAAACCCCGCCTCACACAGCTTGCAGGACATATCTATAAGCCCCGGCATAAGCAGGTGTCCGCGGCCGTCTATTATCTCGGCCGTATCGGAGCTTATGTTTTTGTCTATTTTATAAATTTTGTGGTCGGACACAAGCAGCTGATAGGTCTCGTCCGCATTGCAGCCGTCCGCAACTATCCTGACGTTTTTGATAAGCAGCTCACTCATCCATATCCCTCCTTCCCATTGACAAAAGATACAAAAGTGCCATGCGTATCGCAACACCGTTTGTTATCTGGTCGTCGGTGATACAGCGGTCGCTGTCGATAATGCCGCTGTCTATCTCGACACGGCGGTCGGGAGAGCCGGGGTGCATGATGATGCAGTCGGGCTTTGCGTAGTCGAGTATCTCGGGCGTTACCTTAAAATAGTCCTTGTACTCGTTAAAGCTGGCCAGTCTGCTGCCGTAGCTGTCCTCGGCCTGTAAGCGCAGGCTCATGATAACATCGGAGTTTTTGGCCGCTTCTTTCAGGTCGTAATACACCTTTACGCCGAATTTGTCAAGGTGTGTCGGTATCATGGTGGGCGGCGCAACGACACATACGTTTACGCCCAGCTTTAAAAGCCCCCATATATTGCTGCGTGCAACGCGCGAGTTCATAACATCGCCGACTATCGTTACTTTCAGGTTGTCAAACCCGCCCTTGATGTGCTTTATCGTCATAAGATCCAAAAGCGCCTGCGAGGGGTCCTCGTTGATGCCGTCGCCCGCATTCAGCACGCCCGCCTTTACCTTTTCGGCCAGAAGCTTTGCGCTGCCCGCCATAGGGTGACGGCAGATGATAAAGTCGCCGCCCATCTGCTCTATCGTGCGTCCCATGTCGTTGATGTTCTCGTGTCTGTCCTCTACGCCCGGCACGGTTATATCGACTATGTTTGCGCCGAGATACTGCGCGGCCAGCTCATAGCTCAGCTTTGCGCGTACACTGCGCTCGTAAAACAGTATTATAACGGATTTGCCGTTAAGATACGGCGTTTTTTTGTTCTTTTGTCCCAGCACAAACTTCATCGTTTCCGCTGTTTCGAGTATGTCCAGTATCTCATCTTTCGTGATGTCCAGAAGACTGATAAAGTCCTTGCGTGAAAAACTCATAAACTCACCCCTTTTGTATGTTCACCGCTGTAAGCTCCAGCGTACCGATATTTGTTTTAAGCGTTATCGTCCCGAGTGCCTTCTCGTGTGTATCGGGCATTGTCATTTCCACGTTTTCCGCCCTTTTGTCGGCCAGCAGCTTTTTTATAAGCTCCCCGTCCATAACAACACCGTGGCTTTCAAGGGTATTTTTCCAAATGGTAAATTTACAGCCGTTGCGCCAGTTGCTGCAATAGAAAGACTTTGTGTTTTCAAGTACGATACCGCCGCAGTTGGGGCAGATGCCAAGGCCGTTTTTGGGCATTTTAAGCCTTTTGCCCTTGCCGTAGCCTTCGGCGGCAAACTGTACATTGGTCACGCTTTTGTCGGCGTTATCCACCAAAAAGCAGACATAGCGGCGTATGCTTGCCATAAAGCGCTCGGGGTCCATTTTGCCCTTTGCGATGGAGCTTAATCCCTTTTCCCACTTGCCCGTGGTCTCGGGGGATCTCAGCTCGGGCGGACAGACTGCCACCAGCTTTACGGCCTTTTGTGTGGGCACAAGTGCCTTTTTGTCGCGGCGCACATAGCCGACGTGTATAAGCCGCTCTATTATCGCCGCACGGGTCGCGGGCGTACCCAGCCCCGACTCCTTGAGCTGTTCTTTCAGATCCTCGTCCTCGACAAACTTGCCCGCGTTTTCCATTGCGGAAAGCAGGGTCGCCTCGTTGTAGGGCTGGGGCGGCTTTGTCTTTTTCTTTGACGATTTTACGTCCTTTGCGGTGCGTGTGTCGCCCTGCTTTACATCGGGCAGTACGACCTCGGCATCCTTTTTGCCCTTTTTCTCCTTGTCGGCCTTTTCAAGCGCCTTCCAGCCGTTGTCTATAACGGTGGTGCCGCGGGAGAGGAAATTGTCCTCGCCGACTTTGGTCACTATCTTTGTGGTGCTGTACACATAATACGGATAAAACACCGATAAAAAGCGGCGCACCACCAGATCAAACACCTTAAATTCCCTCTCGCTCAGGCCGTTTACATACAGCCTGCCGTTTGTGGGGATAATGGCGTGATGGTCGCTTATTTTGCTGTTGTCCACTATACGCTTTGTTATGGGCAGCTTTGGCAGGCCGACCACATAGGCCGCAAACTCCCTGTATTCGTCTATCTGCGAGAGCTTGTTCGCTATCACCGAAAGCTGCGGTATCATATCGTCGGATAAATGGCGGCTGTCGGTACGCGGATAGGTCAATAGCTTGCGCTTTTCGTACAGATCCTGCGCCGTGTTCAGCGTTTCCTGCGCCGACATACCGTATTTGCGGTTGCAGTCGCGCTGCAGTTCCGTCAGGTCGTACAAAAGCGGGGGCGGCATTTTCTTTTCCTCCTGCTCCACAAGCGCCACAGCGCCCGTCTGCCCCTTGACCCTTGCGGCTATCTCGTCTGCGCGGGCCTTGTCGAATATCTTTGTGTCATTGTTGCTGCTTTCGTCAAACCACAGCCCCTTGTAGTCGCCGAAATCCGCCTCCAGCTCCCAATAATCGCGGGCATCGAAGGCATCTATCTCCTGCTGGCGCGCAACTATCATCGCCAGGGTGGGGGTCTGCACGCGGCCTATGCTTAAAAGTGCGTTATAGCGCAGCGTAAAGGCGCGTGAGGCGTTCATGCCCACCAGCCAGTCGGCCTCGGAGCGGCAGCGTGCGGAGTCGTAAAGCTTGTCGTACTCGCTGCCGTCTTTCAGGGAGGCAAAGCCCTGCGTTATGGCCTGATCTGTCATACTGCTTATCCAAAGGCGCTTGAACGGCTTTTTACAGCCCGTTATCTCGTAGATGTAACGGAAGATAAGCTCGCCCTCGCGCCCGCTGTCCGTCGCGCAGATAAGCTCGCCGACCTTGTCGCTGTCGATTATCTTTTTAAGTATCTCAAGCTGGTCCTTTGTCGCATCTATGGCCTTCAGCTTCAGCTCGTCGGGCAGTATGGGCAGGGACTCCCTGCGCCATTTTTTCAGGCTCGGGTCGTAGTCCTCGGGCTCCCATAGGGTCACAAGATGTCCCACCGCCCAGCTTACTATATATTCATCGTTGTACAAAAAACCGTTCCCGCGCTTGTCGCATTTTAAAACACGCGCTATATCACGTCCCACGGACGGTTTTTCGGCTATTACAAGTTTTTTCATTTTATCACCGGTATTTTGGATTTTTTGTTGACCTGTATTGTTAAATTTGTTATTATTATACTATAAAACTATGTTTGACAGCAATTTCAAAGGAGTGGTACCATGCCATCATATAAAATATTTACGGACAGCGCGGGCGACCTTTCGGATAACCTTATCAAAAAGTACGATATATCGGTAATACCGTATTATGTTACCATAAACGGCAAGGATTATCTGAAAGAGGGTGTCGAAATATCCCATGACGAGATATTTGCCGCACAGGTGTCGGGTGTGTTCACCAAGACCTCGCTGCCTGCCATTGACGACTATATGTCGGCCTTTCGCCCCTATCTTGAACAGGGCAGGGATATAATCTGCTACTGCCTGTCGCAAAAGCTCAGCGGCAGCGTGCAAAGCGGCACAAATGCCGCAAATATGCTGAAAGAGGAATTCCCCGACAGAAAAATACTGGTCGTGGACTCCCGTCAGGCCACCTCGGGTCAGGCACTTGTCATTGCCGAGGGCGCAAGAATGCTGGAAAACGGCATTGACATCGAGCGTGTCGCCGCAATGACCGATACCCTGGCAGCAAATTCCACCATAAAATTTATAGTCGATGACCTTATCTACCTGCAAAAGGGCGGCAGGATCGGCAAGTCGGCGGCGCTTATAGGCAATATACTCAATATCAAGCCTGTTTTAAGCCTTACCGATGCCGAGGTAATGCCCGTTATGAAGGTGCGCGGCCGCAAAAAGGCGCTGGACACCGTTTGCGGGGAAATGGAAAAGTTTTTAAACGGCGAGCCCGAAAAATACTTTATTCTCACAACCTCCTGCAACGGCGAGGAGGGCTGGGAGGAAATGCGTCGGATATTTGTGAAAAATACGGGCATAGAGCCTAATTTTGACTCTATTACCGTCGGTGCCACCATAGGCACGCACACGGGTCCGTCCGCTATCGGTCTGGCCGCCATCAAAAAATACGAGTACCTGATATAATGATACATTAAATACAAGAAAAATGCAAGATATAAAAGGAGATACACCATGAAATTAATGTTTGCATCCGACCTCCACGGTTCGGCCTACTACTGCGAAAAAGTGCTGGAGGCATATAAAAAGGAGGGCGCGGAAAGGCTGGTGCTTCTGGGCGACCTTTTGTACCACGGCCCGCGCAACGACCTGCCCCGCGATTATGACACAAAAAAGGTGACAAAAATGCTTAACAGCGTTAAAAACGAGATCTTTGCCGTGCGCGGCAACTGCGAGGCGGAGGTGGATCAGATGGTGCTGGAGTTCCCGTGTCTGGCGGACTATATGCTTTTGTATCTGGACGGCGGCAAGTGTGCCTTTGTCACACACGGCCATCTGTACAACAACGACAATCCGCCGCTTTTAAAGGACGGGGATGTGCTTATCCACGGCCATACGCACGAAAAGGTGATACAAAAGGCGCATAATTACACCTATATCAATCCCGGCTCGGCATCGCTGCCCAAGGACGACGACATCCACAGCTATATGGTGTACGAGGACGGCGAATTTATCATAAAGGACTTTGGCGGAAACAGTATAAAGAGCTTTAAAATATGAGAGAATTGATTTTTTTGCCGCTTGCCGCGCATAACGTGCGGGAGTGGCTTTTGGAAAAATACGGCGAAATGGCGATAGAAATGCTGGGCAAGGCGCTTGTTACGGTGCTTATATTTGTTGTCGGCAAGCTGGTTATCGGCATTTTTAAAAGCATAATCAAAAAGACCATAACCAAAAATCCCAAGCTGCCCGCCCGCAAGGCCAAGACCGTGGGCACGGTGCTGACAAGCGTGGTAAAGTACGTGTCCTACTTTGTGCTGCTGTGCGTGGTGCTCAATTACTGGGGCGTGGATGCGGGCTCGCTGCTCACGCTGGGCGGCGTTGCGACTGTTGCGGTCGGTCTGGGCGCACAGAGCATAATATCCGACATTATGACGGGTGCCTTTATCCTTATGGAGGATCAGTTCGGCGTGGGCGACATCATAACCACCGAGGGCTATACGGGCGTTGTGGTGGCTATAGGCCTGCGCACCACGGTTTTAAGAAGCGCCGACGGCAATATGCACATCATCCCCAACGGCCAGATAAAGATAGTTACCAATATGAGCAAGGAATTCAACCGCGGCATCGTTGATGTATCCGTTGCCTATGAGGAGGATCTTGACAGGGTGATGAAGGTGCTTGAGGACGAAATGACCGAGATATATGACAAGGAACATATAGAGGGACTTTTGTCAAAGCCCGTTATCTGGGGCGTTGAGGAGCTTGGCGACAGCGGTATTAAAATAAGGATAGCCGCCGATTGCAAGGTCGGTCAAAATTGGAATGTGGAGCGCGCCATTCGCTACCGCGTAAAAAACAGATTTGACAAAGAAGGTATAGAGATACCGTTCCCGCAGGTCGTAGTAAGCAGAAAGGGCGAAAAATAATGGATTTTAATATCGGTGACATTGTTAAAATGAAAAAGGCGCATCCCTGCGGCAGCGACGAGTGGGAGATACTGCGCGTGGGCGCGGATTTTCGCATAAAATGCAGGGGCTGCGGGCATCTTGTTATGCTGCCGAGGGTAAAGTTGGAAAAAAATGTGAAAAAGGTCGTGGAGCAATGAAACAAAAAGAAAATGCCGTATATGACCTGCCTGCATTATGTGAAGCGGGGCTTATCGAAGCTGCAAAAAAGTATGACATACACAGGCTGATATTGTTCGGGTCGCGTGCGCGTGCGGGTGCCTTTGAACGCAGCGATGTGGATATTGCGGTGCTTGGCGGGGATGCGGACGGATTTTGCTTTGATATTGAAGAAAGTGTTGATACCCTTTTAAGTTTTGATGTGGTCGATATGAGCGAAACGCTTTCGGACAAGTTGAAAAGCGAGATAGAAAAGGACGGGGTAATTCTTTATGAAAAAATACGATAATTTTGTAAAGTGCCTTGATGTACTGCAAAAAGCCGACAGGGAACAGGCGCACAAGGATGATATATACAGGACGGGCGTTATAGGTCAGTTCAATCTGGTGTTTGAGCTTGCGTGGAAGGCATTGCAGCAGGTTTTGAGGGAAAACGGTGTACAGGGTGCGGAAAACGGCTCGCCGCGGGAGATGCTGAAGCTTGGCTACAAATACGGTATGCTCGATGACGAGGCTGTTTGGCGCGATATGCTTAAAAAGCGCAATTTGTCCGTGCATATATATAACGAAGAAAATGCGGACGAGATAATAGACCTTATTTTTGATACTTATATAACAGGTTTTTACAATTTAAAAAATAAACTCTCCGTCAAAATATCCGAACTGGACGGAAATTAACGGCGGACAAAAAGAAAGAAGGTAAAATCATGAAAAAATTTATTGCGGGCTTATTATGCACAATGCTTTGTGCGACAAGCGTATTTGCGGCCGACCCCTTTGTCGAGGTATCGGGCTTTGAGGGCGACATGGAGGTAATGTACTCAAACGGCGTTATCAAAAAGACAACTGCCCCCGCCGTTGTTTTAATGGTAAACGGCGATGCCGTGGGCGATGCGGATGCCATCATCAAAAACGGCACTACGCTTGTTCCCCTGCGCTTTATAAGCGAGCGCTTCGGTGCAAATGTGGCGTGGGACAGCGACACAAAGACCGTTGTTATAAATAACGCCGACACAAGCATCAAGTGTCAGATAGGCGACAGCGCGGTCATCGTAAACGGCGAAAGATGCGAGACCACAAACCCCGCCGAGATAATAGACGGCAGGACCTATGTGCCTTTAAGGGCTATCTCGACTGCCTTTGGTGCGGAGGTCGGCTATGTGGGCGACCTTGCCGAGGACACCCGTTTTGTCTGGGTAGAGCAGGAAAAGCGCGTCAAGGTGACCCAAGAGGATGCGGGCATAATAGTTGAAAAGCGCTATTTCGAGGACTTTCTGCCCTCGATGCAGACTACCATATTCCAGCTTCACGGCTTTGACGGCGTAACAAAGGAAAATCACGCCGAAAAATTCCCGTTTGCGGGCGCGGTAAGCTGCAAGGTGACTGCCGATCTGGGACATTACTGGTATGTTAAAATTTTTGAAAACGGTTGGGTAGGCGCTCTTGTGGATAAGGAAACGGGCAGCGTATATGCGGCACACGCTTTCTCGCTTGTAAACTTCTCGGTTGCCGAAGAAGGCGACTACAGCGGCTGGGGCTGGACATATCAATAAAAGTCTGCACGGCTTTGCGGTGCTTCCACTACATATAGTGGTCGGTGGTATAAACACCACTACAGCACATAAAAATTAACAAAAAATCAAATAAAACTTTGTAAAGTTTGTGAAAATTTTTACCCCGATTTCCGAAAATTATGCTTGAAATCGGGGTTTTATTAGTGTATAATAAACGTGTTGTGACATTAAGAGCGTTGATGCGGGAGGTTGCCGAAAGGGTTTTTCCGCGGAGCGATGTCCGGTTCAAGAAAACGGGCGACAAGGTCACTGTAATACTTGCGCGGTTCCTTAAAGAGTTGCAAAGGGAAACACGCGGCTGAGTGTACAGTCACCACTTGTCGTGCTGAGTAATCAAGAAAAGTACGAAAAGGAGGGGACTTTTTTTATGGCTAATCAGAAGATTAGAATCAGTCTTAAGTCTTACGATCACAAACTGATCGACCAATCCGCTGCTCAGATCATCGAGACAGCAAAGAAAACAGGTGCTAAAATCAGTGGTCCTATACCGCTTCCCACAAAGAAGGAGGTCGTTACCATTCTTCGTGCGGTACACAAGTACAAGGACTCCAGAGAGCAGTTTGAATTAAGAACACACAAGAGACTGATTGATATCCTTATGCCTACAGCAAAGACAGCAGACGCTTTAAGACGTCTTGATCTGCCCGCAGGTGTTGATATCACATTAAAGGTCATGAACTAATTTATCCAATTAGTTAAACAAATTAACCCAAAAATGCGGCATAAGCCGCGAAGGTTTATATAGGTACAGAAATGAAAACCTTATAAACTGTAGAATGAACCCCCGATAACGGGTGTTCCGCTGTAAAGTTTATTATGGAGGTAAAAGTTATGCAGAAGGCTATAGTTGCTAAGAAAATCGGTATGACACAGATTTTCGCTGAAAACGGCTTACTTATTCCTGTAACCGTTCTGGAAGCGGGCCCTTGTGTTGTAACACAGAAAAAAACAGTTGAAAACGACGGATACGATGCTATCCAGGTTGGCTTTGGCGAGATCAAGGCCAAGAAGGTGAACAAGCCCATGAAGGGTCACTTCGACAAGGCAGGCGTTGTTCCCACAAAGGTTCTTAAGGAATTAAGACTTGACGATACATCCGCTTACGAGGTTGGCTCCGAGATAAAGGCTGATGTATTCGCGGCAGGCGATAAGGTTGACGCAACGGGCGTTTCCAAGGGTAAGGGCTACCAGGGTCCCATCAAGAGACACGGTCAGTCAAGAGGTCCCATGGCGCACGGCTCCAAGTACCACAGAGGTGTAGGTTCTTTAAGTAGTGCCACAACACCCGGTAAGGTAAAGAAGGGCAAGAAAATGGCAGGTCACATGGGCTCTGTACAGGTAACGGTTCAAAACCTTGAGGTTGTTCGCGCAGATGCGGAGAAGAACCTTCTTCTTATCAAGGGTGCCGTTCCCGGTAACAAGGGTGCTGTACTTGTGATCAAGAACAGCGTTAAGGCCTGAGATCACGGTAAAGGAGGAAAAACCTAATGGCAAATGTTAAAGTATTCAACATGAGCGGAAGCGAAGTTGGTTCTATAGATTTGAATGACAGTATTTTTGCGGTTGAGGTAAATGAGCACGTTATGCATCGGGCAGTTGTTCAGTACCTTGCAAATCAGAGACAGGGCACACAGAGCGCTCTGACACGCTCAGAGGTAAGCGGCGGCGGCAGAAAGCCCTGGAGACAGAAGGGTACAGGCCGCGCAAGACAGGGCTCCATCCGTGCTCCCCAGTGGACAGGCGGCGGCGTTGTATTTGCTCCCAAGCCCAGAGATTACTCTTTCAAGCTTAACAAGAAGGTAAAGAGACTTGCATTAAAGTCTGCTTTAACTTCAAAGGTAAACGAGGGCAGCTTTGTTGTTATCGACGAGCTCAGCTTTGATGCTCCCAAGACAAAGGAATTTGCAAACGTTTTAAAGAATGTTAATGTTGACAAGGCACTTGTTGTTATCGAAGAAGGCAACAACAATGCTGTTTTATCGGCAAGAAATATCCCGACAGTAAAGACTGCTTGCGTAAATGCCATCAACGTATACGACATCATCAAGTATGATTCAATGGTGGTTACAAAGGCAGCTGTTGAGAAGATACAGGAGGTGTACGCATAATGGCAGATGTAAAGTATTATGACGTTATTTTAAAGCCCGTCGTTACAGAAAAAAGCATGAACGAAATGGCTGACAAGAAGTACACTTTTTATGTACACACAGACGCAACAAAGATACAGATCAAGCAGGCTGTTGAAAAGATGTTTGAGGGCACAAAGGTTGCAAGCGTAAACACACTTAACCTTAACGGTAAGAAGAAAAGACGCGGTTACACTGTAGGCAGAACAAACGACAGAAAGAAAGCTATCGTTCAGCTTACCGCAGACAGCAAGGATATCGAGATCTTTACAGGCATGTGATAATAAGTAAGCCGTGCGCAGACAAGTGAAACACGATTTTGTTGAGCTTGCTCATAATAAAGCGGGGTTCACGCAGTTTGCATAGGGCGCCCGCCCGGCACCGAAACGCAGCGAAGCGGAGTGAGGTATGGCACGGCGAAAACGCGTCAACAGAACGAATATTGCACCGCAAAGCGTGCAGAGAATTAAACTAAGAAAAGGAGTGTAAACAATGGGTATTAAGAGATTTAAGCCTTATACACCTTCGAGAAGACAGATGACAGTTTCTGACTTCGCCGAAATAACAAAATCTGCTCCCGAAAAAAGCCTTGTTGTTCATATCAAAACAACAGCAGGCCGTAACAATCAGGGTAAAATAACCGTTCGTCACATCGGCGGCGGCGCTAAGAAAAAATACAGAATAATCGACTTTAAGAGAAACAAGGACGGTATTCCCGCAAAGGTTACCGCTATCGAGTACGATCCCAACAGAACAGCAAACATCGCACTTGTTTGCTACGCTGACGGCGAGAAGAAATACATCCTTGCTCCCAACGGCTTAAAGGTCGGCGATACAATAATGAACGGTGCTGAGGCCGAGGTTAGAGTCGGCAACGCACTTCCCATGAGAAACATCCCCATCGGTGCCGAGATACACAATATCGAGATGAAGCCCGGTGCAGGCGGACAGCTTGTTCGTTCCGCAGGTAATGTTGCACAGCTTATGGCTAAGGAAGGCAAGTATGCTACGGTAAGACTTCCCTCCGGCGAGATGAGACTTCTTCCCATCGACTGCCGCGCAACTATCGGTGCGGTAGGCAACGGCGACCACGAGCTTATCAACATCGGTAAGGCAGGTAAGAAGCGCCACATGGGTATCAGACCTACAGTCCGCGGTTCTGTCATGAACCCCAATGACCACCCCCACGGCGGTGGTGAAGGCCGTGCGCCTATCGGTCGTCCGGCACCTTGTACACCTTGGGGCAAGCCTGCTCTCGGTTACAAGACAAGAAAGAAGCATAAGGCAAGCAATAAGATGATTATTCGCGGCAGAAACAAATAATGGAGGTCAGGTATAAATGAGCAGATCACTTAAAAAAGGCCCTTTCTGTGACGAGCACCTTATGAAGAAGGTCGTTGCACAGAACGAAGCCAATACAAAGAACGTAATTAAAACTTGGTCTCGTCGTTCCACTATCTTCCCCGAAATGATCGGCCACACTATCGCTGTTCATGACGGAAGAAAGCACGTGCCCGTATATGTTACCGAGGATATGGTAGGCCACAAGTTAGGCGAGTTTGCCTTAACAAGAACTTACCGCGGTCACGGCAAGGACGCAGAGAAGAAGTCAAAAGTAAGGTAATTTCAATAATATGGCTGTCCGGCGCGAAACGGCAATGCCGTTTGGCGCTGCGATAAGCGTTATATAAACCGGAAGGAGGAGCCTTAAAATGGCAAAGGGACACAGAAGCCAAATAAAGAAGGAAAGAAACGAACAGAACAAGGACAGACGCGCTCAGGCTCATGCAAAGTATGTTCGTGTTTCCGACACAAAGGCGAGAATAGTTTTAAACCAGATCAAGGGTAAGAGCGTTGGCGAGGCTATGGCTGTACTTGCATATTCTCCCAGATACGCTGCCGAGATAATAGCAAAGGTTTTAAAGTCTGCAGTTGCTAATGCAGAAAACAACTTAGAGTTAGATGTAAACAGTTTGTATGTTGCTGATGTTGCAGCTAATCAGGGCCCGACTCTCAAGAGGATACGCCCCAGAGCTCAGGGCAGAGCTTACAGGATCAACAAAAAGACTGCTCACATTTCAATATACTTAGATGTGAAATAAGGAGGTTCAACCAATATGGGTCAGAAAGTAAATCCACATGGCTTAAGAGTTGGTATCATCAAGGACTGGGATTCAACATGGTACGCAGACAAGAAGGATTATGCAAACTTCTTGGTAGAAGACCAGAAGCTCAGAAATTATATACAGAAAAAATTAGTCAACTCCGGTGTTTCCAAGGTATCCATCGAAAGAAACAACGAAAGAGTTAAAATAACCATCAACACTTCAAAGCCCGGTATCATCATCGGCAGAAACGGTGCTTCCATCCAGGAATTAAGCACAGAGCTTCAGAAGATGACAGCACAGAAGGTGCTTATCAACATCGAGGAAATAAAGAAGCCCGAGCTTGACTCCCAGCTTGTTGCTGAGGATATCGCAAAGCAGCTTGAAAACCGTATCACATTCCGCCGTGCTATGAAGAGCGCTATGTCAAGAACAATGAAGTTCGGCGCAAAGGGTATCAAGACAGCTTGCTCCGGTCGTCTGGGCGGTGCCGAGATGGCAAGAAGCGAAAGCTACCATGACGGTACTATCCCTCTTCAGACTTTAAGAGCAGATATAGATTACGGCTTTGCAGAGGCAAACACAACATACGGCAAGATCGGTGTTAAGGTTTGGATCTACAAGGGCGAGGTTCTTCCCGAGAAGAAGGCAGCAAAAAAGGAAGGGAGTGCTGAATAATGTTAATGCCTAAAAGAGTAAAAAGACGTAAGCAGTTCAGGGGCCGTATGACAGGTAAGGCTATGCGCGGCAACAAGATCACTTACGGTGAGTTTGGTATCGTGGCAATGGAGCCCAGCTGGATCACTTCCAATCAGATAGAGGCTGCCCGTATTGCTATGACAAGATATATCAAGCGTGGCGGTAAGGTTTGGATAAAGATCTTCCCCGACAAGCCCATCACAGAGAAGCCTGCCGAGACACGAATGGGTTCCGGTAAGGGTTCACCCGAGTATTGGGTAGCAGTTGTTAAGCCGGGCCGCGTTATGTTCGAGATCGCAGGTGTAAGCGAAGAGATCGCAAGAGAAGCTTTGCGTCTTGCTGTACACAAATTGCCTATCAAGTGCAAGATCGTATCCCGCGCAGACCTTGAAACGGAGGGTGACAATTAATGAAGACTAAAAATTTCGTAGAAGACCTCAGAAGCAAGACTATCGACGAGTTAAATCAGGAGTTGGTTGAGGCTAAGAAGGAATTATTCAATTTAAGATTTCAAAATGCAACTAATCAGTTGAGCAATACGGCAAGAATAACAGAGGTTCGCAAGAACATCGCAAGAATTCAGACCGTTATCACTCAGAAATCAAACGGCTGAGATTAACACGGAAGGAGGACAATCTAAGTGGAAAGAAATCTTCGTAAAACAAGAATAGGCAAAGTTGTCAGCAACAAGATGGACAAAACTATCGTGGTTGCTGTTGAGAATAATGTCAGACATCCATTGTACAACAAAATCGTTAAGACTACTTACAAGCTTAAGGCTCATGACGAGAATAATGAGTGCCAGATCGGCGACCGTGTTAAGGTAATGGAAACAAGACCTTTATCCAAGGATAAGAGATGGAGACTTGTATCTATCGTTGAGAAGGTTAAGTAATTTCTTGGCACAGATAGGAGGAAATCATAAATGATTCAACAGGAAAGCAGATTGGTCGTTGCTGATAACTCGGGCGCAAAGGAGCTTTTGTGCATCAGAGTAATGGGCGGTTCGACCAGAAGATATGCAAACATCGGTGATGTAATAGTTGCTACTGTTAAAGATGCAACACCAGGCGGCGTTGTTAAGAAGGGTGAGGTAGTCAGGGCTGTTGTTGTTCGTACCGTAAAGGGTGCTGCAAGACCTGACGGCTCATACATCAAGTTTGACGAGAACGCTGCTGTTATCATAAAGGAAGACAAGAACCCAAGAGGAACTCGTATTTTCGGACCTGTAGCAAGAGAGCTTCGTGAAAAGCAGTACATGAAGATATTATCCCTTGCTCCCGAAGTATTATAAGGAGGTAAGGTTCAATGAAAATTAAAAAGGGCGACAAAGTTCTGGTTATAGCAGGCAAGTGCAAGGGCGAAGAAGGCAAGGTGCTTAAGGTTGACCGCGAAAACAACAAGGTTATCGTTGAAGGCGTAAACATGGTCAAAAAGCATTCAAAGGCTACAGCTCAGCAGGCAGGCGGTATCATCTCCAAGGAAGCACCGCTTGACGCTTCCAATGTAATGTACCTTTACAAGGGCAAGCCTGTAAGAATAGGTTATAGTGTTGAAGTTGTAGACGGCAAGAACGTTAAAAAGCGTATCGCAAAGCCGTCCGGCGACCAGATTGACTGATACCGAAGGGAGGCAAACAAGTGAACGCATTAAGAGAATATTATGAAAACGAGATCGTTGATGCAATGATAAAGAAGTTTTCATATAAAAATAAAATGGAAGTTCCCAAAATCGAAAAAGTCGTTATAAACATGGGCCTTGGTGAGGCTAAGGAAAATGCAAAGGCTATCGAAAGCGCAGTAGGCGACATGACCATCATCGCAGGTCAGAAGCCCATCGTAACAAAGGCTAAAAAGTCTATCGCTGCATTCAAGCTTCGTGCAGGTATGCCTATCGGCTGCAAGGTAACATTAAGAGGAGAGAAGATGTACAGCTTTGTAAACAGACTTATCAATCTTGCTCTTCCCCGTGTCCGCGACTTCCGCGGCGTAAGCTCGGAAAGCTTTGACGGCAGAGGCAACTATACCCTCGGCGTTAAGGAGCAGCTTATGTTCCCCGAGATCCGTTACGATAAGATCGACAAGATCAGAGGTATGGATATCGTATTTGTAACGACCGCTAACACCGATGAGGAAGCAAGAGAGCTTCTCAGATTATTCGGTATGCCATTTAAGAAATAAGGGAGGAGAAACAGGTTATGGCTAAGACATCTATGAAGATAAAGCAGGCAAGAAAGCCTAAGTTTTCCACTCAAGCATATACACGCTGCCGTCTTTGCGGCAGACCGCACTCCGTATTAAGAAAGTTCGGTATTTGCAGAGTATGCTTCCGTGAATTAGCTTACAAAGGTCAAATCCCCGGTGTCAAGAAGGCAAGCTGGTAATTGAAAGGAGGTTTTTTAAATGTCAATGAGCGATCCGATCGCAGATATGCTTACAAGAATCAGAAATGCAAACACTGCTAAGCATGATACAGTAGACGTACCTTCAAGCAAGATGAAAGTTGCTATTGCTGACATCCTGACAAAGGAAGGCTACGTAAAGGGCTATGAAATAATAGAAGACGGCGTAAAGAAAACAATGCGCATTACTTTAAAATACGGTAAGGACAAAAACGAAAAGGTTATATCCGGTATCAAGAGGATATCTAAGCCGGGCCTTAGAGTTTATGCCAATACAGATGAGTTACCGAGAGTACTTGGCGGTATGGGTACAGCCATCGTTTCCACAAACAAGGGCGTTATCACCGACAAGGAAGCAAGAAAGCTTGGCGTTGGCGGCGAAGTTATCGCCTACGTTTGGTAATACGAGGAGGAATATATCATGTCAAGAATAGGTAAATTACCTGTTGCAATTCCTGCCGGCGTTGACGTTAAGCTGGAGGAAGGCAACGTAATTACTGTTAAGGGCCCCAAGGGTACTTTAACACGCAAATTAGTTGATGACCTTGAGGTAAAGGTCGAGGGCGCAGAGGTCGTTGTAACACGCCCCAGCGACTTAAAAAGATATAAATCACTGCACGGTCTGACCAGAACACTTATCGCCAACATGGTAGAGGGTGTTACAAACGGCTACAGCAAGGTGCTCGAGATAAACGGTGTTGGTTACAGGGCTGCAAAGGCAGGCAAAAAGCTTACCTTAACACTTGGTTATTCTCACCCCGTTGAAATGGAAGACCCCGATGGTATCACAACGACTGTTGACGGCAACAAGATCACAGTCAGCGGTATCGACAAGGAAAAGGTCGGCCAGTTCGCAGCAGAGATCAGAACAAAGAGACCGCCTGAACCTTATAAGGGCAAGGGTATCAAGTATACTACAGAAACTATCAGACGTAAGGTCGGCAAGACAGGTAAGAAATAATATAAAGGAGTGAGATCTCGATGATTAGAAAGCCATCAAGAGCAGATGCCAGAGTAAAGCGTCACTACAGACTGCGCAACAAGATCTCCGGTACGGCTGCAAAGCCCAGATTGGCTGTGTTTAGAAGCAATAAGCATATCTATGCACAAATAATTGACGATACAGTTGGCAACACACTTTGCGCAGCATCCACTATGGAGGCTGATGTTAAGGCAAAGCTTGAGCATACCAACGATGTTGAGGCTGCTAAGGCAGTTGGCGAGGCTGTTGCCAAGAAAGCAGCCGCAAAAGGTATTACTACCGTAGTATTTGACCGTGGCGGTTATATTTATCAGGGTAAAGTACAGGCTTTAGCCGAGGCTGCCAGAGAAGCCGGTCTCCAATTCTAATAGGGAGGTAAAATTATCGTGAGAAATAAAATCGATGCAAGTACCCTTGATCTTCAGGATAAGGTTGTTACTCTCAAGCGTGTAACAAAGGTTGTTAAGGGTGGTCGTACTTTCCGTTTCACTGCATTAGTTGTAGTCGGCGACGAGAACGGTCATGTAGGTGTAGGCTTAGGTAAGGCTACTGAGATCCCCGACGCTATCCGCAAGGGCAAGGAAGATGCAATGAAGAACCTTATCTACGTTGAAAGAAACGAAAATAACAGTATTTACCATGAGATATATGGCAAGTTCGGCAGCTCCAGCGTGCTTCTTAAGCCGGCTCCCGAAGGTACAGGTATCATCGCGGGCGGTCCCGCTCGTGCCGTTATCGAGCTTGCAGGTATCAAGAACATCCGTACAAAGTCTCTTGGCTCGCGTAACAAGAAAAACGTTGTTTGCGCTACCGTAGAGGGCCTTTCCAAGGTTACTTCACCCGAGACTATCGCAAGACTTCGCGGTAAGACTGTTGAAGAAATAATGGGTTAAGGGGGATATTGAGATGTTAAAGGTTACATTAGTTAAATCTACAATAGGAGCGATCCCTAAGCATAAAAAGACTGTACAGGCTTTAGGCTTAAACAAGCTTAACAGCAGTGCAGAGCATCAGGACAACCCTGCTGTCAGAGGTATGATCAAGCAGGTAAAACACCTTGTTAAGGTAGAAGAAATTTAATTAGAGGAGGTGCATCCTAAAATGAAGTTATACGAGTTAAAGCCCGCAGAGGGTTCAACATCAAACGGTTTCCGCAGAGGCAGGGGCCACGGCTCGGGCAACGGCAAGACAGCCGGCAAGGGTCACAAGGGTCAGAACGCGCGTTCGGGCGGCGGTGTAAGACCGGGCTTTGAGGGCGGTCAGATGCCTCTTTACAGAAGAATTCCCAAAAGAGGTTTCAAGTGCATCAACAGCAAGGAAATAGTTGCTATCAATGTTAACTTGTTAAACGTATTTGAAGACGGTACTGTTGTTGATATCGCAGCACTCCAGTCAAAGGGTCTTGTTTCAAACCCCAGAGACGGCGTTAAGATATTAGGCAACGGTGATATCACTAAAAAGCTTACTGTACAGGTCAATGCATTCAGTGCTTCAGCAAAAGAAAAAATTGAAGCAGCCGGCGGAAAAGCTGAGGTGATTTAATTGTTTTCCACTTTAATAAACGCATTTAAGATAAAGGAAACAAGGACAAGGCTTTTATATATGCTTCTGGTCCTGTTCATTTTCAGAGTCGGTACACACCTGCCGGTTCCCGGTCTTGACATCAATGCTGTCAAGGACCTTTCCAGCAGCAGTACACTTTATCAGATGATCGCGGGCGGCAATTACGGTACGGTATTTGCAATGGGTATCGGACCGTACATCAATGCCTCCATCATCATGCAGCTTCTTACGGTTGCCATCCCCAAGCTCGAGCAGATAAACAAAGAGGGCGAGGAAGGCCGCAAGAAGATAAACCAGTACACCCGTGTCGCAGCTGTTCTGCTTGCATTTTTGCAGGGCTGCGGTCAGGTCTACACGGTAAGAAGCGCGTTTATGCACGCCAATTTCTATGTATATATCGTAGCACTTGTTACCATGGTAACAGGTACGATATTTGTAATGTGGATGGGCGAAAAGCTTACGGAAGTCGGCATCGGCAACGGCGCATCCTTCCTTATCTTTGCCAACATCCTTTCGGGTCTTGCAAGCGGCATCGCTTCGCTCTACACGGTAGGTGCGACAAACGGTGCGGCAGGCTGGGTAAAGGTTGCTGCCATACTCTTCATTTTACTTTTGGTAATGGCATTTGTTATCTTTATTCAGGACGGTGAAAGACGTATCCCCGTACAGTATTCCAAAAAGATGGTAGGACGCAAGGTAATGGGCGGTCAAAGCTCTTACATCCCCATCAAGGTCAATATTGCGGGCGTTATGTCCATCATCTTCGCAATAAGCCTTTTGCAGTTCCCCTATACCATCAACCAGCTGTTCCACAACAGCGTGCTTGACACGGTATCCAACTATTTAAGAACATCACATCCCGTAGGTGCGGTGCTTTACGTTATATTGATATTCTGCTTTACATTCTTCTATACGGGCTTTGCATTCAACCCCGTAGAGGTTGCGGAAAACATCAAAAAGAGCGGCGGCTTCATCCCCGGTATCAGACCCGGTAAGCCAACCAGCGATTATATACAGGGCGTTGTTGACAGGATATCACTTGTAGGTGCGTGTGCTTATGCGCTTATCGCGCTTGTACCCATCATGCTTGAGGTCATCTTCAAGATCAACATCTCCTTCGGCGGTACAACACTTCTGATCGTTACCGGTGTTGCGCTTGAGATCGTTAAGCAGCTTGAATCCCAGATGCTCATGCGTCACTACAAGGGCTTTTTAAGCTAAGGGGACACGGCGAAACGTCGGTGTTTCCAATAAAAAAGGTTATTTGTTTTTCCCGTTTAAATACGGGAGAAACTTATTCCTGTCTGAAAGGAAGTAATTTACTATGAAACTTGTGCTTATTGGCTGCCCCGGTGCCGGAAAGGGCACACAGGCGAAAAAGCTGTCAAAGCATTTTGATATTGCACATATTTCAACGGGCGATCTTTTGAGAGAGCAGATGAAGCTCGGCACGGAGCTGGGCAAAAAAGTAAGCGAGATAATGAATGCGGGCGGACTTGTATCCGACGACATCGTATCCGCTATGCTTGCCGAAAGGATAAAGGCCGACGACTGCAAAAAGGGCTACATCCTTGACGGTTATCCCAGAAACGTAAGCCAGGCAGAGGGTCTTTCGGCCATCACGGGCGAGCTTGATAAGGTTATCTGCTTTAATGTTGACGACGAGATAATCGTTGACAGAATGACAGGCAGAAGAGGCTGCCCCAAGTGCGGACAGATGTTCCACATCAAGTATAACCCGCCTAAGCACGACGGCATCTGCGATGCCTGCGGCGAAGCGCTTATCCAGCGCAAGGACGACAACGAGGAAACGGTTAAAAACCGCCTTAAGGTATACCATGAAACAACTGCACCGGTAATAGAATACTACAAGAAAAAAGGCATCCTTGCACAGATCGACGGCGTTGGCGATATCGACGAGATATTTGCAAAGGCAGTAGCCGCGCTTGACGACGTGAAATAATGTGTCTGTTACCATAAGTTTTGCAAAGGACGTCTTATGCACGATATTGACAACGTCCGAGGCTTTGCTTTGGACACCGGAGGAGTGAGTGTGTTGTACACAAAGGGTCAGGTTGTGTTTTCCAAAAGCGGCCGCGACAAGGGTATGGCATTTATTGTTGTCGATGCGGACGACGATTTTGTTTATCTTGTTGACGGCAAGCTGCGCAGGCTTTGCAAGCCCAAGAAAAAAAAGAAAATACACATACAGATAACCAAGTATACCGATACGGTTATTAACCGAAAACTGAGTGACGGCGAATATCTGACAGACGCAGATATAAAAAAGGCGTTAAAAACTTATACGGGCGGCCCCGATCCGGAGGTCGGCTCGGACGATTGACAACAAGGTTGCGGCGACGTGTTTTTGTAAGGAGGTTGAGACCTTGGCAAAAAATGATGTTATAGAGGTAGAGGGAACTGTCCTTGAGAAGCTTCCCAACGCCATGTTTCAAGTTGAACTGGAAAACGGACATAAGATTCTTGCTCATATTTCGGGTAAGCTGCGTATGAACTTTATCAAGATAATACCGGGCGACAAGGTTCGCGTGGAAATGTCACCATACGACCTGTCCAAGGGCAGAATTACCTGGAGAGATAAGTGAAAGGAGAAGAAAACTGAAGGTTAGACCATCTGTTAAACCTATGTGTGAAAAGTGCAGAGTTATCAGAAGAAAAGGCTCTGTAAGAATAATTTGCGAAAATCCCAAGCATAAGCAGAAGCAGGGTTGATTTTTTGTACACATCAGAAATTTATTTTGGGGGCTGTTATACAGCCCTCGTTTTTTTTACAGTGGGCCGCGCAAATGATCTTTGCTTGGAGTGGAAAAACACTCCCGCAAAGAAACATTTGCGCTTTTTTGACGGCGGGTCGCGCAAATGCCCCCGCCTTTTTTCTTTCCTGTCAAGTGGGAATTTGTAAAAAATTCATCAAAAACATAATTTTGTCAAAAAACAACAAAATTAATTTTCGATTGCCCGACGAACAAAAATTTCCACCCGTACAGTTTTCCACAAAAAAGATTTATCCACAAATTATATCAACATATCCACACGCCAAAAGTCGCTTAATTAGATTATTCACACGGTTATCCACTTTGTCCACATTTTTGCGGGTGTTTTTTTGCATTAAAGCGACCGAAAACGGCGGTTATCCACATTGACAAAAGCCCCGTTTTAAGCGGTTTTTGATTTTTGTTAAAAATTAAAGCCCGAAAATAAATTTTGTGCTTGACAAATAAAAATATATGTGCTTGGGCAATTATAACAATTTAAACCGTTTAAATTGTCACAAATAACGAAAAAAATTTAATATGCCGCTAACTACTGGACAAAGGCCGCAAAATGTGATATGATTACTTCAAATACGGGAATTTTTAAGGATCAAAGGAGGACTAAAAAATGTACAAAAAAATTATTGCCATGCTTATGACGGTTATAGTGGCACTTAGTTGCTGTGCAGTCGTAATGGCAGACACAAACGTATCAATGAACCTGACCGTAGGTGTTGGCGAGACAAAAAGCCTTGACAATTATCTTAAAGCGGCAGGCGGCTCCGTAAGCTGGTCAAACAGCGCACCCAACATCGTAAAGATAAACGGCAACAAGGTTATCGGCGTTAAGTCGGGTTCGGCTGTTATCAGCGGCAGCTCAAACGGCGTAAGCTACGAGTTCAGAGTAAAGGTTTTAAAGAACTTCTCGGGTTATCAGGATATCTCCACTTCAACGGGCGTTATCAATGACGGCAAAAACTCCAGAGGCGAGACTATTACCCATCACGAGAGATACTTCTCCATGGGCGTAAAGGATACTATCCCCGTTAAGAACATGATCGAAAACGGCAAGAAGTATTACAACTACAGATGGATCTTCTCCGACAAGGGTATTGCAAGCCTCAAGTCGGGCAAGATAACAGCTCTTAAGACCGGTATCGTTCATGTTACCGCAACAGACAAGACGGTCGTTTACGATTTCTATGTTACCGTTACCGATAACTGCGTTGCAAAGGAGATCAAGGTAAAGAGAAACTCTCTTACCAACCTTGCAAACTACCTTGGCGATGATGCAGAGAACTATGTATTCTCCGTAGAGGGTCTCAAAGATGCTTCTATCGGCATCAGAGACAACAAGTACATAGAAGCGGGCGCTAACAAGGGTGTGAGCCTTCTTAAGGCAGAAAGCACCACAGGCGGCGTAAACTACACATTTGTTGTAACCATTATAGGCTAAACTGTCAATAAAGTCCCCTGCCGCCAAGGCAGCGGGACTTTTTTTGCGTTTAATGCAGGCCTATTTTTAAATTTTGTTAAAAATAGGGTTTGATTTTCGCCGATTTATGTTATACTATATATGTATGCAGGTAAACAACAAAGCCGGAAAGGAGCTTTTTTAAATATGGATATTTCAAAATTCAGCAGGATACATTTTATAGGCATAGGCGGTATAAGTATGTCAAGCCTTGCGGAGATACTGGTACACGAGGGCAAGACGGTCTCGGGCAGCGATATGAAGGCCTCACCGCTTACCGCGCATCTGGAGGAAACGGGCATAAAGGTATATATAGGCCAGCGTGCCGAAAACATCACAAATGACATGGAGCTTATCGTATACACGGCGGCCGTTTCGGACGACAACCCCGAGCTTGCGGCGGCAAGGGCGAGCGGCGCTTGTGTTATCGACCGTGCGGAGCTTGTGGGCGCACTTATGCTTACATATAAATACCCCATATCCGTTGCGGGCACGCACGGCAAGACCACCACATCCTCCATACTGACGGAGATATTCCTTGCGGCGGGCACGGACCCCACGGTGTCGCTGGGCGGTGTTTTAAAGACCATCGGCGGCAACTTCCGCATAGGCAAAAACGATTATTTTGTTGTGGAGACCTGTGAATACAGGGACAGCTTCCTTAAATTCAACCCGCACAGCGCGGTGATACTTAATGTTGACAAGGATCATACGGATTATTTCGAGGATCTCGACCATATCTACCGCTCGTTCAATGCCTTTGCAAGACGTTTGCCCGAGGGCGGCGTGCTTGTGGTCAATGCCGATATAGACAGGCTTGACAAGGTGACGGACGGCGTTAAGGCCAGAATAGTGACCTACGGCACGGCGGGCGACTGGACGGCGGAGGATATAAGCTTTGACGCGGCGGGCTTCGGCCGCTATACAGCCTGCTATAAGGGCGAAAAACAGGCGGAGATAAAGCTCTCCATACCCGGTCTGCACAATGTTTACAATTCCCTTGCGGCCTTTGCGCTGGCAAAGGTATACGGTCTCGATACCGATGCCATAGTAAAGGGCATAGACAATTACAAGGGCGTTGACAGGCGTTTTCAGCACAAGGGCGGGTTTAACGGCGTGACCGTTGTGGACGACTATGCGCATCATCCCACCGAGATAGCCGCAACAATAAACAGCGCACGCTCGGGCAGCGCCAAAACGCTGTGGATAGTTTTCCAGCCCCATACCTATACAAGGACGCACGACCTGCTTGACGAGTTTGCACAGGCACTCTCAAAGGCCGACAATGTTGTGGTGCTGGATATTTACGCCGCACGCGAAAAGGACACGGGTCTGGTGCATTCAAAGGACCTTGTCGAAAGGATAAACGCCCTCGGCGGTGCTTGTGCCGTGTACGAGCCCGACTTTGACTCTGCGGAGAAATACCTGCGCGATAACTGCCAAAGCGGCGATATTCTTATCACTATGGGCGCGGGCGATGTGTTCCTTCTGGGCGAGAGAATTGTAAAAAAATGAGGTTCTTATATGAATAAATATATGAAAGAGGCCGTAAAGCAGGCGAGCCTCGGCATAAGGAACGGCCACGGCGGCCCCTTCGGCTGCGTTATCGTAAAGGACGGCTCTATAATAGGAAGAGGTCACAACATGGTCGTGATAAACAACGACCCGACCTGCCACGGCGAGATAATGGCCATACGCGATGCCTGCGCCGCGCTGCAAAGTTTTTCCCTGAAGGGATGTGAGCTGTATACCACCGCCCAGCCCTGTCCGATGTGTCTGGGCGCAATACTCTGGGCGGGCATAGAAAAGGTGTATTACGGCTGCAATATCGGCGATACCGAAAAAATAGGCTTCAAGGACAGCGATTTTTACAAAGCCCTTAACGGAGGCGGCGGCACGGAGCTGGCGGAGCTTGACAGGGACGGCTGTCTGGAGATCTTTGCCGAGTATGCCGCAAGGACGGATAATATTAAATATTAAAAAGAGGACTTATATATGAAGAAAGATATACATACTCCCATAACAAAGGATGTTGTCAGAACGCTCAGGGCGGGCGACAGCGTGACCATAACGGGCACCATATATACCGCACGCGATGCGGCGCACAAAAGGATGCTCGAAAACCTTGACAAGGGCACGGCGCTGCCGATAGACCTGAAGGATGCGGCGATATATTTCGCGGGTCCCGCACCCGCAAAGCCGGGTGAGCCCATTGGCTCGGTCGGCCCCACGACCAGCTACCGCATGGATGCATATTCGCCGCGCACAATGGATCTCGGCCTTACCTGTATGATAGGCAAGGGCGCAAGAAGCAAAGAGGTAATAGAGTCCATGAAGAAAAATACCGCCGTGTACATAGGGGCGGTCGGCGGTGCGGGCGCACTGATAAGCGAGTGCGTAAAGGCCTGCCGCGTTGTGGCCTATGACGACCTCGGCTCCGAGGCTATACACGAATTAAAGGTAGAAAACTTCCCCGGCATAGTTATCATCGACTGCGAGGGAAACAACCTGTATGAAAGCGAACCGCCGAAATACAAAAAATAAACCGAAAAAAATAGAGGCTGTTTTGTACGGGACGGGTGGATATAAGTGCCCAAGCCGTCCCGATAATGTTACGCAAATGTTTCATTATTACACAAAACGGCCTTAAATTTTAGCCGTATTTCAGGAACTATCCACAATTATTACATAAATATCAGAAATATTACAGCTATCTAACAATCGGCAAAAAGGTATTGCATTTCCCGAAAAAACATGATATATTGTCTACAAGCAAAACAAAACGGCATAAATCAACAGACGAAACAGAGGATCGGACGAAAGTTTGATTTAATGTTACAAATGTTACAATATTGTTACATTTCAAAAAGTTTGTTGACGACATGATTTTGTGGTGCTATAATGGAAAACGTATTGGAGATATGATGTAACTATCTCCGCACAACTTTTTTTTCAAATTTTTAAGGAGGATATGAAATGAAAAGAAAAATTGCTATTATGTTAGCTGCAGTTATGACTACTGCTATGCTTCCTATGAGCGCAATGGCTGCTTCCAGCAACAGCGTTGACAGAATTGACAGCGTTAAGGAAGATGAAGTCATTCAGAACGTTAACTTAAAGATCGAGCCTAAGGCTTCGGTTGCATCAGGCGCTTCTATCATCATCGACATCGAAAACGGTGAATTCGATCTTGATAAGATCGGCAGCCTTCCTCAGTACAGTGGTCCTGCAGGCCTTACATGGGCTGGTTTCCAGGAAAACCTTGCTGACAACTCAGACAACATCGGTGCTGCTTACTCAACAGCAGGCTTCATGGACAAGACAAACACAAGAAGTGACCTTCCTTACTCCATGAGATGGATCAACGACTCAGAGGTTCAGGTATTCCTTGCTCCCGTACCCGAGGGTGCTGCAGGTGAGAAGAATATCATCACTCCCGGTGCTCCTTACTACTCGATCCCGATCAAGGCAGTTGCTACAAGCGACGAAGAGGACATCAAGGTTACTATCGATGCTAACGGTACTTCCGTATCAAGCACAACTCACACAGTAGCTACTACATCTTCTCAGGATGGTGCTACAACAACAACAGTTAACAAGATCAAGACAGGTACAGATACAGTTAAGATCGACACAATCACTGTTAAGGAAACTGTAAAGGGTAGCTTCGACGCTGTCAAGAACTCCGATGGCACTTACTCAGCTGCTACAGTTAAGGTAAGAGTAAACGGCGGTTTCAAGATCGTTAACGGCGGTAAGATCACAGTTAAGCCTGGTATCAACATCAGCGGTAAGGCTGCTACAGTTGACTACACAACAAGCGATGACTATATCTTATTTAATCTTCCTGTAGAGTGGATCGCTAACTACGATGCTAACGGCGACATCAAGAGCATCGGTACAGATCTTCCTTCTTCATTCACAATCGAGGGTCTCGAGGTTGAGCCTGATGACGAAGATAAGAACTGGGGCGACATCAACATCACAATCAGCGGTAGCGCTGCCGGTATCTCCAAGGAGACTATCAAGGTTGGTGAAAGAGTAGACTACGGTATGGAAATGACAGTAGAGGGCGACGTTCCTACAATCATCTCCGGTAGAACTTACCTTGCAAACGAGAAGGACCTTGACGAGGATGACTTCAAGTCAGCTAAGGTTTACTTCAAGGAAACTGCACAGGATACATGGATCGACTCACGTAAGCTTGAATTCACACTTCCTGACGGCGTTAAGATCGTTAAGGTTGAGTATGACAAGGTTGAGAGAATCAAGGACAAGAACGACGGTTCTGTAAACAAGAGCGCTATCGAAGCTAAGTCTGTAATCGCTGGCGACGGTAATGTTCTTAAGATCAACAAGGGTCTTACAGGCGACTATTCAAATACAAAGGATGACGGTATGGAGTTCAAGTTTGAGCTTTACCTCTCCATCGACGCTGACTTCACAGGCGACGTAACTTGCGCTGTTGCAGGTGCCGGCCTTGCAGCCGATACTCTTGAGGATGTTGTAATTGCTGAGGCAGTTGCTCCTATCTCTGTAGAGACAGCTACAACAAAGGTTAACATGGGTTACCAGGTATTTGACGCTGCTGATGTCACTATCACAGAGGCTCAGGACGGTATCCTTCTTGATGGCGAGAAGGTAGTTATCTCCTTCGACGACAAGAAGTTCGGTAAGAGCGAGCTTGGCTTCAACGACACAGACGTTGAGTACTCGATCGACGGCGAGCTTGAGATCAAGAACTTTGAGGTTAAGGAAGGCGCAATCACATTCAAGGTTGACAAGACTTCCTACACAGAGCCTTCATCAATCACAATCTCCAACCTTACAGTTGGTACAACACGTTCCGTACCTTATGGTTCATATGACCTTAAGATCGGTGGCGACGCTGTCGTAAACAACTACGATGACGATGTAAACAACAAGATCTATGACCTTAAGATCGACAACCTTGAGAAGGACGACAAGGACAACGATAGAGCATACTTCGACACAACAGACGGTTACAGCTTCGACAACTATGTTGAGATCGTAACTGAGGCTGGTACTCTTGACGGTGTTGTAGAAGTTACAATCGGCGAGAAGACTATCACTGTAAACGGCGAAGCAGTTGACATGGACGTTGCAGCTTACATCCAGACAAGCAGCAACTCTACAATGGTTCCTTTAAGATTCGTTGCTCTTGCACTTGGTGTAGATACAGATAACCTTGAGACAGCTGATAACACAAGCAAGATCGCTTGGGATGCTAACAGCAAGACTGCTACTATCCTTTACGCAGCTGGTAACGGCCAGAAGATCATCCAGTTCCAGGCTGGCAGCAACTACATGGTAGTTGACGGTACATCCATTCCTATGGAATACGGTGTAACAGCTGAGATCACAGATGACAGAATGTTCGTACCTTTCAGAGCTCTTGGCCAGGCACTTGGTGTACCTGTAGACTGGGATGCTGAAACAAGAACAGCTATCTACAACAGAAGATAATTTAAACTAAACAATTATCAATTGTCATAAACGGGAAAGACCTCCGAGTTTCGGAGGTCTTTTTCTGTGTATGCGTGCCCCTTTGAAAATTCATTATTTGCATAACTTGATGAATTTCCAAAGGGGCTTTGTATATAAAAAAATTTTTCTATACAAGACCAAAATTATGTGTTATAATTGTAATATATATAAAAATACAGCTTACGGAGGTCAAACTATGGATTATAAATCATCGGGTGTTGATGTTGAGGCGGGATACAAAGCGGTCGAGCTTATGAAGGGCCATGTAAAAAGTACATTCAGGCCGGAGGTCATCGGCGGTATTGGCGGCTTTGGCGGTCTTTTCAGCATCGCAAAGGCAAAGGATATGCAGGAGCCTGTACTGGTAAGCGGTACGGACGGCGTTGGTACAAAACTGAAAATTGCATTTTTAATGGACAAGCACGATACAATTGGTATAGATGCGGTGGCAATGTGTGTAAACGATGTTGTGTGCAGCGGTGCGGAGCCGCTCTTCTTCCTTGATTACATTGCCTGCGGCAAGAACGAGCCCGAAAAGATAGCCGAAATAGTAAGCGGCGTTGCAGAGGGCTGTCGTCAGTCGGGCTGCTCGCTTATCGGCGGCGAAACTGCCGAAATGCCGGGCTTCTATCCCGTTGACGAGTACGACCTTGCGGGCTTTACCGTTGGCATAATGGACAAGGCGGCTGCAATAGACGGCACAAAGATATGTGACGGTGACGTGCTTATCGGTATTGCATCAAGCGGTATCCACTCAAACGGTTACTCACTTGTGCGCAAGATATTCGAGCCCACAAAGGAAAATCTTAACAAATATTATGACGAGCTGGGCTGCAAGCTTGGCGAGGCGCTTCTCACGCCTACCAAAATTTACGTTAAGCCCGTGCTTGACCTTATATCCAAGGTGGAGGTAAAGGGCATAAGCCACGTTACGGGCGGCGGCTTTATAGAAAACATCCCCAGAATGATGCCCAAGGGCACAAAGGTAAATATCGACGAGGGCACCTGGGACATCCTGCCCATCTTTGGCCTGCTTGAAAAGCTTGGCAGCGTAGAAAGAATGAGTATGTACAATACCTTTAACATGGGTATCGGCATGGTTATCGCAGTTTCAAAGGAAAATGCGGACAAGGCTATGGAGACCCTTGCGGCTGCGGGCGAAAAGGCTTATAAAATAGGCTATGTTACCGCGGGCGAGGGCATCCGGATAAACTTGAAGTAAGGGGTAGTATTATGCTTAAAATAGGTGTGCTTGTAAGCGGCGGCGGTACGAATTTACAGGCAATAATGGATGCGATAGATACGCAGGGCATACCCGCCGAAATAGTCAGCGTTGTAAGCAGCAATCCAAACGCTTATGCGCTGGAGCGTGCAAAAAACAAGGGTATCGAGGCTGTGACTATGCGCAAGCGCGATTATGCCGATGCAAAGGCCTATGATATCGCCCTTGCGGAGCATTTTAAGTCCCGCGGCGTGGGTCTTGTGGTGCTTGCGGGCTTTATGACCATACTCGGTGAGACCTTTGTAAACGAATTTGAAAATAAAATTATGAATATCCACCCCGCCCTTATCCCCAGCTTTTGCGGCGACGGCTTTTATGGTCTGCACGTTCACGAGGCTGTTTTGGCAAAGGGCGTTAAGCTGACGGGTGCAACGGTGCATTTTGTCAGCCCCATAACGGACGGCGGCCCCATAATTTTGCAAAAGGCCGTTGAGGTGCTTGACGATGACACCCCCGAGGTTCTGCAAAAACGCGTTATGGAGCAGGCCGAGTGGAAAATTTTCCCCGAGGCCATAAGGCTTTTTGCCGAGGGTAAATTGCAGGTCGAGGGCAATAAGGTAAGGATAAAGAAGTAAATAACCGCTTGTTTTGCGGTACGGTTAAATGTAAGGTTTCGTTAAACGATAATGTTGCATTAGCCAAGGGAGCGTAGCGACCGCGCCTCCCCTTGTTCAGGGGAGGTGGCACGGCGTAAGCCGTGACGGAGGGGTTTCTGCTGCCGAGGAATGAAAATGGATAATCACTACAACAACCACAGTTATGAAAGCCATAATACTCAAAACGCAAAGAATTTGCGCCGAAATATGACGGAGCAAGAAAAGAAACTATGGTATTGTTTTTTAAAAAATTACTCGTTCAAATTTTACCGACAACGTACAGTTAATAATTTTGTTTTGGATTTTTATTGTGCTAAAGCAAAATTGGCGGTAGAACTTGATGGCTCACAGCATTATTCGGACGGCGGTATTGAGTATGATGAAAACAGGACAAATACACTTAAAAGATATGGGATAAAAGTGATAAGATTTACAAATCCGCAAGTTACATACAAATTTAAAGAAGTTCGTGAAGTGATAGATGCGGAAGTAAAAGCAAGGCTTGGAGAAACCCCTCAGTCAAGCTACGCTTGACAGCTCCCCTGAACAAGGGGAGCCAAGACTAATGCAACGCATACTCCGGATAAAGCGTTACGTTAAATGAAGGTGCTGTATTGGTTTAAACTACTGCAAAATAGGATCTGATATAATGTATGACGGATACGACAGATACGAAGAAATTTTTACAAAATTAAAAATACAAAAAGGTGCCTGTGTGAAAAATTCGTTATTTATCGGATTTATGCTTACTGCGGCAATATTTGCAGCTTTGGCGGCAGTTCTTGCAAAAACGCCCTACGCTGATTATGGCTGGGTGTTTGGTATATTTTCGCCCGTGTGGGCAGGTGTGGGTCTGTTGGCTTTAATTGCATCGGCTGTGGAAAACAAGCTTGCGCGCGGCAGGTGTGAGGAACAGATATACGAATACGGCATTTATAACATATATAATGATATAAACGATGCAGAGATGTTTTTAAACGGCTGCTTATATATAGGAAAAGATTTTGTCTATATCCCGCAAAATATGATAAAATTATCGGATGCTAAGGGTTTTGAGAGCGAGACAATATGGTTTACAATAAGGTATTGGCACAGGCTTTTCCCTATTGCCTATAGGATTCATATTTTGTATTATAAAAACGGAAGAGAAAAGAAAGCACTTGTCGGAAAGCTTGATTATTCTATGCACGAAAGACAATTCGAGGCTGTGTCAAAAAAATTGAGAAAAGTGAAAAAATTATACCCAAAAGGAGAAATAATATGAAAGTTTTAGTTGTCGGCAGCGGCGGACGCGAACACGCCATAATATGGAAACTTTTACAAAACAAAAAAATAGAAAAAATTTACTGCGCACCCGGTAATGCGGGCATAGGTCAGCTTGCGGAGCTTGTACCTATCGGCGCAATGGAGATAGACAAGCTGGTGGATTTTGCAAAGTCCACCGGCATTGACCTTACCGTTATAGGTATGGACGACCCCCTTGTTGCGGGTGTTGTGGATGCTTTTGAGGCGGCAGGTCTGCGCGTGTTCGGCCCGCGTAAAAATGCGGCTATTATCGAGGGCAGCAAGGCCTACAGCAAGGAATTGATGAAAAAATACAATATCCCCACCGCGGGCTATGAGACCTTTGATAATTACGATGCGGCGCTTGAATATGTTAAAAAGGGCGACTTCCCCGTTGTTTTAAAGGCGGACGGTCTTGCGCTCGGCAAGGGTGTGCTTATCTGCAATACGCTTGAAGAAGCCGAGGCGGGCTTAAAGACAATAATGGTAGACAAAAAATTCGGCGACAGCGGCAACAAGGTCGTTATCGAGGAATTTTTAACGGGTCCCGAGGTGTCGGTGCTTTCCTTCTGTGACGGCAAAACGGTGGTTCCCATGGTCTCCGCACAGGATCACAAGCGTGCCTATGACAACGATCAGGGCCTTAACACGGGCGGTATGGGTACATTCTCGCCCAGCCGTGTTTATACGGATGAAATTGCAAAGGTTTGTATGGAAACTATCTTTAAGCCTACCGTTGACGGTCTTAACAAAGAGGGACGTACATTCAAGGGCATAATTTTCTTTGGCCTTATGCTTACACAAAAGGGTCCGAGAGTTATCGAGTACAATGCGCGTTTCGGCGACCCAGAGACACAGGTGGTGCTTCCGCGCCTTAAAACCGATCTTCTGGACATTTTCGAGGCCTGCATAGACGGCACACTTGACAAAATGGACATTGAGTGGTACGACAATGCGGCGGCCTGCGTTATCCTTGCAAGCGGCGGTTATCCCGAAAGCTACAAAAAGGGCTATGAGATAAACGGCCTTGACGAGGCTGCAAAGGCGGAAAATATTTATGTTTTCCACGCAGGCACAGCATTGAAGGACGGTAAATTCGTCACAAACGGCGGCCGTGTTCTGGGCGTAACGGGTTGGGGCAAAGACCTTGACAAAGCTATCGAAACGGCATATAATGGTGTTAAGATGGTTAGCTTTAAAGATGCGCATTTCCGCAAGGATATTGGCATTAAAAAGTATTAAACGGTTTTACGGGATCGGCAAAATGCCGATTTTCGGGACGTGTTCAAACCAAAGGGGGTTGTTGCAGTTTCAATGACCCCCTTTTGCGGTAAAAGCGCTTGAATAAAATGAAATATATCACGACAGGAGTGAAGAGGATGGGATTATTCGATTTTTTGAAAGGCAAAAAAGGTGCGGGCTTTGCAAATTGGCACGCGGAAACGGATGTGGACAAGTTTTCGGGCATTGAGCTTACCGATGTGGAAAGCTACGTTTCGCGTATCGACGACCAGATATACGAGTTTGTTATCCTTACGCCGCCCGAGCCCGTGGACAGCTGTGATGCGGTCATGATCTGCAAGGAAAACGGCATCAGGGTAGAGTTCAGCATAAAGGGCGACCACAGCATGAACAAGGTATATGCAAAGGACGGACTGTCGCAGGCCGAGGCTGTTGCGCTTATCGGCGACATGGCAAATAAGGGCAGCGTTCCCGCCCTTGACTCAATGCAGACCGTGGGCACCTCGAGCGATCCCAAAAAGACATGGCTTGAAAGGAAGATAAGCCTGCACGAGATAAACTGACAGACAGGGGGAGAGGGACCATGTTTCGCGTTGGATTGGGTTATGACGTGCATCAGCTTACCGAGGGACGCGACCTTATAATGGGCGGTGTGAATATACCGCACGAAAAGGGGCTTTTGGGACATTCGGATGCGGATGTGCTGGTACACGCTGTTATGGATGCGCTCTGCGGCGCGGCAAAGCTGGGGGACATAGGCAAGCTTTTCCCCGACACCGACCCGCAGTACAAGGATATATCAAGTATACTGCTTTTAAAGCACGTCAAGGGCGAGCTGGACAAAAAGGGCTGGTCTGTGGTCAATATCGACAGTATCATTGTGGCACAGAGGCCGAAAATGCGCCCGTTTATTGACGAAATGGAGAAAAATATCGCAGCTGCGCTGGGGATAGATGCGGACTGCGTTAACGTTAAGGCGACTACCGAGGAGAAATTGGGCTTTTCGGGGCGCGAAGAGGGTATTGCCGCAAAGGCCGTGTGTCTTATCGAAAAATAAACGCGGTGCGGCGGGCGGACTGCGGCAAAATGATGCTTTTGCCGACTTTGCAAGGGGGTAATTCACTTGGAGTATTGGGATATGTACGACAAAAACAGGCAGCCGCTCAACAAGCTGCACAAACGGGGAAAGCCTATCCCCCACGGCGAATATCATATTGCCGTGTCCATACTCACCTTAAATAGTGACGGCAAAATACTGCTTACCCTGCGCAGCGCAAATAAGCAGCCCTATCCCGCATTGTGGGAGATAACGGCGGGCTCCGTGGTGGCGGGCGAGGAAAGCCGTCATGCCGCCGTGCGCGAGCTTTATGAGGAAACGGGCATAAGCGCAGCGGAGGACGAGCTTTCGTACATAGGCGAATACCGCGGTACGGGTGCCATTGTCGATATGTATATGATACGCCGCGATATTGCGGCGGAGGACGTGCGCCTGCAAAAGGGCGAAACGGACGCGGCAAAGTGGGTCACACCCGACGAGTTTGAGGCCATGGCGGCGGACGGCTGTATAACACCGCCCGTTGTGCGCAGGTTCCACCGCTGTAAAACACTTGGGGTGTTTGAATGAGATTTTACCCTGCGGGCACATTGATAAATTTTATCTTCGATACGATATGGCGTTATATTTACAACGTCATGAATTAAGGAATGATAAAATTTGTATCAATTAAAAATTTATCGGTTTTTACAATAAAAACAGATAAGTTCGGGTATTTTTATTGTAAAAACCTAACGCTTCGGGTTTTTTGCCTGCGGCAAAATTCCCCTAAACGCTAAAATTTTTACCCTGCGGGCACATTGATAAATTTTATCTTCGATACGATATGGCGTTATATTGTTACAATATCATTACATAATGCTTTTTTGTTTGCTATTTGGATAATAAATGGTGTATAATAGTAGTATGGAAATACAAAACGGGGGCAGCCCCGAAAACAAAAAGGTGTTAAATATGAAAAGAATTGCTGCATTTTTTTTAATGACGGCTGTTATGCTGGGGGCGCTTTGCGGCTGCAGCGGCATGAACAACAGCTGGATAATAAGCGTAAACGGTAATAAAATAGATAAAAGCGAGTATATCGTCTACCTGTACGAGCAGATAAAGATGTTTGAGGAAACGGGCGGCAGCGATATATGGGGCGTGGATTTTGACGGCGTATCCGCAACGGAGGTCGCAAAGCAAAATGCCGCAAATTCCCTGCTGCGTGTCAAGCTGGCTGTTCAGGAGGCACCGAGCCTTGGCGTAAGCACGCAGGTTGACGAGAGCAAGGTGGAAAGCGATGCGGCGGCTCTGTACGAATCCGTGCAGGCGGCGGCCGACAGGCTGGATATAGGCGGCGTTACGCAGGAGCTTTGCAAAAGCATCATCCGCGACGGCATGGTGCAGGCGCAGGTGTATGATGCGGTAACGGGCAGCTACGAAATAAACAGGCAGGAGTTTGAGACTTATCTTCAGGACAGCTACAAAAACGACATATCGCTGTACAAAAACATGACGCTTAAGGCGATATATGTTGCGGCAGACCCCAATGCGGCACCGCTTGACGGCAAGGAGCCGACCATTGACGAGTTCTCAAACACCATCAAAAAGGAAATAAGCCTCAAGGGCAGGGAAAGAATAGACAAGGCGTATGAGCTGCTGCAGCAGGGCGAGTCATTTGCGGCCGTGCAGTACGACTACTCGGAGGACCCCAACAGACGCGAGTTCAAGCTCAGCGACGATATGTATGACGAGGAGGTCCGCTCCCTTATCTATGACCTTGAACAAGGGGAATATACAAACATAATAGAGTACAACGGCGGTTTGTACATTTTCTATGCAAAAGAGGTCTCACAGACCGACATAAACGATATTGCCCCCGAAATGGAGGAGCAGTATATACAGGACAAAAAAGAGGAAGTATATAAGGCGCAGAACGACAGCTGGGTGAATGCCGCGGAAATAAAGCGCAACACGGCTGTCTGGGACAGCGTGGAAATAAATACCGCGGTACAGGCGCAGGAGAGCGATGCGCAGGCCGGGGAAACCGATGCACAGGCGGCAGAGACCGCCGCACAGCAATAAAGGGGGTAATCATTATGGATGAAAAGCTGCATGAGAGCGGCTGCGACTGCGGCTGCGAGGAAGAAACTTCAAAAATGACGCTGGTGCTTGATGACGACAGCGAGCTTACCTGTGACGTACTGGGTATGTTTGACGTTGAGGATGCGGAGTATATCGCCCTCCTGCCCGAGGATGACGACGAGGTGCTTATCTATCGTTATATCGACGGTGCAGACAACGAGGAAGGCTTTGAGCTTGTAAACATTGAAAGCGACGAGGAGTACGAAAAGGTAAGTGATATTTTCTTTGACCTGTTCTACGACGACGAGGAAATGGACGACGAGCTGGAGCAGGAATTAGAGGAGTAAATAACATTGATACGGGTATTTTTTATCCGTATCATTTTTTTTGATAATACGGTATAGAATTTATTACTCATCACAGCAATTTTTATGAAAGGAAAATAAAAATGTCAAAAAAGATCATCCTTACGGGCGGCGGTACTGCGGGACACGTTACGCCCAACCTGGCACTTATGCCGGGGCTTAAAAAACAGGGCTGGGAAATAGTGTATATCGGCAGCAAAAATGGCATAGAGCGCGAGCTGGTGTCGGGCACGGGCGTTAAATACTATCCCATCAGCAGCGGCAAGCTGCGCAGATACTTCGACCTTAAAAATATAACGGATATTTTCAGGGTGGCGGCGGGCGTATTTCAGGCCGTGTTCATTATTGCAAAGGAAAGGCCGCAGGTCGTGTTTTCAAAGGGCGGCTTTGTGGCCGTACCCGTTGCGGTGGGCGCATTTTTGAACCGCGTGCCCTTTGTGGCGCATGAGTCGGATATGACCCCCGGGCTTGCAAACAAGCTGGCTGCGCCCTTTGCCAAAAAGGTCTGCACCACCTTCCCCGAGGCCGTTAAGTACATAAAAAACGGCAAGGGCGTGTATACGGGCAGCCCCATACGCGAGGAGCTGTTCAAGGGCAGTGCGCAGATGGGACGCGAGTTCTGCGGCTTTACCGACCATAAGCCCGTGCTGCTTATAATGGGCGGTTCCCTTGGGTCGGTGGTGATAAACAATGCCGTCAGGGACGTGATAGACGAGCTGACGGACAAATTCTGCGTGGTACATCTGCGCGGCAAGGGCAATCTGGACAGCAGCCTTGACCATGTAAAGGATTACAGGCAGTTTGAATATATCAACAAGGAGCTGCGTGATGTGCTGGCCGCAAGCGATGTGGTGCTCTCGCGTGCGGGGGCAAACGCCATAAGCGAGTTTCTTGCCCTTAAAAAGCCCATGCTGCTGGTGCCGCTGTCCAAAAAGGCAAGCCGCGGCGACCAGATACTTAACGCGGCCTCGTTCAAGGCGCAGGGCTTTGCCGAGGTGATAGAAGAAGAGGAGCTTGACGGAAAAAAGCTTGTAAATAGTGTGAATATGCTGTATAATAACAGAGAAAAGTATATTGACGCTATGAAAAACTCCGCAGGTGCCGACGGCGTGACGGCGGTAATGCGTGAGATAAACAATGCGGCGAAGACCAAGGAGGATAAAAAATGAAAAAAATGTTATGCGCAGCTATGGCTGCGGCTATGGTAATGGGCACTTGTGCAAGCGTATTTGCCGACGGTATCGGCGTAAGCGTAAACGACAATCTTATCGAGGCACAGGGCGTTATTGTGGAGTCCAGAACACTTGTACCCGTGCGCGGTGTGTTTGAGGAGCTGGGCTACAGCGTGGACTGGGATGCCGAGACAAAGACAGCCACACTTACGGGCGAAAAGACGGTCGTTATCCAGAGCGGCGGCACCACATTCACCGTTGACGGCGAGGAGATAACACCCGAGGTACCGCAGCAGATAATAGAGGACCGCTTTATGCTTCCCCTGCGTGCTATCGGCGAGGCTGTGGGCGCAGCTGTTGACTGGGATGCCGAGACAAAGACGGTCATCATCACGACCGACGGTGCGGAAGTTGTCGAGGACACCACCGAGGAGACCACAGAGCATACGGGCGGCCTTAAAATAGGCGGCGTTCAGGAGCTGTGATAAACAGCCGCATACGGTTTTTTAATATTTGATTAAAAAATTATAAAAATTTATAAAATAAATTGACAATTGCGTATAAAAATTATATAATCAATATTGAAGAAGTATCAAAGGCGATGATTTTTACTTGACTTTGGTATTACAAAAAAACAAAAAGGAGGAAAAAACGTGAAAAAAACGACCAAAAGACTTGTCAGCAGCATTTTGGCAGCAAGTATGCTGTTTACAAGTGTGCTTACAAGCAATGTGTTTGCAGGCACGGAAACGGTTTCGGATGAAACAGCTGTTGTATCCGATATCACAGAGAGTGCAGCTGCTATCAGCGTTGACGAAACAGTCAAGAGCGATGCAACTGTAAGCGCTTATGATGCCGAAGAACCCGCTTTCCAGATGAAGGAGGGCGTTATGTATATCCACCCCGTTATCGAGGGACAGGAGAATACAAACGACGAGGTCATACCCGAGGACAAGATCGGCCAGACGGTAAATATTGACTTCTATCTTCACCAGAACCCCGGTTTTTCATCGGCAACATTCTTTGTAAAGTACGATCCTAACGTGCTTAAGGCAAAGAACGGTAATATCCCCAAGAAGTCCGGTCTTGTATCGGGCAACTATATTACCTATTCCTACTACCTTGAGGCTATCGACAGCGATGTATCGACTGCTTTCTTTACAAATTCGGAGATAAACGACCAGATCGCTTATGTTCCCGATTCTAAAGAAAATATGCCCGAGGGTGAGTATGTTGATGCAGATCCCGACGGTGTTAAGACCGCAGGCGAGCTTGGCAAGGTTAAGCTTGCAGGCATGGTTCCCAAGGAATACAAGGACGATAACGGCCACCTTAAGGCTGTTTCGGGCGACGGCAAGCTTTTCTCGATGACATTTGATGTTATCGGCAAGGGCGATGCAAACCTGAGCATAGAGATAGTTAAGTTTGGCTACCCGCCTATGTCGGCAGACAGCACAGACGGTCAGGCAGAGGGTGCACCCATCCCCGCTGATAACTATCCCAACAGCATAAGGGTCGGCGCTGACGAGACTACAACAGAGTCTACGACAGAGTCCACATCCGAGTCTACAACAGAGGCTACAACAAAGGAAACAACAACAGAGACTACTACGGAAGCTACCACAAAGGCAACTACCACGGAGTCCACAACTGAGGCAACTACAACAGAGGCCACAACAAAGGCTACTACAACAGAAGCCACAACTAAGGCTACTACAACAGAAGCCACAACTAAGGCTACAACAGAGGCTACCACAAAGGAAGCTACCACAAAGGAAGCTACTACAAAGGAAGCTACTACAGAGGCTACAACACAGGCTACCACAAAGGCAGCTACAACAGAGGCCGCTTCACAGTCCACAACTAAGGCTGCAACGACCGATGCAACAACAGAAACAACAACTACCGCACGCAGAAGCGGCGGCGGTTCTTCATCATCAGCTGCAAGCGGCGGTGGCGGCGGTTCTGTAAGAAAGTCCACCACTACAACGACTGTTGCAGAGGACGAGACAGAGCAGACAACAGCAGACGTTGAGGATACAACTGTTGAGGATGTAACAGAGCCCGATACAGAGGCAACTACAGAGGAAACACCCGCAGGTACATTGTTCAACGATATTTCCGGTAAGCCTTGGGCTGAGGAAGCTATCAATGCACTTGCAGAGCTTGGTATCATCAACGGCGTTGCAGAGGGTACATTCGCACCCGAGGCAAACTGCAAGAGAGCAGACTTCGCTATCATGCTTGCAAAGGTTTGCGGCCTTGAGGGCACAGCAACATCCAACTTTGACGATGTTGAGGTAGGCAAGTATTACTACAACTATGTAGGTCTTGCTAAGGAAGCAGGCATTGTAAAGGGTTACGGCGACGGTAACTTCGGTCCCGAGAAGTTCTGCACACGCGCAGAGCTTATGGTAATGGTTGCTAACGCACTTAGTGTTACGGGTATCGACATCACAGCAGATGAGTCCGTACTTGCACAGTTCAGCGATGAGGCTGACATCCCCGCATGGGCAAGACCTTACGTTGCATTCCTTGTTGAGAATGGTATCGTAAGCGGCTCCAACGGCGAGATCAGACCTAACGTAAACATTACAAGAGCAGAAGTTGCAGTTATCATGTACAACATTTTAACAGCTGACATCCGTGTTTCAGAGGAAACTGCAGAAGCTATCGAGGAAACACTCGATGCTGACGAGCAGGTTGAGGTTCCCGCATATGAGGACGCTGCATACGAAGATGCAGAGTACACAATGCCCCTTAACACAAAGACAGCTGAAGAAGTTGCAGAGGCAGAGGCTGAAAAGGCTGCAGATGCTGAATAATTAAATCAATTTAGCTTTAAAAGAGTGTATCTTCGGATACACTCTTTTTTTGCTTATATAGGGAAAAGTCGTTTGGATATTCGCTGCGATTTCAGGATGTTCAATTCATCAGCACTCCCATAAACGGATTTTTTTAACACAATGTTTTTAAAATCCGAATACGGTTGAAAGTGGCTTATTTAGCGGTGTCTATCGTATTCGGATTTGTCCGAATACGGTGAGTCGTATTCGGATTTGTCAGAATACGGACAACGCCGCTTGTTATGCGGGTTTCGCCCGTATTCGGATTTTTTTTATATTGTCAACGGTTTATCCGAATACGGCGAGCGGTTTTTTGGCTGCGTTTTGAAAATTATTTGCGCGTTATATGCTCATTAAAAAAAGACGGCACAAAAACGTGCCGCCCATGTATTAGGGAAACGCTGATTTAAAGATACCAAAAATAATTTTGCGCATTTGCTTAACGGCTCTGTTTGCTATGTTCAGCCTGTTAGGCTTCACATTAGCATGGTCGTGGCTGCGCGCCATAATGAACGCACCTACAAATGCGCCGCCATCGGCTAAAATTATTTT
>JAFYGI010000021.1 GCA_017543265.1 Bacillota bacterium | reverse complement strand
GTTGATGAATACATAGACTATTACAATAACAAAAGAATTCAGGCAAAAACAAAATGGATGCCCCCTGTAAAATACAGAGAAGCATCCATGTGTGTAGCCTGCTTATAAATCAATGTGTCCAGGATTCTGGGTACATATCACCCCGCATGGCTTTTTTTATTTGCGGTGCCTGCCGTATCGGGGCGAAGTCCAACGGGGTGACAAGTAAATATATCCAATTTTATCTGCGGAAAATTTACAGCACAAGCTATTGTTTAAGGGCGGTTATTGTGTTATACTGTATACTGATAGGGTGTATCCATGAGAAGATATATAAAATACATAAAAAGGGCTACACGCACAAAGGAGGAAACAGGCAATGAGCAGCGTTAAAAAAGTTTTTGCCGTGATATTTGCGGCTATGGCGTTGATGCTTATGCAGACGGCGGTATGGGCGAATATAACCGCAAGCGACTATACGGATACCGCGACCGGTACAAGCGGAAAGAAGCTGACGCTCAGCGGAAAGGTAACACTGGCAGACATATATAATTATACCGATAAAGCAAACGTGCTTTATGTTATGGGTGTTGCGGATACCGAAATGCCGACCGACTGTCACGGTATGTTCAGCGGCTACAGCAATCTGCGGTATGTCGATCTGCAATACGTAAAGGAATATCATCCGACCGCCGTAAGCTCGATGTTTGCGGGATGTTCCAAGCTTGCTTGGGTCAAATTCGGAGACCAACTAAAAACGGAAAATGTTACCGATATGAGTAATATGTTTAGCGGTTGTTCTTTGCTGACAGCGTTGGATCTGACGGGATTTGATACGTCCAAGGTCAAAAGCATGAACAGTATGTTTTATGACTGTGAAAAGCTGACAACCATTGATTTCGACGATGTAAAAACAAGCTCCCTTGAGGATATGGGGTTTATGTTTGGCCATTGTACAAGCCTGACATCCCTTGATCTGAGCAGCTTTGATACAAGAAATGTCAACGATATGAACAATATGTTCCGTCAGTGCTATAAGCTGAAGGAGCTTAATTTGGGCAATTTTGACACAAGAAACGTAACAACGATGGTATGTATGTTTTTCGCTTGTTCCGAATTGGAATATATTGATATGAGCGAATTTTCGGTGTCAAACAATACCGATATATCCAATATGTTTGACGGCTGCAACAAGCTGGGGAGCATCAGGCTGGGCGAAAGCTTCAAAAATATCACAAATAAGGCATATCTCCCCGCAAACGGAGGCTGGATAAGCGAAAGCGGAAATACATCCGCCACATCAAGCGACGGTTATGCCGTGATAAACAACACTAAGGAGCAGCTTTGGATAAATAACAATTATATCAACAGTTTCATAGGCGGCAGCAACGGCAGCGGTACGCAGGACGATCCGATCATAATATCCGATTATGCAAAGCTGCGCCGTGTTATAACAATATACGACAAATTCAAAAAGGAAGATGTATACTTAAAGCTCTCCGCGGATGACGAGATAAGAGAGGACCTTGACAGCGGCTACGAGCCTATCGAAATAACGGGCGGCGAGACGGTATATCTCGATGTAAACGGAGAGTATCTGATACAGGGCTCTTTAAGCACAAGAACGACCGACAGTATGTTTTACATAAAAAGCGGCAAAATGGTCATGACAAACAGCATAAGCCGCAGCACGGGTGTAATTTGCGGTATACTGCCAAAAAATGCCGCATCCGCCTCCGACATCAGCTATACCATGTTCCGTGTTGACAGGGACGGCGAGCTTGAGATAAACAGCGGCATCTATAATGCAAACTATCTCCACAACAGCGTAATAGAGACCACACCAAAGATATATCACAAAAGCTCCTATGATACCGAATACGAAGTGACAAACGGCTGTCCCGAGGGTGCGCTCAAAATAAACGGCGGTGAATTTTACACCCAGAATGAGGCACTCCTTTCCGGCGGCGTAATAAACGGCGGTACCTTCCACGGCAGCTACCGCTTTTCCGACAGGGCGGAAAGCAACGGCGTATTTACGGGATATAGGGGTGCAAGCGGCCGTATATACAATATGAAGATACTTGACGGCATTCTTATACACAAGGGAAACGATTATGAAGTAATAGACCAAAACAGCGGCGTAAAGGTAGACGGAGTTTTAAAAACAAAGCCCTATAATTCGGTGCTTACGGGTAACGAGATAATCGTGGCAAGGTATTATACCGTGGCCTTTGACACAAACGGCAGAGGTACGGCACCCGCCGCGCAAAACGTATTCAGCGGTGAGACGGCTTCGGAGCCCACAAAGCCTACGGCAAGCGGCGCGGTCTTCCTCGGCTGGTACACGAGGCGCGGAAGCCTGTACGATTTCAGCGTTCCCGTGACCTGCGACATAACGCTTTATGCAAAGTGGCAGGGCGACGGCACAGTCACCTTTGATGTGGGCGACGGTATGGGCATATCCCCCGCGGCACAGTATATCCCCGCGGGCGGCAAGGCAGTATGCCCCGACGACCCCGTATATATCGGTTATGTATTTATGGGCTGGTACAACGGCGACACAAAATTTGATTTTAACAGCGAAGTGACCGAGGACACCGCGCTGCAAGCCCGTTGGTATGAAAACGAAAGCGCAGTAACGCTCAGCGCACGAACCGTGCCCTTTATAGGTGCATATTACGGCGACCCCATAACTCTTACGGCTCATGCAACAAGCACGACCAACGAATATGTATGGGAAATAACGCTGAACAACGGGGATGTGGAAACGGTAACGACAAGCACAAAGACATATACGCTGCCTGCCGCGTACAGAGCAGCAAACACGCAGATAAGCGTTAAGGTGACCGCAAAGCAGGTAAGCAGCACAAGACCCGGCGGAAGCAGCTACGATTCAAAAAGTCTGGCCGCAAAAATAAAAATTGTTCCCAAGCCGGGTGATATGAATAACAACGGTATTTGGGAAAAAGCGGATGCACGCTTGTTATTAAAGGGCATCGCGGGCTCGAACCCCGAAAATATTTCCAAGCAAGGGGAAACAAACAACGACGGAAAATATGATATGCTCGATGTAATAGCTGTACTGCAAAGGACAGCGGCATAAATTTTGCGGCAAGCCCACAAAAAAACGGGAGGAATGTTAAATGCAGAAAAAATCAAAGCTCTTTATCGCTGCGGTAATGGCAATGCTGGCGTGTATGCTTATGACATCCGCGGTTTACGCCTCAACGCAGATAAAGACGGTCTATATTGACGGTGATGTGGATATAGGTATGACACCAAAAAGCGGTGATGAGATAATACCCGCAAATTTCCGCATAAAAAGCACCGACCCCGCCGAGGCTATGGATGTCGTATATATCGACGAGGATGCGGAGCTTGGCTGGTACAGAAACGGTAATCCGTGTAAAAAAGGCGAGAAATTCGCTGTCGGCAATACCTATACCCTTAGATTAAAGGTGGCGATAAAGCCCGCGTATGTCGATCAATACTGGTTTTACAAAAATACGGGTTATTCCGAGGCCTCATTTTTGAGATACTCCGACGGGACCTATATGGATTCGCCGTATGACGAAAAAACCTATGTGTTCAACAAAAGCTACCGTGTAGAGGCATCGGAGACCGACCCGCCCGTGATAACCACAAGCGACGAGACCTTTAAAAACGTAATAGGCGACACGTTTTCGTTCAGCCTGAGCGCGGCGGGTTATCAGCCCATTACCTGGTCTGTCGAGGGTCTGCCCGAGGGTCTTTCCATGAAGGACAATGTTATTTCGGGCACCCTTGAGGAGTCGGGTCAGTTTACCTTTACCGTCCGTGCGGAAAACGCCAACGGCAGCGACAGCAAAAGCTTTGTGCTGAATGTCGATGATGACGGCAATTATATTAAAAGCGTTTACCTTGAGGGCGAGATAAAGGACCCCGTTTACGGCGATGAAATAATAAACCCCGAGCTTAAAATAGTCGGGATATTCCCGCCCGAGGCGGCAAACGATATGGTAATGTACGGCTGTGACTGGGGCGTGTGCAACAAGGAGTCCATACCGCCTATAGCCGATACCTATAATGATGTCACTACAAAGTATTTCGAGGGCAAAAAATACATACTGGATATGAATATACTGTGTACCAACCCCTCATACTGGAATTTGACAAGGGCAAAAATATATATAAACGGCGTTTCGGTCGTTGATTACGGAAAAACACACGGAAGAACGGGCAGTGTAACAAGGGGACGAAATCCGCAGGATGCCTATGATACGATGCTCTACGGCAGGATATATTACAACAAGCTTGTCGAAAAACCGAAATTCTGTGAGCAGCCCGAGAGTATTGTGGCATCGCAGACAAGGACGGAGTACGAGGTGTCGTGGCGTACATCCTTTAAACCCGTTAAGGTCGAGATATGGCAAGACGGTGCTGTTAAGGAGACCATAACCGATATGGGCTTTACCGATAAGCAGCTTTTGCAAAAGGACTACACGATGACACATACGCTTACACGCGCTTACAAGGCGTATATGATACGCGCCTATTACGGCACGGGCGAGTACGACTATGAGGACTGTGACGAGTTTACAATAAGTTTTCATAAGCCTGTGCTTTTGTCGCAGCCGCACGATGCTATGATACCGTCGGGAGAAAGCGGCGTTATATTAAGCTATAAAGTAAACTTTATGCCCGTCAGGGTGGATTATTACAAAAACGGCGATCTGGTAATGCAAAAAACGGACTTTAAAGCAAGTGATTTTGCCGACCCCGAATTTCCCGAAAGCTTTACAAACTTTACCGAGGGTATGTGGCGCTTGACTATTTACGAGTCCGAAAAATATTTAAGCAGACCCGCGCAGTATGTGGAAACAGGGGAATTTTATGTTTCCAAATACGCAAAGCCCGTTATAACCGCACAGCCGACGGCAGAAGAGGTGCCGTATATCGGCGGCGGCACAAGCGTAAAAATACAGGCGGACAATGCTTACGCATATAAATGGTTCATCACGGATAAAAACGGCGTGCCGAAAACCTGGAGCTATGCAAGCGAGCAGGGCTGGTGCGATATGGTAGATATGAGCGATACCGCCGATACCCTTGTGCTTGAAAATGTGTCCGAGGATATTACGGATAAATTTGTATACTGTCAGGTTTACGACCATTCGGGAAATTATTTTGAAAGGTCGGAAATGATACAGATCGGCGTGGCAAAAAAGATAAATATCGTAGAAATGGAGCTGCCCGGGCTTGAAAATATCTGCGGCGGCGATAATGTAAGCGATTACGGCGGCGTTAGTACAAAAACAAAGCATTGCAGTATTATGGGCGGCTTTGTGACCGATGATGGTGAAACAACGTTTGCGGCAAATAAGCCGTATGTTTATTTTGCCGTTGTGACTGCCGAGGATGGCTACGGATTCAGCGACTCGCCCACGGGTTACTTAAACGGCGGGGAAATACCGCTTACAAATAAGCAAGATACATATGTGGCATTTATGAAAACAATAACCATTCCCGAAGCCGCATACCTAAAGGGCGATATCGACGGCAGCGGCCGTGTGGATAATACCGATGCCAAGCTGCTTTTGGGAAATATAAGCAATACGGCACCCTTGACGGAAGATGCGCTTGATAAGGCGGATGTCAAGGCGGACGGAAATATAGATATGCTTGATGTTATCTGGATATTAAACCATAAAACCGCATAACATAAACAAATTCAAGGCATAATAAAAGGAGCCGAAGCATTGAAGATACCACGATCTTTAATGCTTTAGCTCCTTTTGTAATGGTTATTCTATGGTAATTGTACGCTTTTCGGGCAGGGGCTTTGCCTCCTTCTTGGGGATGCCCAGCTTAAGCACGCCGTTTTCGTACTTTGCCTTTATATCCTCCTCGGTAATGTCCTTGCCGACATAAAAGCTGCGCTGCATAGCGCCCGAATAACGCTCGCGGCGGATTATCCTGCCGTTTTTGCCCTTTTCGTCCTTATCCAGTCCCTTTGCGGCACTTACGCTTAAATAGCCGTTTTCAAGGCTGAGGGTTATCTCGTCCTTTGCAAAGCCGGGCAGGTCTATGTCTATTTCATAGCCGCCGTCATGCTCGCGCACATCGGTCTTCATAACGTGTGATGCGTGCTTGCCGTAAAGCTTTTTCTCCACATTGCCAAAGTCTCCGAACCCCGGCATATCCATCCAGTCGTCAAATAAGTTTTCTCCGAAAATACTTGGTAATAACATAAGTCAAACCTCCTTTACTCATTAACACCTCTTATGTTATTGAGCATCGGAACGGAGGGTAACACACTGCTGCGTGTCGGTTGCCTGTATGCTCTGTTCCTTTGTTCTGCGAACATTATAGCACCAATTGTTAGCCATGTCAAGGGGTGAGTGCTAATTTTTTTAAAAAATTTTTTCGACACCCGAAAATGCCGAAAACAAGCGGTCTGCGTTGTGTTTTTAAAACCAAAATGCCGCCCGAACACCCGGACGGCACCTTTTGTTGAAGCTGATAACGGGAGTCGAACCCGTGACCTCAGCACTACCAATGCTGCGCTCTACCTACTGAGCTATATCAGCAGACTAACAACATTGTTATTATACAACAAACGCGGGGCGTTGTCAATCTTTTTTTGCAACAGAATTTTTCGTTTTTATGTGCGGGGCAAAATTTGTGCACACGATTGACAGGGACGGGCTTTTTAATATATAATATGCACAAAGACGAAAAAGGAGGTACAAAATATGGGAGACTATTTCGGAAAAGACGTTTTTAAACTGGGATTTGGGCTTATGCGCCTGCCGAAGCTGGCAGACGGCACAATAGATATCGAGCAGACAAGCAAAATGGTGGATATGTTTCTGGAGGCGGGCGGCACCTACTTTGACACGGCCTATGTATATGACGGCGGCGGTTCGGAGGAGGCGGTAAAAAAGGCGCTTGCACAGCGTCACCCGCGCAGCAGCTACACGCTTTGCACCAAGCTGCACGCAAAGCTGCACTGTCACGACGAGCAAAGCGCAAAGCAGCAGTTTTACACCAGTCTGGAGCGGACGGGCGCAGGGTATTTCGATTATTACCTGCTGCACGCCCTGCACAGGGGCAACAGGCAAAATTACGATGACTACCACATCTGGGATTTTGTAAAGGAGCAAAAGGCAAAGGGGCTTGTAAAGTATTTCGGCTTTTCCTTCCACTCCGACCCCGAGCTGCTGGACGAGCTTTTGACCGAGCACCCCGAGGTGGATTTTGTTCAGCTGCAAATAAATTATGCCGACTGGGACAACCCCGGCGTAGCATCGAGGGAATGCTACGAGACCGCACGCAGGCACGGCAAATCCATAACCATAATGGAGCCCGTAAAGGGCGGTGCGCTGGCCGACCCGCCGCAGGGCGTAAAGGACATATTCAAAGCGGCCGACCCCAACGCCTCCTGCGCATCATGGGCGATACGCTATGCCGCCTCGCTTGACGGCATAATAACCGTGCTTTCGGGTATGTCAAACATAGCCCAGATGGAGGACAATCTTTCCTATATGCGCGATTTCAAGCCGCTTACCGCAAGCGAGCAGCAGGTGATAACGGCGGCGCGTGCCGAGCTTGACAAGGACAAGTCGATAAAATGCACCTCCTGCCGTTACTGCACGGAGGGCTGTCCGATGAATATTGCCATACCCGAGTCGTTTGCCGTAAAAAACGACGAGATACGCAAGCCAAGCTGGGACGGCGGCAAGCAGGCCTACGCAATAGCCACACACGGCAAGGGCAAGGCATCCGATTGTATAGGCTGCGGCCTCTGCGAGAACGCCTGTCCGCAGCATCTGCCGATAAGGGAGCTTCTTGCGGATATTGCGGGCAGCATGGAGTGATAAAACAAAAACGGGACCGACGCATCGGGGGTGAGTATTTTCTCATTCTCCCGAATACGGCGATCCCGTTATTTTATTTGTCGGTGCTTTTCAGGCTGTCCTCGGGGATAACGGTTATCTCGACCGCCTCCTTATTGGTGGCGTAGCCGACATACACCCTGCCGTCACACACATAGCTTTTTGCATAGTGGAAGCCCTTTCTTTTGGCCTTGCCCTCGTACACGACCTCGGGGTCGCTGTCGCCGCCGCGCAGAAGATAGGCTCTGTCAAAATACCTGCCGTTTTGCGAAAGAAGTATGGCAAGCGGACTTCTCAGCTTATTGTTCACGGGCGAGCCGACCATAAACGCCGTACCGTCCGACAGGTTGCCGCCGCTTTGCTTTGTCCGCGCATCGGGCACGGCGGTAGCAAATATCTCGCTCCAGGTCTCGCCGTTGTCTTTGCTGACAGCGGCGCGTTTTGTAAACGAGCTGTCCTGATCCCTGAATATCATGGTGAGCGTTCCGTCGTCCTGTTCAAAAATGCTCGGCTCCATCTCCCGCGAGGTGTCGCCCTTGTCCGTGGCCGCTATCTGCGCCCTGTGCCAACCGCCTATACCCGTTTTGTCGTCCGTATATATCGGGCTGACGGTAAGTCCCGCCTGAAAATGCGCGGCATTTACTATCCTGCCGTTTGCAAGGATATGCGGGTCCTGCTCGAATATCGCGTCAAGCGGTGTATCGTCCGCCATTTTCACCTGCTGTACCTCGCTCCAGTTTTCGCCGTCCTCGGTGGTCACGCAGTATGTATAGCCGCCCCTCGGGGAAATATCGCTCGGCCAGAAATTTATATAGGCCACCAATGTATCGCCCGTGTTGAGCCAGCCGCCCGACGAGCAATAGCCGCCGTCGATGTCCGCGGGCAGCCTTCTGGCCTCGCCCCATGTCTTGCCGCCGTCCTCGCTTACGGCATAGCAGATATGTGTATCGGGTGCATCCTCGTCCGTCTGCGAGCTTTGCCACTGGCAGAAAAGCCTGTCCTTGAATTTTACGACACAAACACCGTTGCAGTAGTGGTCGCCCTCGTCCGCGGCCTGCCACACGGTCACGGTCTCCATGCCCTCGGGCGCGGACAGCGACAGCGTATTTGTGTCGTCCTGATCCAAAAGACCCTCGCGCACCCTCAAAAACCGACCCGTTTGAGCCTTGTGCATATCTATACAGCTTTTCAGGCAATCGGGCACGGCACCCGCCGCCTTACAGCATTTAAGCTCCGCCCCCTGTACGCCCGCAGCAAGCGAAAGCGCACACAGCACCGTACCTGCCACCAATATTTTTCCCCTCATTAAAAAACCTCCTTTTAAAGCCAAAAGCGCTTCTTTGTCTTATTTTTTAAGGCGGTGACGTTTTCCCGCCGCCCGACTGTCTGTAAATATGATAACATATCCGCGCCCTTTAATCAATTATTTTTCGATAAAATTACCGCACGTCGGGAAATTGTTGCAAAGCGTATGCTTGTATGCTATAATCTATATACGGACACGGCATCGGCGAAAATTTCTGACACGCAAAGGAGCGAACGGACAAATGGGAAACAAAACCCCGGACAGAAGAAAAAAAATAACGGCATATATTTTATCGGGCGTAATGCTCTTTTTTACGATCATTCAATGCGCGGAGGTGTTTGGCGCGACCGTTTCGGAAAACAAGCAATGGACTTTCCTTTTTATGGGCACCGGATATATAAGCGACACGCTGACCGAGGATGACCTTACCATTATAGGCAGAGACGGCGGCTCAACGCGCATAGACGAGGACAAGCGCGCGCTTATTCTCGGCAAAAACGGTTCCACCGAAAAAGCCTGTATAAAATTAAGGGTAAAGGGTCCCTGCCGTCTGTACTTTAATATGGTCAGCATGAAGACCTATTCGGCTGTTGCCATATCCGACGGCACAAAGATACTGGGCGAAATATCCGTCAGTCAGTCAAGCAAAAAGGCCCATCAATTTGATTACATAGGCAAGGAAACGGACCTGTACATTTACTCGCAGGACAACAGCGTTGCGATCTCTATATTTGCGGTCAATTTTTCAAAGATAGTCATGGGTGATGTAACGGGTGACAATGCGGTAAAGGAAGCGGATGCCACAGCTTTGTTAAGACATATCTCCGGCATTACGGAATTGACCGACGGCCTTAAATTTGCCGACTTTGACCTTGACGGAAATACCGACCTTAAGGATGTTATAAAAATACTTATATATCACGAAGAAAACAAATACAGCGCTCAAATAATAAATGTCAATACAAGCAACGGCACGGTGGTATCAAGCTCCGGCGCTTTGACAAGTGCATTACGCGAAGAAAATGCCACGGTATATGTTGCCGATGATATTGAAGTGGGCAGCAGGCTGAATCTGAAAATGGGCGGACAATCCATAATAGGCATACCTAAGGCAGACGGCACCCTGCCCGTGCTGAATTTTAAATACATGGGCGATGAAGGAAAAGAGGGTATAAGGATAAGATCGGCCGACAACACTATCGCAAATCTTGTTATTGAAAATGCCAATGATAACGGCATACTGTTAAAGAGCGAGAACGCGAACGAGGTTGTAACGGGCAACACGATAAAAAACTGCATTGTAAGATATAACAACGACAGCGGGGTACAGATAACAAAGGGTGCTTATAACAATACCGTGGAAAATGTTATCTCCTACAGAAACTGCGATATTTACGAAAGGGGCTCCAATGCCGACGGCTTTGCGGTAAAGCTTGGCGCAGGCGTTGACACCGCAAATACCGCAGCCGAGGTCGAAAGCAGCGCAAACACCTTTATAAACTGCTATGCGTGGGAAAACTCCGATGACGGCTGGGACAGCTATGACAGCAATATACAAACATATAATGTGTCATATAAAAACTGTATGTGCTGGAACAACGGCAATTCCGAGGTACATCTGGGATACACCGATTATATAAACGGGCTTGAGCTTGACGAGGAGCTTCCGTTTATGAGATATATTGCGCAAACGGATCCGACAGGATATGCGGCGTTTAAAAATGCCTACAACAACAAGACCCTTTGCGCCGCATCTGCATCAAAGGAGGAATACGGCGCGGCGGCAGATGCTGTTTTGACCCGCAAAATAAATACGGACATAGGCGACCTTGGTGTGGCCGAGCTTCTGGATAAAAACAACTGGAGGGGCAATCCAAACGGCTTTAAGCTGGGAAGCGTAAGCACGGAAAGTATATGTCAAAGGACGCTTGAAAACTGTATAGCCTTCGACCACGGGAAAAAGGGCATAGACAGAAACAACGCCATGTGCAATATCTCACTTAAAAATTGTATTTCGTTTGACAATAACAAAAACTATAAATTGGACGACATGAATATAACAGGATACGAAAGTGTTTACGGCTGGGACGGAGCATCAAAGGACGATATGCCCGACGGATATTCCGTAGAAACACCGTCAAACCACACGCGAAAGGAAGATAAAATACGCGGAGCGGCGCAGGCTATGGTAGGTTACGCACAGGAAAATAAAATAGGCCGCACCGATGTATTTGAATAACGGTAGGTGATAGTATGAAATTCAAATATTGCAGGATACAGGGCAAGGAGCTTGCCGCAAACACGCGCACGGGCAAGGGTATTTTCAGTATGCTGAACCAGCTTGTGACCAACGGCGTGATGGACGAGGAGGACGTGGGTCTGTTTAAGGAGATAGACTCGTGGTTCGCCGAGGAGCTGCCGTGGCCGCCGCAATGCAAGCGCCAGGAAAAGGTCATTTGCTACTTCAAGACCGAAAATACCGATATGATGATGAAGATGATACAGCCGCTGCTGTGGCTGCTGGAGCGCTATAACCACGCCTATTATGTCGTGTATACCAACTTCCCCGGGGAAATAGTATACGAGGACGACTATCAGGTTGTGGTAAAGGTCGATGAAAATGTAGTGATCGAGGATGTCCAGGCAAGCTGGTCACCGGAATAAAATATCGTATAGGGATAACCGGGACTAAAAGCCGAAAAAGCTTTTCAGTCCCTTTTTTTCTTTCAGCATTTCGGGGGTAAAGCCGTAGTGTGCGGCCGCAGCAAGGGTAACGACATTTGACAAAAACTCGTCATAGGGCAGTTCAAACCATTCCTCGGGGATCTCCCTTCTTATGGTGCCGCCGTCATTATGGCCGCCGCCCCACCACCACGCCTCGTCAAGCTCCGCCGTATAGGTGCCGTCATCCATTTTGTTAAAGGCATACCACGATGCCCATTCACGCATTCCCTCGGGTGTATGCGGACCCTCGTAGTGCGGTGCGTCGTGTGCAAGCGGCGAATAGTCGGGCTCTCCCTCGTCTGCCGCACGCCTGTACACCGAATAGCGCTCACCCGTCTCCTGCGGCTCACGCTCCAGCAGCAGGTCTCCGCCGCGGTACATTATCCTTTTTCTGCCCGCCACACGGTTTTCGGGCTTTATCAGCTCCGCAAGCACGGGTACGGACGAAATGTCTCTGCGTTCCCTGTCAAGCCCCAGCGCGGCAAGCTCGTCCTTGATATCCCACGGACAGCCCCACGCGGTATCGTATGATACCTTGCCGTTTTCATAAATAAAGTAGCGGCCTATCGTCCTGTCCTTGTAGCTGACATCATAAATGTCCGAAATATAACACATATTGCGCCCTCCTTGTACCCTGCTTTCCCGCCCGAAGGCCGTGTCCTGCCGTCGGTGGTTTTTTGATGATTTGATTATAATATATATCACAGTTTTTTGCAATACTTTTGTGCCGCAGGCAGAGCAAAAGCTTGCTTTATTTCTTGCCTTATTTCCGATAATGGTTTATAATAAAGATAAATAACACGGAGCGTAAACAAAATACGGGAGGGACTTCCGCCGCCCGACGGGGCATACCCGTACCGCGGCCGACAGCCCCCAAAAGGAAGTGAAAAGATGAAACTGACTGTATGTATCGGCTCATCCTGCTATATAAAAGGCTCACAGAGCGTTGTGGAACGCCTGCAGGGACTGATAGCCGAAAACAAGCTTGAAAACGATATAGACCTGTGCGGCAGCTTTTGTATGGGACAATGCCGTCAGGGTGTATGTGTAACCATAGACAACGATCTGTTTTCCGTTTCACCCGAAAGCACGGAAAGCTTTTTTGAAAAGGAGGTCAAGGCAAGATTATGATGACAAACTTTATCGGCAGCTTACACGGCGGTATATCCGCACGGCTGTAAAGGAGGGTACGCAATGGCACATCCCCTTACACTTAAAAAATCAAACTGTAAAAACTGCTACAAGTGCATAAGGCACTGCCCCGTTAAATCAATAAGGTTTTCGGGCAATCAGGCGCACATTATAAGCGAGGAATGCATACTTTGCGGCCAATGCTTTGTTGTCTGTCCGCAAAATGCAAAGGAGATAACCGACGGCACGGAGAAGGCAAAGGTGCTTTTAATGAGCGGCGACCCCGTTGTTGCCAGCATTGCGCCGTCCTTTATCGCAAACTATGACGGCGTGGGCATTGTGCCCATGCGCGAGGCGCTTAAAAAGCTGGGCTTTTACGATGCCGAGGAGACCGCGCTGGGTGCCAGCATGGTAAAGACCGAATATGAACGGCTTTTGCACGAGGATAAAAGAGACGTGCTTATATCATCGTGCTGTCACTCGGTAAACCTGCTTATACAAAAGTATTTCCCCGAGCTGCTGCCCTGTCTTGCTGATGTGCTTTCACCCATGCAGGCGCACTGCACGGATATAAAAAAGCGTATGCCAAACGCGAAAACCGTCTTTATCGGCCCCTGCGTTTCCAAAAAGGACGAGGCCGAGATGTACGAGGGCATAGTTGATGCGGTCCTGACCTTTGAGGAGCTGACCAACTGGTTCAAGGCCGAGGGAATAACCCTTGAAAAGAAAATAGTCGAAAACGAAAACAGCCGCGCAAGGTTTTTCCCCACAACGGGCGGCATATTAAAAACAATGGGGCTTGACGAGCCAAATTACAACTATATCGCCATAGACGGCGTGGAAAACTGCATAAACGCATTAAACGACATAAAAAGCGGCAATATACACCGCTGCTTTATCGAGATGTCGGCCTGCGCGGGCAGCTGCATAGGCGGCCCCGTTATGGAAAAATATCACCACAGCCCCGTGAAGGATTATATGGCGGTGGCAAATTTTGCGGGCAAGAAGGATTTTGATATCCCGCAGCCCGACAGCGGCAGTCTGCGCAAAAGCTTTTCTTACATAAAAGACGACAAAAAGCAGCCGAGCGATTACGAGATAAAAAATATTTTAAAGCAAATGGGCAAGACCCGCCCCGAGCAGGAGCTTAACTGCGGAAGCTGCGGCTACAACACCTGCCGCGAAAAGGCAATAGCGATATATCACGGCAAGGCGGAAATATCCATGTGTCTGCCCTACCTTAAAGACAAGGCGGAAAATTTTACCGACATAATTTCAAGAAATACGCCAAACGGCCTTGTTGTGGTAAACGGTATGCTTGAGGTGCAGCAGATAAACCGCGCCGCGCTTAAAATGATGAACATACGCTTTGCGGACGATATATTGGGCGACAATGTGGTGCGCATACTTGACCCCCTGCCGTTTTTGCAGGTGCAGGATACTGGCATAGGCATATTTAACGAGCGTACCTACCTTGCCGAATATGACAGGTATGTCGAGCAGACCATAGTGCCCGATAACGAAAGTGCGCTGCTTATATGCTTTATGCACGATGTTACCGACGAGCAGAAGGAGCGCGAAAAGAAGGAAGCCATAAGCAGGCAGACCGTTGAGGTGGCCGACAAGGTGGTAGACAAACAAATGAGGATAGTGCAGGAAATTGCCTCTCTTCTGGGCGAAACTGCGGCGGAGACCAAAATTGCTTTATCCAAGCTGAAGGAGTCGATAACAGATGAATGATCTTTGTGCAGAAATAGGCTGGAAAAGCGTAAATCACCACGGCGAGCAGCTTTGCGGCGACCATGTTGAGGTGATAGAAAAAAAGAACGGCTCTTATGTGATAGTTCTTGCCGACGGGCTTGGCAGCGGGGTAAAGGCAAGCATACTTTCCACCCTTACCTCCAAGATAATCTCCACAATGATAGCCGAGGGACTGCCCATAGAGGACTGTGTCGCTACCATAGCCGACACCCTGCCCGTGGACAAGGTCAGAGAGGTCGCTTATTCCACCTTTACCATTATAAACATAAAGGAAAACAGCGCTGCCGAGCTTATACAGTTCGACAACCCGCACATAATTTTTATAAGGGACGGTGATACAAGACCCTATGCAAAGACCGAGATGAATATCGGCGGCAAAAAGATATTCCGCTCCGAGATAAAGCTGCGCGAGGACGATGTTTTTGTCGCAATGAGTGACGGCTGTCCGCACGCGGGCATAGGCATATCCTATAATTTCGGGTGGAAAACGGAGGATATAGCAAAGTATATGGAGGGGCTGATGTCCATAGGCTACACCGCAAAAACCATGTCAACAATGCTGGTTGACGAGTGTAACAGGCTTTACGGCGGCAAGCCGGGCGATGATGCCACGGCCTGTGTTGTGAAAATAAGGCGCAGGGTGCCGATGAACATACTTTTCGGCCCGCCCGCAAACCGTGACGACTGCGGCCGCATGATGAGCCTGTTTTTCTCAAAGGCGGGCAAGCACATAATCTGCGGGGGCACGACCTCTGCCATAGCGGCAAAATGGCTGAACAAAACAGTCAAGACAAGCCTTAACTTTGAAAACGACGGTGTGCCGCCCATTGCCGAGATAGACGGCGTGGACCTTGTGACGGAGGGCGTTATAACCATAAGCAAGGTGATAGAATATGCCGAGGATCACATCGGCGAAAACAAGCTCTACGAAAAATGGGAGCACTACAACAACGGGGCGGCGCTTATAAGCAGAATGCTGTTTGAGGAAGCAACGGATATAAATTTTTACGTTGGCAGGGCGGTAAATCCCGCACACCAAAGCGCAGACCTGCCGCTTAATTTCAATATGAAAATGCAGCTTGTCCAGCGGCTTACGGAAAGCCTTAAAAAAATGGGCAAGCAAATAAAGGTAAGTTACTTTTAGGTACGTCAAAGGTATGGACCATATTATAAACAATGTTTAAACAAGGAGCTGAAAATGCGCCGTTTCGGTCGAATTTTCAAGAAGGAGGAAGTATGAAAAAGGATTTTGATTTTTCGGTAGTTGACAGCATACTGAAAAAATATCCCGCAAAAGAGCTTTCAACCATTACCATTTTGCAGGATATACAGGAATATTATCACTATCTGCCCGAAGAGATATTCCCGTATGTTGCCAAGGCGATCAACGTGGGCGAAGCACGTCTTTACGGCGTAGCGACATTTTACGAAAACTTTTCACTCGACCCCAAGGGCAAATATGTTATCCGCTGCTGCGACGGCACGGCCTGTCATGTAAGAGGCTCGCTGCCCATACTTAACAAGCTGCGCGAGACACTCGGTTTAAGCGAGGAAAAAAAGACCACCGACGACCTTATGTTTACCGTGGAAACGGTATCCTGTCTGGGTGCCTGCGGTCTGGCACCCGTGCTTACGGTAAACGGCACGGTGTACCCCGCTATGACTCCGGAAAAAGCATTGGAACTGCTTGACGAATTAAAGGCAAAGGAGGCGGCGGAAAATGAACAAGCTTAAATCAAGAGAAGAACTGACGGCGCTGAGGGACGTCTGTCAAAAGGCCTTTGCGGCCGAGAAAAAGAAAATACTTGTCTGCGGCGGTACGGGCTGTGTTGCGGGCGGTTCGCTCGATATTTTCGCACGCCTTAAACAGCTGCTCGAGGACAAGAATATACAGGTGGATGTGGAGCTTGCAGACGAGCCGCACGGCGATGCCGTAGGCATGAAAAAAAGCGGCTGCCACGGCTTTTGCGAAATGGGCCCGCTTGTACGCATCGAGCCGCAGGGCTGGCTTTACACCAAGGTAAAGCTTGACGACTGCGAGGAGATAATCGAAAAAACGATAGTCGGCGGGGAAATGATAGAAAGGCTTGTTTACAAGCAAAACGGCGAGGTTTTCCCCAAGCAGGACGAGATACCGTTTTATAAAAAGCAGACAAGAGTCGTTCTTGAAAGCTGCGGACACATAAACGCATCCTCCATACGCGAATATATCGCACTCGGCGGATATTCCGCCCTTGAAAAATGTCTTTTTGATATAACGAGCGAGGATATTTTAAACGAGGTAACAAAGTCAAATCTGCGCGGACGCGGAGGCGGCGGTTTTGCGGCGGGCAAAAAATGGGCATCCTGTGCGGCGCAGAAAGAAACGCCGAAATATATCGTCTGCAACGGTGACGAGGGCGACCCCGGTGCATTTATGGACCGTTCCATTATGGAGGGCGACCCGCACAGACTGCTTGAGGGCATGATGATAGCGGGTATCGCTGTCGGCTCGTCCGAGGGCTATATCTATGTGCGTGCGGAATATCCCCTTGCCGTGGAAAGACTGCGCACGGCCATTGCGCAGGCGGAGGAGCTGGGTATTCTGGGCGACAACATTCTCGGTACGGACAAAAGCTTCCGTATACATATCAACCGCGGTGCGGGTGCCTTTGTATGCGGCGAGGGCTCGGCGCTTACGGCCTCTATCGAGGGCAAGCGCGGTATGCCCCGCGTAAAGCCTCCGCGTACCGTGGAGCACGGACTTTTTGAAAAGCCCACAAACCTCAACAACGTGGAGACCTATGCAAACGTGCCCATGATAATAACAAAGGGTGCCGATTGGTTCAGGGGCATAGGCCCCGAAAACAGCCCCGGCACAAAGGCATTTGCGCTTACGGGTACTATACAGAACACAGGCCTTATAGAGGTGCCCATGGGCACAACGCTGCGCGAGGTCATTTTTGACATAGGCGGCGGTATGCGCGGCGGCACAAAGTTCAAGGCCGTGCAGATAGGCGGACCCTCGGGCGGCTGTCTTACCGAAAAGGATCTTGATGTTCCGCTTGACTTTGACTCACTTAAAAGCGTGGGCGCAATGATAGGCTCGGGAGGCCTTGTGGTAATGGACGACAAGACCTGTATGGTCGAGGTGGCACGCTTCTTTATGAACTTTACGCAAAACGAATCCTGCGGGAAATGTGTTCCCTGCCGCGAGGGTACAAAGCGTATGCTTGAAATACTTGAAAGAATAACGGCGGGCAAGGGACAGGACGGCGATATAGAACTGCTTGAGGAGCTTGCGGATACCATATCCAACACGGCACTTTGCGGCCTTGGCAAAACGGCGGCATCGCCCGTGGTCTCCACAATAAAGAATTTCCGCAGCGAGTATGAGGCGCATATTTACGATAAGCGCTGTCCTGCGGGAGCCTGTTCAAAGCTGAAACGCTTTGTTATAGACCCCGAAAAGTGCAAGGGCTGTTCAAAGTGTGCAAGAAACTGCCCCGTAAACGCAATAAGCGGACAGGTGAAATCTCCGTTTAAGATAGATCAGGACAAGTGTATCAAGTGCGGCGCTTGTGTAAGTAATTGTGCATTCGGCGCAGTAAGTGAGGAGGCATAATATGCAGTTGGACAATTTTATAGAAATAGACGGTATACCCGTTAAAATAGAGGGCGAAAGAAACCTGCTGGAGGTAATAAGCAAAAGCGGCATAAAGTTGCCCGTATTTTGCTATCATTCGGATCTTTCCATTTACGGCGCCTGCCGTATGTGTATGGTAGAGGACGAAAACGGCAGACTTATGGCATCCTGCTCCACCATCCCCCGCGCGGGCATGAAGATAAAGACAAATACCAAAAGACTGCGCAAATACCGCAAAAGCATACTTGAGCTTTTGCTTGCAAGCCACTGCCGCGACTGTACCACCTGTCAAAACAGCGGCAAGTGTAAGCTGCAGGAGCTGGCGGTGCAGTTCGGCATAACCAGCATACGCTTCAACAACGACAAAACAGAGCCGATAAAGGACACCTCGTCACCCGCCATTATACGCGATTCAAGCAAGTGTATCCTCTGCGGCGACTGCGTGCGCGAGTGTAACGAGATACAAAACGTAGGCGCGATAGATTTTACTTTCAGAGGCTCCAAGGCGGTAATAAGCACCGCATTCAACAAGCCTATCGCGGAATCTCTCTGCGTAAACTGCGGTCAGTGCGCGGCTGCCTGTCCCACGGGTGCCATAATCGTAAAGGACGACACCTCAAAGGTGCTTAATATGATAGACGACCCCGAAGTATTCGTTACCTGCGAGATAGCCCCTGCGGTGCGTGTGGGCATAGGTCAGGAGCTTGACAGGGAGATAGGCGAAAACACCCTCGGCAGGATAATATCCATACTTCACAGGATAGGCATAGACAAGGTATTCGACACCGCAACGGGCGCCGACCTTACCGTTATGGAGGAGGCCGCGGAGTTTGCGGAGCGTCTTGAAAAGGGCGGCACGCTTCCGCTGTTTACCTCGTGCTGTCCCGCATGGGTAAATTTCATAGAGAAGAAATATCCCGAATTTCTGCCCAATGTTTCTACCTGCCGTTCGCCTATGAGTATGTTTTCGGCAGTAGTAAAGGAATATTACAAAAACAACCTGCCCGACGGCAAGACAAAGCACTATCACTTTGCACTTATGCCCTGTACGGCCAAAAAATTTGAGTGTAAGCGCGAGGAATTCGGCGGCGTGACGGACGATGTCATCACAACGCAGGAGCTTATCAAAATAATCAAGGAATCGGGCGTAAGATTTAACGAGACACAGCCCGAGGCAGTTGATATGCCGTTTGGCAGCGCATCGGGCGCGGGCGTTATTTTCGGCGTGACGGGCGGTGTTACCGAGGCTGTTTTAAGAAAAATAGCAAACGACAGCTCCAGAACGACCCTTGCGCAGATAGAATACACGGGCATACGAGGCCTTGAAGACATTAAGGAGGCCTATATCCCCTACGGCGACCGTCGGCTGCATATTGCGGTCGTCAGCGGACTTTCAAATGCCGTAAAAATAATGGAGGCTATCAAAAGCGGCGAAATGCAGTTTGACCTTGTCGAGGTCATGGCCTGCCGCGGCGGCTGTATAGGCGGCGCAGGTCAGCCCTATATCTCACACAGAAAGCGTAATGCACGCGGTGAGGGTCTCTATAGGGCAGACAGACAAAGCTCGATAAAATGCTCACAGGACAACTATATGACGGACAGGCTTTACAGCGGCCTGTTAAGGGGCAAGACCCACGAGCTTCTGCACGTTGAATACAATAAAAAATAAATCAAAAAACGGATAGTAAAAACGGTGTGGTCAGCAGACTGCACCGTTTTTTGTACAAAAAAGTCAATATTCCGATTTGAATATTCCGTATTTTGTGCCGAAATTTGCTTGATTTACTTTCCTTAATATGCTATAATATAGTATAAAGTAAAATTGGTGTGGTATGCCCTGACAGTAATATACATTTATATACAACAGCAACACATGAAAGGAGGTCATTTTATGGATAATAAGACTGCATCCAACGGAACGCGCAATGTTCAGAAAACCCTGAGCGATCTGTCAAGCTACCGCACACCGCAATATATTTATTATATACTTATAGCCGTGTATATCGTGACCGCATTCATAACCTCTGTAACAGCCCGTTCAACAGGTTATTTTACCATAGGCGAAAGTCGGCTTTCGATTTATGCCTTTGCGGGGGTATTCTCCTCGCTGTCTAATATCTGCATTATCCTGATGACCGTGCTGTTTGGGAAAAAGGGCTTTATAACAGCATTGGCCGCGCTGCTGATACAATCCCCCATGATACTGTTCGGCATTCTGGTTCGTCATAACTACAACAGTATACCCGGTGTTTTCGGAAATATCCTTGTTATTATCACGATATTTATTGTATACCTTAACAACCGCGAGATAGGCAAATATCAGGCTTCCCTGCGCGCTCAGGCGCTGCGTGATACCCTGACGGGACTGCCCAACCGCTTTGCCGGCCACGAATTGATAAGTACGCTGATAGAGAAAAATGAAAATTTTTTCCTTGTTTTCGCAAATATCAATAATTTCAAAAACATTAACGATACTATCGGGTTTGAGCTGGGAAATGAAGTGCTTAAGGAAATTGCGTCAAGATGGCAGACATTGGCCGATAACGGCACAACGGGAACGCTTGACTTTGTTGTGCGTGCCTACGGTGATGAGTTCGCTATCATTATAAGGAAATATAAATCGGAAAATGATGTTATAAAAACCATCGGACGGTATGAGGATGCTCTTTCGTACAGAATAACAATAAACGACTGCGATATGAACGTTTCGGCAAGCTTTGGATATGCAGAATATCCCACAGACTCCGATTCGCATCAGACCCTGCTGAATTATGCGGCAGCAGCCATGACGGAGGTAAAGCGCCTGAACAGCAGCAATCATATTCTCCGCTTTTCTCCCGAGCTTCTTAAAACAGACCGCACATTCGAGATCGAGCAAAAGCTGCGTTATGCGCTCGAAAACGACGGAATATACTTCCACTTACAGCCGCAGTACGATGTTGAGCATAAGCTGCGCGGCTTTGAGGCATTGGCCCGCATGAAGGACGAAAACGGCAATTTCGTAAGCCCTGCCGAATTTATCCCCGTTGCGGAAAAAACCGGTCTGATCGACAAGGTGGACTGCATGGTATTCAGCAAGGCCGCCGTGTTCTTTGGGGATATACTCCGCAAGTCGGGGCTTGACATTACGCTTAGTGTAAATGTTTCCGTCAGACACCTTATGAAAAACGGTTTTATCGACGAGGTGCATGAGTCGCTTACACGCTGCGGCATACCCGCAAAAAATCTTGAGATCGAGATAACCGAGTCTATTATGATAGATTCCGTTGACAAGGCCCTGGAGGTCATCGGCGAGATAGAGAAAATGGGCATTCAGATCGCCATTGACGATTTCGGGACGGGCTATTCCTCGTTGAGTTACCTTAACAGATTTCCCGCAGACCTGCTTAAGATCGACAAATCCTTTGTTGACAAGATGGATAGCGGCGATGCCGCCAAAAAATATGTTGCGGCGATCATTTCCATCGGACATATTATGGGATTTGACGTTATAGCCGAGGGTGTGGAAGAACCCGAGCAGCTTGAAACACTTAAGGAAATAGGCTGCGATTTTATACAGGGTTATATATGGGGCAAGCCCATGCCCGCCGAAGAGGCCGAAAAAGTTGTTGCAAAGCAGCTTGAAAGCGCAGCCGCGCATTGATCAGGGCATTATCGGCGCAATGTCAAAGCTTTGCAAAAAAGCCCTCAATATGTGAAAGGGTATCGTCAATATCCCTTTCGCTGTGTGCAGCAGACACAAACATAGCCTCAAACTGGCTTGGCGCAATGTAATCCCCGCTTTCAAGCATATGCGAGAAATAAGCGGAATACGCCCCTGTGTCGGACAAAAGCGCGGTATCGTAGTCACTTACCCCGGTATCGTTAAAAAATACCGTCGTAAGCGAGCCTATACCGTTTACCTTAATATTTATGCCGCTTTTATCTGCGGCAGACCTTATACCCGCTCTCAGCCTTTCGCCGAGAGCGTTTATTTTATCATAAATTTGGGGCTCGTCGCGCAAAATTTTAAGCTGTGTTATGCCCGCCGCCATTGCCACGGGATTTCCGCTTAACGTGCCTGCCTGATAAACACCGCCAAGGGGCGAAACTATACTCATTATATCTTTTCTGCCGCCGTATGCGCCCACGGGCATACCGCCGCCTATTATTTTGCCGTAGGTGACAAGGTCGGGGCGTATGCCGAATTTTTCCGCCGCGCCGCCTATCCCCAGACGAAATCCCGTTATAACCTCGTCAAAAATAAGCAATGCGCCGTGCTTTGTGCAAAGCTCCCGCAGCTGCTTTAAAAAGCCGTCCTTCGGCAAGACCACGCCCATATTGCCCGCCACGGGCTCCGTAACAACGCAGGCTATTTCGCCCGGGAACTCGTCAAACAGCCTTTGTACGGATGAAATATCGTTGTATCTTGCGGTAAGGGTATCTGCGGTGCAGCCTTTCGGCACGCCCAGACAGCTTGGTATGCCCTGCGTGATAACGCCCGAGCCCGCCTTTACAAGCAGCATATCCGAGTGGCCGTGATAGCAGCCGTCAAATTTTATTATTTTATCCCTGCCCGTAAAGCCGCGCGCAAGGCGTACCGCACTCATAACAGCCTCCGTGCCGCTGTTTACCATACGCACCGTTTCGCACCACGGCACAAGAGATGTCATAAGCTCCGCCATTTCCACCTCAAGCTCGGTGGATGCGCCGTAGCTCATACCCTTTTCAAGCTGTTTTTTTACTGCCTCGACTATACGCCCGTCATTGTGACCGAGTATCAGCGGACCCCACGAGCCGACATAATCCGTGTACTTATTGCCGTCGGCATCGTAAATATACGCGCCCTTTGCTTTTTCTATAAAACGCGGTATCTCGTTTACGGCATTAAATGCCCTTACGGGCGAATTTACGCCGCCCGGCATTACCCTTTCCGCACGTTCTTTTAATTTTTTTGAATTTTCCGTTTTCATCATAACTCACCGTCTTGTATAAATTTTGCCAGCTCCAATGCAAAGTAGGTTATCAGCATATCCGCGCCCGCCCTGAAAATGCAAAGTGCACTTTCCTTTATTATCCTTTTTTCGTCGATAAAGCCTTTTTCCGCCGCCGCGCGTATCATGGAATATTCGCCGCTCACGCTATATGCCGCAACGGGTCTGTCGGAAATTTCCTTTGCGCGGTACAATACATCAAGATAGGCAAGCGCAGGCTTGACCATAAGGATATCCGCGCCCTCGTCCATATCAAGGGCTATCTCGCGCAGAGCCTCATCCCCGTTTGCGGGGTCCATCTGATAAGATGCCCTGTCGCCGAAAGACGGCGCAGAGCCCGCAGCCTCGCGGAAGGGTCCGTAAAACGCCGAGGCATACTTTGCGGAATATGCCATAATAAGCGTAT
>JAFYGI010000020.1 GCA_017543265.1 Bacillota bacterium | reverse complement strand
TTGCAATTCCGTTGGTTATGAGTTATGGCGTAACACGCCAAAGGCGTGTATAGCCTACAGAGGATGAGCCTGTACGCGCTTGTCGCGCGTTTCGGCTTGTGTAGCAGAAATTTATTTCTGCGGAATACGAATATCATTGACAATACGGTTTTGGAAAGATTGACAGGAGGTATCGTATATGGAAAAAGAACAGGAAAAGAAAATGCGTGAGCTTTCGGTGGCAGGCTGTGAAGTTATAGGCGAGGGTGCTGTCGGAAAAGTGTATCGGCTTGATGATGAGACGATAATCAAGGTTTTTGCGCCCGGGGTGCCGCTTGAAGTTGTACAGGAGGAAAAGCGTATTGCAAAAAATGCGTTTGTTGCGGGCGTTCCTACCGCCATATCTTTTGATGTTGTAAAGGTGGGCGAAAGCTACGGCGCGGTCTATGAGATGCTGCGTGCGAAAACGCTTTCCGCATTTATAAGGGAAAATCCCGATCGTGCAGCCGAAATGGGCAAAAGAATGGGGCGCTTGCTAAAGGAACTACACAAGATAGAAGTTGATACAAATAAGTTTGTTGATGTACGCGCCTTGTTCAAAGAGCGTGTGCGCCGTATGGAGAAGTTTCTTACAAAAGAAGAGACCGATAAGCTTATGGCGGTTTATGACTGTCTTGATGAGCGAAATACCGTAATGCATGGTGATTTTCACCCTAAAAATGTTATGTATTCGGAAAAAAATGACGAGCTTCTTTTTATCGACCTTGCCGATATGGGTTACGGACATCCGCTTCTTGACCTCGGCGCGACCTGCCTTGTAATGGAGGTGTTCGGACGGGCTACTCCCGAACGTTCGCCCCATTTTATTGGGCTTGAATACAAAACCTCACTTGAGATCTGGGGGAATATACTGTCGGAATACTTTGACGCAGCCGATATAAAAGAAGCAAAAATTCTTGCGGATATTTACGGACAGGCTAAATTTGCGCTTTTCCCTGCAATTATCCCGAATATGCCCCAAAATGATGTAATGGGCTTTGTGATGGGCGCAAGAGCAAGAGGATTTTTGAATAAGGATTTTGACATTACACCTGCGTTAAAAACGAACCTGAAATTTTAAGGGATGTCATACAGGGGAGGCTTTGCTGTGACTCATACACAAAACTGTCCCCTGTATGACTTTGTAAATAAATGTTTTACTCAAGAGCTGAAAGAGATGTGTTTATGAAAAATATAAAATTACCGGCGGAGACAAAGAACCGTCCCCTGTCCCTCGTAATGGGTCACGCCAATTATTCAACAACGGTATCTTATACACATATTTTACAGAATACGAAACAAAAAGAAGTTGCAAAAGTAGGCAACTTTCTTAATTAAATATAAGCAAATTTACGATTTGCGTAAAAGATTAATTTGCGTAAAGATTTTTTAATTCTCCATTTAGTGCGAAAAATTAAAATTGTGTAAAATTTGCGTAAAAATAAATAAGTACCTAAAAAACTCCTGTAAAAAACTGACTTTCATAAAAAACTTCGCATTTGCTATGAAGGGCTGATCATCACGGCGAAGTTTATACTGTCAAGTTATCAAATTTGATAACCCGGATCAGATACCGATATATGAGAAAAAATGTCAAAAGACAGTCCGAGAGGCCGGAGCTTAGTGCTGCGGCCTCTCTTTTTTATTGCCTATGTACATTACGGCGGAAGCGCCTATGACTATAACATAGCCTATAAGGCTGTAGCCATCGGGTATTTGTCCGAAGAAGAAAAATCCCAGCAGTGCCGCAAATATTATCTGAAAATAGTCGAATATGGATATTTCCTTGGCAGGTGCGTTGGAGTAGGCCGCCGTTACGGAAAACTGTCCGCCCGCTGCGGCTATGCCCGCACCCAGCAGCATCATTATCTGCTTTGATGACATGGGCGTATAGTCGGCAATAAGGACGGGCAGGGTGACGGCACACGAAAAGCCCGAAAATATCAGCACTATCCAGCAGCCTGCCACACCGCGCCCCGAAAGTATGCGTACAAAGGTGTAGGCAAGCCCCGCGCCCAATCCGCCGCAAAGCCCGATAAGCGCGGGCAGGGAACGGCTGAAATCAAGCGACGGCTTGATTATAAACAAACTGCCGACAAAGGCTGCAACAACGCATAAGCCCTGAAAAAGTCTGGGCTTTTCGCGCAGTATCAGATACGAAAAAATTATCGTAAAAAACGGTGCCATTTTGTTCAGCATCGACGCATCCGACAGAGACGACATATGATCCACGGCATAAAAATTGCCCAGTATGCCTATCGTGCCCGCCGCGGAGCGTACAAACAAGTAGGGGATATCGGCCTTTTTCGGCCGCTGTGTTTCACCGCTTTTTATCAGCACAAACACAGCGATAATAAAGGCAATAAAGTTTCTGAAAAAGCTTTTCTGCGGGGTCGGAAGCTCGCCCGAAAGCCTTACAAAGCAGTTCATCACGGCAAAGAAAAAGGCTGCGCTTATAATGTATATAATGGCCTTTTGCCTGTTCTGCGTCCGTGCGCTCATAGGTCAAGCCCCCTTTTTATCTCGTAAAGGGACAATCCGCTTGCTTCGGCGGCTTTTTTTATGTCCTCAAACTCGGGCTTGCGGCGTGTGACCCCATAGCCCTCGGAGGTCTTTACACGGATATCGCCGCAGGGCGTGGAAACGCTTTCCTCGCTGCGCTTCAGTACATAACGTCCGCATTTGTGTACACGGATGCCTATGGTCGTTGTTTGTCGAAATATCTCCTTTGCAAGCACATCCTTTTCGTCTTGTGTGCAGATACAGCAAAGCATTACGGCGGGACGGCCTTTTTTCATATATACGGGGACGGTGAAAACATCCCTTGCACCTGCCTTGAACAGCATTTCACAGGCGTAGGCCATTTCCTCGCCCGTCATGTCGTCAATGTTGCAGCAAAGCTCGAATATCTCGTCGGTGCTGTCTTTTGCTTCACCAAAAAAAACACGCAGTATATTTGCCGTTTCAAATTGCTTTGTGCCTGCACCGCAGCCGTATTTTTCCACCGTCATAACGGGCATGGGCATAAACTTTTTGACAAAGTGCTTTAAAAGTGCGGCACCTGTCGGGGTACAGCGCTCACCCTCGCCGCCTGCGCTGTATATTGGTATGCCGCACAGTAGATGAGCCGCCGCAGGGGCGGGTACGGGCAGTATGCCGTGTGCGCATTTGACAAAGCCGCTGCCCACATTTACGGGAGAGGCGATTATATTTTCCGCGCCCAGCTCGTCAATAAGCATACAAACGCCCACTATATCCGCCACGGCATCCATCGTGCCTACCTCGTGAAAGTGTATGTCGCTTATCTCACAGCCGTGGACGTGTGCCTCTGCCTGTGCAAGCAGGTCATAGACGGCGGCTGCATTTTTCTTGACATTTTTGTTTACATCAAGCCCCGCGATAAGCGCCTGTATGTCCGAAAGTGAGGTATGGGTGTGGTGCCCGCCGTGCGTATGGGAATGCCCGTGGTGTTCGTGCATATCCCCGTTCTCCCGCCTGCCGTTTACCAGAATATGTATTTGTGTGCCGACAATGCCGTTTTGCGTGCCTTTGCCGCGCTCAAGCCTTACATCGGGGATGCCCGCGGCATTAAAACGCGCCGCAAAGCCGTCGGGGTCGGGGTGTATCTCGGACAGCGCCGACATCAGCATATCACCCGCCGCACCCGCATTACATTCTATATAAAGTGTTTTCATAAGTTCTCCTGAAAAAAATAAGCGGCTGTAAAAGCCGCTTGTGTCGGTTTAGCTTTTGCCTGTCAAGGCGGCCTTTATCTTGCCGTTGGGGTCCTTTACAAGTACGGCGATAAGCCATATCACAAGGCCGAGCGCCACTGCGGATGCACCGAGAAAGGCATCGTTTACCATGTCCGCTGCCGCAGGTGCAAAAAACTCCGCTCCTGCCTCGAAATATTCCACAACTGCGTCTACAAGCCACATAAGTGCCGCGCCCCAGTACATAAGGGCAAGCATACCCGTCTTCATTTTGCTGTCGGGTCTTGTATACCATACTGCGGTGGAGACCACAGCGGCAAATACGGTTATAAGCAATGTCATTTTGCCTTCGCCCCCTTAACTTCGCCCGCTTTTTCGATATGCAGCGAAACAGCCACCATCACGGCCCAAACAACGCTTACCAGTACGGCCATCGCAACGCCGGATGTTGCCATTTCCGTAAGCATTTCCGCAAGATCGTCGGGGTTGGCTGCGTTTGTCAAAAACGGGAACCAGGGTGTGACTTCGCCGTGCCATACATGCTCAAATGCAAGCAGTGCGCTGCCGCCCCAAAGCATATTGTTTAGCCAATTCATCCTTTTAATGTAGGGATTTGTTATTTGTGTATTTGTTTTTTCTGCCTTTTTGTCTGCGGCCTTTTTAACAGCTGTGGTAACTATGGCCTCGGCTGTCGGTACAATAAAACAAGCCATAAATAGACCTCCTTTGTATGTTTATAAAAATATTGTATCACAGTGCGGCGGATTTTTCAATCTTTTTTTCCGAAAGCTATGATAAATGCGGCAAAACTTAAACTTGCAAAAACTCAAAAAAGTTTTACTTGAATATGCAATACAATTGTGGTATCATTGAAAGATAGGATATTAAAACAGGAGGAAACCAATGAATAATAAAAACAATATGTTCAGGATACTGGGTCTATACTGTACTATCGTACTTATTATAGTTGTTGCCGTAGTCGGCAAAAGGATGATACAGGGTACGTCGGTGTCGCAGTCGGCTGCGGAATACACCTACAGCACAATGCTCAGGGACATAGACGAGGGTGTTGTGGATACGGTCACCCTGCAAAGAGATGCGGATGTAAACGATGCGGGTACAGCCGTGGTAAAGTCAAAGGACGGTGAGGAACACAGGGTGTCCATTTCGTCCGTATCGCAGTTTCTGGAAGAAGTAAGCGAAAGCGGCCGTGAGGGCAGGGTGACAATAAAAACCGTGTCCCCGTCCAAGGCAAACAGCATTTTTTCGTTTATCAGTATAATAGTAACTATCATTATTGCAATAATGCTGCTTATGTTTATCTTCCAGCAGATGAACGGCGGCGGAGGCGGCAAGGTGATGAACTTCGGCCGCAGCCGTGCAAAAATGATGACGGATTCCGCAAAGCGCGTGACATTCAACAATGTTGCGGGTCTTGACGAGGAAAAGGCAGAGGTAGCGGAGATAGTGGACTTCCTCAGAGAGCCTAAAAAATACGTTGAGATAGGCGCAAGAATACCCAAGGGCGTACTGCTTGTGGGCAGCCCGGGTACGGGTAAGACCCTGCTTGCAAAGGCTATTGCGGGCGAGGCAAATGTGCCGTTTTTCTCGATATCGGGCTCCGATTTTGTGGAAATGTTCGTAGGTGTCGGCGCATCGCGCGTGCGCGATCTTTTCGACAACGCAAAAAAGCATTCGCCCTGTCTTATCTTCATCGACGAGATAGATGCGGTCGGCAGAAGGCGCGGCGCAGGTCTCGGCGGCGGACATGACGAGCGTGAACAGACACTTAACCAGCTGCTTGTGGAAATGGACGGCTTCGGTGCAAACGAGGGCGTTATAGTTATCGCGGCAACAAACCGCCCCGATATACTCGACCCCGCGCTGCTGCGCCCGGGACGTTTTGACAGGCAGATAGTGGTAGCTCCGCCCGATGTAAAGGGACGCGAGGCAATATTAAAGGTGCACGCAAAGGGCAAAAAGATAGGCCCCGATGTGGATCTTGAAGAGGTTGCAAAAACTACTCCCGGCTTTACGGGAGCCGACCTTGAAAACCTGCTCAACGAGGCCGCTCTTCTTGCGGCGCGTGAGAATAAAAAGCTTATAGAGGATAAGGATATCAGACAGGCGTTTATAAAGGTGTCATACGGCACGGAGAAAAAAAGCCGTGTCATAACTGAAAAAGAAAAGCGTCTTACGGCATATCACGAGATAGGCCATGCGATACTTTTTGAGAAGCTGTCGGAATTAAGCCCCGTGCATATGGTATCCATAATACCCGTGGGACAGGCGGGCGGTTATACCATGCCCGTTCCGCAGGAGGAGCCCTATCTTTACAAAACGGTACTCGAGCAGACTATAGCGGCAACTTTGGGCGGACGAATAGCGGAAACGCTTGTCGGAGGCGAGCTTTCCTCCGGTGCGGTCAGCGATATCCAGAAGGCTACCAAGCTTGCAAGGGCTATGGTGACCCAGTTTGGTATGAGTGAAAAATTAGGCCCGATAAATTATGCGGATGAAAATCAGGAAGTATTCCTCGGCAGAGATCTCGGCCATACCAAAAACTACAGCGAGAATGTCGCAACAATGATAGACGATGAGATAAAGCGCATTGTTTCCGAGGCGTACGAGCTTGCGGAAAAAACGCTTAAAGAAAATATGGATGTCCTTGACAGAGCGGCGCAGTTGCTTATGGAAAAGGAAAAAATAACAGGCGACGAGTTAAGGGTGCTCATAAAAGGCGAGCAGGCACCTGCGGCAGATGAAGCTGCGGATGCGCAGGCAGTACCCGAAACAGATATCGCGCCCGATAAAATGTGATGTATACAACAGCGGATATAGCTCCTTTGGGTAGGAAAACAGCCCTCGGGAGCCGTATCCGTTATTATTTTGCGCTGCTGTGTGCGGTGGGTTTTGCCAAGCGTTTTACGGGTGGCGTTTTAGACAAAAAACGCCGTTAATAAACATATTTTCGCAAATATCCCTGTTGTTTGCGGCGCGAAAAACCGCGTATTTTATACAAAGTTGACAAAATTGTTATTTGTGCATTATGCTAAATTGATTTGGTTTATTGACTTTACAGTCAAAATATTATAAAATAATATGGAATGTGGAATTGCGGAGGGTCAATTCTGCGGGTATTTTATGTTAAATTTTTCACAAGTCCCCGTGAAGGGAACTCTAAAGGAGGAGCAACATGGCTAAACTTCAGGCAGCCGCGGCTGCAAAGATCGCGGAGATCTGCGACAGACACATCGACGACAAAACGCCTCTTATGATGATATTGAGCGATATCCAGAACGAATATGGCTATATCCCGCTGGAGGTGCAGGAGATAGTATCACAAAAGACGGGTATCCCCGTTGCCGAGATATACGGCGTTGTAACATTTTATTCGTTTTTCTCGCTGGAGCCCAAGGGCAAGTACGTTATTGGCTGCTGTCTTGGTACGGCGTGCTATGTAAAGGGCGCACAGCAGGTTATCGACAAATTCTGCGAGGTGCTTAAAATACAGCCCGGCGAAACAACGGAGGACGGCTTGTTCACTATCGACGCTCTTCGCTGTATCGGTGCGTGCGGTATTGCACCTGCTGTAAGCATAAACGGCAAGGTATACCCCAAAATGTCCGTTTCACAGGTAACCGAGGTGGTTTCACAGTACCTTGCTGCAGAAGAAAAGAAAAAGGAGGCAGAGGCTTTATGATAACAAACAAGGAAAAACTCAACGAAAAGATCTCCGCCTGTTCAAAATGTCTTTCCGACAAGCTTACCGGTGCGGACGGAAAAAGACATATCGTGCTTTGCGGTGGTACGGGCTGTCTTTCCAACAACTCAAAGGAGATAGCCGACAAATTCCGCACTGTACTGGAGGAAAAGGACATTGCCGACAAGGCGACCGTAAATCAGGTGGGCTGCTTCGGCTTCTGCTCGCAGGGTCCGTTTGTCAAGATATATCCCGAGGATACGCTTTACCGCCTTGTGTCCATTGACGATGTTGAGGAGATAATAGAAAGCGACATCATCAACAACAAGGTCGTTGAAAGACTGCTTTACGAGGAACCGTCAACGGGTGAAAAGGTATCCAAGCAGGACGACATCAATTTCTACAAAAAGCAAAGGCGTGTAGCGCTGCACGGCTGCGGCGTTATCGACCCCGAAAATATAGACGAGGCTTTGGGCGAGGGTGCGTTCAAGGGTCTTGAACGTGCACTTTCAATGTCCAGACAGGAGGTCATCGACGAGGTGCTTGCGGCAGGTCTTCGCGGCCGCGGCGGTGCGGGCTTCCCCACGGGCAGAAAGTGGCAGTTTGCATTCAACTCCGAAAGCGACGAAAAATATGTTGTCTGTAACGGTGACGAGGGCGACCCCGGTGCATTTATGGACAGAAGTATATTAGAGGGTAATCCTCTTGCGGTAATAGAGGGTATGATGATAGCGGGCTATGCTATCGGCGCACAAAACGGTTATTTCTATGTGCGTGCGGAATATCCAATTGCCGTAAACAGATTAAAGATAGCTATTATGCAGGCCGAGGAAATGGGTCTTCTGGGTGATAATATACTGGGCACGGATTTCAGCTTCCGCTGTCATATCCGTCTTGGTGCGGGTGCCTTTGTATGCGGTGAGGAAACAGCGCTTCTTAACTCTATCGAGGGTAAGCGCGGTATGCCGCGTCCCCGTCCGCCTTTCCCTGCAGTAAAGGGTCTTTGGGGCAAGCCCACCATCATAAACAATGTTGAGACACTTGCCTGCGTACCTTATATTTTAAGGGAAAAAGCCGAAAGCTTTGCTTCCGTAGGTACGGAAAAATCAAAGGGCACAAAGGTATTTGCCCTCGGCGGCAAGGTAAACAACGTAGGCCTTGTGGAGGTACCCATGGGTACAACGCTGCGCGAGCTTATATACGATATAGGCGGCGGCATCCCCAACGGCAAAAAGTTCAAGGCCATCCAGACAGGCGGTCCTTCGGGCGGCTGCCTTACGGAAGAGTTCCTTGACGAACCCATAGATTTCGACAACCTTGTACAAAAGGGCTCCATGATGGGCTCCGGCGGTGCTATCGTTATGGACGAGGACAACTGTATGGTCGATGTTGCAAAGTTCTATATGGAATTTATCTGTGACGAGTCCTGCGGTAAATGTTCTCCCTGCCGTATCGGTACAAAGCGTATGCTTGAGATACTTACCCGCATAACGGAGGGCACGGGTACAATGGAGGACCTTGATGCGCTTGAGGAATTAAGCCGCACGGTCAAGAACAACTCCCTGTGTGCGCTCGGCCAGACAGCAGCAAATCCCGTTGATTCTACCCTTAAGCATTTCAGGGATGAGTATATCGCGCACATAGTTGACAAGAAATGTCCTGCTCATGTCTGTAAGAACCTTATGGAATACTACATCGACCCCGACAAGTGTATCGGCTGCGGCCTTTGCGCGAAGGGCTGTCCCGTTGGATGTATCCAGCGCACGGAATATATTGCGGAGGGTCATAAGCTGGCATCGTTTGCCATCGACCCGACTAAGTGCGTAAAATGCGGTTCATGTATAAGTGTTTGCCGTCTTAAGGCAATTTCCAAGAAATAATAGGGGGTAATAACTATGGCTAAAATAAATATTAAAATAGAAGGTATCTCCTATCAGGTCGAGGAAGGCATGACCATTTTACAGGCTGCAAGATCCTGCGGCTATGAGATACCGTCACTTTGCGAATTTAACAACGGTGAGTGCAATCAGGGCTCCTGCCGCGTATGTCTTGTTGAGGCTACGGGCGCAAGAGGTCTTGTGGCAAGCTGTGTTTATCCCGTATCCGATGGTATGGAGATAAAGATAAACTCTCCCAAGGCACTTGAGGCAAGACGCGAGAGTGTAGAGCTTCTTTTGTCAAACCATAACCAGAACTGCCAGCAGTGTGACAAAAACGGCAGATGTGAGCTTTTGCACGTTGCAAAGCTTACGGGCGCACGCGACAACGCATTTGCGGGCGTACACACCGAGGCACATATCGACAGACTGGCACCCGGCCTTGTAAGAGATACATCCAAGTGTATACTCTGCGGCCGCTGTATAGAGCGCTGCAAAAATGCGCACGGTCTCGGTATACTCGGCTTTGAGAACCGCGGCTTCAACACCTTTGTTGCACCCGCACAGGACAGAAGCTTCCGGAATTCGCCCTGTATACAGTGCGGCCAGTGTGTAAATGTCTGTCCTACAGGCGCACTTATGGAGCACAGCGAAATAGACAAGATCGACGAGGCATTCAAGGCAGGCAAGTGCGTTATCGCACAGGCAGCACCCGCTGTAAGAGCCGCTTTGGGCGAGGAATTCGGATACCCCGTCGGCACACCCGTTACCGGCAAAATGATCGCAGCTATGCGCAGACTTGGCTTTAACAGGGTATACGACGTAAACTTCGGTGCCGACCTTACCATTATGGAGGAGGGCACGGAGCTTCTGGGAAGAATTACAAACGGCGGTGTACTGCCGATGATAACATCCTGCTCACCCGGCTGGATAAACTATGCCGAAATGAACTACGGCGACCTTTTGCCGCACGTTTCGTCATGCAAGTCCCCGCACCAGATGCAGGGCGCAGTAATAAAAAGCTATTGGGCAGAGAAAAACGGCATCGACCCCAAGGACGTATTTGTCGTTTCGGTAATGCCCTGTACGGCAAAGAAATTTGAAAAAGACCGCGAGCAGATGGAGGTAGACGGCGTAAGAGATGTTGACGCAGTTATCACCACAAGAGAGCTTGCAAGGATGATAAAGCGTGCGGGTATCATGTTCAACCGTCTGCCCGATGAGGACTGGGACGGCGATATCATGGGCGATTATACGGGCGCAGCCGTTATCTTCGGCGTAACGGGCGGCGTTATGGAGGCTGCTTTAAGAACCGTTTACTTCAAGCTTACGGGCGAGGAGAAGGAAAACATAGAGTTTACCGAGGTACGCGGCCATGATGCTGGTATAAGAGAGGCAAGCCTCGATATAAACGGCACAGTCGTAAATGTTGCCATCGCTTCGGGTATGAAGAGCGCAAAGGTGCTTCTTGACGATATCCGTGCAGGCAAGAGCAAGTACCACTTTATCGAGATAATGGGTTGTCCCGGCGGCTGTATAAACGGCGGTGGTCAGCCTTATGTAAGACAGTGCTTTATGGAGAACGAACCCGACGATATTATGCAGACCTATAAGGAAAGACGCGCAAAGGCTCTTTATTCGGAGGACGAGCGTCAGGTGATCCGTCAGTCGCATAATAATCCGCAGATAATCAAGCTTTACGAGGACTTCCTCGGCGAGCCCAATTCGCACAAGGCACACGAACTGCTGCATACTACCTACGCAGCAAGAGAGGGATTTAGATAAAATGTCATAAAGCTGCTGCTGCGGTGTATACTGCGGCAGCAGTTCTTTTTTTCCAAGAACGATATGGGGCTTGAAAGTGGGATAAAAAACTGTTAAAATATATTTAACAGATATCTGTATCAAAGAAAGGGGACAGCATTATGAAGAAAAAATTGTTTGCGGCGGCAGCCGTATTGCTTACCGCAGGTTTTTGCACGGGCGTATATGCGGATACGGGCATAGCGCTCACAATAGGCGACCAAATCATGTATGTTGACGGCGAGGAGACCGAGATAGACACCCCGCCCGTTATAATAAATGACCGTACCTTTGTGCCTGTCAGGGCAGTTGTGGAGGCGCTGGGCGGATATGTGGACTGGGCGGCCGAAACCAAAACGGCGCTGCTGGATTCGGGCAAATGCCATATCGAACTGACGATAGACAGCACGGAGGCGGTACTGAACGACACTACGGAAACACTTGATGTCGCACCTGCCATAATAGACGGCAGGACAATGCTCCCCCTGCGCTTTATTGCGGAGAGCTTTGGCTACGAAACGGAATGGGATGCCGAGACAAAATCCATTTATATCTCCAAACAGGACGATACTATCGCGGAGGAGCCCGTGGACATGGGCACTCCCCATATCGGCGAGGATGGCAGGATATATTACGAAAAGGACGATGATATTGTCATCTGTGACCAAAATGATAATGTTCTGGAGACCTACAGCTCCCTTAATAAGTATGAGTATGTTTATATCGACAAGACAGGCAGGGATTGTCTGGTCATATATGACGATGATGAGCGAAGCCTTGTAAAGGCGGACGGCACCGAGGTAAAGCTGGCCTATGACGAAAACGGCAGCCTTCAGGATGATAACGAAAACAGCTATATATTTTCAACGGTGGGTGCAGAGGCTTTTCTTTGCGTAAAAAACAGCGACGGCGACCTTATCGAAAAATATACCCAAAAGGATGAGACCCATATTATCTATGTCAATGAAAATGCGGAAACGCTGGTTTATGTGTATGGCAAAGACGGCAGCCCCGATAGCGGCTTTATTCTTTCAAACGGCGAATATGTGCCCTGTGAGAGAGAGTATAAAAACATCTACTATGACGAGGACGACCGCGGCTACGGCATTGCCAACGGCTGGCTTGTGCTTTTGGGCGAGGACGGCAATCCCTCGCAGGATATAGCTATGAGTGACAGCTACGATAACTATTCCGATGATAAGGGCAACAAATACCGCGTTTACAGAAACGAGGACGGCAATTCTATCGTGGAATACCCCGACAGCAAAAAAGTAGTGCTTGAATTTGAAAAAGAGGAAACAGTAATAGATGACGAAACGGGTGAGGACGGCATACGGGCCTATTATACAGGCAGCGACGGCCTGATCTATATTGACGAATTCGGCTATGATTACTCGGTTTACGACGAGGACGGCAAAAAAATAACGGGTCTGCATTTTGAGGGCTCACAGGAGGAGTATACCTCAAACCATACCGTGTATAAGCTGCGCTACGGCGGCACAAATGTTATGATGACAAAGCCCGACGGTGGTATAACGGCGCTGACGGAGGCTGCAAGATAAAAATTCGGGACTGTCGTGTTCAATCAACGCGACAGTCCCGTTTTGTTTACAAGTTGTCAAGTATCTTTTTTAGTCTTTTTATCATCATATCGTTGAGTTCTGTCTCAAACAATGTGCCAGCATAGCTTGGCCTGCTGTCCTGCGCAAGGTCAAGGTATTTTTTTGCCTGCTGCACATCGGCTTTTATAAAATAGTTGTAATAGGCGGCCAGACGGTATTCGGCGCTGTCATACGGTTTTTTTGCCGTATTTGCCCATTTTGAAAACCAGGCCGCGGCCTTATCCTTGTTTTCTTCAATTGCGGCCGTTTCGGGCAGGCAGCAGTATTGCGCCATCGCATACAGCGTCGTTTCCTTTTGAAGCGGCGAGAGAGTTTTGCTTGTTAAATACTTCTCGATTTTGGCCATAAGCGGCGCCATTTCATTTATCTCATTATTGTAAAGCATTTTGTAAAAGCATAAAACATAAAAAAGGTTAAGCAGCTTGTCGGGCTTTTTAAGCGTTTCTGCCTTGGAAAGTGTGATATCCAGGCTGTTTATATCTGCGTCTGCCTGCAATTTTTTTATAATATAGCGTGTATAGCCGTCGATGCTTCTGTTTTTAAACAGCATTGATGCGCTGTCCACAATAAAAAATTGTACAACAAAAAACATTATGCCTGCCATAAAATAAATAAGATCAAGCTTGATATTGCTAAAGGGCAATAAACAAATGCCGACCATGCCCGTAAGCGCCAGCATAAATTCAACTGCCATAACGGCAAACTGCACCAGCGACATATACATTACGGAAGCACCCTTTTTTTCAAATACCGTAATACATTGGAAAAGCTTGAACGGACGCTTACTTACGATTATTTTGCCGTCTTTTTTTACAATTGTTTTGTCAAATACCGATAAAAAATGAAAATCCAATCCGCACAGCGTGCTGACTATCGCATTCATAACGGCGTGATAATATATGCCCGTAAACGAGCCCAGCATAAAAAACAGAAAACTGTATTCTTTCATTTTATTTCTCCTTAAAAAGTTGTCAAAAATATTATATAAGCTGTGTCGGAACTTGTCAAGGCGAATAATACCCACGCCAAGCCCGGATAATATATCGGCCTGTACGGGTTATGGTTAAATTTGAACAAAAATATTGACTATTTTTGGATTTTATTGTAAAATTAAAACAATAGTATATGGAGAGTAATATTTTAATTCGGAGGGTGCAAAATGGCTGCTTTTAAATGTATGATATGCGGCGGCGACCTTGCAAACGACTATCTGACGGGGGTCTGTGTATGTGAAAACTGCGGCAACCGCTGGTCTTTGGAGGATCTGGATGCCGACTACAAGGAATATATACATATAATCGAAAAACTTAACAAGGCAAATGAGCTTCTTGCACAGGATGCACCCGGCGTAAAACAGGCCGAGGAGGCCGCGATACTGTACAAAAGTGCGGCGGCGGAATGCGTACACCGTTCATCCGAAACGGCCGAGGATCTTATGCGTCTTTGCAAGGACGGACAAAGCAGGGCTGGGCAGATAAAGGCCTATGCCGCGGCTGTTGCACATTATGAAAAAAAGGCCTATGCAAAGGCCTTGGCGGAGTTTGAAAAGCTGGGCGGCGTGAAGGATGCGGACAAAATGGCGCAAAAATGCCGTGTCGAGCTTGCTGCGGCAGGCAAGCGCCGCATACCCTACGCGGTGACGGTGGGCATGATAATCCCCGCAATAGTATTTTTTGTCTTAAAGGAAAGAGCGGATGTGTCTATCGCGCTGTGCGTGCTTATTTTTATCGCAGCCTCGGCTTTGCTTGGGTATGCGGTCTGGCGAAACGGCGTATGGTCAATGATAATAGAGATACTTTCCTTTGTCCTGCTGGTGCCGCTTTTGCTGTTTGTGGTGCTGGCGTATGTGTTTAAGCTTAGTACGGGGCTCGCCGCGGGGCTTGCGGTGGGGATACCCGTGGTTTTGGTAATAATTATAGCGTTTTTTGCGGAAAGGCAGTGATGTAATGGAACTTATAAGCGTATTAAAGTACGAGGGTGACAACAATGTTTTTGTTTACAGGCACCCCAAGGAGGATTTTAATTTAGGCACACAGCTTATCGTGCATGAGTCGCAGGAGGCGCTTTTCTTCTGTGACGGCCGTGCGCTTGACCTGTTCGGCGCGGGCAGATATACCCTGGAGACCCAGAACATCCCGCTTTTGCGCGAGGTAGTCAAGCTGGGTACGGGTGGAGAAAATGTTTTCCACTCCGAGGTGTATTTTATCAATATGACCACGCAGATGGGCATTAAATGGGGCACGGACAGCAAGGTGCGCCTGTTTGACCCCGCATCGGGACTGCATATAGAAATAGGCGCAAGCGGAAACTTTAACCTGCGTGTCAATGACTCGCGCAAGCTGATATTAAAAATTGTCGGTACGACAGACGGCCTGCTGCAAAACGAAATGCTCGGCGAGGGTACGGCCTACGGTACGGGCAAGTTCAAGGCGCTGGTAATGAACAAGGTCAAGTCCTGTCTTGCGCGGGTCATCAAGGAAGAAAATATAAATATACTTGAAATTGATGCCTATCTTGACGTATTGTCGGAAAAGCTTCGTACAATAATAAATGAAACGCTGGATGAATACGGCCTTGTAATGCCCGAATTTTACGTTACAAGCGTAATGACACCCGACGACGACCCGAACTTCAAACGTCTTAAACAGCAGTTTGCCGATAAGACCCTGAAGGTGCGCGAGGAGGAGATAAGGCGTGCCGAGGCCGAGGCTGCGCAGGGCAGAAAGATAGTAGAGGCACAGACCGCCGCACAGCTTAAAATGGTAGGCGCACAGGGCGAGGCAGAGGCGACGAAGATAAAAGCGGCTGCCGAGGCCGAGGCTTACAAAATGCAGGCATTTGCGGAAGCCGAGGAAATGAAAGCCAAAGGTTACACCTATCAGCAGGAAACTGCGCGCAAGGTCGGCATGGAGGCCATGCAAAACGGCATAACTGGCGGCAGCGGCGGCACGGGCGGCGGCCTTGGCGATATTGCGGGGCTTGGCGTTACTCTTGGTGCAATGGGCGGCGTGATAAATATGACAAAGGATGCGCTTAACCCAATAATGGACAACTCCGCACAGGTGGGCGCAGGCTTCGGCGCAGTAGTGCAGGGTGAGGTGCCCGACGGCTGGAAATGCCCCGATTGCGGCAAAACAGGCATAACAACAAATTTCTGTCCCGACTGCGGCGCAAAAAAGCCCGTACCCGAAAAGGGCTGGGACTGTGAGTGCGGCACAAAGGATATTTTAAGTGCATTTTGCCCCAACTGCGGTAAAAAACGTCCGCAGAGCGGCTCGTGGGACTGTGAGTGCGGCACAAAGGGCATAACAAGCAGCTTTTGTCCCAACTGCGGCAAAAAAAGGGGTGAGTGATAATGGATAATAAAAAGAAAAATTCCGTGATCGCGGTATTCGGCATAATACTTGCGGTGTTTGTACTGGTGTTTTTTGTGGTGCCGTTTGTAAGAAACGCGGCCTGCGTGACGATGTTTGTTTTTGGCATTATCTCAATAGGCCTTGGCTGTGCCATGACATACAGGGGACTTCTCGGTGAAGGCACAAGGTCAAAGGTCTACGGCATACCGCTTATGCGTATCGGCTTTTATTACATGGGTGCGCAGATAGTGCTGTCGCTGATATTTTTTATTGTCAATTTGTCAACACATACGCCCGCTTGGGTGGCAGCCGTTATAAGCATGATATTGCTTGCCGCAGCCCTTATAGGCACGGTGGGCATGGATAATGCAAGGGATATAATAGAAAGCGTTGACAGCAATATAAAAGGAAAAATACAGCAGACAAAGACCTTTAAGTTGGATATTTCATCGCTTGCGGATAAATGCGAGGATGCCGAGGCTAAAAAACTGCTTGAAAAACTTTCCGAAAAGCTTAAATACAGCGACCCCGTTTCATCCCCCGCCCTTGCCGATATTGAAGAAAAAATATCACAGAGTATAGATGAAATAAAGGAACTTGTTTTGTCCGGCAAAACGGAGGAACTTGCGGAAAAAATAAAATATACCGATATGCTTGTCGATGACAGGAATAGACAGTGTAAGGCGGAAAAATAGGCTCACACGGGGGGGCGGTTAGTGTATGGCGATGGGGGCAGTTACTTATGACCGGTGATTGGTATTTGGAATGTTGGTACAAAGACCCTAATTGGTGGGATATTGATGAGAATGGGAAAGTAATTATTTTGCCTGATGCTCCACAAGAAGCAAAAGATAGTTACAAATATTTTCTTGAAAAAATGGAAAATGGTAAACTAACATTATAAATTACTGAACTCATACAGAGAACCGTCCCCTGTATGAGTTACCTTACACAGCTTACCTATCCCGATAATAAGATAGTAAGGTACAGCTATAACGCAAATAATCAGCTTGCCGCTGTACAGGATTGGGCAAACAGAGTAACTATCTATACCTATGATAATAACGGCAGATTGAAAACGACTACACGCCCCGACGGAAGTGTGGAAACAAACACCTATAATGCCGAAGGACAGCTTACTCACACCATAGACCAAAACGGCAACACAATTATCAATGAGTATTCTTATACTTATGATGCAGACGGTAACATTACGGATGAGATCTCCGCAAATGAGCCTGATGTTAATGAAATAAGTGTTGATGATGCGGCAATGTCGTACAGTGCGGCTAACCGCCTGACAAACTTCAACGGTACATCTATACCTTACGATGCTGACGGCAATATGCTTAAAACTCCGCTCGGCAATGAGTTTGGCAACCTTACCTTTGACAGCCTTAATCAGCTTACAGACGTAACTATAAGTGGCTCGGCGATAAGTTGCTCATATACTTATGATGCAGAGGGTTACAGAACATCAAAGACAGAGAACGGAACTACCACAAACTTTGTTGTTGACCCTAACGCGGAATTAAGCAGAGTGCTTATGGCTACAACAGACGGCGAAACGACTTATTATGTTTATGGTCTTGGCTTAATAAGTGAAGAAACAGGCACAACTTATCGCTTGTATCATTACGACTATCGCGGCAGCACAACAGCAATGACAACTCTCGGCGGCGCTGTGGTTGATACCATGTTCTATGATGCTTACGGTAATATGGTAAAGAGAACAGGGGCGGATGAAACACCTTTCCTTTATGTGGGTAAGTACGGTGTCGAAACTGATGCAAACGGGCTTTATTATATGCGTGCAAGGTATTATAACCCGCAGACACAGAGATTTATCAATGTTGACCCTGTTAGTGATGGCTTAAACTGGTATTCTTATGTAGAATGCGATCCTATAATGAGTATAGACCCTACAGGTATGATAAACTGGTCTACGCAATATGATGACTTCGGTAGAGGTATATATGCCCGAATGGAAGACTTCAATAATTCCGTAACAAAAGGAATTGGGGATTTCATTATGGATCCTAAAGGTCAGATTAGTAACGCTTTCAATAGTGCATACAATGGAATTACTGATACCATTACAGGAATTCGTAACGGAGATATAACTCTTAAAAGTATCGCAAGCGGAGCGTGGGACAGCGGTAAGCAAACTGCTAAAAGTATAGGAAAAGGTATTTACCAATACCTGCCTTGGACTACAATATCAGATGAAGAAGCATATATGCTTGGCTATAATACTGAGGGTGTGGCGCTTGATGCTTCAAAAACTGTTCTTGAACTATATGCTGGATATAAAGTTGGTGGTGCATTAAAGAAATTTGTCACACCACATTTACAAGAGTTATCCAATATCCTTTCACCCAAATTTAATCAATTAAAAAGCAAAATAGCTGCTGCGTTGAAAGACCAACATGGATACATTCAATTCGGCAAATATTCCGATGATTTTTTGGCAAATGCTGCTCATGAAATTCATTATGCTGAATATGGTAATAAATGGTGGGGGAAAGTGAATCCTATTTGTGTAACTGAATCTAACGGAAGTGTAATAGTCACCAAGAATAACTGTGTTCTGGGGAAAAAATCCATAGAAAAGGCTAAGGAAATTTTTGGGAATGATGTAATTATACCATCTGGCAAAGGGGTTCAATATCAAAATAACATTTGGACAAATTGGAAAGGAAGCATTATAAATGCAACCGAGCTAAAACATGCAGAAGCAAGAGGAATTCAAGCGTTAATGACTAATGGTTTAAGTGTTAAAGGCGCTAGACAGGCTACTACATTTCGTTCTTGTTCATCATGTACACAACTCCAACTTGGTTTTGGTATAAAAAATATCACTGGTTAATAATATATATGAGGTTTTTATATGGCTTTACAGTATAAGACAAAAACATGGCAGAAAAAAATAGACAAACATAATGATTTTATAAAATCATACGAAAAAATGCAATACAACAATGATTATCATTATTACAATATAGAATCTATTATGGGAAATTTTTTTTCAAACAGTAATCAAGATAAAGATTTGTTGCGTGATTGGAAAATGGCGTATGTATTGTTTGATATTGCAACAAATATGTATCAATTAGAGAATAAAGGCATTGAAGTGATATGTAATACTTATCTATCAATTAAAGCATTTACAAAAATGTATAAATTATATTGTGAAGGAATTGTATCGGATTTAATTCCTGAATGGCAAATTAAACATAGTTATGAGGAATTTGCTTGTAAAATCATTTCGATTAATGCAGTAAACGAGTTTATGCACATTTATGAAGATTCGATTTTATTGAATTTATTTTGCGGTAATATTAATAAAGTCAAAAACGGGTTAGAAAAGCTTCAACCACCAAGTTTTATAGAACTAGATTCAATAAATTATTATCAATATATTTATTCTTTAAAACCTGCAATTAATAGCTTGGTTTGTGGTAATGAAAAAGAATTTAAAAAGAATATTGAGTTAATGTTGAAAAAGAGAAGATTAGGTGGCACAGATTTTTCTGTAACAATTGATTACTACTCTGTGGCTTTGCTTAAATGTGCGATAAAGTATGGTGTTATTGCCGATATTAAAACGATTGAAATGCCCCCAATTATGTTTGAAAATGTAGATTATAAAAATGAATTATTTCATCTTCCAATTCCAAATAAATTAATTGATTATATTATTGATAATACCAAAAACTGAATAAGTCATATGGGAGTTGAGATGTATATGAGATGAAAAAATTCATACTACCACATGGAAACATAGAAACTGTCCTGTTGCCAATATTTATACAAATTATGCTGATATTTTGTCTGCATAATTCTCCCAAATAACAATTACCTCACCTGAAAGGAGGACAAATAATGCAAAACAAACAAATAACACTCTTACTGCTTACACTTATGGGAGTTTTAATAAACGCAAACCTTGCCTTTGCAGCTCATTACGAATACGATGCTTTAGGCAGACTCACACAGGTTGACTACTCAAACGAGCAGACAACAAAATCGGCATCTTACAGCTATGATGCAAGCGACAACATTGTTGGAGTAACCGGTTTTCAAAGCTTGATCGAAATAACAACAGAGGGTACGACCGAGACCGTGACAGAAACGGCAACGGAAACAACTACCTCAAACACAATAGCTCTTGTTTGGAACTACAGCACGGGCGAAAACACAAATAACGCCTACATCGAGGTCATACAGGGGACGGTTCTCTGTATGAGCATAGAATATATATACAAAATAAATGTATAATATGCACGCATCCATTCACCGTATTCGGACAAAATAAACATTGTTATAAGAACACTTTATGATGATTATTTATAATAATTCATAATGGGGCTTGTTTTACACCACAGCCTTGCCTTTCCATTTGCCGCTTTTATAGCGTGCGGCAAAGCAGATACTTCTTGCGCACCAGTCCATTATCATTGCGACCCATATACCAAACACGCCCAGGCCGAGATATTTGCCCAGAACGTAGCTCATAACAACGCGGCATATCCACATGGAAACTATGGCTACGACCATTGCAAATTTTATATCGCCCGCAGCCCTGAACACGGAGGGCAGGGTAAAACTTAAAGGCCAGACGGCAAGCGCACAGATGCCGTGAAGATACATTATTTTTACGGAGGCATCGGTCGCCTCGGGCGAGAGATTGTATATTTTAAGCACGGGCGACAAAATAAGCCATATCAATAACACCGATACCAAAAGCCCCGCCCATGCAAAGGCGTGAAGCTTTTTGGTGTAATACCGTGCCTGTTCGTAGTCGTTTGCGCCTATACAGCGTGAAATTACCGTTGTTACCGCCAGACCCGCGGCCATGCCGGGGAGTATCTGAAAGCCTGCCAGTACGTTGCAGACTGCATTTGCGGCTATGGCAAAGGTACCAAAGGTGGATACAAGACTTAATACCAATATTTTACCCAACTGAAACATACTGTTTTCCATGCCGTAGGGCACGCCGATATACAGTATTTTTTTTATTATGTTAAAATTGGGGATATATTTCAACGTCTTTTTTATATGTAAGGTCAATTTGTCGTTAAGCAGTAAAAATATAACGGCAAAGGCAGCGTACATCCTTGAAACAAGGGTGGGGATGGCAACGCCCTCCGCGCCGAAGTGAAAGCCGTAAATAAGTATTGCGTTTCCGACAACATTGATAATATTCATTTTTATGGAAATGGACATAGGCGTTTTGGAATCGCCCATGGCGCGAAACACGGCGGAACCGCCGTTATAAAGTGCAATAAACGGGATGGATGCCGCCACTATCAAAAGATAAATACGGGCATAGCCGCGCACCTCGTCCGTTATTTTGCCAAATACATTAAATAATAGGGCATTGCTGTAAAAATACACCAGTCCCATTACAATAACCGACAAAATGGTTATAAACCATATAAGCTGATGCGCGGACTCGGATGCCCGCTCCCTGTCCTCGGAGCCCAGCCATTGTCCCGCGACCACGGCACCGCCC
>JAFYGI010000019.1 GCA_017543265.1 Bacillota bacterium | reverse complement strand
GTTGATGAATACATAGACTATTACAATAACAAAAGAATTCAGGCAAAAACAAAATGGATGCCCCCTGTAAAATACAGAGAAGCATCCATGTGTGTAGCCTGCTTATAAATCAATGTGTCCAGGATTCTGGGTACATATCACTTACTGCGACAGCCCTTTTTTATCATATATTTTATTTTGTCCGACGGCGGCATTCAAAAGCCGTTCATTGCCTTTGTTCCCCGTGCCGAAGCTCTCGGGGCAGCATATCACCTTTTCACAGCCGTCTATTATCTCCAGCGCCCTGTTTATGCTCTGCTCACTTATCGGCTCATAGGCGCGTTCCGTCACCACCTCGGCGGCAAGAGCCCTTGCAGCGGGGATGTCGATGTCGTTTTCATGCAGCACGCCTGCGGCAAAGGGTATGCCGCGCCTTTGCAGGGCACGGTATACGGGTATGCCCGTACCTGCGCCGCCGATAACGAACACCCGCGCCTTTCCCGCTGCGGCAGGCGGCTCCGAGCAGCCGTAAAGTGTATTGAAGCTGCCGCAGTCTATGCCGTAAAGCTGTGAGATATAGCTGTCTGTAAATATTTCCTCGGGCGTGCCCGCTTTGTCGGCGTGCCCGTCCTTTATGCAAAGCACGGTGTCGGAAAACTTCTGCGCAAGGTCAAGCTCGTGCAGAGACTGTATCACCGCGATATTCTTTTCGTCCGCCAGTTTTCTTAAAACGCTTAACAGGCTTATCTTCCTGCTTATGTCAAGGTACGAGGTCGGCTCGTCCAGTACAAGCACATCGGGCTGCTGCGCTATTGCCCTTGCAAGCATCACGCATTGGCGCTGACCGTCGCTTATTCTGCCAAAATCACGCTCGTACAGGCTGTAAACATTTGTCAGCTCCATCGCATTTTTGACTATTTCCCTGTCTTTTTCGTCAAGCACGCCAAACCTGCCCGTATACGGATATCTGCCCATGGCCGCAACCTCGCCGCAGGTCATGCGCTCGGTCGATATCCTGTCGGTAAGCAGCACGGACATAAGTTTTGCACGCTGTTTTTCGTCCATGCCGTACAGGTCATTGCCGCACAGCGATATATCGCCCGATATTGCGCGAAGCTGCGCCGTAATGGTTTTAAGCACGGTGGACTTCCCCACACCGTTCGGGCCTATAAGCGTAAGCACCCGCCCGCGCTCCAGCGTAAACGAGATGCCGTCCGCAATTATTTTTTTGCCGTAGCCCGCAGACACATTTCCCGCAAAAAGCACAATGTTATCACTCATTTTTTATCCCTCTTAAGCATTATCCATATCACCACGGGCGCACCGAAAAATGCCGTTACCGTGCTGACACTCAGCTCCCGCGGCGCAAAAAGCATCCTTGCCGCCAGATCGCAGCACATACAAAAACAGCTTCCGCCCAGAAAGGCGGCAGGTATAATGACCAGCGGCTTTGACGTATTGAAAAGCGCCTTTACCAGATGCGGCACGGCCACGCCCACAAACGACACAGGCCCCGCAAATGCGGTAACACAGGCCGACAGCAGGCTTGAAAGCAGGATGATGACCACGCGGAACACACGGATATTTACCCCCATATTTTCCGCATAGGCCTCGCCGAGGCTGTAGGCCGAAATCGGCTTTGAAAACATAAACGCACCGAAAAATGCCAGCAGTACGATAGCGGCCATTACGCCCGTATCACCCGTTTTTATGCCCGAAAAGCTACCCATCGACCAGTTGTGAAGATTGACTATATTGCTGTCGTCGGCAAAATTTACCGCAAGCTCGGTCACGGCGCTGCATACATAGCCCACCATAATACCCGTTATGATAAGCTGTGCCATATTTTTTACCCTGCCCGAAATAAGCAGTATAAAAAGCATTGCCGCCGCCGCACCGACAAAGGCCGCACCGACCATAGCCGCGGAGCCAAGCAAAAAGCCGTAATTTGATGCCGCTATCATAACAGCCGCAACAGTCAGCTTTGCACCCGACGAGATGCCCAGTACAAAGGGCCCCGCTATAGGATTTCTGAAAAAGCTTTGCAGCAGGAAGCCCGCCGTTGAGAGCGCACCGCCCAGCAGTACGGCCGCAAGGGCACGCGGCAGGCGTATATCCATAACGATACGCACCGCCGCCCTGTCGTTATTCGCCCCCGTAAGCACGCCCAGCGCATCCGCAGGCGAAAGGGAGCTGCTGCCCATGCTAAGATCAAGCAAAAACAGTACAAACGCCAGAACAATAAGCAGCAAAAAGCCCGATATATATTTTGCAGTCTTGCTTTTTTCCATAGTTTTTCCCTACTTTAACCTGTGCATAAATTCAAGCCTGTCCTCGTCGTCCGCCTTGCCCGAAAATATTTTTTCAAGGTCGGCCACGGTATCGGCCACGCCCGTTGTCTGCTGGAACATATTTTTTTCGGCGCACCAGACATTGCCGTTTTGCACCGCGCGGAAGTCCTCAAACACGGGGCTCATCGCCTTTAGCGTGTCTATATCCGCTATTTCGCCCTCTATGGTGCTGTTGTAAATAATAACGTCCGCATCCTTTGCGGTCTCGTAAAACTCCTCCAGCTGTATATTCATCGTGGAAAGCGCGTTTTCATCCACATTAAGCTTGTCGGCGGTAAAAATATACTCTCCCCCCGCCAGCTCTATCATCTTTGACACATAATCCCCGGGTTTTCTTATATTGACGTGTCCCTTTGGGCTTAAATAGAAAAATGCCGCTGTCGGCCTTTTGCCGTCCTTTTGCACCGAAGCAAGCGTTTCTTCAAATTCGCGCTGCTTTTCGTCAAAAAGCTTGTTTGCCTCGTCCTCCCTGCCGACAAGCAGGCCGTAAAGCTTCACCCATTCAAGCCTTGCCATCGGGTGTGCCTCATAGCTTGAACGCTCCGTCAAAACGGGTATGCCGAGATTTTCTATCTGCTCCTTTGTTTCGGGGCTGTGGTATATCATGGTGGACTCTATCGCAAGGCCGCAGCCCGACTCCGCCAGCACCTCATAATCGGGAGCGCTGTACTTGCCTATATATTCAATCCTGCCCTCGTCCACGGCCTTTTTTATCGCGGGCAGATCCCAGCCGTCGGCCGCGGTAGAGGTCATGGTCACACAGTCCAGCGCACCTATCGCGTCAAACAGGTCGGCCGCCGCCGTGGCCGAAAGATATATCGGCGCAATCGGCTGTTTAAGCACCTTTACATTATCATCGTGCGCAGGTGTTTCGACATTTTCGGGCACAAGCAAAAAGGTCTCCGTGTCGATGTGTATAAGCGCACAGCCGTTGTCCATGCGATCGACCGAGAACTGCTGTGCATAGGTAAGCGGCATTTTCTGCGCCGCCGTGTCGGTCTGCCGTGCGGGCGCACCCTGCCCGCAGGCCGCAAGCATAAGGCACAAAACCGCACATAAAAACAATTTTTTTATCATGACTTAACGGGTACCTCAAATTTTAATGTGTAGTCTATCTCATAGGGCTTGCTCATCGCCGTTGTATCGGCCTTGACCGCAAACGGCCTGCCGAAAACACTTACCGGTATCTCAAACACCGAATTCCCGTCCGTATTCAAGGGCAGATATTTTTCATCATCCACTATCATATAGTCGTAATTGCTGCTGCTCCACTCTATCCTTGCCAAGGCCTTGCCGCCCGTCACCGTAATATTTGCGGGAGTCTGTACTCCTGCCCTGCCCGAGCCGCCCGAAAGCGTTACCTCGGCGGTATACTCTCCGTCCGCAAGTCCGAGCGTTTCCACAGTCTGTATATCCTTAAAAGCCGTTGCGGGCAGGCTGTCTGCGCGGAACACAAGTGTTCTGTCATACCATTGCTGCTTCTTTTTGCTGAAAGCCGCACAGGGCATCTCCTTGTCAAGTGCCTCTAAGGGAAGAGTAAAGAAATGCACGCCGTTTTGCTCGTTGGGAAGTATTTTTTCGCCGTCGGAAGCCTTCTCGGCCTGCTCCGATGTGCCCGGGAAAAGACATTCGTATCCCGTGCCGCCCATTTCCAGCACAGCCGTCATTTTGCCGCCGTCAACGGTCAGCACACAGTTTTCTATATTGAACATTGACGAGCTGGAGTCTGCATTTATCGCATATTCTCCGTCGGCAAGCTCATCCGCATATACGGGCACCATGCCCTCGTAGCCCACCTCGACGGGTGCGACCGTCTGTTTTTCCGTTTCCGTGCCTTCACCCTGTGCCGACTCCGTAGTCTGTTCTGTTTGAAGCGTTGTCTGCTCCGCGGGCTGTGTCTCCCCACGGGAACAGCCGCCAAGTATCATGGCCGCAAGCACGGCCGTTAAAATAAGTTTTGCTTTCATACCAAATACCTCAAAAAAAACGGGCGGTAAAGTTCCGCCCGCGGTTATCATTTAATACTGTCTGCCGCTGCCTGTGCGTGCTCAACATAAAGTTTCTGTATTTCCTCGTTTTCGCCGAGGCCGCGAAGCAGACACTCTACCTTATAGCCCTCTTTTTCAAATACGGACTTCCAGCTGTCTTCCTCGTCGCCTGCCATGTCGTTGTTTGCATGGTCGCCCGCAACTACCATAAGGGGCTCCAGCACAACTCTTTCATAGCTGCCGGCCTTTACCTTTGCAAGTACATCGTCAAGCGAAGGCGTTGCCTCAACGGTGCCGACAAAGTAATTTGTGTAGCCGTCCCCTGTAAGAAGATCCTGCATTTTCTGATATATTGCATTGCTGTCGGCCTCCGTGCCGTGACCCATAAAGCATATGGCGGTCTTGCCGTCGTCATACTCCGCCGTCCAGTCAACTATGGCCTTTTCAACACGATTGAAATCGTCGTCGCTTGTAAGAAGAGGCTCGCCTATGGCAACCTTTTCAAAACCGTCCGATACAGCAGCCACCTGCTTGCAGACATCGTTGTATTCAAGGCCGTTCATAAGGTGTGTGGGCTGTATAACAAGTGTCTTTACACCGTTGTCCGCAGCACGCTTAAGCGCAGCATCAACATCATCTATAAGCACGCCGTCACGCTTGTTTACATGGTCGATAACGATATTTGCCGTAAAGCCGCGGCGCACCGAATAATCGGGCATAGCCTTTTCTATGGCATCCTCTATCGCACCTATGGTAAGACGGCGGCTGTCGTTAAAGCTTGTACCAAAGCTTATTACAAGCAATTCCTTTTCGCCTATCTCGTCCTGATTTCTGACGTTGTCAAGCATAGCATCACCTGTGTCGTAGTTTTCCTCATCCTCGGCCTCGGCTTCGGTCTGCGCTTCACCGCTGTCGGCAGTAGTTTCCTCAACAGCGCCCGTACCGTCGGCAGGCACGCTTTCGGGCTGTGTGCCGCCGCAAGCCGTCATTGCAGCCATAATAGCCGCCGCCATAATAACAGTTAATTTTCTTTTCATTTGTACCCATTCCTTTCTTTTCGGGAATGACCGCATAACAAAAAAGCCCCCTCACACGAAATGAAGGTGCCACAAAAAGCCCTTTGCGGGCCGTGGTGGTGCGATCAATGCCTCGTGATCTTTTGTACCGGACAAAACGGCAGGTTTCCTGACTGATGCCTTAACACGCTGCGGCGGCCTTCCCGATCGCTCAGTGACCTTGCTTTCGCAAATGCACAGCGCTATGCAAACACAGTGACGAGATCGCACGGGATTTTGACCCGTTTCCCTTTTGACCCGTGTACGCACATTACCGCGGACACGGGCACCGTTTGCCATTATTATTTTCCATATGATTATAGCATTGTTTTAAAACAAATGCAATAGGTTTTTAAAATTTGAAATTTTTATCGTTTTTTATACATTATTGCAGTCACGGACATCAATGTTTTTGTTGTTTCCAATTTTTCATAACCGCTAAAACATTACACCTCACAATAACCCAAAAAGGGAACGCCCCCGTCCCCCTTTTGTCATCGATAAAGCGTTATTGTGTCATCATTCCGATCAAAGCTATGGTACAACACAAATTTAACATTTGTTTCCTTAAAAATCGTAACGGCATTATCGAGCACCGCTCTCAGATCCCAGGCTATAAAATCTATATAGCCGAAATTTACGCCTGTTGCGCCGCCGATAAATTTAAACGAATCATCCCCCGGCGTTTTTTCAAGCTTAGTCGTTATCATATCCCTGAAATCAAGGATAGCCGCGCTCTTGTTTTCGCCGTCAAAGCCGTTAAGCGGATATGCAAGATAGCCGACTGCGATACCGTCGTTTCGGAAGGTGTCCGCTATGTCGGACTCTCCGCACCAAAAATCATTTAAAACGGGAACAAAGCAAGTCAAGCCCGCAATAACATCCTTACGCAAGGCATCGACTGCCTCGGGGTCGGGGTCTTGCCGATAGCCGCTGTACATATCCGCATATCTTTCTTCATTCAGCAGTTCTTCTCTTGAAAGGCCGAGGTTTTCGATAAAATTCTGCTGCAAAGTGCCAAGCTTCAGCGGCGTTTCTATCTCGGACTTTTTAAAAAGCTTTGAAATAAGGGATGTCTTTGCCTTTTCCCTAGGCGCTGTCAAAAGCTCGAGATTTTTGATATATTTCATTTCGGGGAGCTCGCCAAGGGCGTGGTCAAGCAGGATATAAATGATATTATAAGCCTGTGCCTTGTCCTTTTCAAGCAGGGGCACAAGCTTTTCGCAGTATACAAAAACAGATGCCGCGCCGTCCTCCCAATCGACCCAAAGGTCTATATCAGCGGCATCAATGCGGTTGCCGCCCATATTAAGCGCTGTTTTTTCAACATTTTTCTCTTCTGCTTGTCTGCCGACAAAAATATTCCACTTTTCCAAAACCTCTTTCGGGGCTTGCTTTTTAAAATAGGTCAGCGAAAAAAGCCGCGACCAATCCCCCTCTAAATTTAATATAAGGTCGTATTTTTGGCTTTCCTTATTAAAGCCCACCTCGGCATATACAAGCGAAAAAGCGGGCGAAAGCATCTCGTTCAGCTTATCCGTTATAATATCGCTGTCCTGCTTTTGGTCTATCAGGTCCCGCAGTTCACTCTCCTTTTCGGCAAACAAAGCCCAGCAAGCCTGTACCCTGTTTTTAAACGGTACCTCATATAAAACTGCATTTTTATCACTCATTTTACTTTTAACCTCTTTCATTTGATGTTATTCGTACTGCACTGCACAAGCTGACACAGAAAAACAGATACGGCAATAACTCACAGCCGATATCTGTTTTTTATCTGTAATATTTCATCATCTGCGCAAGATAATTTTCCATTTCAAGCTCGGACAGGGCAAAGGGCACATCCTTTTTTTCGGCGGAGAGCATCGTCCTGCCGAGGGAGGTCAGGCGGTACATACTGCACGGCGCAAAGGCCGCAAGGGAGTTATCGTAATCGTCCCTTACATCGTGTCCGAAGATATATTCAAGCTCGTGTTCGGGCGAGAACGGCATATAGTATATCGGCTGTATCAGCTGCATATACCTGCCGAAGGGGGTAAGAAAATAACGGTCTATAAGCCTGCCTATGGGATAGACGGAGGCAAGCGCCGCACGGTCAAGCTCATCCAGATCATCGCTGCCGCGCTCATTTTTCCAAAGGTCTATTATATCTATACCCACCAGATCGTAAATATCGGCATAGATGTCATCGGTAAGGCAGGTGCCCTTAAGCCAACTCATCACAAGCGCCTTGTTAAGGCCGACGGGTGTGCCGAGTACAGCGGCAAACTTGCGGCAAAATATCTTTGCGGCGCATTCCGCCGCCATTTCAAGCGCCGTTCTGCCGTCCAGCTGCTCCATACTGCGTCCCTTTGCCGTGGACATATATTTTACGATATGCACGGAGGGGCGTTTTTTGATAAGCCCCATTTCAAGCGCAATTTCCACCAGATAGGAGATATAGATATTGTCGCTTATGGTAAAGCCGTGCGCATATTTTTTAAAATCGTCGGGGATAAGCTCGTGCGTTATGCTGTCAAAGCTTGCCATATCGTCCGCCGTCTGCGCAAGCGTTGTAAGGTCCTTTATAAACGGATGCTCGTCCACGGTATAAAGCCGCCACTCAAACTCAAGCCGTCCGTCACTCATGCGCGGCAAACATACATTGACACCCGCGCCCTTGAACCATATATCTGCAAAGACCGCAGGGGTGGCAAAGGCCTCGTGAAAGAGCGCACTGTAATACCAAAGCCTGTATATATTGTCAAAATACATAAAAAGTGCATCCTTGCCGCCGTCTTTTATTTTGTCGAACTGCGAATTAAAATTTGACGCAAAGATATTGTTAAGTCTTTTAAATTTTTCATATTCAAGAACAGACATAGGGTATCACCTCTTTTCACATCTCGCTGATATGATTATATCATTATTTTGTATATGTCTGCAATATTTTTTTATCAAAAAATACAAAAAAATACGGGACGTTGTCGAACGCCCCGCATAAATATCATTTGCCGCAGCATCCACAGCCGCAGCCGCAATGCGAACCATTGCTGCCGCTGCCCGTGTCGGCGGGTATATTTGCGCTGATGCCCGCTGTAAACTCCGCACGCTGCGGGGGTGCGAACATATCCATCGGGAAGTCGAGACTGTTGAAAAACTCACAGGCATCAACCGAAGATATATCCTCACACTCGTTAGGTATGCAAAAGCCCTTGCTCTCAACCACAAGGTTGACAAGTCTGAACAGCTTAACTATCGCAAACAGACCCACGGTAACATGGATATCGGCATTGTCGAGCATACTTGCATCGTCGTCGCAGCAGCAGCGGTTGTAATGTATCTCCGCCGAAAGTGCGACTGCCTTGCTCTCTACCAGTACAAACGGGTCTGCGGGAAGATCCGCGGAACCGCTGTTGCCGATAAGGTCGCTGGAGATAAGCGTTTCGGTCGCAATGGAGCCAAACATCGTCATCCTGCTTGTGTAGGAATTCTGCGCGTTTACGCTGCATATCTCGTCGCCGTTGTTGTCATGGAATACAAGTCTGTAGCAAAATACATATTTAAGGTCAAGATCCCAATATCCGGGCTTAAACGGGTTTGGTGTCTTGTTTACGATTATCACACGCTGTACCTTTAAATTTTCCACCGTGACCGATCCTGCAGTGCTGGGCGGTACGACAATGTCGCCCTCATTCACGGTCCTGTCGCAGTAGGTGGTATCCGCCGCCGCACGCGAGTGGCCGAAGTTTTCCGCCGTAAGACACTCCTGTATCCTGCAAAAATCGTATATCTTAAATGCAATAATACATTCGTCCTTTGTCCTGCTGCCCGATGTGCCTGCGACACCGTTGGAACTGCCGCCGCTGCCGCCGCATCCACAGCTGTTTAACATATCAAATGCCGGCATATTAGCCGCCTCCTTTTATTATTGTTTCTGATAACATAATATTGGCGGCGGCAAAATGTGTTACACCAAGGGCCACATTATTTTTTAAGCGGACTTATCCTTATTTTGTCGGCGGAATAGCCCGTCTTTCGCTTGACTATATCCTCTATCTGCGCTACCTCCGCGTCGGTCAGTTCTGCCCTGTCCACAACAACATCCACCGTTTCGTCGTCTATGCGCACATATACCTCCTTAAAGCCCTTTGCCTCTATCATGGCCTCGGCCGCGGTCTCGCGCTCTATACGCTGCTGTATTTCAAGCATTGCGCCTGCGGCATTGCTTTTTTGCCCCGACTCCACATTTTCGTTTGCAAGCATTTCGTTTAAAAGATCCTTTTCCTTGGCGCGTGCCTGTTCACGCTCCAGCTTGGCCTGCAAAAAATAACTGCTGTCGCCCGTACTGTTTACAAACACGGCCTCACCCGCAGTCTTTGGGTCTGCGTCGGCCTCGGCATTTCCGCCGTCGTCCGCATTTTCATCGGCAAGGGCTATCTCGTTGTTTTCGTCTGTTTCAAGCGTATTGCCGTCCTCCCACACCATTGCAAGGTCACCCTCGTCGGTAAGCATCACCTCCTGCGTATGCGGGTGGGTATCTATGTAGTTAAGGTACCCCGCAGCGCCTATCATCGCCACAAGTGCGGTTATCACTATCTGGTTTTTCTTTAATGTCATAATATCAGCTTCCTCCCTGTTTCATTTTTAACACTTCTATTTTATGCGCATCAACGCCCAATAATGCCTGCGCCGCGCAAATAAGCCGCGCCCTGACCGCAGCGTTTCCGCCGCCCTGTGCAATTATCAGCACACCCTTTATCTCGGGCGAGCTGCGTTTAAGCACAACGGGTCTGTTGTCGCTGCCCAGCACCACCTTTTCCTCAAAGCGTTTGCGCTCGTCACCGCTTTCCTCGCTTTTGTCCTTTGCTATAACATCGCTGGCGCTGCCCGCGTAGTATATCACGACCTTTACCTCACCCACGCCATCCGCCGTGCGCAGAGCATCTTCAAGCTGTTTTGCCGTGTCGGGCATCTCCGCTGCCGTTTCTTCCCGCTGCTGTGCCGCGCTGTCGGTATGCCCCGCATCGTTTTTGCCTATCAGCATCAAAAATACGCCAACGGCAAAAACAGCATACAAGATCTCCTTTTTAATCGTCGGTATCTTCGGTATCTTCGGCAATCATAATCACCCCGCCTTCGTCCGTGCCGCAAACCGCAGCCGCCGTTTTTTCGCTGCCCGCAGGCGCATTGTAAAGAATGACCTTTTGCACGGAAAGGTCATCCCCAAGGCTCACGCTCACCCGCTGTGCGCCCGTTTTCTGTGCCACCGCCTTTTCAAGCTCCGCCCCGACGGCATCGCGGATAAAGCTTTTTTGCATACTTTCGTACCCGCTTGTATCGGCAGCGGCAATATCTATATCGGGCACATCGGGCTGTGCTGCCGTCAGCCCCTTTAACGGCGCACACACGGCAGCCAGTATTATAAGACCCGTTATAAAGCCCGTATCCCTGCGAAACCTATCCCCCGCAAGCATCTGTACAAAAGCCGCAAGCACCGTAAGACAGCCTATCTGCTTTATGTAATCACCCATTTTGTCAGCCTCCCATTCCCAAAAGCAATACCGCCGCCGAGCCCGCAAACACCAGCACAAGGCAGAACATGACCGTAAACGCCAGCGCACTTGCCGTCCCCGCCGTTTCTATCATATCGGATATGCGCTTGTCGCCCATAGGCTCCGCAAGGACGGCGCAGGCCTTGAACACCCCGCTTATCGCCAGTACCTTTGCAAGCGGTACCATACTGCACACAAGCATAAGTATAATAAGCCCGCCGCCAAGCCCGCTTTTTACATTTGACATAAGCGCCATGACGGAATCCGCACCCGCCGCAAAAATATCCCCCGCAACGGGCACGGCCTTTACAGCCGAAAGCGCGGTTTTATGCAGCAGACCGTCCGTACCCGCAGTTACCGCGCGTTCAAAGCCGATGACCACTCCAAAGGCCAGAGCGCAGAAGCGCACGCCGAGCGACACAAAGCTTTTTATTGCCGCGGAGAGCTTTGTCAGCATACCGCGCGGCGAAATGCAGTTTATTATCCCGCAGACGGCATAAAAGCCTATACAGGGGACTATGACCGTTTTTATTCCCGCCGTCAGCACACCGCAGGCGGCATAGATAAGTGCGGAGGATGCCCCCGCAAGCGAAGCCCTGCCGCTTACGGTAAGTACGGCCGCCGTCACGGGCACCGCTGCCCCGACTATCCCGAGATACATCCCCGCAAAGCTTTTCAGCACCCCGATAACATCTCCGAGGGCACGCAGGCACAGCCCCGCCGCAAGCACGCTTCCCGCCATGAACGCCATATATCCCGCACCGCTGCCCTCACCCGTCTCCAGCGAGGCCGCCATGCCGTTTATCATACATATAAGCAGCAGACCTTTCATTATACCCATGCTGTCGCGCACCTCCGCAAGCAGGATATCGGACGGGCTGAGCCGTTTCAGCAAATGCTCCATATCCCCCGACACGGCATCGCGGAATATGCTTTTAAAATCGCCGTATTCCTCCAGTTTGTCCATTTCAAAAATATCGTAGCAATCCTCGTTTGTCTGCGCCGCATAGGTGTTTTCGGCAAACAAAAACCACAGCAAAAGCAGTATCATCATAAGTTTTTTCTTCATTTTCTATTCTCCCAAAAAGGCGGTTATAAGCCCTATCATGTCTCCTATAAGCGGCAGGGTATACACGGCTATCATTATACGCGCGGCCATTTCTATTTTGTCGCCCATAGCCTTTTGTCCCGCATCCGCGCATATTTGCGCCGTTATCTGCGCCAGAAAGGATATGCCCACCGCGCGGAGCAAAAGCCGCACATATTTTCTGTCCGCGGATATGAATATCTGCTGGGTACGCTGTACTATCAGCCGTATCTGCGGCAGAAGATAAAAAATACTGACGGCGCTGACCGCCAACGGCAAAAGCACCGCCGCCCACGGCGTATATTTGCTGAGCACCGATGAGACTATGACCGCGCATATCACAAACCCCGCAATATTGACCAGCTCCATACCGTCACCCCTACAGCTTAAAAAGCGTCTGCACGGTCTCAAAAAGCCTGCAAATATAATCCGTCACCCAGTACAGCACCACCACCAGCCCCGCCAGCGTCGTCATCATCGCCTGTTCCTCACGCCCCGCACGGATAAGCACCTGATTCAGCACCGCGACCAGTATGCCCGCCGCCGCTATCTTAAAAACTATGTTTATCTCCATTTTTCATTCTCCTCAGATAAATAAAACTATCACCGTTATTCCCGCCATTATGCGCAGCTTCATATCCACTTCCCTGTATTTTTTGATGCTTTTTGTAAGCTCGTTTTGCAAAAGAGCGGCATTTTGCGCAGCCATATCCGCAGTTTTAAGCTGAATACTGCGCTCCGCACAGCCAAGACAGGCACCAAGCGGCATAAACACGGCCTTTTCCGTCTTGATAAGTGATGTTTTGTCAAGGCACTCCCGCCAGATGTCCGATATTTTTTCGTTTCTGTCCATCCCCCGCAAAAACACGCCAAAAACATCCGCACTTTCACTTTCGCAAAGCTGTGTGAAAATTTCTCTGAGCGGCACCATGCCGTTTATGCCTGAGTTGATGAAAAGCAGCGCACGCAGCAGCATTTTTACATCCGCCAATCTTTTTTCAAGCCCGATAAGTCCCGTAAGGCTGTATATCACTGCTGTTATCGCGACCAGTATTATGCCTGCCGTTTTTGCCATATATCCTCACCGTCCCTGTCAAGCACGGCGCTTATTTCGCCCGTGCCGCACAAAAACACGATACGTCCGAACAGCCTGTCCTCTATAAGCGGGCGAAGATACCTGCGCTTCAGCATATCCTCGGCATTGCCGCAATGCACGCTGCATATCACGCTGCAGCCGCCCTTGCCCGCATCATATATGGCCTGCATATCGTCCTTTGTGCCTATCTCGTCCAGTATCATTACCTGCGGCGCAAGACTGCGCAGCGCCATAAGTGCGCCCACAGACTTTTTACACCCGCTTATCACATCGGTATTTCCGCCCACATCAAAGCAGGGTATGCCGCCGCTGTCAAGAGCCGCTATCTCACAGCGCTCGTCGATTATCGCGGTATTAAGGCCGCTGTCCGAGACCTGTCTTGCTATATCCCTTAAAAGTGTTGTTTTGCCGCATATTGGCGGGGATGCGATAAGCGTATCCTCCGCCGCGCCGCCGTGCATGATGTATGGCATAAGCTTGTCCGCACAGCCGTTTATCTGTCTGGATATCCTTATATTAAGGCTTGAAACGGTCTTTATGCCCCTGCTTTCACCGCCCGTAAAATTCACCTCGCCGCCTATGCCCACGCGCCAGCCGCCCGCCGTAACAAAGCCCCTTGCCATGTCCCCCGCACAGGCATAAAGCGAGTAGCCGCAAATACGCTGCAATATATGTAAAAGCATTTCCTTGTCCACCCGCACATCAAGCGTTTTGCTCCCGCGCGGGTATCTTATGCGGGCAGGCTCTCCCGCACGCAGCCTTATCTCAAGCGCCGTTTCCGCATTGCTTTCAAGCACCGTATCCGCCAGATCGCGCGGCAAAAAGGCGTAAAGTTTTTCTTTCATACACATTCCTCCTTTGTCTGCCTTTCACAATAATTCTATTTGCACCGCAGCGTAAATATGCCTGATATTTTTGTCATAAAATTTCCGCCCGTTCCTGCCCCGGTTTTACAAAAAAGGCTTAAATCACAGGGTAAAATTATCGTGAACATCAAAGCCTGCAAAAACACTTCGGCATTTGCGATATGACGCAGCCGACAGAAATTTCATCAACGCATATGCAGACAAATATGAAAGGATGTATTGTTTATGGAAGTATACGGCGATATTTTCTTTTTGTACAACCTTGTGACCGACTATGCCGTACTGAAAAGCGCGGCAATAATATGGCACGGACGGGGACGGCCGTTTTTATGCTGTGTGGCGGTAAACATCATCTACACGGCGATAGTTTACTTTTTCGGGCTGTATGCGCTTACGCCCTATATTCTTCTTGCAGCGGCGGTGTTTTTCGGGCTGAAGCCGAAAAAGGCCCCGCACTTTGCGGCAATGCTGCTTACGGTATGGGTGCTTTGCTTTATAACGGGCAGTCTTTCGCTTGGGATAATGACGCTGTTTGATACGGGTACGGCGGCCGTGCATCTGCCCGCCGTTGTTTTGCTTGCGGCGGTGAGCCGTGCCGAAAAAAGCGTGTATCTCAGCAGGCTGTCGGGCATTTATCCCGTAGAGCTGAGCGTGACGGGCAAAAAAGTATTTCTTGATGCCCTTGTGGACAGCGGCAACACTATGCGTGTCGGCGAAAAAAGTGTTATTGTGGCGGACAGGTCTGCCCTGGCACCGCTTTTGCCGCATATAGGCACGTTTTTCACCGCGCAGTGCGTTACGGTGTCGGGCACGGGCGAGCTTTGCTGCTTTTACGCCGATGCCGCCGTAAACGGCAAAACACACGAAAACGCCTGTGTCGCCATAAGCGGCGTACCGATAGAAGGCGGCTTTGACGCACTTATAAGCGCGGAAATAATATAAAAGGAGACAAAAAAATGCTGATAAGGATAATTTTAAAGCTGTTGGGTATAAAAAACAGAAAAAACATATTTTACATAGGCGGGTCAAGCACCCTGCCCGCACCCCTGCCGCCCGATGAGGAAGCCGTACTTATAGGCAAGCTTTCGGGCGAGGATGCCGATGCGGCAAAAAAGACGCTTATTGAAAAAAATCTGCGGCTGGTGGTGTTTATAGCCAAAAAGTTTGAAAACACGGGGATAAACATGGAGGATCTTATATCCATAGGCTCTATCGGGCTGATAAAGGCCATAAACACGTTCAGAGCCGACAAAAAAATAAAGCTTGCCACCTATGCCTCGCGCTGTATAGAAAACGAGATACTGATGTATCTGCGGCGCACGGCAAGGCGCAAAACGGAGATATCAATAGACGAGCCGCTGAATGTGGACTGGGAGGGCAACGAACTGCTGCTGTCGGATGTGTTGGGCACGGATGTTGATATCATCTACAAGGATATAGAATGGGAGGTAGATAAACAGCTTTTAAACGCCGCCCTCGACAAGCTGCCTAAGCGTGAGCGCGAAATTGTCGAGCTGCGTTTCGGGCTGAACAGGCGCACGGGCGAAAAGACCCAAAAAGAGGTGGCCGATATGCTGGGCATAAGCCAAAGCTACATATCAAGACTTGAAAAGCGGATAATGGGCAGGCTGAAAAAAGAGATACTTAAACTGATGTAAAACCTATTGTAATCCTGCGTTTTTTCTGCTATTATATATGTGAGTCTCCGTAAAACGGAGCAGACGAAGTTTATATATCATCACAAAGGACGGCAGGATATGTCAGAGCAATTTTCACGCACACAGCTTTTATACGGCAGCGATGCCATGGAAAAATTAAAAAACGCAAGGGTCGCTGTCTTCGGCGTAGGCGGCGTAGGCGGCTATACCGTGGAAGCGCTTGCACGCAGCGGCATAGGCGCGCTTGACCTTACCGACAGCGATGTTGTATGCGAAAGCAATATCAACAGGCAGATAATAGCCCTGCACAGCACCGTGGGACAGTACAAGGTTGATGTTGCCAAAGCAAGGATACTGGATATAAATCCAAACTGCACCGTAAATACATACAAGACTTTTTATCTGCCCGAAACTGCGGATATGTATGATTTTACACAATATGATTATGTGGTCGATGCGATAGATACCGTAACGGGCAAAATAGGCCTTATTATGCAGGCAGACAGGGCGGGCGTACCGATAATCAGCGCAATGGGCGCAGGAAACAAGCTGGATCCCTCGCGTTTTGAGGTGGCCGATATTTACAAGACCTCGGTCTGCCCGCTGGCAAAGGTGATGCGCAGGGAGCTTCGTGCGCGCGGGATAAAAAGCCTTAAAGTGGTCTATTCAAAGGAAGAGCCGCTCACTCCCCTGCCCTGTGCCGAAACTGCACAGGGACGCAGACAGACACCGGGCAGCACCGCCTTTACCCCCTCTGTCGCAGGACTTATTATAGCGGGTGAGGTAATAAACGATCTGATAAAAAGCCGAAGAGCTTGACAGCTATATAGTACGGCTTTGTCAAGTAAGTATACGAAAGGAAATATTGATATGAATAAACGTGAAAACTTCGGCTCGCGGCTTGGCTTTATACTTGTAAGCGCAGGCTGTGCCATAGGTATAGGAAATGTGTGGAAATTCCCCTACGTTACGGGAAAATGCGGCGGCGCTGTATTTGTGCTTTTCTATCTTTTGTTTTTGGTGCTTATGGGGCTTCCCGCAATGACAATGGAGCTTGCAATAGGCCGTGCAAGCCGCCAAAGCGCGGTAAAAAGCTATAAGGCACTTGAAAAGCCGGGGCAAAAATGGCATATACATGGCTGGTTTTGCATTATCGGCTGTTATCTTTTAATGATGTACTATACAACGGTTGCAGGCTGGATGCTTGCGTATTTCTGTAAGTTTTCGGCAGGCACATTTTCGGGACTGCAAAACGCAAAATTAGACCCGATACCCCTTATTTTCGTGAATATGCTCGATTCGCCGCTTGAAATGGGCGCATATATGGCAATAGTAGTGATACTTGGCTTTGCCGTTTTAAGTCGCGGCGTTCAAAAGGGACTTGAACGTGTAAATAAATTTATGATGAGCGGTCTTTTGCTGCTTATAGTTGCGCTGGCATTTAACAGCCTGACACTTGGAAACGCCGCCGAGGGCATTAAGTTTTATCTTTTGCCCGATTGGGAAAGGGCAAGGGAAGCGGGGCTTTTAAACGTTGTGACCTCCGCGATGAGCCAGGCATTTTTTACGCTTAGCTTAGGTATTGCGTGCATCGAGATATTGGGCAGCTATATGTCGGATGAATACACTCTTTTAAGTGAATCCGTAAAAATATGTGCACTTGACACCTTTGTTGCGCTGCTTTCGGGACTTATAATTTTCCCCGCCTGCTTTAGCTATGGGGTGCAGCCCGATCAGGGACCGTCACTTATTTTTATTACCCTGCCGAAGGTTTTTATAAATATGCGCGGCGGCAGGGTATGGGGCGCGCTGTTCTTTTTGTTTATGACATTTGCAAGCTTTTCCACAGTCACGGCTGTGTTTGAAAACCTTGTCGCAAACCTTATGGATAACCTTGGCATCAGCCGAAAAAAGTCGGTCGTGATAAACCTTGTGTTTATGCTTATAGCAAGCCTGCCCTGCGTGCTTGGCTACAATGTATTGGGAAATGTACATATAATAGGCGAAAGAAATATCCTTGACTCCGAGGACTTTATTGTAAGCAGCCTGCTTTTGCCCATAGGCTCGCTTGTTTATGTGCTTTTCTGCACCACAAAATTTGGCTGGGGCTTTGATAATTACATTAAAGAAGTAAATAAGGGCAAGGGTATCAAAATGAGTAAAATGCTGAAATACTATTATAAATTTGTGCTGCCCGTGCTTATCGTTATAATTCTTGTAAGCGGGCTTTTACCCGAATAAGCCATCAACGCTGTATTTCAAGGAGTTTTAAGGATATGATGTGATTTTATACTTTAGTTGATAATTGTATATAAACTTGCCGATTTTGGATCACGTTATTTTAATGTTCATGTAAAATTCCGAAATCGGCATTTTATATTGACATTGTTTTGGGGATAATATATAATAAAAGAGTAATCCCCAAAAAGAGTATTTTAAAGAGGTCATTATTATGATAGAACGCAAAGAATATCTCGAAAAAATAAAGCTTTGGCGTGAAGAAAAGGTTATAAAGGTCGTAACGGGCATCAGACGCTGCGGAAAATCCACGCTGTTACAGCAATATCGTGACTATCTCATCAGTACCGATGTTTCTCCCGAGCAAATTATTTTTATCAATTTTGAAGAATTGGAATATGAAGATTTGCAGGACTACCACAAGTTGTATACTTATATTACCGAAAGACTTGTTCCCCAAAAATATACCTATATTTTTCTTGACGAAATACAGAAAGTTGACGGCTTTGAAAAAGTTGTGGACAGCCTGTATGTCAAGGATATGACGGATATTTATATAACGGGCTCAAATGCGTATATGCTTTCGGGCGAACTTGCGACTTTGCTTTCGGGCAGATATATAGAGATATCTATGCTTCCGCTTTCATTTGCGGAGTTTTCTCAGCTTCACAGCGGAACCGAAGATGAAATATTTGCGGAATATATGCGAACGGGCGGCTTTCCTTATATTGCCCAAATGGACGGGTCAAAGGAAAAAGCTGATATGTACCTTGAGGGGATATATAATACCATAATCATAAAGGACATCGAGGAAAGACAAAAACGCCGTGAAAATGACCCAAACAAGCGAAAAATAACCGACCTGCTGCTTCTGAAAAATATAGCAAAATTTCTTTCGGGCTCGGTCGGCAGTCCTGTTTCCATAAAAAGCATTTCCGATTATATAACTTCATCGGGAAGAAAAGTCAGCGCCAATACCATAAACGATTATGTGGAGGCGCTTGTTGAGGCTTTTATCTTTTACCCCGCAGACAGATATGATATTGTAGGCAAGCAGACATTGAAGATGAATCAAAAGCTGTATATCGTCGATCT
>JAFYGI010000018.1 GCA_017543265.1 Bacillota bacterium | reverse complement strand
CCTTTTCTGAAATGCCTTCCGGGCATTCAGCCCATTGTCCTTGTCGATAAAGTTCCACACACTCTTTCTTAAATTCATAAGTATAACGCATAAAAAATACCCTCCTTACTGGGTGTCCAGTAAAGAGGGTACATATCAAACATTACATTCCGAAAGGCTTTTTGCTTATCTTTTAAACATATCGGGATTTTTGGTTATTTCTTCCTCTATTACCCTTACATCAACAGGCGGCATACGCTGTATGCTGTACATATAGCAGTTTGTGCCGTCTGCGGTAGGTATTTTTGTCATACGCACCAAACGCCAACGATATGTGCCGTCGGGCGTTCTCATCCTGAACGGCTGCTGTACAAATGTACAGTTGTCCTCTATTATACGGTCATATATCGTATCCAGATCCATAAAATCCAGATACCTTTCTTTGTCGTCATCGTGCAGCTCGGCTTCCGTAAACACCTTAATGCTGCGTCTTAACGATATTGTCCTGTATGTTTTTGAAAATCCCGTATTCAGATATATATGTTTGGTACTGTCGCTGTCGGGATATACCATAGAAACATTTTCATAGTTATAAAAAAGTGCACGGCTGTATTTGCTTATATCCTCGAAACGGTTTTCTATTTCTTCACCGCCGTATACAAGCAGGTTTACTGCCACCATTATCTTATGTGCCGTCCTTGCAAGCAGTTTTGTTGTAAATGAATAGCAGATATCGCCCATCATATAATCTTTTCTGACAATGCCCGTTAATGACTGTGCCGTTAATTCTATCTGCCTTATGGTGTCGTAATAAAACGGCTTTGTACGGTCATTTACAAGCGCTATTACCTCATCTTCATCATAAAGCCCAAGCTTTGCCGATTCCATACTGTATGATTTGCCCATATACAGAAGATTTAATTTCCCGTCGCAAAGTTCCCATATTTGAAGCGGTACCTGGCTTTCCTCATAGCCCGCACCGCCGTATTCGTCAATATTTGTAAACTCATCAAAGGGGCTTGTACTTAAAAAATTCAAAAGACCTGCCGCTTTATAATACTCGCGCTCACGCGGATTTTCTTTTTTTAATTTTTTCTCTATAAAAAAATTTTCAAAATCATCGGGGCTCATAGGCTTTGCGTAGTAATAGCCCTGCAAAAGCTCGCAGCCCATACTGCGCAAAAATTCTTCCTGTTCCTTGGTCTCGACACCCTCGGCAAGGGTATGTATGCCCATTTTTTTGCTCATATTTATAACCGAGCCTATCAAAAGCCTCGAGCGGGAATCTATACTGCTTAAAAACTTCATATCTATTTTAAGCACGTCAAATTCATAGTCTTTAAGCACATTAAGCGAGGTATAGCCGCTGCCAAAATCATCCAGCCACATCTCAAAGCCCGCCTCTTTAAAGCGGTTGAATATAGGGCGGAAATTTTCCACATTGTCAAGCATAACACTTTCGGTTATCTCAAGGTGTACCGCACTTGTAGGCACATTGTATTTTTCAAATATAGCCATTATCTGCTCGAAAATATCCTTTTGCTCAAAATCGAGCCTTGACAGGTTTACCGAAAAAGGCAAAGGCGTATAGCCCTTTGACATAAGGGTGGTATAGCCGTAGCAGATATTTTCTATCATTTTAAGGTCAAGCTTGTGTATAAGCCTTCTTCTTTCCAGAACATCTATAAAAAGATAAGGCGCAAGCAAGCCCTCTATCGGATCGTCCCATCTTGCAAGGGTCTCTGCGGCGCAGACTTCCCCTGTAAGTGAGCGGATTATAGGCTGGAAAAACGGTTTTATATGTCCGCCTTTTATTGCCGCGTCAAAATTATCGAGTATGTATTTTTCGTCTATATTCTGCATACCGCCGCCCCCTCTCGAACGATATATTATACTAATTACAGAATACTATATTTTGACACCATTGTCAATAAATAAGGTCTTTAATTTTTACAAAATAACAAACAATATTCAATATTTTTCAAAGTGGACTTTGGAATCGTCTATATCCGTTATTTCCGTCTTTTCCTCGGCGGGCATACCGAATGACATTATCGCTTCCAAAGAGTAGTTTTCGGGGAAGCCGAGAATCTCGCGGGCAAAGGCCTCGCTGCCGAGACCCTCTTTTTTACTTGCCCTTTTGCGGCACTGTATCCAGCAGCTTCCTATCCCAAGCTCGGTCGCCGCAAGCTGCATATAAATAAGCGCAAGCGAGCAGTCTTCTATCCATGCATCGACCGCCTTTTCGCTGTCGCCTATAACGGCAACGGCAAAGGCCGCACCGTCAAGCATCTGCGAGCCCGAAGCCTTTACATCGGCCAACTTTTTCAAGGTGTCCTTGTCCTTTATAACAATAAGCTCCGCCGATTTAAGATTACGGCTGCTGGGCGCCAAAAGCCCCGCACGAACTATCTTCTCGATATTTTCATCGGATATATTTTCATCGGTATATTTTCTTATGCTGCGTCTTTTTTCGATAAGCTTTGTAAAATCCATAATACCTCTCCCAAAGTTTATTCTTTGTCTGTTTCATTAAGGTCAAATTTATATAAACCGTACATATATTGATCGCTTTTTGTATCCTTTACCGTTACGCTTTCAACCTCGTACCTGCCCGGAACCTCGATATTTTCAATAAATTCGGATAAACTTCGTGCTATAGGGTCGGTCCCGTGTAAGAAATCGACCTCGTCGTCTTCCAAATATATCATCCCTGTCGAAACATCATACAAAATAAAATATGCCGTTGCTACGGTGATACCTATCGGTATAAATTGCGTGATATCACCACCGACGCTGTGCCAATATTTTGCATAGGTCATAAAACCGTTGTTCGGGTCATACAAAAAATCGCTGTTGTTTTGATGCTTTAATTTCAGCACGGGAAAAAGCGAAACCTCGTCATTATCAAGGATAAAATGTCTTACCCCGGTGTACCTGCCCGATATGCCGATGTGCCAATATGCATTGATATAATCGTCTATTTCATTAGGCAGCGCGATCCCAAAAGATTTTTCAAAAACACTCATATCGGTCTTTTCCCTTTTTGTTATGGGCGCTGCTAATTGAGTAATTTCTTTTATGCCGTCTATTTTTTTATAATATCCGTCTTTGGAAAATTTCGGCAATATTTCGGTAAGTATCGCAAGCCAATTATTTGTATAAAAATGCTCTATCGCCTTTTTTATCATAAGTTATCATCCACATTAAGTGCCTCTACCAGCTCGATATCCTCATGTCTTTCGGCAAAATTATTAAGCGTGTAATTATTTGCAAAAAGCAGGATAGGGCGGTTAAAGTGGTCAAAAACAAGGGTGCAGCGTGAGCCCTCATATTGCTTAAGCTCGTCCGCAGTCTTGTTTTTTACCCACCTTGCGACACTGTAGTCCATAGGCTCCATACGAATTTCGGAGTTATACTCGTTTTTAAGGCGGTATTCAAACACCTCAAACTGTAATGCGCCTACCGCACCGATAACAACATCGTTATATTCGGTTTTATAAATCTGCACAGCACCCTCCTGTGCAAGCTGGTCTACGCCCTTTTGGAACTGCTTTGCCTTCATGGTGTCCACGGGGCGGACCTTCATAAAAAGCTCGGGCGGGAATGTGGGCAGGGGCTCAAAGAAAAGCTTTTGCTTGCTGTCTGTAAGCGTGTCGCCTATCTGGTAGTTGCCCGAATCGTAAATACCGATAATATCGCCCGCAATGGCCTCGTCCACGGTCTCGCGCTCGTTTGCCATAAGCTGTGTGGACTGATTAAGCTTAAACTGCTTGCCCGTTCTTGAAAGCGTAACGCTCATGCCCCTTTCAAACGTACCCGAGCAGATGCGCAAAAACGCAAGTCTATCGCGGTGTGCGGGGTTCATATTTGCCTGTATCTTGAAAATAAAGCCCGAGAAAAACTCGTCCGTGGGCTGTACCTCGCCGTCAAGGGTCTTTCTTGCGCCGGGGGCGGGGGAAAGTTTTAAGAAATGCTCCAAAAACTCGGTAACGCCAAAGTCCGCAAGCGCCGTGCCGAAAAACACGGGCGAAAGCTTGCCCTTTGATATAAGCTCCTCATCAAAATCGTTGCCCGCGCCGTCCAGAAGGTCTATCTCGCTGCGCAGGTTTTCAAGGTTCTCGCCGAAAAGTATGCTGTCAAGACGTTTGTCAAAAACGCCGTTTTCGTCAAGCTCTATGGTCTCCTTTTGCTTGTAAAGGTGTATCTTGTTTTCAAGACGGTCGTAAACCCCCTCAAAGTATGCGCCGCAGCCTATAGGCCATGTAACGGCAACACTTGGAAGACCGAGAGCGTTTTCAAGCTCCTCCATTACGGAGAGAGGGTCGTTTGCCTCGCGGTCAAGCTTGTTTATAAAGGTAAAAATGGGTATGCCGCGCATACTGCAAACCTTGAACAGCTTTTCGGTCTGCGCCTCAACGCCCTTTGCCGCATCTATTACCATCACCGCAGAATCCACCGAGGTCAGTATGCGGTAGGTATCCTCACCGAAGTCGTTATGGCCGGGGGTATCCATTATCGAAACTATCTTGCCCTCGTACTCAAACTGCATTACTGACGAGGTAACGGAAATACCCCTTTGCTTTTCTATCTCCATCCAGTCGGACTTTGCCGAGCGTCCCTTACGCGCCTTTACCGTACCCGCCTGATGTATCGCGCCGCCGTGCAAAAGCAGCTTTTCCGTCAGGGTCGTCTTGCCCGCATCGGGGTGAGAGATGATACCGAATATCCTTCTTTTGTTTATGGCATTTATGTCGGGTTTTGACATTTCGTTTGTCTCCTTTAAAATCTCTTCATTATATGTCACTAAATGATAATAACATTTTACTGCCCGCATTGTCAATAGATTTTGCGATTTTGGCTCACGCTGCGTTTTGACAAAAAGCATCAAACCTCTTGCAATTTTAAATATAATGGGGTAAAATATAGTTTAGGACGGTTTCAGACCCGTCAAAAATTTTATGGAGAGTGATTTATATGATCGAAAATGCAATTGTAAAAATCGTGGACAAGCAGGATCTTGCATACGATGAGGCCTACACGGTAATGAGCGAGATAATGTCGGGCAAGACATCCGCCACACAAAATGCGGCGTTTCTGGCCGCCTTATCCACCAAGTCCACAAAGGCCGAAACTATCGACGAAATCGCGGGCTGCGCAGCTGCTATGCGTGATGCCGCAACAAAATTTGAAAACGACGACGACCTGCTGGAGATAGTGGGTACGGGCGGTGACAATGCGCACAGCTTCAATATTTCCACCACATCGGCAATGGTCATCGCAGCAGCGGGCATAAAGGTCGCAAAGCACGGCAACCGCGCCGCATCCTCGCTTTGCGGTACGGCAGACTGTCTGGAGGCACTCGGCGTTAATATCGCACAGGACACAGACAAATGCCGCGAGCTGCTTGACAAGGTGGGCTTCTGCTTCTTCTTTGCACAGAAATACCATACATCTATGAAATATGTCGGTGCTATCAGAAAGGAGCTGGGCATAAGGACCGTGTTCAATATTCTCGGTCCCCTCACCAACCCCGCAAGCCCCAAGCGTTTCCTGCTTGGCGTTTACGACCTTTCACTTGTAGAGCCGCTTGCACAGGTACTTATGAGCCTTGGCGTAAAGCGCGGCATGGTAGTACACGGCACGGATAAGCTGGACGAGATCTCCATTTCCGCACCCACGCATATCTGCGAATTTAAGGACGGCTGGTTCAAATCCTATGACATCACACCGCAGCAGTTTGGCTTAAAGGGCGGCACAAAGAAGGATATCGAGGGCGCTGCTCCCGCAGAAAACGCAAAAATAACCACAAACATATTAAAGGGCATAGAAAAAGGCCCCAAGCGCGACACCGTGCTGCTTAACGCAGGTGCGGCTATCTATATCGGCGGAAAGGCCGACAGCTTCGAGGACGGCGTTAAGCTTGCCGCAAAGCTTATAGACGACGGCAGCGCATACAAAACACTTGAAAAACTGATAGAAGTATCCAACAAATAGTACACGGAGGCGGCGTATGGACAAAGCAAAGCTACTGAAAATACTGGGCGACGTTGCGGCGGGCACGGTAAGCCCCGAGCAGGCGGCAGCGGCCCTGAGGGCACAGCCCTTTGACGAGTTGGGCTTTGCCATGCCCGACCACCACCGCGGCATAAGGCAGGGCACGGGCGAGGTTATCTACGGCGCGGGCAAGACCCCCGGGCAGATAGCCTCCATTGCCCAAAATCTTACGGATAACGGACAGGAACGCATACTTATAACCAGAATGTCCGAAGATGCCGCAGAATATGTATCCAAAACGCTTGGATTGACTTATTACGGGCAGGCACATATAGGCATTATCGGCGGTATGCCAAGCCCCGATACAAACGGTAGCATACTTGTCATTACAGCGGGCACAAGCGACATCCCCGTTGCGGAGGAGGCCGCCCTTACCGCCGAATTTCTGGGCAACAGGGTCAAGCGCGTTTATGACGCGGGTGTTGCAGGTATACACCGTTTGCTCGCGCATTATGACGACATTGCAAATGCAAGGGTCATAATTGCAATAGCGGGCATGGAGGGTGCGCTTGCAAGCGTTGTCGGCGGCCTTGCCGACTGTCCCGTTATAGCCGTACCCACAAGCATAGGCTACGGTGCTGCCTTCGGCGGTGTTTCCGCATTGCTGTCCATGCTCAACTCCTGCGCAAGCGGCGTAAGCGTTGTAAATATAGATAACGGCTTTGGCGCGGCATATACCGCAAGTATGATAAATCACATATAAAACGCGCAAATGTTCTCTGTCGGACATCTTTTGTTCCATGCAGAAGATATTTGCGCGTTTGTATTTTGTACTGCCGTGCGGGCTTTTTATTGTCCCGAAGCAGCTTTTATAAACTCTTTTATCTGTGTATTATCCGTTTTTTGATACAGCTGCCCCGCAGCGGCCGTATACTCATCCCTGCCAAAGCCCTGCAATACACAAGCGTAGGCCAGCTTGCATATATCGCTTGTTTCGTTTTGAAATCTCTCCTCGGCAAAATTTATATGAAAATCGTAGTTTGCCCATATCCCGTTTTTATAGTTTACAACGTGCGGTCTGCTGCCACCGTCAAAATTATACCTTGCACACATCCCCCACGCATATATGGCATAAAAGCGTGCCGTTTCGTCCGGTTCGTCATTTACACGCGCAAAAAGCTTTTGCAGCATTTCATCACCGTAATAACAGCCAAGCAGCTTATACGCCTCTGCCCTGACGCGCACATCCTCGTCCTCTGCCGCCGTCATCAGCACCTCCTGCACGCACCATCCCAGGTATCCCGTATCCGCCATAAGATATCCCGCTCTTACCACCGTGTCAAGTCTTATCTGAGGATCCTCGTCATCTATCAGCAGCATCAGTATCTGCCCGGGTACACGGTCTTTTTTAAGTATTGCGCGTTTTTCCTCGGTCGTGCGGCTGCGCTCGCAAAATATTTCCTTGCTTAATCCGTCGTAATAATCCGTTTCGCCCTCGTCCAGCAGCAGCTCCGACTTTTCCCTGTCGCTTATCTTGCCTTTAAGCATTATCTCGCGGTATTGTTTTGCCTTTGACGGCTCCCTGCCGTAATACTGGTCTGCTATAAAAAGCCGGTCCCCCTCGTGTTCCTCACCCACATTGGTATACAGCTCTCCAACCATCAAACTGTACATATCAAGGCCGAACAAAAACTCGTATTTGTCATTGTAGACATTAAGGGTGTAACCCTCGCCCTCTTTATTTTTCATCGGGAAATAATCACGTTTTACGGTCTTTTCGCTTTTAACGGCCTGTGCAATGCCGTGTATCGTTTCCCTGTCTATCGACAGCAGCCTTTGAGGCTCACAGGTGTTTTCCCAATAAATAAAGTCCACAAGGAAAATATCCTCCTCGTTTGTTTCAAGCATATCCCAAAGCGCCACACTGCGGTTATTAAAGTAATAACGGTACCTTTGATAAATTTTTATTCCTCCCGCCAGCAGCGCAATTGTCAGCACAGCAATAACAGGCGGCATAAGACGCTTTACAAGCGGCTTTTTTATTCGCGGCTCATCCCCGCCAAGCTTCATTATCCTTAAAAAATATCCGAATACAACACCCGCAAGCGCAATACCCGATGCAATAACGGCAGCGTAAGCGGTATAGTGTATAAGACCATCTATTTCAAACTTCCAATGAAGTCTGCCCACATATTCATAATTATAATACGCAAAGCCGCAGGGCATAAACGCCAAAGCCCCCACCGTCATTGCACGCGCAAGACGCTCCTGCATATATTCAAACTCCGAAAATCTGCCGTAAAGCACCGCAAGTACAAAATAAAGCGCCGGAATATACAGCTCCGTCACATCCGAAAAGCTATCGAACCCTGTCATTTGGGAGTTTTTATATATAAACGCCCAACACACCCCCGCAAGCGCGATCGAAAGTACAATATATACAATATCCGTTTTGTAAAACTTCTTTATGCCCTTATATTTGCCCGCGGCAAGCCTACCGAGCCATATACCCGCCGCAGACAGCAAAGGCGCGGCAAGGAACACACCCGCTGTCACGGGTATCACAAGGACATCTTCAAAAAGCTCACAGTAAAAATCAAACGGAAGCAGCAGCATTACGGGCAGCATCACCGACAGCAACAGCCATAGTGCCGTATCGTCACGTTTTCTTTCCCTTTTGCAGGCAAAATATTCGTATCCTGCAGTCAAAAGTATCTGCAAAATGCCTCCGACGCTGCACAGCCACATAACAGGCATCACCGTAAGCATTGCCGCAAACCGTTCGGATCCCTCCAGCCAATAAAATTGTTCATCTTTTACTATACAGCGCAGAGGAAATATGTATACATTTACCAACGATATAATTATATATTGCCTCAATTTTGCCGATATATTTCGACTTTTTCCCCATAATATTACCCCCTTATTTATATTTTACCCCCTATGCATTGCCATTTTTATATATTTTCCATAAATTTATTATATTATATTTATGTATTTTTGTCAATAACTTAAATTTTATTTTTTTCATTTTGTTGTGTATTATTTATATTTTTTTGATGTACGCTGCCGTACAATAAAAAAACGGCTTAAAAACCTTACGGAACCTACCGTACTGTTTTTAAACCGTTTTTTACTTTAAAAATCAGAATACAAACACTTGACATTTTACATATCATATATCCTTCAATGCCCATGCGACGTCAGCTTTGCTGACTATCTTTTGGACAAGCCCTCGATTTATTAGTATCGATCAGCTGAACACATTACTGTGCTTACACCTTCGACCTATCAACCTCGTCGTCTACAAGGAATCTTACTTCTTACGAATGGG
>JAFYGI010000017.1 GCA_017543265.1 Bacillota bacterium | reverse complement strand
TGCTTATAGTCGGCACGGGCAGCGCACAGGCCGAGGAAAGGGCAGTGCCGATAATGGACCGCCTTTTAAGAGGAACCATTATCCCCAACGAACAGGCATTAAGATATATTCTGAAAAGCGATTTTTAACAAACTTTGATTTACGGATAAAATAATATAAAATAGTAAAAGCCGCATATTCAGCGGCTTTTCTGCTAAGCTGATAACGGGAGTCGAACCCGTGACCTCATCACTACCAATGACTGATAAGGGATTTTCCACACTTTTGCAAAAATATGGAAAACGGCTTATACAGCTTGTTACGCGCATAAAAGTTATTTTAATTTTCAAAAAATAATCCTTGTTTTTTGTACAAATAAATGCCAAATAAATGCCAAAAATATTTGGCATTTACGCTGAGATGACCTGATTTATTATGCCTATGCCGATTCATATGTACGATATCCATAATACAGAGGGATGGTCTATTGGTAATCTCTAATGCGTTATCAAATTATACAAATGCTGAAAATTGGAATTTATCGGTCATACACATTTCCGAAAAAAAACAGGGAAAGCTCCAAATTTACGCCATACCCAATATATCAAATATCCACAAGAGTACGACAGGGCCGAAGAAAAGCAGCCAAATCAGGACCGATGCGATATGTCCGTAAAGGTCATATTTATCTATTACAAATTCTAACGGCTCGTCCTCAAGGTAATGTATATCAATGCCTGATTTTTGCAGCTTTTTTAATTGCCTTTTGGTAAAACCATATTTGCTGTACCATTTTAGCTTAAGTCCTCCCTTTGTCTTGTATGTAATGAGCGGGTAATATGCACCGCGGATCTGTGAGCCCGGGGAGTCTATTTTAGCCCTACAGGCCTTACCGTTTTTCATTACGGTAAAATATTTTTTCAGCCCCCTTAATATGTAGGCAATAAAAAACCATATCAGTATAAATACAAGGAGGGTAAAGACCAGCATTCCGTCAAAATCGTCCATTTATCGTATCACCTCAATAACGGGATTTATTTTATCGCATTTTTCCGCGCCTATTGTTACCGCCTCGGTAAAAATCTCCTCCGCATCCTTGATTTTATCCTTATCGTCCGAATACATCACCGCAAACGGCGCAGTTTTATCGTATTTATCGCCTATTCTGTAATTTACTACTATACCTGCCGAATAATCTATCGGCATATCATAGCTTGTCCTGCCCGCGCCGAGTGCGGCGGATGCCCTGCCGACAGCCTCGGTGTCAAAGGCGTGTACATAACCCTCGTCAAGGTAAATTTCCTTTGACAGCTTTGGCTGCTTGAATCTTGAATAATCGTCCAGCACATAGGGCGATCCGCCCTGTCTTACTATAAGCTCTTTAAACTTGGCAAGACCCTTGCCGTTTTTGATGTTTTCGTCGAGCATTTCTCTCGCCTTTTCGGTGCTTTCGGCTATGCCGCCCAGGACGAGCATCTCGCTTCCAAGCGTAAGCGATACCTCGTAAAGGTCGCCCTTTAAATTGCCCTTTAAAATTTCCGCCGCCTCAATGACCTCCAAGGTATTGCCGATATTATTGCCGAGCGGCTGGTTCATATCGGTTATGATGGCGGTGACGCTGCGTTTTAATTTTTTACCTATCTCGACCATTTCCGCCGCAAGTGCGCGGGCATCGTCAAGGCTTTTCATAAAGGCACCGCTGCCGCATTTTACGTCCAGAACTATGGCATCCGTGCCCGCCGCAAGCTTTTTGCTCATTATGCTCGATGCGATAAGGGGTATGCTCTGCACCGTGCCCGTAACGTCGCGCAGCTTGTACAAATAGCCGTCCGCGGGGCACAGCTTGCCCGTTTGTCCCATTATCACAACGCCCATATCGTTTACCTGCTTTACCGCTTCTTCCTGCGTGAGCGAGATATTAAAGCCGGGTATGCTCTCCAGCTTGTCAAGGGTGCCGCCCGTGTGCCCGAGCCCGCGCCCCGACATTTTGACAACGGGCAGGCCGCAGCTTGCCGCAAGCGGCGCAAGCACAAGGGTAGTTGTGTCAGCCACGCCGCCCGTGCTGTGTTTGTCTACCTTTACGCCCTCTATCGCGGTAAGGTCTATTATATCGCCAGAATAAAGCATGGCACCCGTCAGGTCGGCTATCTCGCGGTGGGTCATGCCGTTAAGACATATCGCCATCATAAGCGCCGAAAACTGGTAGTCGGGAGCCTTGCCTATCCGGTCTATGAAATAATATATCTCCTCGGTGGTAAGCTCTTTATTTAAACGCTTTTTGTTTATTATGTCGATAAAATTCATCCTGTCCCTCCGCTCGCAAAAATACCGCCTGTGCCTGTTTCTTCTTTAATATAATGATAACATTTACACGGGTTTTCGTCAATATGTTTGTACCCTGCTTCGGGCAGCCTGATTTTTCCTTTTTTAAAATTTTGTTGACAAATACAAACAAAGTGGTATAATTATCCTTGGCGGACGTTTTGGCGTTTGCGACAAGTTAATAAGTATCTTCGGGGATAGGTGAAATTCCATACCGGCGGTAAAGCCCGCGAGCCTTATGGCATGACTTGGTGTGATTCCAAGGCCGACAGTAAAGTCTGGATGTGAGAAGATAAGCGTTTTTGCGGCCGTTTTGGCTGTAAATACAGTGTTTTGTATCCCCGTGGTCAGTGACTGCGGGTTTTTTTGTGAGGTGATATTGTGAGTGTGTTTATGGAGCGTGCGCTGGAGCTGGCACGGCGCGGTGCGGGGGCGGTCGATCCCAATCCGCTGGTGGGTGCGGTCATCGTGCGCGACGGCAGGATAATAAGCGAGGGCTGGCACGAAAAATTCGGCGGGCCGCACGCCGAGATAAATGCCTTTTCGTCGTTAAAGGAAAGCGCGGAGGGCGCGGATATGTATGTCACGCTGGAGCCCTGTGCGCACTACGGCAAGACCCCGCCCTGTGCCGAGGCCATAGTGCGGCATAAATTAAAGCGGGTGTATGTGGGCATCCTTGACCCGAATGAAAAGGTGGCGGGCAAGGGCGCCGCGATACTGCGTAATGCGGGCATCGAGGTAAATGTCGGCATGATGGAGCAGGAGTGCAGGCGTATAAATGCGGTATTTTTCAAGCATATCACAACGGGGCTGCCCTATGTATGGCTGAAGTGGGCGATGTCCCTTGACGGGAAAACGGCGTGCAGTACGGGCGAGAGCAAGTGGATAAGCTGCGGGGAGAGCCGCGGTGCGGTACACGCCTTGCGAAACAGGCTTATGGGCATAATGACGGGCATAAACACCGTGCTTGCGGATGATCCGCAGCTCACCTGCCGTATTGAGGGCGGCCGCGACCCGTACCGCATAATCTGCGACAGCAAGCTTAAAATACCGCTTGACGCAAGGGTCATTGGGAACGACGGCAAGTGCATAATAGCAACCGTATCACATGATGCGGAAAAAATAAAACAGCTGACGGAGCTTGGCGCGGAGGTCATAGAAACACCTCGGTCAGAGGAGGGCATCGACCTTTGCTTTCTGATGAAGCAGCTTGGCGGCAGGGGGATAAACGGTATTCTTGCAGAGGGCGGCGGAACGCTTGTGTTTTCGCTTATCAAGCACGGTCTGGCCGACCATGTGACGGCGTATCTGGCACCCATGCTTATAGGCGGCGAGACGGCCAAAACGCCTGTGGGCGGCCGGGGCTTTTTGCATATACCAAACTGCACGGGGCTTGAAAATATGCACTTTGAGCAATGCGGCAGGGATATTGTCATAGATGCGGATATAAAAAAGGGGTGAGTGTATGTTTACGGGAATAATAGAGGAAACGGGGACTGTTGACAAAGTCGGCAGCCGTATGCGGATAAATGCAAAAAAGGTCACAGAGGATGTCAATATCGGCGACAGCATATCGGTAAACGGCGTTTGCCTGACCGTTACGGCTTTTACAAATGACGGCTTTTGTGCGGATGTAATGCCGGAGACCCTGAGATGCAGCAATCTTGGCAGCCTTAAAAAGGGCAGCGTGGTCAATCTGGAACGCGCTATGCCCGCAAACGGCCGCTTTGGCGGGCATATAGTCAGCGGACATATAGACGGCACGGGCGTGATAACGGATATAAAAAACGACGGAAATGCCGTTAAATACACAATATCCGCCGATAAAAGCGTGTTAAGGTACATAATTTACAAGGGCTCGGTCGCGGTGGACGGCATAAGTCTTACGGTATGCGCGGTGGACGATAAAAGCTTTTGCGTGTCGGTGATACCGCATACAATGCAGCAGACCGACCTTGTGCAGAAAAAATGCGGCGATACGGTGAATATCGAAACGGATATAATAGCGGGCTATATTGAAAAGCTTATCAAGGAAAGCGGCAAAAGTACGATAGACGAGGATTTTTTAAGGAGGTGCGGTTTCTGATGTTCAATACAGTTGAGGAAGCAATAGAGGTGCTTAAAAACGGCGGCATGATAATAGTGACCGATGATGAATCGCGCGAGAACGAGGGCGACCTTATCATGCCTGCGCAGACCGTGACGGGTGAGGCGATAAATTTTATTGCGACCTATGCAAAGGGGCTTATTTGCACGCCCGCATCGGCGGAAATACTGAACGGGCTTGAAATGGGGCAGATGGTGGCCGAAAACACGGACAACCACTCCACGGCGTTTACCGTGTCAGTTGACCATATCGACACCACAACGGGCATTTCGGCCTACGAAAGAGCGTATACAATAAGAAAAATGGCGCAGGACGGCGCACGCCCCGGGGATTTCAGACGGCCGGGACACGTTTTTCCCTTGCTTGCAAGAGAGGGCGGCGTAGCGGTGCGCAGGGGTCACACCGAGGCAACGGTGGATCTGGCAAGGCTGGCGGGCTTCAAGCCCATAGGCGTATGCTGCGAGATAATGGCGCAGGACGGCCATATGGCAAGACTGCCGCAGCTTGCGGACTTTGCGAAAGAGCACGGCCTTAAAATGATAAGCATAGAGGCGCTTGCGGAGTATATCGAAAAGCACGGCCTTGCGGAGCATACACCGTCAAAGGCGGCGGCACCCGTATATGCGCGGCGCGATGCATCGGCCAAGCTCCCCACACGGTACGGCGAGTTTAAGATAACGGGCTTTACGGACGAGACCGACGGCAGAGAAAATATCGTCCTTACAATGGGCAGCTTCGATTCCGATACCCCCGTGCTGGTGCGCGTGCATTCCGAGTGTATGACGGGCGATGTTTTCGGCTCGTGCAAGTGTGACTGCGGCGCACAGCTTAACACGGCGCTTGAAAAGATAGCCCGCGAGGGCTGCGGTGCGCTGCTGTATATGCGCCAGGAGGGACGCGGTATCGGCATAATAAATAAAATAAAGGCCTACAGCCTACAGGAAAAGGGCATGGATACGGTACAGGCCAACCTTGCGCTGGGCTTTCCCGAGGATATGCGCACCTATGATGCGGCTGCGGATATTTTAAGGCAGCTTGGCATTAAAAAATTACGTCTTATGACCAACAATCCCGACAAAATAGCTGCGCTTGAAAGCGCGGGGCTGGAGGTGGTTGAGCGCGTAAGCGTTGAGGTGGCGCACGCGCGGGAGGCCGACGGCTATATGAGGACAAAAAAGGAAAAAATGCACCATATACTTATGAATATTTAAGGAGGAAACACTATGAACACAATTGAAGGAAAACTTATCGGAAAAGGCATGAAATTCGGCATTGCCGCTGCAAGATTCAACGAATTTATCACGGGCAAGCTTCTGGAGGGCGCAATGGATGCGCTTGTGCGCCACGGCGTTGATACCGACGATGTGGATGTCGCATGGGTGCCCGGCTCGTTTGAGATACCGCTTGCGGCGCAGAAAATGGCATCAAGCGGAAAATATGATGCGGTCATCTGCCTCGGTGCGGTAATCAAGGGCTCGACCGACCATTACGACTATGTATGCGCCGAAGTTTCAAAGGGCGTTGCGCAGGCAAGTCTCGGCAGCGGCGTGCCCGTTATGTTCGGCGTGCTTACAACGGACAATATCGAGCAGGCGATAGAGCGTGCGGGCACAAAGGCGGGCAATAAGGGCTTTGACGTGGCTGTCGGCGCTATCGAAATGGCCGACCTTATGCGTAAGCTGTGAAAGCTGACGAAAATACGGAACAAATTGTAATTGACATTTGGCGGAAAAATTAGTATAATATATATGTCCTGTGCTAACCGGGGAGTTAGCGGTGCCCTGTACCCGCGATCCGCTTCAGCGGGGGCGAATGTCGGTCCGAGGCTTTTGCTTGTGCGGTCTGCCTGCGGTAAGTGGTGTTGATAGCCGAGTCTTGCGCAATAGAACTTTGTGAACCGTGTCAGGTCCGAAAGGAAGCAGCACTAAGCAGACCCTTCTATGTGCCGTAAGGTCGCTTGGAAGGAGCAAACTGCCGTTGTAACGCGTGTAAGTAACTGTCGAAGCCGTCTGCACAGGATTTAACCCCATAAGGAAGTCCCACGCTGTCAAGCGGTGGGTCTTGCTTATCATTCAGCAGGCGTTCAAGCGATACGCCGCAAAATAATTAGAGCAGGTTACAGTATGACTTTGGTACAGAAAAGGCAGACCTGCTGAATGGAAAATTGCTTGCAATTTTCAGGGTTATGAGTATGCAGCAGAAATTTATTTCTGCGTAATACGAATTTCAATTATACCATAAAGAAGTCCCGCGCTGTCAAGCGGTGGGGATTAATGTGTTTAACAAGGCTCTGTAATGCGGAGCCTTTTTTACAAGGTGATATTATGGCATACAGGGCATTATACAGGCGCTTGCGCCCGCAGACCTTTGACGAGGTGATAGGGCAAAAGCATATCATAAAAACCCTTAAAAACCAAATAGAGACGGGTCGTATAAGCCATGCCTATCTGTTTTGCGGCACACGCGGCACGGGCAAAACATCTACGGCCAAGATATTCGCGCGTGCGGTAAACTGCACGTCGGACGGCGAAAAGCCGTGCAACGAATGTGAGGTATGCCGTGCCATACTTGCGGGGCAGAACGTGAATGTTTCCGAGATAGATGCGGCCAGCAACAACAGCGTTGAAAACGTGCGTGATATAACCGAGGAGGTAAAGTATCCGCCCGCATCGGGACGATACAGGGTGTACATAATCGACGAGGTGCATATGCTCTCCGCCGCGGCGTTCAATGCGCTTTTAAAAACGCTGGAGGAGCCGCCCGAGTATGTTATTTTTATACTGGCGACCACAGACCCGCAGAAAATGCCGCAGACGGTGCTTTCACGCTGTCAGCGCTTTGATTTCCACCGCATAACGGTCGCGGAGATGACCGAGGTGCTTTCAAAGCACATGGAGCGCGAAAATGTGGACATAGACGAGGAAGCGCTTGCCTATATTGCGGAGACCTCGGACGGTGCTATGCGTGATGCGCTCAGCCTTTTGGATATGTGCATGAGTTTTTACTACGGCGAGCATATAACCGCGGATAAGGTGCGCGAGATAACGGGTGCCGTAAGCAGGGACGTGTTTTTTGCACTTATGGATGCAATATCGGACGGCGACAGCGCCGCGGCGCTTGACATCGTTGAGGATATGAGCGTAAAAGGCCGTGATATACAGCAGTTTGCGGCCGACTGCGTGACACATATAAGAAATTTGCTGGTGGCAAGGGCAGTAGAGGGCAGCTGTGCCGCACTGAACTATGCCGAAAGCTATATACAGCGGCTTAAAGAACAGTCGGCAAAGCTTTCGTATGAGTACCTTACGGAGCTTATAAATCTTTTTTCAAAGCTGCAGACCGACATGAAGCAGAGTCTCGACCCGCGCATACTGCTGGAAGTGACCTGCATAAAGGCGTGTATGCCCCTTACGGAAAAAAGCACGGCGGCGCTGGAAAAAAGGCTGATAAATGTGGAGCAACAGCTTGAAAAGGGTATTAGCGTATCGGTGCAGGCACCCGATGTGCAGCGCAGTCTGCCCAAGGAAGCACCAAAGCCCCCTAAGGCGGTGCCCGACGATATAAACACAATGATAAGAAACTGGCGGGATTTTGTTGCCACGGTGGACGACAAAATATTGGCGGTCATGTTAAGAAACGAGACACAGCCCGCATATCTGGAGGACAATATTCTGACGATTGTGTGCAATTATCAAAACCATTTTGATACCCTTAACAGGCGAAAGGACGAAATAAAGCGCTGCCTGCGCGAGTTTTCGCAAAAGGATTTTGATGTCAGGGCTATGCTGCGCACACAGTATGACAAGCGCCACAAGGAGCTTTACGGCATATCCGACGACACACTTGACGAACAGAACATCGAAGAAAGCCTTGGCAGGATAAACTTTGATGTGGATATACAATAATAATTTCAAGGAGGACAAAAATATGGGAAAAGGACGCGGCATGGGCGGCTTCGGCGGCATGGGCGGTATGAACATGAACAATCTTATGAAGCAGGCGCAGAGAATGCAAAAGCAGATGGAAGAGGCTCAGCAGGAGCTTGAAACAAAGGAATTTGAGGTGACCAGCGGCGGCGGTGCCGTAAAGGTGGTCATAACGGGCAAGAAGGTAATAAAGTCCATCGACATCAAGCCCGAGGTAGTAGATCCCGACGATGTGGAGATGCTTCAGGATCTGGTGCTTACGGCCGTAAACGAGGCTATAAGACAGGCCGACGATGCCGTTACAAGCACAATGGGCAACATTACGGGCACAGGTATCCCGGGCGGCCTGTTCTGAAAGGATAAAAATGAATTACTACGGCGAATATGTAACAAAACTGATAGAGCAGTTTGGAAAGCTGCCGGGCATAGGCGGGCGCACCGCGCAGAGATTGGCGTTTTATGTGCTTAATATGCCAAAGGAAAATGCGGAGGCGCTTGCGCAAAGCATTGTCGAGGCAAGGGAGCACGTCAAGTACTGCTCGTGCTGCTGCAACCTTACGGATGTTGACCCCTGCCCCGTGTGCGGCAGTTCAAAGCGCGACCAGAACCAGATAATGGTGGTGGAAAGCCCGCGCGATATGGCGGCATACGAAAAGACCAAGGACTACAGGGGCGTATATCATGTGCTTCACGGCCTTATAAGCCCTATGGACGGTATTTCGCCAAACGATATACGCATAAGGGAGCTTCTGGCAAGGATAAACGAAAACACCCGTGAGGTCATACTTGCCATGGCATCGACCATAGAGGGCGATACTACCGCAATGTATATAGCACGTCTTATCGCGCTTAATAACGACGGGGTAAAAGTAAGCCGCATTGCAAAGGGCGTGCCCGTAGGCGGCGAGCTGGAGTATGTGGATCAGATGACGCTGGCAACGGCGCTGAGAGGCCGCTTTGAGATAAATACGGGAAAGGAGCCCGAAGAAGATGAAGATAATTAAGCCTTATTATGTCATAGAGGACGAGATAGATGCAAAACGCATAATGCTCGGTATAGAGCGTGCGGGACGCACCTGCTACAAAAGCGAGGGCAAGATAGGCGACGGCACGGCGGAAAAGTTTATCGCGGCCATAATAAAGCGCGGACACGAAAGCGTGCTGGAGCATGAGAAGATAACCGTGCGCTTTATCTGCGACCGCGGCGTAACGCACGAGCTGGTGCGTCACCGTATAGCAAGCTATTCGCAGGAAAGCACGCGCTACTGTAATTATTCGCAGGACCGCTTCGGCAGCGAGCTTACCTTTATCAAGCCCTGTTTTTGGGAGGACGGCAGCGAAAATATGCGTATATGGGAAGAGACCATGCAGCATATAGAAGATAATTACAACAAAATGACGGCTGCGGGCGCAAAGCCCGAGGAGGCAAGAAGCATACTTCCCAACAGCCTTAAAACGGAGATAGTGGTAACTATGAATATGCGCGAATGGCGCCATTATTTCAAGCTGCGCACCTCTCCTGCGGCGCATCCCCAGATAAGGGAGATAAGCATCGCACTTTTAAAGGAGTTCAAGGAAAAGCTTCCCGTACTCTTTTCGGATATAGAAATTTAAAGAGAGTAAATTATAATACCGGATATTATCAGGGCAAGCGCTGCAAGCTTGCCCTTGTTTATTTTTTCGCGGAATATACTTACGCCCCAAAGTGTTATATAGATATAGCCCGTGGCCTCTATTATGCCGCCCATGGACAGGGGGATGCTTTTGTATGCCAGTATGCTCATAAGCGTTGCGGCAAAAAAGATAGCATATCCACCGATAACAAGGGGGTTAAGGTATTCCTTTATTTTGTTGTCGTATTGCTTTTGGGCGGACAATTTCAGCATCACCTGTGAAATGCTGCTTATAAATACACCCAGAAACATAGGCCAGCCTTTAAGCATTGTCGTTTCCCTCACTTTTGAAAAACAGTATTATGCCCGCAAAAATAAGCGCGGCACCCAGCAGATTATTCGGCCTGAGCCTGTCGCCGAAGACAAGCACGCCCCATATCATGCCCCATATAACGCCTGCGGCCTTTGCGGAGTATGCAAGCATCAGCGGCACGCGCTTTATTATCTGCTGCCAGCCTATGGCATACAAAAAAAGTATTAATATCATAATGCCGTAAAACAGGCAAAATTTCAGGCTTAAAAAGCTTTCGCCTGCGGCCAGCTTTGAAAATATGCCGCCGCATGAAAAGGCCGCTATCATAAGATGCAGCAAAAGTATGGTTTTTACGCTTGGTTTGTTGTTTTGCATAACAGCCTCCGTGGTTTTTTGTACAGCTTTATTTTACAATATACACGGGGCAAAAGCAACTTTTTTTTCACCGCCGTCGGGGTCTGCGGGTAAAAAAATAAACAAAAAGTTAAAAAATAAAATTATTTTGTTGACGATTGCCCAAAATAATTATATAATATAGTTTGGTGTGTAATAAATGAAAGGTCATAATTTATTACTATAAAGAAAATATTTAAGGGAGGGCTTTTCCAAATGAAAGCAAAAAATGTTCTTATCTTGCTTTTGATATTGGCTGTTGCGGCAGGCCTGGGCGCTGTAAGCTACTTTGGCGTGGGCAAGGACAATGCCGGCAGTGCAAAAAATATCAAGCAGGGTCTTGACCTGAAGGGCGGCGTATACATCGTATACGAGGCCGACAAGCAAAATCCTACGGAAGAGGAAATGGCATCCGCAGTTTCAATGATCCAGACAAGACTGGAGTATTACAACTGGACAGAGGCCGAAGCAAGCATCGAGGGCGACCAGCAAAACAGAATAAGGGTCGAGATACCCGGTGTTGACGATGCACAGACGGCAGTTGACGATATCGGCTCCACGGCGCACCTTACATTCCGCGACGGCCAGGGCAATGTTCTGGTAGACGGTACAAATGTAAAGGATGCACGCCCCGCAAGCAGCGGTGTGGACACCTACCTTGTTTCGCTGGAATTTGACAGCGAGGGTACAAAGGCTTTTGCCGAGGCAACAAGAAAGTGCATAGGCCAGCCTCTTTATATCTATATGGACGACATGGTGGTAAGTGCACCTACAGTCCAGAGTGAGATCACAGGCGGACAGGCACAGATCACGGGTAACTTTACACTTGACGAGGTAACATCCCTTGCCAACCGTATCCGTTCGGGCAGCCTGCCTTTCAATCTTAATGTTATCGACTACAGCGAGGTAGGCGCAAGACTTGGTGCCGACTCTCTGCGTACAAGTCTTTTTGCAGGTATGATAGGTATTTTCCTTGTACTTGTGTTCATGCTTTTGTTCTACCGCATACCCGGTATTGCGGCAGATATCGCGCTTGCGATATACACAGGCATAGTTGTTATTTTCATAAGCCTTTTCGGCATCACACTTACTCTGCCCGGTATGGCAGGTATCGTACTGTCGATAGGTATGGCCGTAGATGCCAACGTTATTATATTTGAGCGTATCAAGGAAGAAGTAAATATGGGCAAGACCGTAAAGACAAGCATCAAAAACGGTTTCTCCCGTGCGCTTCCCGCTATCCTTGACGGCAATATCACAACACTTATTGCGTGTGTCGTACTCTGGTGGCTCGGTACAGGCCCCGTAAAGGGCTTTGCACAGACATTGTCGCTTGGTATCATCGTATCCATGTTTACGGCAATATTCGTGACCAGACTTATACTTAACACGCTTCACGGCGCAGGCCTTAAAAACCCCGCTTTCTACTCGGGCGGCGCAAAGAAGGAAGCCAAGGTACTGCCTATCGTGAAAAACCGCTTTGCTTTCTTCGGTATTGCAGCGGTAATAATCATTACAAGCTTTGTATTTATGGGCGTGAACTCCTCAAAGGGTCAGGGCGCGTTCAATTACGACGTACAGTTTACTGGCGGTACGGCAATAGATGTGACTATCGGTTCGGAATTTGACAACAATGACATTTCCGCTATCGTAAAGGAAGTAACGGGCAACGAAAGCCCCACCGTACAGAAGGTCGGTGCAGACGGTACAGCCGTTACCATCAAGACAAAGTCACTTGATACGGAAACAAGAAACGCATTAAGAGATGCACTTATGCAGAAGTATTCCATCACAGCGGACAGCTTCAGCATTCAGGACGTAAGCGGTACGATAAGTGCGGAGATGCAGCGTGCCTCCATCCTTTCGGTCGTAGTAAGCTGTATAGCAATGCTTATTTATGTAACGCTTCGCTTCCGCGACTTCAAGACAGGCTCCAGTGCGGTAATTGCGCTTATACATGACGCGCTTATCGTTATAGGCTGCTACGCTATATTAAGAATACCTATGAATACAACATTCATTGCGGTAATACTTACGATACTCGGTTATTCCATCAACGCTTCCATCGTTGTATTTGACCGCGTAAGAGAAAACAGCAGACGCTACAAGACAAAGCAGGAGCTTATCGACAACAGTGTAAGCCAGACATTAAGAAGAAGTTTGTTTACATCGTTTACGACCTTCCTTACCGTGCTTTCGCTTTATATCTTCGGTGTAGAGGATATCAAGGAGTTTGCACTGCCCATTATGGTCGGCGTTATCTGCGGTACCTACTCATCCGTGCTTATAGCAGGCAACGTATGGTACACACTTTCCGGCATAAAGAAAAGATAATAGGCAATTTTACACCTAAATAATGCCTTGGTTATCGCACATTGACACATATTGTGCAAAGTCAAAAATAAATATGTGCAATTTTAACATAAATTATTTAGGTGTTTTTCGCATTTTGCCGTTATTTTGTGAAAGTTTAACAATATATAAAATTTTTGAAATTTGATATTTTTTTCTGGGTAGTTTTGTGATATAATATCCATAGGGAAGATTTACACACTTAATGTAAATTAGTTAATTTTAACGAATAGGAAGTGAATTTTTGTTATGGCTAAGTATATACTTATCCGTCTTATCAGCGGCACAGAGTTTTACGTTAATCAAAAGCAGCAGGTCATCGCTGTTGTTGACGGGCTCACGGGCAAGAAAACGCAGTATGAGCCAAGCAATGATTGGATCATCAAGGGTATGTGGTTCAAGAAGATGTTTGGCGGCAAGGATATAATAGATTTATTACAGTTTATTACCGATGTTGAGCTTGGTAACGTAAAATACCAGGACAAGAAGGGTAACTGGCGCTACGGCGTTGCGGAGGAACACCGCGGTACGGAGATACTGCACGAGCCGCTTGCCGATGTGGGCGTAATGTTTGTCCAGCTAAGAGAAGATTAGTATCAACCAAAAAAGGGCGTAGGCCCTTTTTTGTTGCCCGTTTATAAAAGCAAACAGCGGATATATCTCACGGGGAATGTATTTCCTGCCGAAGAGAGATATATCCGCTGTTTTTTTGCTTTAACGCAGCAGTTATTGTTTTTTTGCGAGGTATAAGGCTTTGGGCTTATTCCTCGCACGCCTTTAAATAAATTGCGCATTCTATACGCTTTCGCTGCATTTCGCAGCCTATCTCATACGGGCTTATCAGGTCGCCGTGAGTGTTGTACGAATTTGCCACACAGCCGCCGCTGCAGTAAAATCTTGCCCAGCATTCCTTGCAGGCGGGCTTGTTGTATACGTTGCAGTTTTCAAACCTGCCGCGTATATCGGTGTTTGTAACGCCTGTATCCACCGTGCCCATTTTAAACTCGGGTCTGCCCACAAACTGGTGGCAGGGATAAAGGTCGCCGCTCGGCGCTACCGCAAGATACTCCGTACCGCTGCCGCAGCCCACAAGCCTTTTTATAACGCAGGGGCCGCCCGTAAGGTCTATCATAAAGTGGAAGAAATTGAACCATTGACCGTTTTCGCGGCGCTGCTTTATTTTGTTTGTAAGGTTTTCGTATTCCTTGAAAATTGCGGGAAGGTCGCTCTCACGGATGGCGTAGTCCTCGGAAAGGTCGGCTACCACGGGCTCGACCGATATCTGCTTGAAGCCGAGATCCGCAAGGTGCATGACATCCTCGGAAAAATCAAGGTTGTGGCGGGTAAAGGTGCCGCGCACATAATAATCGGTCTGGTTGCGGCTCTCCGCCGCCTTTTGAAACTTGGGCACGATAGTATCGTAGCTGCCCTGTCCGCCCGCACGGGGACGCATCATGTCGTTTATCTCCTTGCGGCCGTCTATGCTCAGTACAAGGTTGTGCATATTTTTGTTGATATAATCAAGCTTTTCGTCGTCAAGCAAAATGCCGTTTGTGGTTATTGTAAAGCGGAAGTTTTTGTTGTGCTGCTTTTCAAGGCCGCGTGCATACTCCACTATCTCCTTTACAACATCAAAGTTCATCAGCGGCTCGCCGCCGAAAAAGTCTATTTCAAGATTTTTGCGTGCGCCCGATGCCTTTATAAGCATATCTATCGCCTTTTTGCCCACCTCGGCACTCATAAGCTCACGCTTGCCGTGGTACTCGCCCTCCTCGGCAAAGCAGTATTTGCATTTAAGGTTGCAGTCGTGCGCGATGTGCAGGCAAAGCGCCTTTACAACGGGCTCGCGCTTGTTTACAAACGGCACAACGGCAGAGTAGGTGTCGGGCACAAAAAGCATACGCTGCTCCACAAGCTCGTCAAGCTCCTTTATGCCGCCTTTTATCTCGTCCTCGCCGTACTTGTCCGACAGCTTCTTTACTATCTCGTCTGTGTCAAGCTCCCTGTAATAGTCCAGTATATCATATACAAGCTCGTCAACGATATGCACCGCGCCGCTGTTTACATCAAGCACGATGAACATACCGTTAAAACTGTATTTATGTATCATTTAAAAATTCCTTTCAAATTTAAAGGCTGACTTTTGGGTCAGCCTTTAGAATGTATTACTTATTTTCGCAAGCCTGGTTTGCAACCGTGCAGCTTGTCTTGCAAGCCGACTGACATGATGTCTGACATTCGCCGCAGCCGCCCTTTGCAACAGTGTTCTGAAGACGTTTTGTGTTTAATGTTTTGATATGTGTCATGGTGTATTCCTCCTTATTTTCATTAACTCCTTATATTCTAACATATTTTGCGGGATAATACAAGTTTTTTTTGCGGATTTTACAAAACTAATAATTTGGTGGAAAATATGCGTATTGAAATGGATTTTTTTTGGTGGTATAATGTATGTATAGATTTCGTGAATAAAAACAGAAGGGAAGGGATCAAATGAAACGTGTTATCAGTTTAGTACTTGGCGCAGCCATTGCTTTGGCGGCCTGCGTGCCGTGTGTTTATGCGGCGGATGCGGAAACGCCGCGGCAGGAAGAACAGGCGGCTGACGGGGATGTCGGGCTTGAGGAAGATGCCTATGGCAGCTTTTTTGAAAAGCTGGGCGCGGAAGTGCTTGACACCGAAACGTCGGAAGATGCGCCCGTAAAGGCTATGGACGGCAACACCTACAGCGAGTACGTCTATATCGGCAGCGCGGCCGATCTGCGCGCGGTAGACGGTCACGACGGCGGTTACTACGAGTTTGCGTCGGACATCACTCTTACCGATGCCGACTGGAAACCCGTAAAGCTTACAAATGCGGTCGTAAACGGCAAAGGCCACTGGGTTTACGGCTTAAAGCAGTCGGGCGACGATGCAACGGGTCTTTTTGCGTGGGACACCAAATCGACAAACAGC
>JAFYGI010000016.1 GCA_017543265.1 Bacillota bacterium | reverse complement strand
TGCGTTCATGATATAATTAACCTGCTTTCTTGTTGGATTTTTTTTTGCAACTTAATTATAACATGAAAGCAAAAAAGACTCAAACCTTTATTGGAATGAGTCTTTTTCTTGTTTGTGGGTATGTCTTAACGCGACAGCCCCAGTATTATTTAGGGCTGTTTGAAACAATAAAGGTAAACAGGCAGATAGCGACATTCCGTGTGCTGCGTGAGGAAAATGACGGTATAGGCGAAAATATAAAGTGTACTGTTGAGGACTATACCATAAAAGAAGATGCAGCAAACGGGGCGGATATCGTTGTATCGCTTAAACTTAAGCAGTATGAGTACAGAAAAACAACGATAATTGATTTTACGGATAAATCCGATAATTCGGAGGTCGTGGAAAAAACTGAAAGGCCGATAGACAAGCCGCCGCAGACAGTACAGCATACTGTTGCTGCGGGTGATACGCTTTGGGGCATAGCAAAAAGATACTATGGCAACGGCGCAGGGTATACAGATATATACAACGATAACAAGGATGTAATTGAGGCGGCGGCAAGACAGCACGGCAGGGCAAGCAGCTCGGGCGGCTGGTGGATATATCCGGGGACGGTGCTTACAGTAAAGGACGGGATAAAATAATGCCAAATGCAAATGATGTAATAAATATAGCCTTACAGCAAAAAGGCATATCGGGCAGACCGAATAAGTTTACAAATTGGTATGGTGTCAATGATGAATGGTGTGCTATGTTTGTGTGCTGGTGCTGTGCACAGGCAGGAATATCAACGGGCATTGTGCCAAAGACGGCGACGGTGCAGGGACTTATGGACTTTGCCAAGTCTCACGGACGATTTAAGCTAAAGGGCAGCGGCTACAAGCCGAAAGCAGGAGATATTTTTATCCAAAAATCCAACGGTGCATCGCATACGGGATTTGTTGTGAGCAGTACAGACAGTAAATTTACCAGTATAGAGGGAAACTGTGGCAACGCGGTAAAATCACAGACACACAGCCTGTCGGAAAAGAAACTGACAGGCTTTTTTGTGCCCGCATATCCTTCCTCGGGCGCAGCGGAAATAACCGATGCTGCGGAAACGGGTGCAAAGGAGAAAAAGGAAATTACAAAAACGATTGTGAAAAATACCGACGGCACAAAAGGTGCATATATGTACAATAACCTTTTGGGAGCCGTTGTGGGTGATGAAAATTATTATGAACTGCTGATTGAAAATGATACGATATACAGACCTGTTATTGCAGGGGAAATATCACTTACAAGGGAACGCAAGGGCAGTCCCTCTGTCTGTAAGTTTACGGTTTTAAAGGATGATGTTATAAATTTTCGAGAGGGTAACCCCGTTAAATTCAAGGTGGGCGGCGAAAACGTATTTTACGGATATATCTTTTCCAAATCAAGAAAGGATAATGTAAGTATAGAGGTTACAGCCTACGACCAGTTGAGGTATCTTAAAAACAAAGACAGCTATATTTACGAGAACAAAAAGTACTCCGATCTGCTTAAAATGATTGCCGAGGACTACAATTTGAAATTGGGCGATATTGCCGACACGGGATATACTATAGAACGGCGTGTGGAAGAAGGTACGCTGTTTGATATACTTGGAACGGCAAGCGACCTGACTGTTATAAGGACGGGCAAATTATATGTTTTATACGATGATTTCGGCAGTCTTACGCTTAAAAATATAGAGGATATGCAGACGGATGTTTTTATAGACAATACACAGCTGCAAGGATATGACTACAAAACAAGTATAGACAGTGATACATATAACAGAGTAAGGCTTGCAAAGGACAACGAAGAAACGGGCGAAAGAGAGTTTTATGACTTTAACGGGACCGAAAATCAAGCAAAATGGGGCATTTTACAGCTTTATGAAAAGCTTGACGATAATTCGGGCGATATAAGCCTTAGGGGCAAATCAATGCTCGATTATTATAATGTGTTAGGGCGCAGTTTGCGGCTTACGAATGTTTTTGGAGATACAAGGGTACGGGGCGGCAGTTCCGTTACAGTAAATCTCGATCTTGGCGATATAGTTTTAAATAATAAACTTATTGTCGAAAAGGTCACACACAAATTTACCGCGGGCAGTCACTTTATGGACTTGCAGCTTTCGGGATTACGGGGTGAGTTGAGATGAATTTTATAGAAATTATAAAACGCGCAGCGCTGGATGCGGTAAAACAAAGCTATCCTTTAGAGCTGATATTTGCGAAAGTAATACAAGAGGAAGATATCCCAAATAACAAGGAACTTCTTATACAGGTAGAACAAAAGAAACCGCTGAAAAGGGCGTTTTTTATCGAAAACGGAAAGCTTGACGGACTTGAAGAGGGCGACAGGCTTGTAATACTTCAAGTGCAGGGCGGACAGCGGTTTTACATACTGGAGGTGCTTGAAAATGACTCCAACTGAATACAAGAATTTGGAAAATGAATTTGAAACGGTCAGATACCCGACAAAAACATATTATCTTGATATTGAAAATAACAGAATTAAGGGATATACAAGCGGTATAAGGGCTATGGAACAAGCGGTGTATAAAATACTTATGACAGAACGTTTTAAGCATATTATTTACAGCTTTAATTACGGGTTTGAGCTTGAGGATCTTATGAATAGATTATATCCTTACATATATGCGGTTTTGAAACAAAGGATTGAAGAGGCTCTTTTGAATGATGACAGGATAAAAAGAGTTTATAATTTTAGTTTTACAAGAAATACGAAAAACAGAGGGCTTTTGGTGAGATTTAATGTTGATACGACAGAAGGCGAAATAAGTATAGAAAAAGAGGTGGCTGTCTGATGTTTGAAGAAATGAGCTTTGAACTGATAATGAACAGGATGTTAAGCCGTGTAAACACGGATGTGGACAAGCGTGAGGGCAGTATTATATGGGATGCTTTGGCACCCGCAGCGGCGGAGCTGGCGCTGATGTATATACAGCTGGACACGGTTTTAAACGAGGCCTTTGCGGATACGGCAACAAGGGAATATTTGATAAAGCGTGCGGCGGAGCGCGGGCTTTCGCCATATCCCGCCACAAATGCGGCGGCAAAGGCAGTGGTAACGCCCGACAATATCAATGTTTTGGGGCAGCGCTTCAGCTGCGGCGAGTACAATTATACTTTGACCGAAAAAATATCGGACGGAGTTTACCGTGCGGAGTGCGAAACGGAAGGTGCTGCGCCCAACGGGACCTTTGGTACGCTTATACCTATTGATTACATACCCGGACTGCAAAGTGCAAGCCTTACGCAGCTTATTGTTCCGGGCGAGGACGAGGAGGACACCGAAGTCTTCAGACAAAGATATATGGACAGTCTGCAAAGTCAGGCTTTCGGAGGCAATGTTGCCGATTATAAGCAAAAAGTAATGGCGCTGGACGGCGTGGGCGGAGTTAAGGTCTACAAGGCGGCGGATTGGAACGGCGCGGGCACGGTAAAGCTGGTAATACAAAACAGCGAGTACAAGGTGCCGTCCCCTGCGCTGATAAATACGCTGCAAACCGATATAGACCCGCTGACAAACAGCGGCGAGGGCATTGGTATAGCGCCGATAGGACATCAGGTAACGGTGGTTGCCGTGGACGAGGGGGATATTTATATCGATGCGGTAATAACCTATGCCGACGGCTATGATTTTAATATGCTTAAAAGCACGATACTTTCAACGGTCGCGGGTTATCTGGAGGAGCTTAACAGGGATTGGGCAAACGTGCAAAATATAAATGTTTTTATCATGCAGATAGGCGCAAGGCTTTTAAATATTGCGGGCATTACGGATGTTTCCGATATAAGGATAAACGGCAGTGCCGCAAACTTTGCCCTGGGCAGGGATGCGATAATAGATATTGCCGGAAGCCTGTTTAATGACGAGGTGTTGGGACAATGACAAGAGAGATACATTTAGCCGGATATTTGCCCGATATTTTAAAGGAAATATACGAATTTGAGCAGGTATTTAATGCCGAGGAGCCGGAGTTATCCTTAGTGTTTGAAAAGTGCGGCGTGATACTGGACGAGTGCTTTATCGACACGCTGGACGAGTACGGCTGCCAAAGGTGGGAGAGGATGCTTGCCATAACCGCAAACGACACCGACACGCTTGAACTGAGGCGGTTAAGGATAAAAACGGCGCTTAACGGCGATACGCCCTATACTATGCGCAGCCTTGAAAACAAGCTTAAGGCGCTTTGCGGTGAGGGCAATTTTATTTTAAAATACGCAAACGATATATACACACTGACGGTGGGGCTTGCGCTTGCGGCTAAGGACAGCTTTGATTACTTAAAACGGGTGCTGGAGGAAATAGTGCCCGCAAACATAATTTTGGATATTTTTTTAATGTACAATACGCACGAAACTTTGGCGGCGTTTAAACACAACGCTTTGTCGGCGTATAAGCATATAGGCTTAACGGAGGAGGTTTTGACATAATGGCAAACTATACTGCAAATTATCATTTAAAAAAGCCGCTGCAAACGGAATTTTACAATATTGACGACCATAACGGAAATGCGGATATCATAGATACGCAGCTAAAGGCGGTATCGGATGCGGCAAAGGCAAGGAAATATTTTGTTTTTGTTGCTGCATCGGACAGCCCGCAAAGGTTTAAGAATGGTGCGGATCATGTGTGTGACGGCACAGACGACAATGTTGAGATAGCGCAGGCAATGCAAAGCAATACGGTGGTTTTTCTTGCGCCCGGCACATATTATATCAGCGGGCTTAGCGTACTTACGCATGATGTCGTGCTGAAGGGCGTAGGCGATGTAAGGCTTGTGCTTTCTTCAAGAATACAAGTGTTTGACAAAAACACGGAATTTTCCAATATACGCTTTTCGCATACCGCGGGCTATGAGGATGATGTTTTTATAAATCTTAACGGCATAAACGGCCATTGGGCGGATGGCGTGAATATAAATAACTGCGCCTTTGAGCTTCAGGACCGTGAGGAGTATGTGACAAACGCATTGACCACGATGGGCACTGCGCTTAACGGTGTGCTTAGAATAACCGACTGCGTATTTTTTTGCACGGGTACCGAGTATGATCTGATAAAAAGGGAAATTACATCGCAGGTGTACTGTATTGTTACGGGCTGCGCCGCGATATCGACCGAAAACGGGCTGCCGCGGAGCCGAAGCATCAATATCGACGAAAACGACTTCGGCACAGAAAGCAGGTTTGCGGTAACGGGCAATATTAATTTTGTGCATACACAAAGGACGTAAGGCGGTGAGGATTTGAGGATAGATATTGTAAACAAACAGCCCATTCCCGCGATATACAATGTAAAGCAGTATTCGGATGCGGCCTACAGCTTTGTTTTTTATGTGCCGCTGTCGGAGATGCCCAATGCAAATATCCTGTCGGCGGCGGTAAAAACAATAAATTTTACCGACGTACTTGATATAAGAACGGCGGGCGATACGCTTGTAATGGAGTGGCTGCCCGATATAAACGAAACAAAATATACGGGCAGGTTTGATATACAGCTGGAGATAACGGGCGAAAATTTTGTTTGGCAAAGCTATAAGGCGGTGTATATCGTCAGCGCGGGTATTGCGTATGACCCGCTTATTTACACTGTGTCGGACGGGGCGTTTATTGACGGGCTGGAAACGAATATATCGGACTATGCGCTTTTTCCAAACCTGGTAATGACCGCCGACGGCTGGGAGTGGAAGGCGGGCAGGACAGAGCAGGGCGCACCGATAAGGACATTTAAGGAGACCGCCGCAAGGCCGTACAGAAACTATATCGAGGTAAAGAACAGCGGTATTTCGGTATTCTCACAAAAGCTTACGGCCCCGAACGATATACAAAACATAACCTACGGCCAGACCGAGCTTTTAAAGTTAAACGGCAAGCAGCTTTATTTTGTGTCGCTTAGCGATTTTTCGGCGGGCATTACCACCCTTAGCCCCAAAATGCACAACAAGACAATAAGCGAATATACCGAGGATATGTATAAATGCCGCTGTCTTACGGGCGTAGGCGCAAAAAGGGAGATTTTTAAATTAAGCGCAGGCGTAACGAATAATTCGTGCGAGATAAAGACCGTTTTTAAGGATAATAACGGCAGCGAATACGGCAATGTTTACCGCGAGGATGCAAACGGCGTTAGGGTATACAAAAAGTTTAACGGTACGGAATACCCCGATATAATTTTTAAGGTGTACCAAAGCGAGGAAGCGGCAGATGAAGATGCAGAGAATATGCCCGAAAATTCGGTAGGGATAATAAAGGAGGGATAAAATGGCATTGATATCCATAGGAAATATATACACGCTGATAGAATTTTTTAACGGTACATACGGGCAGGGGACGGCAGCCGAGCCGCTTGAGGTTGTGCTTACGGCGGACATAGACTTTGCAGATATGCCGGGGGTCTATTCCTGGGCGGCAGGCACAGGTGCCGCAAGCAATGATTGGTACGTTGATTTTGACGGCGGGTGGCACACAATAAGCAACATATATTTTTCGGGCGGCGACCTTTGGTTTTTATTCCCCAATTTAAGGGGTGGCTGTCTGAAAAACCTTTATCTGCGGGATATGTACATAATAGCGGGCGACAGGGCAAGCCTTGTAAGAAATATGTACAACGCCGCTTATATACAGGATGTGCATATTACCGGCAGGATAGAGAGCGGCAATTATGCGGCGGGCTTTGCGATGTATGTAAATTCAAGCAGCAACAAGGTAAGAGAATGCAGCTTCAGCGGGGAGCTGAAATCAAAAAACGCGGGCGGAATAGTATATTCGCGAAGCAACAGCCCGAATGCAAAAATAGTAAACTGTTGTTTTATAGGAAAAATAGATGCATCGACACAGGCGGCGGGGATAATATGCACTTCGTCAACGGCGGTAAACAGCTTTTTTAAAGGGATAATTATATCCACTAAGGTATATCCGCTGACAAATACGGCAAACATGGCGACCTGTTGTTATGCGGTGCTTTATGACGGAACATCGAACACGGTGCAGAATGTTGCGCAGAACAATTGTCTTTATGACAGCGACAAGGCGACCGAGGCGGGGATAACTGTGCCGGGGCTGACGGCGGCGACATCGGCGCAGCTTAAAAGCAGCAGCTATATGAGAAATGCGGGGTATGCCGTATGATATATAATTTTTGTACGGGTGCGGAAAGGACCACAACGGATACGACAACGGTGTTTTTTGCGACAGCGGATATAGTCATACGCGGCATTTCCATAGCCATGAGGTGTACGCGGGAGGATGGCGGATATTTTGACCTGGGCATTGCGGTAAATGACGAAACGGTGGAAACACATAATGTTACCGTACCTTACACAAACCCGGAATACAGCAATAAGACATATGTATACTGCGGCTTTGCGGTAAATGTAAGGGCGGGGGATAAAATACAGATATTGCGCAGCAGGTTTTCGGATTTTACATCCTATTATTACGATACGGTGTCGGCTGCCCTCGATTGGGGGCATACGGGCAGCGGTGCGGCCGTGGCAAGCATAAGCTGCTCGGAGATGTCGATGTATATAGATGTTACAAACCCGTGGACCATAGACAGCGAAAACGGGGGATATATGCGCCTTGTTGACAACGAGGCGGAGGTGTTTGCGGAGTTTACCAAGGACAGGTACGGATATCCCACAAACCGCGGCGTATGGAGGTTTGACGGGCAGAACGACGGGTACCCGTGGATAACGGGATATTCCCCGAAAGCCGGTGGTGACAGGGTAGTAATAATGAAAAACGGTGTATGGCAGGATACAGACGGCACGGTGGTTTTTGAGGACGGAGCGGCGGTGCCGGCGATAATGAAAATAACGAGGGGCTGCGCGCCCTAATGAACGGGGGGCTGATATTATTGAAGTTTAGCTTTTGTACAGTGATAGGTGTTATAGGAAGTATTATTACCAAATTATTCGGCGGCTGGGACAGTGCAATATCAACACTGATAATTTTTATGGCGATAGACTATATAACGGGGCTGATAGTGGCGGGGGTATTCCACAGGTCTAAAAAAAGCGACAACGGCGCGCTTGAAAGCAATGCAGGGCTTAAAGGGCTTTGCAAAAAGGGCGTTATGTTGCTTGTGGTGTTGGTGGCCTATAGGCTTGACCTTGTGACGGGGCTTGGATTTATACGAAACGCCGCAATTATTGCCTTTATCGCCAACGAAGCGATAAGCATTGTGGAAAATGCGGGGCTGATGGGTATACCTATGCCGAGGGTGATACAAAAGGCGATAGATATATTAAAGGAAAGGAGCGAGGAGAATGGAGATAACAAGAATGTACCTGACCCCGAATAAGTATTCAAGGCCGCAGATACCGCTTAAAAGGGTCACAAAAATCGCGGTGCATTATGTTGGCAATGCGGGCAGCAGCGCGGCGGGCAACAGAAATTATTTTGAAAGCCTGAAAAACGGACAAGGCATATACGCATCCTCTCATTACATAATCGGACTTGACGGCGAAATCATCCAATGCATCCCCGAAAATGAATGGAGCTATGCAACAAATGACTTGAATTGCTGTAGTATATCCATAGAAAATTGCCATCCGAAAGCTGACGGTAAGTTCACGGAGCAGACACAGGCAAGTCTTACGGAGCTATGCGCAGATCTATGCAAGCGATACAGCCTTGACCCTATGAAGGATATTGTTAGGCACTACGATGTGACCGGAAAGTTTTGCCCGCTTTGGTGGGTGAAGCATCCGCAGGAGTTTGTGAAGTTTAAACGGGATGTCGAAAAGGTTATGAAAGGGGCGTACATAGATATGGATGAATTGAAAAAGCTTAAAGAAGAAATACAGGGGTTAAGAAAGGAAATCGAGGATAGCAGGGAAAAATACTTTGAAAACCTTGATGATGTACCCGAATGGGGCAGAGAGACGGTAAAAAAGCTTGTGGAAAAGGGTGCGCTAAAAGGTGACGGCCAGGGAATAGATATAAGCTATGCGATGCTGCGGATGCTGGTTATCAATGACAGGGCGGGGATATACGGGTAAAATGTATTGTATATTTTATATATAGCCTATAGGGACACGGCGGG
>JAFYGI010000015.1 GCA_017543265.1 Bacillota bacterium | reverse complement strand
TTGTCTTTGATAAGCTGTTTGTAAGCTAAATAATCAGCACTTGAAATATCCGCGCATTTATTCCCATCAATCGACCTATCGCAAGATAGATTGATAGAATTAATATCTCTTTTATTGTTATTTATAATATTATTATAATTAGCAGACGCAGGTGTGTCCGTCAGAAAGTCGCTCTCGTGTCCGTCAGTGAGACGCGAAGAAGTCTCTTCGAGGGACGCTTCCAAATGGGTAAAAAAATGATTCCTTTCTTTTTGTGGATAACTTTCGGGAATAATTTCACTTTCTGCGTTTAAAACCGCAGTTTCTTCGCCGCAAATACGTTTGAGATATTCAAACACCTGCGTAAAATTTAAAACATAAATCCTGCTCGGCTTATTCAGCACACGAACCTTTTGTATAAGTCCAACGCCCGTATCGTTAATATCAACAAGTTCAGCAAACAGCTTTTTAGCCTTTGTACTGCCAATACCTAAATCCTCCATAACATTTTCAATGGTGTAGGTGATATAAGTACGGTTTTCACTGTCAAGCCAGTGGTTTTTAATAGATAATCCTGTCCTGTTCAGCAATAAACCGTACAGCAGTTTTGCGTCGGTTGATATCCCTTTGAACATCTTGTCTTTAATAAGCGCAATCGGCACCTGTATATGTATAAATTGTTCTATCTCATTTCCGTGAAAGTAAAGATTTTCGGGTATAGTATTTTTGTTAAACATAATATAATTCTCCTCTCATAAGTGTACAAGAGCATACATAGGAATAAAAAAAGAACCAAGTTATATAACTCAGTTCTTTCTTTAATGATATTTAGTTAATGTACTCAATGTATAACCCTACATAACTCTATGTGTTGAAAAATCTGAAATGGTGTCAAATTGGTGTCAAAACCGATTTTTCTTAAATTTCCAAATTCTGTAACACGCATAAACAGAGGGCTTTAAGCATTTTTACTGTTCAATCGGCTTCATTGTCGGGAAAAGCAGTACGTCTCTTATGGTGCTGGCATCGGTAAAGAGCATAACAAGTCTGTCTATACCCATACCCATACCGCCTGTCGGGGGCATACCGTATTCAAGTGCAAGCATGAAATCCTCGTCGATAAGCTCGGCCTCGTCATCGCCCTGTGCGCGGAGCGCAGCCTGATGCTCAAAGCGCTGGCGCTGGTCGATGGGGTCGTTAAGCTCGCTGTAGGCGTTGGCAAACTCGCGGCCAACGATGAACAGCTCGAAACGCTCGGTATAATCGGGCTTATCGGGCTTTCTCTTGGTAAGCGGAGAGATCTCAACGGGGTGGTCGATGATGAAGGTGGGCTGTATAAGCTTTTCTTCAACATATTCTTCAAAGAAAAGGTTGAGTATCTCGCCCTTGCCGTGGCGCTTTTCGTAGTGTATCTCATGCTCGTCCGCAAGCGCACGCGCCTGCTCAAGCGTTTCTACCTTGTCAAAATCCACATTTGCGTATTTCTTAACGGCATCCACCATTGAAAGTCTTTCAAACGGCTTTGTAAAGTCAAGCTCTATGCCCTGATAGTTGATGACTCTTGTGCCTGCGACCTTGTCGGCTACCTCCTTGATGATGCCCTCGGTAATGTCCATCATGCCGTGGTAGTCGGTGTAGGCCTGATAAAGCTCCATAAGCGTAAATTCGGGGTTGTGCTTTGTGTCCATACCCTCGTTGCGGAAAACGCGGCCTATCTCGTACACTCTTTCAAGACCGCCCACTATAAGACGCTTTAACGGAAGCTCCAGCGCTATACGCATATACATATCCAGATCGAGCGTGTTGTGGTGTGTTATAAACGGTCTTGCCGCAGCACCGCCTGCAATGGTCTGGAGCATGGGTGTCTCCACCTCAAGGAAATCCTTGTTGTCAAGATAATCTCTTACCGTCTTTATTACCTTGCTGCGGATGATAAAGTTGTCCTTTACCTCGGGGTTCATAAACAGATCGACATAACGCTGGCGGTAGCGAAGATCCTGATCCTTAAGGCCGTGGAACTTCTCGGGAAGCACCTGAAGACACTTGCTTAAAAGCTTTATCTCGGTCACTTTGATCGAAATTTCCTCTTTTTGGGTCTTGAAAACCTCGCCCTTTACCCAGATTATATCGCCTACATCGTATTTCTTTTTGAAAAGTGTGTTGTATATATCCTCGCCCAGATTGTCGCGGGTAACATATATCTGTATGCTGCCGTCCCTGTCCTGGAGACCGCAGAAGCTGGCCTTGCCCATTACACGCTTGCTCATCATACGGCCTGCCGCGGTAACGACCTGACCCTCCAGCTTGTCAAAGTTGTCCTTTATCTCCTTGCTGTGATGGCTGACATCGGCCTTTACTATCTTGAACGGGTCCATGCCCTGTGCCTGCAGCTCCGCAAGCTTGTCGCGCTTGCCCTGCAGCAGCTCGTTAAGTGCTTTTACATTTGTTTCCTCTGCCATAATTATCTCCTATTACTCGATACCTAAAATTTTGAAAACTATCTCACCGTCGGGAGCATCGACCTTTACGATATCGCCCATGATATGACCGATAAGTGCCAGACCGAGCGGTGACTCATTTGATATTCTGCCGTTTGCGGGGTCAGCCTCGGCGGAGCCGACTATCGTGTAGGTGACTTCCTCCTGGAATTCCTCGTCAAAAAGGATGACTGTGTTGCCCAGGCTTACATGGCCGCTGTTAAGCTCGTCCTCGGCAATTACCTCTGCATTGCGCAGCATATTGTCAAGCTCGACTATTCTTGCCTCTATCTCGGCCTGCTCTTCCTTGGCAGCATCGTACTCGGCGTTTTCGGAAAGGTCGCCCTGGCTTCTTGCCTCTTTTATGTTCTGTGCGACCTCCTTGCGTCTTACGACTTTAAGGTACTCCAGCTCCTCCTGTGTTTTTTTGTAACCCTCACTGGTCAAAACAATTTTTTTCTCGTCAGCCACAATAAATTACTCCTTCTATATAAATTTTATATGTTTTCATACAAAGCTAATTATACCCCACCAAACAATAAAAGTCAATAACATTGATTCAGACTGTCAAAAAAGTTATTATACGTCGGAGCATGGCACTACGAAATGATGGCGGCGGTGCTTCCGAGCAGAATAAAAAACAGTATGCAGCCAAGGCCGCAGCCCATGCCGCCCATATCGCGCAGTGCGCCGAACAGGGTAGTGACCTTGCCGTCTTTGTCGGGTACGCCTATGCCGAACATTGACAGCACGCTGAGACCCTTGCACACATTTTTTGTGATGCGGTGCGGCGGCTTGCCCTCACGCAGCTCGTAAATTATCGGTATCTCAAAGACATTGTTCCTTGCCTGCTTTACAAAATATATTATAAATATCATAAAGCCCAGCACATACCACGCCGCACCGTAGCCTATGTTAAACTTGTCCGCAAAGCGCTCGTTTGTGCCCGATATCATTATCAGGCGGAAAAATGCTGCAAGCACGGCGGGAAGAAAAACGGTGATAAGCGAGCGGAATATCATGTATACGCACCTTGTAAAGTTGTAAAACCTTATTTTCACGGGTACCTCCGCGCCGTCCCTGTTCTTCTCGTAAAATACGGGCGTAATGTCAAATGGGTTTTTGAGTATGTTTTTGCTTTCGCTTATTTTAAGCTCGTCATTTTCGCGGTGAGCCTTGGCGTTTTCGCTTTTTAATGTTATGCTGCGCGTTATGGGACCCTTGCCGTCCGTGAGTGCGGCAAAGAATATGCAGCCAAAGACCATGCCCGCATAAAACGCAAGCTCCGCCCCGCCCCAAATGCCGAAGATAACGGTCATTATCACCGTATATATAAGCGGCTCGAGCATATAATACTTTATTTTCTTTTCGCGTTTTTTGGATACTGCTATCCTGCCCGTCTGCCCGTTCATTACCGCCGTCAGGTCGCCCGAACGCATATAGTATATCGGCAAAAGCGCGGAAAGGGACATCATATCCCCCGTTTCGGCGCGTATATCCACACCCTTTGTCTGCAATACCTTTTCCACCATTGGCAAAAAGGCCTGCTCCGTTTCGCGGCACACATTGGCCGCAATGTTCTTGTCCGAAAGCGTGGCAAGCTTTACATTCTGCCCCGCGATATAGCCGTAGTCAAACTCCTTTGCCTCCGACCAGTCAAAGGGCTCTATGTCGTTTAGCACCATGTTGTCCGCCTCGGAGCCCGCACTTACCGCAATGCCCTCCAGATAGCCGCGGCAGTGGTACTTTCTTTCGGTGCCGTCACGGCAGACCTCTGCGCTTACGGGTCCCTTGACAAGGCGGTAGGGCAGGTATGCACCCTTGAAATTACCCATAGACGATACCACGCTTTGTCCCTCGGGCGTGTTTTCGTGCTTGTGTCCCCAGTCGAGCATACGCTTGCGTGCCTCGTCATAGGTGATGTAAAACGGTATTATAAGCTCGGGCAGCTTGTCGGGGTCGGTCATATCGCTGCGCACAAGCTTGGTGCCGCAGTAGGCACAGCTTTCCGAGGCCTCGCCCGCCTTAAAAAATATGTGTGCGCCGCAGGAGGGGCAAGAAAGCTCCTCCGCCCCGCTTGCGCCCATATCCGCCGCAGTCTGCTTTTTCTTCATTTGCTGCCAGTTAAGGGCGCTTTTTTTGGCCTCGCCTATACCCGTCTCGCCGCCGCATGAGGTACAGCGGTAGGTCTGGTGGATTATGTCAAAGCCCGCAGGTGCGCCGCAGTTTTTACAGTATATCCTTAACGGTGTTTTGTTTTGCTCCATAGCTTCCTCCTTTTTTGCCCGTTTTGTTTTTTTTTATTATACAGCATATCCCGTGATATTTCAATGGGGTCGATGAGCGATACCCGGGCTGTCTTTATCGGGATATAAAAGCTTTACAATTTTATGCGGATATGGTATCATAAGTGAAAATATATCGGTGGGGGCAAAGACCATGCGGGAGATAACAAAAACGGAGAAAAAAGTTGAATATTTTTCTGATATTTGCGCTTAACAACATCACAACGGGGCTTGAATTCATGCGGGAGGACGAGATCGCGCTTCTGCCCAAGATGCTGTTTCTGGTGGGCTCGCTGCTGCTGTATTTTTTCTGTGTTTTGCTGCTTGGAAGATATGCAAAAAAGCGGTGCGGCTTCAACGGAAAATTTGCCGCCTCCATGGCGGTATCCGCGCTTGCGTTTTCGGCGGCGATGCTGGTCTTTCGCGAGAATATGCGCTTTAATATACTGCTGACGGTCGTGTACTGCTTTGCGGTGTTTATTGTGCTGCACGGGCTTGGAAGAAAGCAAAAAACAAATTAAGAGGGATAACGGCAAAATTTAATAAAAAATTAAGAAAAACCCCGTCGATTTATTAACATAACGGGTGTATAATTGTATAAAACGCAGAAAGGGGAAACACGATGGAATATAAAATTTTGGCTGCGGATGACGACAAGGAGATACTTAACGCCATAGAGATATATCTTACCAACGAGCAGATGAAGGTCTACAAGGCCTCAAACGGCAGGGAGGCGCTGGAGATACTGGAGCGCGAGCTCGACATACATCTTATAATCATGGATCTTATGATGCCCGAAATGGACGGCATACACGCCATACTGAAAATACGCCAGAGCAAGGAGATACCCATAATCGTGCTTTCCGCCAAGTCAGAGGACAAGGACGTGGTGCTGGGGCTGAACATAGGCGCGGACGATTACATAACCAAGCCCTTTAACTTTCTGGAGCTGGTGGCGCGGGTAAAGTCAAACCTGCGGCGCTATACCAAATTCGGCAGTTTTCAGCAGACGCAGGACGAGCTTTTCATACGCGGCCTTTATCTTAACAAAAAGACCAAGCAGGTCACACTTAACGATGTGCCGATAAAGCTTACGCCGATAGAGTTTAAGATATTGCAGCTTCTTATGGAAAACCCCGATACGATATTTTCCATAGAGGAAATATACGAAAAGGTATGGAACGAGCCGTTTTTGAACAGCGAAAACACGGTGGCCGTACATATAAGGCGAATACGCGAAAAAATAGAAGTCAATCCTAAGGAACCTATTTATCTGAAGGTGGTGTGGGGAGTTGGATACAAGATCTCCAAATAAAGTATCGGCATATTTTATTATCGTTGTTATATGGCTGCTTTTTGCCTGCGGCTTTGTTGCGGGGCTTGAAAGCGTTATGCCTAACCGCGGCTACATACACGACAATGCGGCCGTAAAGGACGAGACGGTAAGGCTTGCAAAAAATATGCAGCGCTATTATATATATTACAAAAATTTCAGTCAGGAAACTGCGGTGGAATACCTTAACAGCCTGCGTGCGGCCATAGTGCGCGAGGGCGGGAGCTATTCGCAGGGCACGCCCGTTATGGATGTTTTCGGCCGCGAGGTCGAGACCGACGAAAACTATGTTGACCGCGGGGATGCCAAGCCGCAGCGGGACAGCGCGGGCGAAAGCTTTGCCCTGCTTGCGGGCAAGGTGCCCTATCCGCAGGAGCTGTATGCCGCAGACCTTTCGGGCATGACGGCGGAGGAGATGACCGAGCGTGAAAAGCTGCTGTCCGAGGCCGTGGAAAATTACCGCAGCGTGGAAAACTATCTTTCGGCCATGCACGATCTGCATTTTTATCTTTACGACAAAAGGCGGGGCATCTGCGTAGCCACCAATACGGAGGACATCTTCAACGAAAAATACTACGACTATGTGGAGATATCCGACAGCATATTTGACGAGACCTTTAACGGCGAGGCGCTTAATCTGTCGTTTGCCAAGCAAAATTATATCTGCCTTATCTCCCTGCCCGTTCAGGGACTCAGCCAGGGCATGGAAAACGAGATAAACTACACCTACCGCCTTTATTCGGCAAACAAGGTCATATCGTCCGTGTATCTGCCGGTGATATTTTATGTGGCGGGCGCGATACTTATGCTGTATGTGCTTTTGTACAGGCGCACGGAGATGGTGGCCATGCGCGAAAAGCTGTTCGGCTGGTATATGCTGCTGCCCGTAACGCTTAAAATAATACTGGTCATCATAATCGCGGCATATTTTTACAGGCTGCTTTTTTACAAAAACTACGCCGTGTCCTATCTTGCGGCGGGTGCAAATATATCGGGCATACTGTTCAGGGTGCTGTCCGCGGCGGCGGCCATGGTCATATTTGTTATGGCGTTTGAGCATATGATAAAATATTGCAGGCGCATCATCGGCATAAAGGACGAGCCCGAGGCAAGGCTTGTGGAGGGCTGTCTGCGCGATATGCGCATAGCCGCGGGCGCAAACGAGCAGCTTGTGCTGTGTGCCAGCGTAATTATAATAATCATGTGGATACTGCCGCTTGTGCCGCTGGTGATGTATGTTTCAAACGCACCCGCGATAAACGGCGTGTTTATGCTTTGTATGTACTGCCTGTACTGCGTGGCGCTGTGGATAGTGTTCAAATATATAAACAACAACGCAAAACTGCGCTATTATATACGGGAAATGGCAAACGGCAATATACGCGCCATTCCCGAGGAAAAGGGGCCCTTTTCGCGCACGATAAACAACCTTGACCATGTGAATGAGGGACTTTGTGCCAATCTGGAGGAAATGATAAAAAGCGAAAGGCTCAAGACCGAGCTTATCACCAATGTTTCGCACGACCTTAAGACCCCGCTGACCTCCATTATAAACTATTTGTCGCTTTTAAAGACGCTGGATCTGGACAACGAGCAGGCAAGGGAATATATAGACATAGCAAACGACAAGGCAAAGCGTCTTAACGTGCTTATACAGGACCTTTTTGAAGCATCCAAGCTTAACAGCGGCCAGATGAAGCTGGAAAAAATGCCCTCCGATGTTGTGGCTCTTCTCAGCCAGACACTTGGCGAGCTGGATTACAAAATAACACGCTCGGGCATAGATTTCAGGGTGGATCTGCCAAATCATCCCATAATAATAGATATGGACGGCCAGCGTATGTGGCGCGTTTTCGACAATCTTCTTACAAATATAATCAAATATTCGCCGCAGGGCTCGCGCGGATATATAAACCTGCAGGAGAACGAGGACAGCGTTGTCATAACCTTTAAAAACATATCCAACTATCCCCTGGACTTTGACGGTGCGGAGCTTTTTGAGCGCTTTAAGCGCGGCGATGTGTCAAGAAGCACGGAGGGCTCGGGACTGGGTCTGTCCATAGCAAAAAGCATTGTGGAGCTGCACGGCGGCACGATGGAGATAGTTATAGACGGGGATCTGTTTAAAACGATAGTCACACTTAAAAAGTAAAAGGAGTATGTATGGAACTTCCTATAGCGTATACAGAAAAGATGAAACGGCTGCTCGGGGCGGAGTTTGACGATTATTTAAAAAGCTTTTCCGACGGCAGATATTACGGCCTGCGTGCCAACACCCTTAAAATATCCCCGCGGGAGCTGGAGCAAAGGCTGCCCTTTGAGCTTTCGCCCATACCGTGGTGCAGTACGGGCTTTTACTACAACGGCGACGAGGTGCGCCCGTCAAAGCATCCGTACTACAATGCGGGGCTGTTTTATATACAGGAGCCGTCGGCCATGTCAACGGGTGCTGTTTTGCCCGTGGAAAAGGGCGACAGGGTGCTTGACCTTTGTGCGGCACCCGGCGGCAAAAGCACGCAGGCGGCGGCCAAGCTGGACGGCACGGGCATTATCGTCAGCAACGACATAAGCGCAAGCCGCTGTAAGGCACTTTTGAAAAATGTGGAGGTCTGCGGTGTGTCAAACTGCGTGATAACCAACGAGACCCCCGAAAGGCTGGCCGACAAGCTGCCGTCGTTTTTCAATAAAATAATCGTGGATGCACCGTGCAGCGGCGAGGGAATGTTCCGCAAGGACGAAACGGCGGTAAAAAGCTGGGAAAGCCATAAGACCGACTATTGCCGGACGCTTCAGCGCGAGATACTGCACCATGCGGACAGGCTGCTTGCAAAGGACGGCATAATAGCCTATTCCACCTGCACCTTTGCGCCCGAGGAAAACGAGGGTATGCTGCGGGAGTTTATCGACAGGCATCCGTATTACGAGGTGCTTGAAATAGACAAAAGTCTCGGCTTTTCCGACGGCAGACCCGAGTGGTGTGATGCGGGTGAGGAGTTTAAAAAGGCGGGCAGACTTTGGCCGCATAAGGTACACGGCGAGGGGCATTTTATCTGCCTTTTGCACAAGACGGACGGCTCGCCCGTGCTTGAGGGCTATGAGCGCGAGGAACGCGCCAAGGCCGCAGACCTGACCGATTTTTACGATTTTGCGGACAAATATTTGGATATGGACTTTTCCGACAAGCATTTGCTGATACACGGCGAAAAACTGCTTATGGTGCCTATGGGGCTGGGGCTTAAAGGCCTGCGTGTAATGCGCAGCGGCCTTTATCTCGGCGACCTTAAAACAAAACGCTTCGAGCCGAGCCAGGCCTTTGCTATGGCGCTTAAAAAGCAACAGGCAAGGCTGACGGTGGATCTGGCGCTTGAAAGCGACGGCCTGCAAAGGTATATGCGCGGCGAAAGCTTCAATGTGGACTGCGGCGACGGCTGGGCGCTTGTCTGCGCGGACGGCTGGCCGCTGGGCTGGGGCAAGGTGCAAAAGGGCAGGCTTAAAAACAAATATCTTTCAAGCTGGATGACATAAACGGCCGCTGCGCCGGGCTGCGGCCTCCGACGAAAAACGGGTCTTTCGCCAAATTGCATTCCAAAACCGCAATAAAAAAGGGCTGCCGTATTTAAGACACCGTGATCTTAAATGCAGCAGCTCCTTGTGAAAGGGGATATGTTGTCGGAATATCATGCGCTTTTTAAAAGGCCGTAATTGCCGCGCATATTTATATGCTTTACGTTGATGCTTCCGTTTCGTCCGTAGGTTTTGATGATGTATCTGCGCTCGTAATTTCTGCACTTGTCGTTTTTGGCGCAGTGTGCCTCGGCCTCGCTTTTTGCGATGTAGCTGTGCTGTGCAATGCCAAAGCCTATTACGGAAAATATTGATGCAAAGAAAAACGGCAGCGTGCAGTCAAGCAGCGCGTAAAAGTCGGCGCAATGGCCAAGCCCCCATATATAAAAAGCGGAAAACATTATTACGGACAATACCGAGCAACCGAACATAATTTTTATAAAGGTCAGATTATTTTTCATGATATACACTCCTTATTTATCGAAAATTTGTTTGTTGTAATGTCATTATACAAAATAAAAGCTCGCTTGTCAAACATTTTTTCGATATTTTATCGAAAAAATGTTCTTTTTCGGCTTGTTGTCCGCAGGTGAGTACAATAAAAAGTATATTTGCCGAAAATAAGGACAAAAATACATACGGGCTGTGTCGGGTCACGGAAACGATAATTTTTGGCGGTGTCCTATGGTCGGACGGGCGTGGGCGTGCATATATTATATAAGGCCGTGGGATGACATATTATAGTGAACGTCAAAAATATTTTGACGTTCACTATAGGATGGGGCTCATAAATAATCCGCCTTAAGCAAGCTTAAGTCCGATTATTTAATTCGCTTACTATAAATTTTTGTTGATTTGGGCAGAAAATTGTGTTATTATATATTGACAGGAGAGAACAGCAAGGGAGGTATGGAAATGAGCCAGTATATTACAACGGAGGAATTGTTGTATATTGCCGTCATAGCTTTTTTTATAACATGGTTTATATACAATGTAATGAAGTTTAAAAAAATAATGGAGCTGGGCACCGCAAATACGGCTGTCAAGGACATCAAAAAGATACTTGACCGCTGCTATGCCATGTTCCCGCTGGAGGATGTAAGCTTTAAGGGACAGACATTCAGACGCGGTATGCGCGTAAAGATAACCACGCTCCAGGACAAGGTGTTCGAGGGTGAGCTGATAGGCACAAACTACCGCAATCTTGTGTGCATAATGACAAACCGACTGGTGGTCGCGCACGAGCTGAGCAATATAAGGGACATTACACAGATAGACACGGCGGAGAAATGATATGATATACAAGCGAACGGTCAATTATTACGAAACGGACAGGATGAGCTTTGTCCATCACTCAAACTATATCAGATACTTTGAGGAGGCAAGGGTGTGGATACTGGAGCAGTTCGGTCTGCCATATGCCGATATCGAAAAAAGGGGCATACTTATCCCTGTGCTTGGCGTAAACGTAAAGTATATGCGTTATCTCACCTTTGGCGACAATATCGACATAGACACATGGATAACCAAATTCAGCGGTGTTAAAATGTCCGTGGGCTATGAGGTGTCGAAAAACGGCGAGACCGCCGCAAAGGGGGAAAGCTCGCACTGTTTTCTGGAGGCGGGCACGTTTCGTCCCGTCAACCTTAAAACGGAGCATCCCGATATTTACGAAGCATTTTCTTTAATGGCCGAAAAGACAAAAAAATAGCCGCAGCGGCTTATACGCTGCGGCTGTTTCTTTGTAAATTTCGCCCATAATATCCGGCGCTGTGCCGCTTTTTTTCTACATAAAAATATGTCAAAATTTGTTGACCGCGCAGGCGAAAAGTAGTAAAATCTATCGTGAACGTCAAAAAATTCCGACATTCACGAAATGTATGTTAAAACTGGTTTTGTATGGAAGGAGAAGCTTTTATGGATACTGCCATGAAGGAAAACAAAATGGGCACCATGCCCGTCAATAAGCTGCTTTTGTCGATGGCTGTGCCGATGATGATATCAATGCTGGTACAGGCACTTTATAATATTGTGGACAGTATATTCGTCGCAAAATACAGCGCGGACTGCATGACGGCCATATCGCTGGTATTCCCGCTGCAAAGCCTTATGATAGCCACGGGCGCGGGTATAGGCGTAGGTATGAATGCGCTGCTTTCAAGAAACCTCGGCGCACAGGATCAGGACGGTGTGAACCGTGTTGCAATAAACGGCATAGTGTTGTATTTTTGCTGCTTTTTGCTGTTTATGCTCATCGGTATTTTTGCGGTAAGCGCCTTTATGGCATCCCAGTCCTCGGATATGAATATCGTAAAGGAGGGCACCGTTTATTTAAAAATAGTCTGCACCTTCAGCTTGGGCATATATGCCCAGTTCTGCTTTGAGCGTATGCTCCAGTCAACGGGCAAAACAATGCTTTCCATGGTAACGCAGATAACAGGTGCGGTGATAAATATTATCCTTGACCCGATACTTATTTTCGGCCCCTGGGGTCTTCCCCGTATGGGTATGGCGGGTGCGGCCATAGCCACCGTTATCGGCCAATGCATTGCGGGCATACTGGCACTTTGCCTTAACCTTAAATGCAATAAGGAGATACAGCTTACAAAGTTCCACTCCATCAGCCCGTCATTCAAGGAAATGGGCAAAATACTTTATATAGGTATACCGTCTATACTTATGGCATCCATAGGCTCTGTAATGGTACTGCTGATAAATACCATATTTTCGCATATGACCATCACGGATACGGGGCTTACGCTGAAGGAAGCACGCAACAACGCAGTTGCCATATTCGGCATATATTTCAAGCTGCAAAGCTTTATATTCATGCCTGTATTCGGCCTTAACAACGGCATGGTGCCCATTGTTGCCTTCTGCTACGGCGCAGGGCGCAGAAACCGCATGATGCAGACAATGAAGCTGAGTGTGCTTTATGCCTTTTTACTGCTGTTTATCGGTATGCTGGTGTTCCAACTCATCCCCGACAAGCTGCTCATGCTTTTTGCAAACGAGGAAAATGCCGAGCATATACTGCAAATGGGCATACCCGCATTAAGGACGATAAGCCTGCATTTCCCCATAGCAAGCTTTTGTATAATCAGCCTGTCTGTTTTCCAGGCGCTTGGCAAGGGCTTTTTGTCAATGGGCGTTTCCTTTGCGCGACAGCTTGTGGTGCTGGTGCCCGTTGCATTTTTGCTTTCGCTTACACAGCGCGTAAGCAATGTGTGGTTTGCGTTTCTTGCCGCGGAGGTCATTTCGATAACGCTTTGCCTGCTGGCGTTCAGGTATGTGAATAAAACGCTTATATCAAAAATACCTGTCGAGCAGGCCTGAAAACCAAAATAACAAAACCGAGGCGGTCCCGAGCGGACCGCTTTTTTCATACAATACATAAAAACATTTACAAACGCCTTTTTTTGTGGTACAATTAAAATAAGTATAACTATGGAGCATTATGTTTACACAACGGGAGGCAATTATTATGGAAAATGACAAAAAGGGTGTTATACAGATATCGGACGAGGTTATATCCGTAATAGCGGCTGCTGCGGCGCGGGAGATAGACGGCGTTGCCAAGCTGGTGCCTCTTAATGTCAGCATTTTCGGCAAAAAAAGTGCGGGCAAAACAAAGGGCGTGGAGCTGGAGATAAAAGACGGCGTGGTCAGCGCCAATGTCAATATCATGGCACATTACAACTGCAAGGTACGCGATGTGGCACAAAAGGTGCAGGACAACATCAAAAACCAGATAGAGACCATGACAGGCCTTAATGTGGGCACGGTCAATGTGGTGGTGGCCGATATAGACTTTCAGAAGGAGCCCGCCGAAAAAGCGGAGTAAGGAGAAAATAAATGAGCAGAAAAACGGCAAGAAAGCATATTTTGAATATCGTTTTCCAGGCGGAGTTTGATGTGGATGTGGCCATAGAGCAGATAATGAACACCTACGACGAGGAGTACAAGACCACAGCCGATGTTTCGGATGCGGGCGTAGACGAGGAAAAGCTGCTTGAAATGGACGAGGACAAGATAAGCAGGCTGCGCACCATACATAACAATGACAAAAAGTTTATTATCAACGAGGCAAAGGGCATTGTTGAGCATAAGGCGCATATAGACGAGCTTATTGCCGCAGGGCTTGACAACTGGGAGATAGACCGTCTTTCAAAGGTGGATCTTTCCATACTGCGCATAGCGGTATACGAAATAGTTTATGCCGACGATATACCCAATGCGGTGGCCGCAAACGAGGCGGTGCAGCTGGCAAAGCAGTTCAGCGAGGACAAGGCACCGGGCTTTATAAACGGCGTGCTCGGCAAGATAATAGACCTGACCGAAAAGGGCTGATAAAATGCAGGTAAATGTTTACACCGTATCGCAGATAAACGGTTATATAAGGCGGCTTATAGACAATGATGTGTTTTTGTCGCAGCTTTATATAGAGGGAGAGATATCAAATCTCATCCTGCACCCGAGCGGACACATATATTTCAGCTTAAAGGACAGCACGGGTGCCATAAACTGCGTTATGTTCAGAAGCTACGCCGAAAAGCTGGCCTTTATGCCCGAAAACGGCGGTGCCGTACTGGCGGGCGGCCGTGTGTCGCTTTACGAAAAAACGGGCAAATATCAGTTTTATGTTGATTATATGCAGCCTGCGGGCAAGGGTAAGCTTTATCTGGCGTTTGAAGAGCTTAAAAAAAGGCTGGAGGCCGAGGGACTTTTTGACAGTTCCAAGAAAAAGCCCATACCCCAGTTTCCCAAGACGATCGCCGTTGTTACAAGCCCGTCGGGTGCGGCGGTAAGGGATATAATAAATGTTGCGGGACGCAGGGATCCGTCGGTCAGGCTGGTCATCATGCCTGTGCTGGTGCAGGGCGAAAATGCCGCCGAGGATATTGCGCGGGGCATAGCGCTTGTCAACGAGTGGGGCGGTGCCGATACCATAATAGTCGGCAGAGGCGGCGGCTCGATGGAGGATCTTTGGGCCTTTAACGAGGAAACGGTGGCCAGGGCGATATATGCCTCAAAAATACCCGTTATATCGGCGGTCGGCCATGAGATAGATTTTACCATAGCCGATTTTGTGTCGGATTTCCGCGCACCCACACCGTCTGCGGCGGCGGAGCTTGCCGTGCCTGCGGCGGAGCCTGTGCAAAGGCGCTTCCGCACGGCTGTCAGACAGATGGACACGGCATTTGCCGCGAAATACAGGGGGCTTAAAATGCGCCTTGTGCATACGGCCGCTGTCAGGGGCATGAAACGGCCGCTGGAAAAAACGGAAAATTATCAGATATATACGGCACAGCTGCTGGACAAGCTCGACCGTCTGGCGGTGCAAAATGCGGACAAGTACGGCGCAAGGCTTGAAAAGGCGATGGCGGCCGTGGACAACCTGTCGCCGATAAACCTGCTCAGACGCGGATATTCGCTGACCTATGCAAACGGCGTGCTGCTGAAAAGCACGGGGCAGGTAAAGGAAAACGACGATATAGACATCAGGCTGCATGACGGCACGGTAAACGCCGTGGTTAGGAGGATAAATTGAAAAAACAAAGCTTTGAACAGGCCCTTGAAAGGCTTGAAGAAATAGCGCAGGCCATGGAAAACGACGATACGGGGCTGGAAGAGTCCGTCAAACTTTATAAAGAGGGCGTGGAGCTTTCCGCATTTTGTGCCGAAAAGCTCAACAAGGCGCATCAGGAAGTGACGGAGCTGAAAAAAACGGCAGACGGGATATTTACCGCTGCGCCGTTTGATACGGAAAACTATTGACGAGGTGTTAAAATGCTTAACGAACTGATAAACAAAACGGACAGCCGTCTTGAAGAGCTGTTAAAGCCCGTATATCCCGAAAAAATATACGAGGCCATGGGCTACAGCGTTATGGCGGGCGGCAAAAGGATGCGTCCCGTGCTTATGCTGCTGGCATACGGTGCCGTGGGCGGAAGCGGTGACGAGAGGATACTTGATTTTGCCTGTGCGCTTGAAATGATACACACCTATTCGCTTATACACGACGACCTGCCTGCTATGGACAATGACGACCTGCGCAGGGGCAAGCCGACCTGTCACAAAGAGTTTGACGAGGCAACGGCCATACTTGCGGGTGACGGCCTGCTGACCTACGCCTTTGAGGTGATGCTTCGGGACAAGACCCAAAAGTACGAGCCAAAGTACACAAGGGCGGCGGCCGAAATAGCGCGTTTAAGCGGCATGGACGGTATGCTTGTGGGACAGGTGGTGGATGTTGACAGCGAGGGCAAGCAGATAGATGCGGCTACCCTTGAATATATACACAAAAACAAAACGGGCGGTCTGATAAAGGCGGCGCTTATGGCGGGCGGCATTATCGGCGGCGCAGACGAGCCGACAATAAAGCTGCTGGAGAGCATAGGCGAGGACATGGGCTATGCCTTCCAGATAAAGGACGACATACTCGATGTCACAAGCACGGAGGAAGTGCTGGGCAAGCCTATTTTAAGCGACGAGAAAAACCAAAAGGTGACTTATGTGTCGCTGTACGGGCTTGAAAAGGCGCAAAAGGATTATCTGGCGCTGTCGGAGGCGGCACTTGAAAAGACAAGCAGGCTCGGTGAAAACGCAAAAGAGCTTTACGACTATATAAAAGGGCTTATTGACAGAACAAAGTAGGGAATAATATGGATTACATACATCAATTTTTCAGCAACAGACTGATAGGCGTTTCGGTGCTTGCATGGTTTATAGCACAGCTTATCAAAATAATAATAGATCTTGTGCGGTCAAAAACGATAGACTGGCGGCTCATCACCTCATCGGGGGGTATGCCCAGCTCTCACAGCTCGTTTGTGACCAGTCTTGCGACCTCGGTGGGGCTTGCAAGGGGCTTTGACAGCGCCGACTTTGCCATCACCTTTGTTTTGTGCATGGTCGTTATGTACGATGCTGCGGGCGTGCGCCGCGCTGCGGGCAAGCAGGCCGCCGTTATAAACGATATAGCCGAAATAATGGAAAACTACGGCTTCCGCATGGACGAAAACCTAAAGGAACTGCTCGGACATACGCCCGTGGAGGTAACGGCGGGTGCCGTACTGGGCATAGGCCTTTCGATAATAATGAATTGCTGCGTTTTTCGCTAAGGCTTTAAATTTTTGTTAGAAGGAACTGAGTTTTATGGGATATCTTGAAAAAATAAATTCTCCCAAGGATCTTAAAAAACTGGATATGAATGCGCTTAAACTGCTTGCCGACGAGATACGCGGCTTTCTGGTGGACAGCGTTTCCAAAACAGGCGGACACCTTTCGTCCAGTCTCGGTGTGGTGGAGCTTACGCTTGCGCTGCATTACTGTTTTAACTGTCCGCGGGATAAATTTGTGTGGGATGTTGGGCATCAGGCCTATGTGCATAAGCTGCTGACGGGCAGAAAAGAGGGCTTTAAGACCCTGCGCAGGCTTGACGGCATGAGCGGCTTCCCGCGTCCGTCCGAAAGCGAGTGCGATGCCTTTAACGCGGGACACAGCAGCGCTTCCATTTCGGCGGCGCTGGGCATAGCAAACGCCCGCGACCTTAAAAGCGAAAGCTTCAATGTCGTTGCGGTCATAGGTGACGGCGCGATGTCGGGCGGCATGGCTTACGAGGCGATGAACAACGCGGGACAGCTTAAAACAAAAATGCTTATAGTTTTAAACGACAATCAGATGTCGATATCCCCCAATGTGGGCGCTATGAGCAATTATCTCAACCAGCTTCGTCTTGCGCCCAAATACCTTTCGGCCAAGAAAGATGTGCAGAAAACGCTTAAAAAAGTGCCCGTTATCGGCGACGGCGTGTACAACTTCCTGGGCAGGACAAAGGAGGGCATAAAGCACTCGGTGCTGCCCAGCGTAATGTTTGAACAGCTTGGGCTTACCTATATAGGCCCCGTTGACGGACATGACGTAAAAAAGCTTATACAGATAATCAACCGCATAAAAAAGCTGGACGAGCCCGTGCTTTTACACGTTGTCACCAAAAAGGGCAAGGGCTACGCTCCCGCGGAGAAAAATCCCAGCAAATTCCACGGCATAGGGCCGTTTGACCCCGAAACGGGCGAGGTGCTGTCAAAAAGCGGCGGTGTGACCTATTCAAAGGTGTTTGGCAAAAAGCTTGTACAGCTTGCGGCAAAACACAAGGAAATATGCGCCATAACGGCGGCCATGCCCTCGGGCACGGGACTGGAGCAGTTTGCGCAGGAGTTCCCGCAAAGGTTTTTTGATGTGGGCATTGCGGAGGAGCACGCGGTCACATTTGCGGGCGGCCTTGCAAAGGGCGGCTGTCTGCCCGTGTTTGCGGTGTATTCGACCTTTTTGCAGCGTGCCTACGACCAGCTTATACACGATATCTGCATACAAAAGCTGCCGTTTATCGTTGCCGTTGACAGGGCGGGCGTGGTAGGCGACGACGGAGAGACCCATCAGGGCATCTTTGACGTGTCGTTTTTAAATACCATACCCAATATGACCGTAATGGCACCCAAAAACAAGACAGAGCTTGAAGATATGCTTGAATTTGCGGTGGAGCAAAGGATACCCGCAGCCATACGCTACCCGCGCGGCAGGGCATCCGAAATACTAAACAATGCGCAAAGTCCCATAGAATACGGCAAAAGCGAGTATATATACGACGGTGCCGATGTGGCGCTGGTCGGCTTCGGTGCCGTTATGGATCAGCTGATAGGCGTTTATGCCATGCTTATAAAGGACGGCCTTAAGCCGACACTTGTCAATGCAAGGTTTTCCTCACCGCTTGATATAAATATGGCGCGGGACCTTTACAAAAACTACAAATATGTCTTTACTGCGGAGGACAATGTACTGCGCGGCGGCTTTGGCAGCGTTATGGCGCAGGCCTTTGCGGGCATGGACGGGGACGGCGCAAGGCTTTACAGCTTCGGCTTTCCCGACTGTTTTGTGGAGCACGGTACCAAGGCGCAGCTCTATAAGCGCTACGGGCTCGATGCGGAGAGTATGTACAAAAAGATCGGGGAAACGATGGGTCTATGAAGCGTGTTGACATAATAATAAAAGAAAAATTCGGCCTGTCCAGGCAAAAGGTGCAGCAGCTTATAAAAGAGGGTGCTGTCACGGTAAACAAACAGCCCGTGAAAAAGCCGTCGCAGACGGCGGAGGAAACGGATGAGATAGAAATAGCCGACAATACCGACACCCTGCGCTATGCGGGGCGCGGCGGGCTTAAACTCGAGGGTGCGCTCGGCTCCTTCGGGCTGGACATAGGCGGCAGGATATGTATAGATATAGGTGCATCCACGGGCGGGTTTACGGACTGTATGCTGCAAAACGGCGCAAAGTGCGTATATTCGGTGGATGTGGGCACGGCACAGCTGGCTCGGGGTCTCAGGGACGACAGCCGCGTGCATTGCTTTGAAAACACAAATATAAAGGATTTTGTCTGTGACGAGGCTGCGGACTTTATCGCGGCCGATGTTTCCTTTGTCTCGCTGGAAAAAATTTTCCCCGAGATAGACAGACTGCTTTGCGGCGGCTGTGCGGTCGTGCTTGTAAAGCCGCAGTTTGAGGCGGGACGCGAGCATCTTTCCAAAAACGGCATAGTCCGCGATATAAAGGTGCATAAAAATATTTTAAAAAGATTGGTCTCGGCGGCGGCCGCACACGGCCTGTACTGCACGGGACTTGTACCCTCGCCCATAAAGGGCGGCGACGGCAATACGGAATATCTTATGCTGCTGGAGAGGACACCCGCGGACACGGATATATCCGCCCTGATAAAACAGGCTGTCGGACAGTAAACCTTAAAGGAGCTAATATGAAATATATAGGCATTACCGCAAACAAGGACAAGGACAGGGGACTTGCATATACAAAGGAGCTTATAGGCTGGCTTGAAGACTGCGGCTGTGTGCCTCTGGTATCACAGGAGGAACGCGCATTGACGGGCTGCGGCGAGATATGCGATGACTCAAAGCTTTATAAAAGGGCCGACCTTATGCTGGTGCTGGGCGGCGACGGGACTATCCTGCGCACCGCAAGGCACGCGGCGCTTTACGGCCTGCCCGTGCTGGGCATAAATTTCGGCACCCTGGGCTATCTTGCGGATGTTGACCGTGCCGATGCCAAAACGGCGATAAAGGCCGTGCTTGACGGCAGCTACAGTGTTGAGGAAAGGATGCTGCTGGAGGCGGTGCATATCCACAACTTTGAGGAGCGGGGCAGATACCTTGCCCTTAACGAGGTCTATGTATCAAACGCCATGTCGCTTAAACTTGTCAACCTTGAAATGTCCATAAACGACTCGTTTATCAATGTTTTCAGGGCGGACGGCATTCTGGTCGCCACGCCTACGGGCTCCACCGCGTACAACCTTTCCGCGGGCGGCCCCATACTAAAGCCCGATATGCGGCTTATGACCGTGACAAGCGTTTGTCCGCACAATCTGTATTCAAGGCCGTTTGTGATAAGCGGGGAGGACTGTGTTACAATAAAGATACTCGACGGCGGCAGTATGGTGTTTTCGCTGGACGGCGAGGAGCGCGTGCCTGTGCAGCAAAACGACGATGTGCGCATAACGGGCTCAAAGCTTAGTGTTAAGATAATAAAGACCAGCAAGCGCAATTTCTACGATACGCTTCGATACAAAATGATGGGTAATTGATTTTTTAAGCGGATTTTTACTTGACTAAAAACACCAAAGATTTTATAATAAAAGGATAAGGTTGTGTTGCAGATGAAAACCAAAAGACAGTCCAGGATACTGGAGCTGATAAGAGAATATGACATAGATACGCAGGAAATGCTGGCGGATATGCTTGAAAAGGACGGCTACAACGTGACGCAGGCGACCATATCGCGCGATATACGCGAGCTTAAGCTTACAAAGGTCGGCATTGCGGGCGGCGGCTTTAAATACGCCGTTGTGACGGGCACGGGCAGCGAAACGGCCAAAAGGCTCACGCGGGTGCTGAAGGAGGGTGTCCTGTCCATAGATTATGCGCAGAACTTGCTGGTCATAAAGACCATACAGGGTATGGCAATGGGCGTTGCCGCAGCCATAGATGCAATGGACAAGGCCGAGATAATGGGCACCATTGCGGGCGACGATACCATTTTTTGCGTTGTAAAGACGGAGGCTAAGGCAATATACCTTACCGAAAGACTCAAAAACGAGATATTATAATTTTTCTTCATTATTAAACAAAACAAACAAAACGGGGGTGTATATTTATGCTGGAAAGGCTTCATATCAGAAATGTTGCCGTTATCGACGAACTGGAGATCGATTTTAAAAAGGGCTTTAACGTGCTTACGGGTGAGACGGGCGCGGGCAAATCGATAATAATAGATTCGCTTAATTTCGTGCTTGGTGAAAAGGCCGATAAGGAGCTTATAAAAAGCGGTGCGGATATGGCGGAGGTCACGGCTGTTTTTTCGGTAAACGACAAGGAGACGGAAAATGCGCTTATCGACCTTGACATAAGGATAGACGAGGAAAACTGTATACTTATGTTCCGCAGCTTCAGCAACGAGGGCAAGTCCAACTGCAAGGTAAACGGCAGGACGGTCACGGTGGGCATTTTAAAGGATATAGCAAAGGTGCTTATAGATGTGCACGGACAGTACGACAACCAGTCCCTGCTCGACCCGTGGCGGCATCTTGCGCTGCTTGACAGGCTTTGCTATGACAGGATAGGCGAGCATATAGAAAAGCTGGAAAACAGGTATAAGGGCTACAAAAAGACCTGCAAGGCTCTTGAGGATATAAGCGGCTCGGACACAGACAGGCAGGAAAAAATAGATATGTATACATTCCAGATACAGGAGATAGAGTCCGCAAAGCTGGAAAACGGCGAGGAAGACAAGCTTAACGAGATGCGTGCCGTAGCGGGCAGCAGTGCAAAGATAAAGCGCTGCACCGACGAGGCACTCGATATGCTTTCGCGGAACCAGCAGGGCAATGTCAGGGACTGCCTTGCCAATGCGATACGCAGTATCTCCGCGCTGGCGGGCGTTGACGAAAGCAAGGAGAGCATGGTGGACACGCTTGAAAGCCTTTCGGCACAGCTTGACGATGTTATAGCCGACCTTCGCAGCTACGAGGACGGACTGGACAGCGACCCCCGCGATATAGACGAGATAGAGGCACGTCTTGATGTTATCTACAATTTAAAGAAAAAATACGGCAAGTCCATTGAGGAAATAAAGAAATATGCAAACGATGCGGCCGAAAAGCTGGAATTTATCAAAAACAGCGAAGATATGATAATGGAATACACCATGCGCAAAGAGGCTGACGAGCGTGTTATGCGCCGTATCTCCGCCGAGATAAGCGAGATACGCAAGGAAGTTGCCGTCGGCGTTGCACAGCGGGTAGAAAAGATACTCGGCGACCTTGGCATGATAAATGCGGTATTCAAAATAAGCGTGACAGACCGCGACACGGTGGACGACCGCGGTACCGACAGGGTGGAATTTCTTGTTGCGCCCAATGTCGGCGAGGATGTAAAGCCGCTGTCAAAGATAGCGTCGGGCGGCGAGATGAGCCGTGTTATGCTTGCGCTTAAGGTGGTGCTTTCGCAGGTAGATAATATAGAGACCTTTATATTTGACGAGATAGATACGGGTATAAGCGGCAGGACGGCGCAGCGCGTGGCCGAAAAGATAGCCGCCATATCCAAGTATCATCAGGTGCTTTGTATCACGCACCTTCCGCAGATAGCCGCAATGGCGGACAGCCATTTTGCAATATCCAAGACCGCGGACAGCGACAAAACGTCGGTGCGTGTTAAACAGCTGCGCGGTGACGAGATAACGCAGGAGCTTGCCAGACTTATAGGCGGCGCGGAGATAACCGATGCCACCGTGGCGGCTGCGGAGGATATGAAAAATCAGGCAGATGCAAAAAAAGAAAAAATAAAAGGAGAATAACAAAATGAAAAGAAAATTAGCGGCCCTTGCGGTCATATTGTGTGTGGGTGCGGGCCTTGTATCGGGCTGTAGCTCAAGCAAACCCGGTGCTGAGGTGGATGCAAGCAAAAACGAGGATCTCAGCCCTATGGTGACCGCGGAAAACACCGTTGACGACAAGGATGCGGCGTATCAGAAGTTTCTTGATGCGCAAAAGGCCATGGAGGGCGCGGACAGCGTTACGGTCAACAGCGAAATGCTTATCGATATGACCTATGACGGCAAGACGGACGAGAGCAAGCAGCGCTTTGATATAAAGCGTTCGCTGGTGGACGGCAAGCAGATAGTGGATTTTGTGATGAATACGCAGACCAAGTCCACCAAGGAGGACGGCACCGAGGACGAGGATGCCGCGCAGAGTCAGGAGCTTCCGGGCTACTTTGCCGACGATACCCTGTATTTTGTGCAGAGCGTGTCCGACAACGAGGAGGAAAATGTCAAGCTTAAGGAAAACATGACATACGAGGAGCTTATGTCCATAATCGGTTCCACCTACATTCTTAACGATATCTCCGCCGAGCAGGTGGCTACCTCCGCATCCGAGCAGGAAAAGGGCGTTACAAAGTATATCTACATACTTGATAATGACAAAATGGCGGAATACATGATGGACAACCTTTCAAGCAGCGGCATTGCCTTTGACGAGGAAGGCGGCGTGAATATAAACTACGCCAACGTCAGCGCCGATATAACCGAGGACGGCATACTTACGGCATACACCTTCTCCGTTGATGCCATGATAAAGGACGAAACGGGTGAGGTACCCTTCTCGTACAAGATAGCAAGTGCCTTTACGGATATAAATTCCACCGATGTAAAGGTCAAGACACAGGACGAGCTTGACGAATACATCACTACGCAGGAATATGCTCAGCAGCTTCAAAACGAGCAGAGCGAGCTTCCCGAGGGCAGCAGCGGCGATGTGCAGAGTGCGGACGAACTGCCCGCTGCACCCGAGGAGACCGCGGAGGCCGAGACCGCTGCCGCACAATAAAAGCATAAAACGGCATACAGCCGTATATATAATGGAGGAAAAAAATGAGTACACGTTATAATTTTAAGGAGATCGAGAAAAAATGGCGTGCCGAATGGGAGAAAAATCCCGTTAATCCCACAAATACCGACAAGCCTAAGTATTACTGCCTGGATATGTTCCCGTATCCGTCGGGCAGCGGCCTTCATGTAGGCCATTGGCGCGGTTATGTGCTGTCGGATGTGGTAAGCCGATACAAGCTGCTTCACGGCTATGAGGTGCTTCACCCCATGGGCTGGGATGCTTTCGGTCTTCCTGCCGAGAACTATGCCATAAAAACGGGCACGCATCCTGCGGAGACCACAAAGAAAAGCATAGAAAACATCAAGCGTCAGGTAAAGGAAATAAGCGCGATATACGATTGGGACAGGGAGGTAAACACCACCGACCCCAAGTATTACAAATGGACACAGTGGATATTTGTGCAGATGTTCAAGCACGGCCTTGCCTATGAAAAGGAAATGCCCCTTAACTGGTGCCCAAGCTGTAAGTGCGTGCTTGCCAACGAGGAGGCAACAAACGGTGTCTGCGACCGCTGCGGCGCACAGGTAACAAAGAAAAACCTGCGCCAGTGGATGCTCGGCATCACAAAGTATGCGGAAAGACTGCTTAACGACCTTAAGGACCTTGACTGGCCCGAAAAGGTAAAGAAGATGCAGAGCGACTGGATAGGCAAAAGCTACGGTGCCGAGGTCGATTTTAAGATAAAGGATACCGACAAGAAAATAACGGTATACACCACACGTCCCGATACGCTTTACGGCGCGACCTTCATGGTGCTTGCGCCCGAGCACGCAATAATCCCCGAAATAACAACGGCGGACAAAAAGGACGAGGTGGAAAAATATGTATATGCGGCCAGCACAAAAAGCAATGTGTCGCGTATGACAGACAAGGAAAAGACGGGCGTATTCACGGGTGCCTACGGTATCAACCCGCTTAACGGCGCACTTGTGCCCATCTGGATAAGCGACTATGTACTTGCGGATTACGGTACGGGTGCTATCATGTGTGTTCCCGCGCATGACGACCGTGACTTTGAATTTGCAAAGAAATTCGACCTGCCCATTATACAGGTCATCAGTAAGGACGGCAGGGAAGAAGAGCTTACACAGGCTTATACCGAGGCCGGCATAATGATAAATTCGGGCGAGCTCAACGGCATGAACAGCGAGGAAGCAAAGGTAAAAATGCCCGAATACGTTGAAGAAAAGGGCTTTGGCAAAAAGACGGTCAACTATAAGCTGCGTGACTGGGTATTCTCCCGCCAGCGTTACTGGGGCGAGCCTATTCCCCTTGTTCACTGCGAAAAGTGCGGCATAGTGCCCGTGCCAGAGGATCAGCTTCCCGTGGAGCTTCCCAATGTGGAAAGCTATCAGCCCACCGAGACGGGCGAGTCTCCGCTTGCCTCCATCGACGAGTGGGTAAATACCACCTGCCCGTGCTGCGGCGGCCCCGCAAAGCGCGAGACAAACACAATGCCCCAGTGGGCAGGCTCGTCATGGTACTTCCTGCGCTACTGCGACAACCACAACGACAACGAGCTTGCAAGCAAGGAGGCACTTGAAAAATGGCTTCCCGTCGATCTTTATGTCGGCGGTATCGAGCACGCCGTGCTTCACCTGCTTTACGCACGTTTCTATACAAAGTTCCTGTACGATATAGGTGCAGTCGGCTTTGAGGAGCCGTTCAAGCGCCTGTTCAACCAGGGCATGATATGCAAAAAAAGCGAGTATGACGGCAAGCTTTACAAGATGAGCAAGTCTATGGGCAATGTTGTTTCGCCCGACGAGATGGTGGAGCGCTACGGCTGCGACTCTCTGAGAATGTACGAGCTTTTCATCGGCCCGCCCGAGCTTGACAGCGAGTGGGACGACAGCGGTATCGACGGCGTATTCCGCTACCTTAACAAAATATGGAAATTTGTTGACGAGAACAAGGACAGCACTATCGCCGCAACCAAGGAGATAGAGCAGATACGCAACAAAATGGTCTACGAGATAACATCGCGTCTTGAGGCGCTTACGATGAACACCGTTGTATCGGGCTTTATGGAGTTTTCCAACAAGCTTATCGCGGCTGCCAAGGAGGCGGGCGGCGTAGACAGACAGACCCTTGAAACGGTTTGTATACTGCTTGCACCGTTCACACCGCATATCGCCGAGGAAATGTGGCATTCGCTCGGTCACGGCGACAGCGTGTTCGCACAGAGCTGGCCTTCCTATGACGAGTCCAAGATGAAGGAAGACAGCGTGGAGGTCGCAGTACAGATAAACGGCAAGGTAAAGGCCACGGTAAGCGTTGCGGCGGATGCCGACAAGGATACGGTCATCGCGGCTGCCAAGGAAGCGCTCGGCGCAAAGCTGACGGGCAATATCGTCAAGGAAATTTATGTGCCCGGCCGTATTGTTAATATTGTTGCTAAACAATAAGCCTGCGACCCGCTTTGAATGGATAATATTAATAAAATGTTAATTTTTTTAATATTTTTTATAAAAAAATGTATACAATTCGGTTTTTTTATGATAAAATATAAAGAGGAATATCATGCCTATCATCCGCGGGCGGTATAATACAGCGGATAAAACAAAAATCTATTAAAAAACGAGGGGGGAAATTATGCCAAAATTTAAGTACACCGCAGTTGATGCGGAAGGTAAAAATGTAAAAGGTACATTGTTTGCTACAAGTTTGGCAGAATTCAACGCCACAATCAAGCAAAAGGGCGAATATGTTCTCAGCGTGCAGGAGATCAAGGATCAGGATACAACGTCCCGCGCAAATGCGAACGCTATCAAGATGAAAGAACTTTCGATCCTCTGCAAGCAGTTTGCCACCATGCTTAGTTCTGGTATAACGATCATCAAATGTCTGGACGTTCTTTATCAGCAGCAGGAAAAGAAAAAGCTTAAGGCTATCCTGCTTAAGGTTTACGAGCAGGTTCAGGTAGGTAAGAGTTTGTCAAAGGCGATGCAGGCGACAGAGGGTGCCTTTCCCGACTTTATGGTCGCAATGATCGAGGCCGGCGAGATGTCAGGTTCTATCGACCTTATCATGAACAGACTTGCGGTACACTACGAAAAGCAGGTAAAGATCAAAAGTAAGGTATCATCGGCGATGATATACCCCGTTATCCTTATGATCGTCTGTGTAGCGGTAGTTTCGGGTCTGTTTGTATTCGTTATCCCCAACCTGCTGCCGATGCTCGGCCCGGTGGAGTCACTTCCCACCATTACAAGAGTGCTGATGAATATATCAAACTTCATGGTAAACAGCTGGTATGTTCTCCTTATTGCTATCATCGGTATCATCATTGCAATAGGTATATTCAAAAATACCCGTATAGTAAGGATGGCAATAGACAGGATAAAGCTTTTCACACCCGGTATCGGCAAGCTTTATGCGGTAGTTATGTCATCTAACTTCTGTAGCACGATGTACTCGGTTTTCTCAAGCGGTATGACACTTCTTACATCGCTTGAGCTTACAACAAACGTACTTAACAACTCCGTCGTAAACGATCGTATGTCCGTGGTTATGGACGAGATCCGTGCCGGCGGTGCGCTTTCAAACTCTTTACACAAGACTCAGCTGTTCCCTAACATGATGGTAACTATGGTCAGTGTTGGTGAGGAATCGGGTTCTCTTGACGAGGTACTTGAAAAAACGGCGGACTTCTATGAGGCAGAGGCCGACGAAGCTATCCAGAAGATGGTTTCCATGCTGGAGCCTATTATGATCGTCATAATGGGCGGTCTTGTAGGTACCGTTATCATCGGTATCATGATGCCCATGTTCGGTATGTACAGTGCTGTTGAAAATCAGACCTGATACCGGTCACGGCATAAAAGTCAAAGGTATTTTAACGAGAACTGTTCTTCTGCCGCGGCAGTTGTCTGCCGCAGCGGTCGATATTACAATCTAAGAAGGGAATGAATACACAAAATGGCTAAAAAAGAAGCAAAAAGCAATCGTGTTGCCATAGATATAGGCAGCAAGACCATAAAAATAGTAAGAGGTTCAACTGACAAAAACGGCAATGTAAGAATAACCGATGTTATTGTGGAACCTACACCCGAGGCAACCATGGACAACGGCTATATCAAAAGCCAGATGGACCTTGGCCCCTACCTTAACGGCCTTTTCGGCAAAAACGATATGAGCAAGTGCTCATGTAATGCAGTAGCACGAAGCACCGAGATAGTTGCGCGTGAGATAAGCGTGCCCGCTATCAAGGGACCCAAGCTTTTAAAGCTTGTCCGCAACGAGGTCGTGACAACATTCGGCAACACAGCGGACTACTACACGGACTACACCCTCGTGGGTGAAGCTACGGAGGATTACAACAAGGTTTACAAGCTGCTTGCTTATGCGGCACCCAAGGATATGGTAGTATCCTATCAGGATGTGCTTAAAACGGCAGATGTTAAGCCCGCAAGCTTCGATCCTCACAGAAATGTTATCTACAAACTGCTTGCACGCCCCGACATCTCCATCAATCAGGAGGCTGTAAGGGACAAGGTCATGATATTTGTTGATCTTGGCGGTACATATATGGATATAGACCTTATTGCAGAGGGCGTAAGCATCTTTAAGCGTACACTTTCCATTGCAGAGGATCTTGAGCTCAGCAAGGATTACGGCGCAACACCGCAGAACGACTACCTTGACGACCAGGCAAGCGAGTATGCGAGCTACGGCGGATACGAGGGCAGCTACAGCGGCAACGACGACCTGGATGATTATATGTATTCATCGGGCGCAAGAGAGCAGATCTCTCCTATCTTCACAAAGGTTAATGAAGAGCTTTACAAGATGATGCAGTTTGCGGTTACCAGACAGGGCGGCAAACCTGTAAATCAAGTATATCTTTACGGCGGCAATGCTTCATTAAGCGGTATTGATCAGTATCTTTCAACAGTTCTCGGTGTAAAGGTTGAAAAGATCTATTCATTATCAAATGTAGATGTAAGCAGTGATGTCAATCTTTCGGAAATCATTACTGCCGCAGGCAGTCTTATAAGAAGGTGAGGTTTGAAGTATGAATTTATTAAAACGTGATATCAACTTTTTCTCCGTTATTGGCCAGGATTCAAGCGGCTTTGCCATTGATTTTGAAAAGTGCGTAAAGATAAGCTTGATCATTTTCGGCATTATCGCAGCGGCCATTATCGGTGTTATGGTAATGATAAACGGTGCGCTTGCACTTAAAAAATCGGGTCTTGAAAGTGATATTGAGGCTCTTGAAGAACCGCTCAAGCGTGTTGAGCAGTTAAAGGCGGAGTCCGAACAGCTCCAGATGGATATAGATATCTTCAAGCAGTCCGTAGCGGAGTTTGATACTCAGCCCAGACTTACCACAGAGGATATCGAAAAGATAGCTTATTGTATGCCCGGTACCGTTACGGTAACAAGCATATCCTACAGCGGCAATTCCGTAAACCTTGCTTGTATAGGTACATCCGAGCTTGCTATTGCGGACTTTGCAAACAGCTTAAGAAATTCTCAGGTACAAAACCCCGAGCCTACAGGCGAAGACGACTTCTACATCAAGGACTTTGACGACGTTACCTATGCAGGCGTTTCAAAGGGCGGCGACAACCAGTATTCGGCATCTATCACCGTTGTACTTAAATCCCGCGAACCCGAAGTAGTTGAAGAGGAAACAACAGAGTATGTTTCCGAGGGCGAGGAAGGAGAGAGTAAATAATTATGAATAAATTAGGTAATAAAGAAGTTATACTTATCCTTATCGTTATCAACTTTATGCTTTACTATATGCTTTACTTTATCGGTATCTCGCCGTTAAAAAACAGCATCAACAACAATAAGGCTGATATTGCAACACTCCAGGAGGAGTATGACGAGAAAAAGGCTATAGTTGATTCCGAGGAAACTTACAAGCAGAGCATTGAAAGATTAAAGGCAGAAAAGGTAGAACTGTTTGCAACGGGCTTCCCCAACACCAATGCGGAAAGTCTGCACGCCTTCATCAACAAAGAGGCAACGGCAAGCAACATCAACATCAGTTCCATCAACATTACGCAGGCACCGCGCCTTGCTAACGGCGACCAAGAGACAGGCATTATGGACAACAACATCTCTGTTTCCGCTACAGGCTCGTATGCAAGCATCACCAAGCTTCTCAGCAGTATTGAAGAGGTACAAAAGACCAGCCTTCTTACCGGTCTTTCCTTATCGGGTGCGGCAAGTGATATGCAGACCCAGCTTCAGTACAGCTTCTTGTCGGCAGACAAGGAAGATATTCCCGATGATGTATTTGATCATACGTTCGGTCAGCCTGCAGGTAACACGACGTTATTCAAATAATAAAATGGGGGAGGATTTATGTTAAAAAATACTTTAAAAAGGAGTTTACGCGATGTCAGCGGTAACTCGCTGATAATTGCACTGCTGGCGATGGCCGTTTCGGTATTGCTTGTTGCATCGTTTATGTATTCCACACAAAGTGCCGCAAAGGTAGAGGCAAAGGTGGATGCGAACGAGCAGTCTTACCTTGTTGCCAAGTCCGGTATGGTGCTTTTTGAGGACTATCTTAAACAGCTTGAGGACGACGGCAAGACCGCGGACGAGATATGCGCGATGTACAACAATCCCGCAGGCTATACGGCTTCGGTCGGTGACGGCTCTATGGGTACGTTTACCGTATATGTAAACAAAAACTCGCATTCACCCAACGGCTACAGTATAACCAGTATCGGTGAATACGGCGACCAGCACTTTAAACTTTACGATTATTACGAGGTAGAGGAGGACGACGACGATACGGACCGTGACGGCGAGGGTACATCACCCAAGGCTGCTTGTATCACATACAACAGCGGCACCGTAGACTACACCGGCGGTGTAGACGGCGATATCCAGCAGCTCAGTACATCCGGTACACTTACCGATGCAAAGCTGAAGGGCGACCTCGGTACCGTATATTCGGTAGGTAATATCGACTTCGACGGCGACGGTGCAGGCAACTTCTCCGTTAAGGGCGTATTCGGCAAGGGTACACTTACCGTAGGTCATGCCATGACGATAAAGGGCGAGACCTATGTAGGCGAGCTTGTAAAGGGCTCGTCCACATCGGGCGTTACCTTTGGCAACGATGTATACGTTCAGGGCGATATGGACTGGAATGAAGAGGGCGGCAGCAACCTTGTAAACGGCAGCGTTTATGTAGGCGGCGATGCCGATATAACCTGTCTTGAAATAACCAAAAACATTTATGTTGACGGCGACCTTACATTATACGGCGGTACCATAATTACCGGCGATGTATACTGCAACGGTACGGTAACATTCAAGCAGAACAATCAGGGCGGCGCGACCGTAGGCGGCAGCGTTTACGCTAAAGACGGCATTAAGATTATAGCTTCCAATACACGCAAGCACAGTATAGGCGGTATCCTTTTCACATACGGCACTATAATAGATGCAACACCCGGCAACGAGTTCAGCGGCAGATACCAGTACAGCACAGGCCCTAAGGGAAGCTTCAACGCAGAAGAGCTTAAGACCCTTGCATACGGCAGCTCGTCGGACTCCGCCCTTGCAAAGGCAAAAATACTCGATACACTCGGTTCTATCGCGGCACAGGTAGAGGAAAAGCTTGACAAGAGCCTTCCCAAGACCAGCAAGCCTGTTACCACCGTACCCTCCAACCTTAAGGACGGTTCGGCTGTGACATATAACAGCTGGTCGGATGTGCCTACCTACGGCGATGCATACTATATAAGTCAGGACTGTGTATTCAATTTCTTTGCAGACCTTAGCGGCAAAAACATGATAATAAAGGCCGACGGCGCAGATCTGGACGGCAAGGGACGCGACAAGGTAGACATATACTTTAAGGCGGGTCTTGCAGTTTGGGATGCTGCGAGTGGTGAATGTAGTGCCGATTCGCATATTTATGTTGACGATACGGGACACAGAGACATTATAAGATTTTTCTTCCCTGCCAAGGCGGATATAGTTGCAAACAGCGGTATAATAAAGTTTTACGGTCAGTGGGCGGTGGAGCCCGTAAGAAACGAGGGCGGCTCCATATCGACAATACCCACAGACAGCTATGTTCCCAACCTTTATGTATTTACCGAGGATGAAGCGTCCAATATAGCAGACTATGGCAAGGTATTCGGTCAGCAAGCTACTTACTCATGCTTCCCCGGCTACTGGCTCACACCCAACTGCAATATAGGCCTTGCAAACAACTGTGCTTATACCGCAGGTACCGAGGTTTCAAAATCGGGCAACAACTTCCCGATAATCCACGGTATGCTTACCAGTGATATGATGACAAACGAAAACGGTAACGGTACAATGATCCTTTACCACGATCCCGACGTTGACAAGGACAGCGGCAAGATGCTCGACGGTCTTGCACAGTCATGGCCATTCAACGATGCAACAGCAGGCGTTTATGTATTTCCGAGCTAAGGAGGCGATGATATGAAGTTGTTTTATAATAAAATAAAAGCTGCTTTCATGTCCGAATCCGGTTTTACGCTGCTTGAACTTCTTATTGCGGTAGCTCTGCTTGCTATAGTTGCCTCGGGCTTTATGTTCGCGGTACACGGTGCAACGGCATCGACCAGCAGACTGATGAATGTTCAGAAAGAGCGAGAGAGGGTTGCGGGTACACGCGACGACTATCTCGCCAAAAACGATACAGCTATCAAAAACGATGTTGCAAACAGGCAGTCGGATCCGAGCAAGCCGAATTATCAGTCGATAAACGTGACTGTGGCAGGCAAGACATTCAACTGTTGGAAAATATCGGACGAAGGCACGAATCTGGAAGTTTTTGTTGAAAAGCCTACGGATACACCGTAAAGAAAGGGGTATTTTATGAGTTTTCTTAAAAATTTAAAAAGCCCCGCGGCCTTAAAGGACAACAAGGGCTTCACACTTGTCGAGCTGCTTATATCACTTATGATATTGTCACTTATCATGAGCGGTATATACACATTTTTGACATCAAGCAACAATATTTCGCTGCATCTTCATGATAACAGCAACCGCCAGGCGGCAGTGGATAACACGATACAGTCCATCAGGGCGCATTTGGCAAATGCCAAGGAAATGGAAATAATCGGTCTGGATGGCGTAAATACATCCGATAACGATTATTACTATATCTACAGCGATCCCAAGGGCGACATTATGCTCCACTCACCGGGCGCTTTGGGTGAGGTAACACTTACCTCAAAGACCCTTCCGCGTAAGGACAGGATGATAGCTGTGTTTACGGGCAGGGATATGGACACGGACAACAGATACTCCAGGATAGAGGTAGACCTTGGCGTGTTCACCAAAAAGAAGGTAGATACCTATTTTGCATCGGTGGATGCAAAGGGTATCACGGCAACCCAATGGGCAAACGTATGGAACCCCAACGGCGGCTACATTACCAACTACTACACAACAATTACAATGACACCGCACAATACACATAACATAAAGTTTGACGCTGTTGAGCCGGGCTTTATGGGTGCGGCAGTAAAATATAAGATGCCCGAGGAAACAGTCGTGGATTATACACCCGGCGGCGGTGGTGGTGCCGGCGGCGGAGGCGGCGGTGGTGCCGGCGGCGGTGGCGGTGGCGAAGGTGAGGACGAAGGCACAGAGCCTTCACCCGTATTCAAATGGGGCAGGACCAATACCTCCAGCGTTCCCACTCCTCAGGAGCAGCCCGACGGCAGCTACCTTATAAGCGATACCATCACACTGACAAATGCGGGCACAAAGCCCCTCGGCTCGGTCGTACAGGAATTCAGCTTTGTATTCGGTGAAGAGACATACAGCGTTGTTTCCGTATCGGGCGGCGGCGGTGGTATCAGCGCAAGAAAGGGTACATCGGGTTCAAGCGTTATGCTTCTGGGCAGCTCCGACATAACAAGCGAGAGCGACCCCGTGGAGATACCGATAACCATTAAGCTTACAAAGGCTGCATATAACGATGATGTTGTATTTGAGCCGAGTGCGATAACCTACAATGTTGTAAACGGCAATCCCTGTGCAAGTCTTTCGATAACGATGAAGCCTACAGCAAGCACCACCGTTACCGTTACAACGCCCAAGGAGAGCAATGAGATATGGGTAACCGACGCAACGGAGATCCTTCCCGCGGCTTCACAGACATCCTGTGCAATGGACGGCTCGGGTACCGCGACCATAGTGCCTTCAAGCGACGGACACAGATTTAAGCTTCAGGTATCGGGCGAGACCCTGCCTAAGGACGGCTCGTTTACATACCTTGTACAGCTCACAATGGCTAAGGATGAGGATAATCCGCCTATGTCGGTAAATATCCACTATGATACCATAAATAAGGACAGCAACGTACAGTGGTGCTGGAAGGTTCCGTATGAATATTCTACCGCTAACAGTATAAGCGGCGATACAGCGGCAACCGTAAACAAGGGTGAGTCGCTCTACATCCGTAAGACTGTTTCATGGTCGGAGTCAACGGCATACAGTAAGGATTATAACAGCATTAAGAACACACCTATTACAGACATCTGGATCCAGGGCGGTACTGTTTACGAGTCCAAGCCTGCAAACTGGATGACTCACGATCCTATAACTCAGGATCTTACAATGAAGTTTACCGAGACGGGCAGAACCGACAACGGTGACGGTACAACTACCGTTACGGGTAATATTATAGGTTCTACATCCGCTGCACTTGTTACGGGAGATCATTGGACAGGTACATTGACATTGCCTCAGGAGCCTAAGTCGGTTTCCGAAGGTACATTGTCCGGCAAGAATGTTTCGTTTGCAGGTGATGTTTCCGGTACGTTCAACGCAGGTGACAATGTGGCGGCTATAAGCGGCTTCTACTATGTAGTAGAAGGTGAGGTAGTTTCAGCCCTCAGTGCAGGCTTCATAGAAGTAAACAAGTGGAACGATAATTCGGGTGAGTTGAAGCTGGTAATTACAAATAACGGTTCTTCGACGGTAAACGGCTGGACGGGTACCATAACATTCGACGGAAAACACAAGGTAAATTACTGGCAGTTCAGCGGCGATTCGAAGCATGCAAGTTCGTTCAACATTTCATCGGACGATACCATTGCTGCCGGCGAAAGCAAAGAGTACACCTTCCAGATAGAAAACGGCGGTTATTCAATACCCGATGTCAGTGTTTCACCTAAATGATAAAAAGGTATCACAAAATTAATAAACACCAAAATGGGGGCGCGCAAGCGCCCCTAAATAAAAATAAAAACAGGAAGTGATTTATATGGGAATGCCAATGGGCGGTCCGCAGGGACAGAAAAATATTCCTATAGGTAAGCTTTTGCTTATGAACGGTCTTATCACCGTAGACCAGCTGGAATACGCCCTTAAAATCCAAAAGCAAAAGGGCAAAAAATTAGGTGATACACTTATAGAGCTTGGCTATATCCAGGAAACCGACCTTATGCGTATCCTTGCGGGTCGTCTGAAGGTCGAGTATGTCGAGATAGGCAAGCTGGAGCCCAATCCTGCGGCTACGGCGCTGCTTAAAATGGATTATTGCGAAAAGCATACCGTATTGCCTATCGACCTGACAGAAAAGGGTATTGTGGTCGCAACTATCGACCCCATGAACTTCTTCCTGTCGGATGATATCCGTGTTAAATCGGGCAAGCCCGTTAAGTTTGTGCTTGCCACACAGGAGGATATTGAAACTCACATACCTCAGTGGTACTCCGGTGAGGAAAGTGACGAAGCATCCGAGTCCGTAAACCAGGAGTTCTCCGAGTTTGACGAGACCGAGATGGAGCAGGTGGATCTTGGCGATCAGCTTAAAAGCGAGATCGACAACGCACCTATCGTTAAATTTGTTAATAATGTTATCGAGACCGCTATCAAGACCGGTACCTCCGATATCCATATCGAGCCTCAGAAGGACGTTACGCGCATCCGAATGAGAATTGACGGTCAGATGGTGGAAAAAATGGAAATAAAGGCTGCTGCTCACGGTAACCTTTCCGCCCGTATCAAGATCATGTCCGGTATGGATATTGCCGAAAAGCGTATCCCGCAGGACGGTCGTATCGAGTACAAGATGGAAGGCCGTCAGGTCGACCTGCGTGTATCGGCACTTCCTACTGTATACGGCGAAAAGATCGTTATCAGAGTCCTGGGCGGTATCGGTACCGTCCTTTCCATAGATCAGCTTGGTATGAGCGAGACCAACCTCAAGTTCTTCAAGAGCATGATCAAATCACCCAACGGCATCATCCTTGTTTGCGGCCCTACCGGTTCCGGTAAGTCCACAACGCTTTACTCGGTTCTTTCCGAGGTAAACGATGCCACCATAAATACGGTTACGGTTGAGGACCCCGTTGAGTACAAGCTTGACGGTCTTAACCAGGTACAGGTTAATGCAAAGGCGGGCATGACATTTGCCGCAGCCCTTCGTTCTATCCTGCGTCAGGACCCCGACGTTATCATGATAGGTGAGATCCGTGACGATGAGACTGCACAGATAGCTGTTAAGGCCGCTATCACAGGTCACGTTGTGCTTTCGACCATCCATACCAACGATGCTGTCGGTGCCGTTGGACGTCTGGTGGATATGGGTATAGAGCCGTACATGGTTGCCGACTCTACCGTAGGCGTTATCGCACAGCGTCTTGTTAAGAAGCTTTGCGTACATTGTAAAGAAAAATATGTTCCCGATGAGGCCGAGAAAGAATTCCTTGAATTAAAAGAGGATGTAGAGCTGTACAGGGCTGTTGGCTGTCCCGAATGCGGCAATACAGGCTATAAAGGACGTATGGGTATCCACGAGGTATTCCTTGTATCGGGTAAGATAAAAGCCATGATAAACAGAAACGAGGATGCGGCTGTTATCAAGCAGACTGCTATCGAAGAGGGTATGGTCACACTGCGTGAGGACTGTAAGGCACACGTTTTAAGCGGCAAGACCTCGGTAGACGAGCTGGTAAGAGCAACATATTCTGTATAATTTTAAAGAATTTATTTTAGGGGGTATAAACCAATGATTGAAGCTATGATAGACTTGCTTGCAAAGGCGAGAGATTCGGGCGCGAGTGACCTTCATATCACAGTAGGTACTCAGCCGAAAATGCGTTTACACGGTGAACTTACAAATATAGAAAACTATCCCGTAATGACACCGGACGAGACAAAGAGTATTTTGTTCTCCATCCTTACCGATTTCCAGATCTCCTACCTTGAGAACATGGGTGAGCTTGACTTCGCGTACGAGGACGAAACAACAACACGTTACAGAGCAAATATCTACAAGCAGAAGGGCTGCTTTGGCGGTGTATTCCGTGTCCTTCCTTCAAAGATACTTACAATTGACGAGTTGGGCCTTCCTCCCGTTGCACGTCACTTCGCAAGCCTTAAAAAGGGTCTGGTACTTGTTACCGGTCCTACAGGTTCGGGTAAGTCAACAACTCTGGCTGCGATCATCAACCAGATAAACCGTACAAGACGTGAGCATATCATCACTATAGAGGACCCTATAGAGTATGTACATAACCATCAGCTTTGTATCGTAAACCAGCGTGAGGTCGGTACAGATACACTGTCCTTTGAAAATGCGCTGCGCGGTTCTCTGCGTGAGGACCCCGATGTTATCCTCGTAGGTGAGATGCGTGATAACGAGACTATCTCCGTTGCCCTTACCGCAGCCGAGACAGGTCACTTGGTATTCTCGACACTGCATACTATCGGTGCTGCTTCTACCATCAACCGTGTTATCGACTCGTTCCCTCCGCACGCAAGACAGCAGGTTAGAACACAGCTGGCTATGGTACTTGAGGGCGTTGTTACACAGCGTCTTGTACCGCTTAAGGACGGCCACGGACGTATGGCTGCACTTGAGGTTCTTGTAGTAAACGATGCTATCAGAAACATGATCCGTGAGGATAAAACTCACCAGATCTCCTCGACCATGCAGACAAGCCAGTCCGCAGGTATGCAGACACTTGACTTCCATCTGGCTGCACTTGTTAAAGAGGGCAAGATCTCCCAGAAGACTGCTCTTGTCAACTGTATCGATGTGGACGCATTCAAGCGTTACCTTATCGGCAACTGATAAAAAAAATCCCGCGGCTTAATGCCGCGGTTTTTTTATGCAAGTATATCGTCATATTTTGCGCCCGTTACCTTTACCAGGTCGTCGGGTGCAAGAAAAATCTGCGAGCCTATGCGCCCGCCGCTTATTATTATCTCGTCAAAGTTTTTTGCGGTGTTATCCACCACCGTAACAAACTGCTTTTTCATGCCTATCGGCGTACAGCCGCCGCGGATATAGCCCGTTATTTTGTTTATATCCTTGACGTGTATCATTTCCACCGATTTTTCGCCCACGCTGGCCGCCGCAGCTTTCAGATCTATCTCTCTGTTGACGGGGATAACAAAAACAAAGAAATTTTTGCTTTTGCCCTGCGTAACAAGCGTTTTAAACGTCATGTTGGGGCTTTGTCCCAGCATTTGTGCAATGCTTACGCCGTCATGAAACTCCTCACACTCGTAGGTGTTTATGCGGTAGCTGACCTTGTTTTTGTCAAGTATGCGCATTGCGTTTGTCTTAACCTCTTTTGCCATTATCCTATCCCTCTTGTGCGTTCAGTATTTTTGTCACTTTCTTTTTTATGCGCTGCAGGGCGTTGTCTATGCTCTTTTCGTCCTTGGCTATTATGCCCGCTATCTCCACATAGCTTTTGCCGCGCAGGTATAAAAACAGCACACGCTTTTCCAGATCGCTCAGGCTGCTGCCTATGCGCTTTTCCAGCTCGGTCTTGTTTTCGCTGCTGATTATCAGGCTTTCGGGGTTTGTCACCTCGCTGTTGGCAAGGGTCTCAAGATAGGTAAAATCCTCGTTTTCCTCGTATACGGCGCGGTCAAGGCTGAGCGACGAATTAAGCGGTATGTGCTTTTGCCTGTTGGCCGATTTTATTGCCGTGTGTATCTGGCGTGTGATGCAAAGCGCCGCAAAGCTGAAAAAATTGACCTGCTTGGTCTCGTCAAAATCGCGTATCGCCTTGTACAGGCCTATCATTCCCTCTTGGATAATGTCCTCGCTGTCACCGCCCATTATGTAATATCCACGCGCCTTTATGCGCACCATTTTCTTGTATTTCTCGATAAGAAATTCCTGCGCCGCAGGGTCGCCGTCCCTTGCAAGTATGACCAGCTTGTTGTCGTCGGTCTCGGAAAATCTTTTGTAAATTGCATCTACCAACTTTGTTACTTCTCTCTCCTTAAATTTTCAAGCCACTCGGCAGCCTCGGGGTCGAGATTGTCGATAAGCATATTGTTTTTGACAGGCCGCTGACGCTCTATATGCCCGCGTATGTGCTGCTTGGCAAGCCTGACCTCCTCGTAAAGCTCGCCTGCGGAAACGCGCACAGCCCCCTGGCTCATGATTATTACCTGCTCCAGCCCGTCCGAGGTCGCAACACGGATGCTGTTTTTTACCTTTGGTGCATCATCGCCGTGCTTTGCAAAGGGCAAGACATCCTCGTTTTTGCTTAACAGGGCAGTAGTGCGCTCTATGTAGCTGTCGGCGGTCTCGGCCTCCTTGGTGTAAACGACATACACATTGCCCTGCCTGATAACGCTGCCCGCGCCGCCCTTTACCATGTAAGCGTCAAATACGATTATAATTTCGCATTTTTTAACGCCCTGATAATTGCTCAATATGTTGATAAGCTTTTCGCGGGCGTGGTCAAGGTTGTCATCGGCCAGCTTTTTAAGCTTGTCCCACGCAAAAATTATGTTGTACCCGTCTACAAGCAGGTAGTTGTTGTTCATTTTTTGTTACCTCGTCTTTGGCGCAGAGCCTCGTATAAGATTATGCTTGCCGACACCGACGCATTAAGCGACTGTATCCTGCCAAGCATGGGTATACCAACAATAAAATCGCATTTGTCCTTTATAAGACGGCTGACACCCTTGCCCTCGCTGCCTGTAACTATGGCCAAAGCGCCGTCAAGGGGTGCCTTGTAGTAGTCCTGTCCGTCCATATCGGCACAGGCGACCCAGATATTCTGCTTTTTAAGCTCGTCAATGGTCTGCGCAAGGTTTGTTACCCGCGCCACGGGCATATATTCAACAGCGCCCGCAGAGGTCTTGCCGACTATGGCCGTAAGGCCGACAGAGCGCCTTTTGGGTATGATAACGCCGTGTGCGCCGCAGCATTCGGCGGTACGGATTATCGCACCCAGATTGTGCGGGTCGGTTATCTCGTCCAGTATCACGATAAGCGGCTGCTCGCCCTTGTCCCTTGCGTTTTGCAGGATGTCGCTTACATCGCAGTATTCGTAGGCGGGGCAGACCGCAATAACACCCTGGTTGTTGTGGCTTACGGATATCTGCTCCATTTTGTGCTTGTCTATCTCCTGCACGGGGATACCCTTTTCACGCGCCTTTGCAACAATGACCTTTAAGGTACCCTCTATCTCGCCCTTTTTAACAAGTATCTTGTCAATGGGGCGGTCGTGGTTGAGTGCCTCCAGCACGGGGTTTCTGCCCTCTAAATTACTGCTTTCTTCGATAAATTCGTTATCTTTTTCGTCAAAGCCGTGTTTGCCGCGGCTGTATGTCTTTTTTGTAAATTTCTTTCGTTCCATGGTCTTATGTCAGTGCTTCCGCTGACCCTTCGGTCTTGTCAGTGGGTCAGGATATAGGTTCGGCGGTACTGCTCGTGTACTCCTTTTATGTATAGTGTAAATGCACTTCGCGTGTGGTCGTAGCTGTAGCTGCACATACCGTTTTCAAGCGGTGAAAGCTCGGAAAAATCAAAGTGATCCACCGTGCCCAGCTCCTCCACAAATATATTGTGCTTCTGGTATATTTTTATATAGCTGTATTCGGGAGAATTGGGGAGCAAACGCTCCGTGTACTCCATGATAAATACCTCGGTGTCATCGGGATTTGATATGACCTGCTTGGGAGCCTTCATCTGGTGATAGCTCATTGAAAGGCAGAAGGCCTCAAATATGGCAAAAACAACAAATAACGCCGCTGCGGCATTGAGAGATTTTTTCTTTGTTGCAGCATCACCCATTACATAGTTGCTTAAATAGGTCGATAAACGGGATATTATAGCTATCCATACCGCAAGCTCCGACGATGCCCTTATCAAACCGAAAATGTATAGCTTGTATCCCATCCTTTCTGTGTAGAAGATCAGTATTATCAGAAAAAGACAGATGAACGAGGCTAATGCTTCTATAACGGTGGCTTTGACCTTGTTTTTCTTTTGATTGTCCATTGTCGGCGCTCCTTTCTTTTGTCGGACTATTCAATTACGGCAAGACAGGCCGTAAACAGCTCATCTATCCTGTCCCTGTCACCCTTTAAATACAAATAACCGAACAGCGCCTCCAGCCCCGTGGCGTGGCGGTAATCGGTCACGCTCTGGTTTTTGGCTGTGGTATAGCTTTTGGCGTTTCTGCCGCGTTTAAGCACGGCAAGCTCCTCCTCGGTGGCTATTTGTTCAAGGTGCATATACATTTTGGCCTGCGATGCTGCATTTACATAGCCCTTGGCAATTTTGTGAAGCTTGTTTGCGGGCATATTGCCCTTTGCGAGGATATAGCCCCGCACTAAAATATCAAAGACCGCATCGCCCATATACGCAAGGGCAAGCGGTGAATATTCCTTTGGGTCAATTTTATTTTGCATACGACCAGCGTACCCCCGCGCGTGTATCCTCGATAACAACGCCCATTTCAAGCAGCTCTGCGCGGATAGCGTCGGCTGTGGCAAAATCCTTTGCCTTTTTGGCCTCCGTGCGCTTTGCGATAAGCTCCTCTATTTTGGCGGTATCGCCCTTTTCCTCGGCTTCAAGGGGCTTGATGCCCAGAATGTTGCAAAGGGTCAAAAGCTTGTTTAAAATATCCTCCGCAAAGGCCTTTGACGAGGTCTCTTTTACATTTTTGTTGGCAAAGGAAACCAAATCAAAAATGGCGGTAACGGCATCTGCGGTGTTGAAATCATCCTCCATAGCCGTTTCAAGCTGAACGCGGAAGGCATCAGCCTGTGCGGAAAGCTCCTTTTCCTCGGCGGTCATTTCGCCCTGTGTGTTCTTTACGATAAAATCAAGGGATTTTGCGCAGTTTTTGATCCTGTCAAGGCTGGTGCCAGCTGCGGTCATAAGCTCGCGCGAGAAGTTGATGGGGCTTCTGTAGTGGCCGCTTAAAATAAAGAAACGCACCACATCATAGGGAAACTCCGCCGCAATCTCTCTTAAAGTAAAGAAATTGCCCTTCGACTTGCTCATTTTTATATTGTCTATGTTGATAAAGCCGTTGTGCATCCAGTAGCGTGCAAAGGGCACGCCGTTTGCGGCCTCGCTCTGCGCGATCTCGTTTTCGTGGTGGGGGAAGATAAGGTCCTCGCCGCCCGCGTGTATGTCGATGGTGTCGCCAAGGTATCTCTTTGCCATTACCGAGCATTCGATATGCCAGCCGGGACGACCCTCGCCCCAGGGGGACTGCCATGCGGGCTCGCCCTCTTTTTTAGGTTTCCAGAGCACAAAATCGGTGGGGTTTTTCTTGTTGTCGTCAACGTCTATTCTTGCGCCCGCCATAAGGTCGTCGATATTTTTGCCCGACAGCTTGCCGTAGCCGTCAAAGGACTTGGTGTCGAAAAATACAGTGCCGTCCACCTCGTAGGCGTGACCCTTGTCGATAAGGGTCTGCACCATTTCGATTATATGGTCCATTTCCTCGGTCACCTTGGGGTTTTTGGTCGCGGGCTCCACATTAAGGCCTGCGGCATCCTTTAACGCCTCTTTTATATAGCGCTCGGAGATAACGGTGGACTCGACCCCTTCCTCGTTGGCACGCTTGATTATTTTGTCGTCAACATCGGTGAAATTCTGTACATAGTTTACGCTGTAGCCCTTGTACTCAAAATATCTGCGGATAGTGTCAAAAATAACGTAGGGGCGTGCATTGCCGATGTGGATATAGTCGTATACGGTGGGACCGCAAACGTACATTTTGATCTTGCCCGCCTCCATGGGGACAAATTCTTCTTTTGTGCGTGTAAGTGTGTTGTAGATCTTCATGGTTACTCCTTGTTGTTTTTATTGTCCTTATGCTTATTTTTCTTTTTATCCTTGAGCTTGTGCTTGCTTTTCTCGCTTTCAAGCATAAGCTCAAGCTCGCGTATCTTGCCATGCATTTCTTCTATCTGAAGCTCGACAAGGTCGGGGATATGCAGCTGGTCGAGGGTATCGGACGGGCAGTTATCGTAATTCATCCTTACCACCCTTGCGGGTACGCCCACGACGGTAGCGTAGGGCGGCACATCGTCAAGCACGACGCTGCCTGCGCCTATTTTGGAATTATCGCCTATATTTATGGGACCCAGCACCCTTGCGCCTGCGCCTATCAGCACATTGCTGCCGACGGTGGGGTGACGCTTGCCCACGTCCTTGCCCGTACCGCCGAGGGTAACGCCCTGATAGATAGTGACATTATCGCCTATCTCGCAGGTCTCGCCTATAACGACCGCCATACCGTGGTCTATAAATACGCCCTCGCCGAGTGTTGCGCCGGGGTGTATCTCTATGCCTGTAAAGCCGCGGGATATCTGCGATACAAGCCTTGCAAGGAAATAATGCCTATGCTTGTATAATCTATGCGCTCCGCCGTGGAATACCATAGCCCAGAAGCTGGGGTAAAGAATGACCTCCAGCGAGGATTTTATCGCGGGGTCTTTCTTTTTTACCGTTTCTATCTGTGTTCTTAAACCCATTTCGGGTACCTCCAAAATAAAAGGCTGCTCCGTGTCAAAAGGGCGAAGCAATCCGGTCAGCTGCCATATCTGTATTTATGGTCTCTTGTGCGTAATATTTCTTTTGCCTTTGAGTATATATCAAAATATGCACTTTGCGCCGAGAAGTTCACGTCTTGTTCGGCGTTGTATATAAACTTTGTCACGGGATTTTTGTATTTGCGCCAAAGAGCCTCCGTTTTTTCAAAATACAGCGGATTATCGCTGTAAAACTTGCCTCTGTATTTTATGAAATACTCGTTGTTGTCATTTGCGCTGTATGTAAAATCATAGGGCACTTCGCAAAGACCCGATGAACGCAGCTTGTGTATACTGCGTAGAAAAGTGCGGTATTCGTCCTTTGTCAGTTCGACACTGCTTTGCAGGTCTACTTGACTGAAACTGACCGCCATTTCACTAAGATACGGTGCGCCTTTGCCGCACTTACGGTATCCGCGCATAAAACCCAGATATTCCTTGCCGTCCGTGCGCTCGATATAAAAATATTCCTCGCCACAACCGTCATAATCAACTATAAATTCCATTATCAAGCCTTCGGCGAAGTAGTCCTTGTATATGTTTATGCCCGATAAAAGCAATAATATTACGCCGACAAGCAGTACAAATTTTATCTTTTTGTTTTTCATAGCTGTTAAATCAGCTGCGTACAAGATGAAGCTTTCTTAAGGCCAGAAGGCTCCATTGACATACTACCTCGATAGAGGCGGCGTACTTATCCGCCATAGTCACCGCCACGGACTCCTTAGTGGAGGGCATACCGTGATAAAGCGGCCACATATGCTCGAGTATGGCGCGTTCTTCGTTGTTGTAAGCTCTGTTATGCGCTTTGCGGTCTCAAGCGCCGCCTTTGGATGATAAAAGGCGTGGTGCTCGGGTGTTTTCTTGGTGCGCCAATCGTAAAGAAACAGGTCGTGCAAAAGCCCTGCCCTTGCAGCCTCGCGCGGGTCTGCGCCGATCTTTTTGGCAATGCGGTAGCTGTAGTAGCTTACGCTGAGACAATGCTGCAAACGCGAGGTATTGCAGTGCTGATGGAATTTATCAAGCTGCTTTACCTCGGGTATTTCCAGCAGATCCCCGATACATTCCATAAAACCCGTTATTACGGGGTCATTTTCGTCAAAAAATTCTCTTTTGGAACCGACTGCGTGAATGATAGGCTTGTTATACATAATTATCCCTCTTTATTCGTCATATCTGTATCGTCAACTGTTTTGTCCGCTTTTTGTGCATCCTCCATTTCGCCAAGCTCGGCGTTGGTGTATTCAAGGCTGGTGTCCATCTTGGGCAGGTATTTCCTGAAAAGCTTCATAAACATCAGCGATGTCAGCCAGCCGTAAAAGCCCGCTGCGACCACTATCAAAAACGGCTGATACATACAAAGCGCTATAAACGATATAAACAGCACAAAGCAGGTTATTGTCGTAAGCAGGTGCCTGTTTGCCATAAATATACAAGTTTGTATCAGCTGAAAGCTTTTCATGTTAAACCTTGAAAGCACGGGGAAAATATAAATAATGACTATTATAAGCTCGTAGCAAAGCACAAACTGCACGCCCAAAAGCAGCGAGCCCTTTTGCAGGTTGGCAATATTAAAATATATCAGCCATGCCGCACCGAAAATAAGCAGCGTCAAAAAGGTGGCCTGTATAAAGTTTTGCCTAAAGCTTTTGAAAAAGTCCTTGCTGATGTAGCCCTCACGCCCCGAAAGCAGGCGTGTAAGCACATAGTACATCGCGGTAGTGGATGCGCCTATTGTGATAAGGGGTATGCTGCATACCGTCCACAAAAGTGTCAGTACAAGTATATCGCACAAAAAAGTGCAGTATTTGTACAGCTTGCCGTCCAGGCTGAACAATTCTTTCATTTACGAAAACCTCGTTTTGTTATTAATATCTTCAACCTACATTATACTAAAAAACCGTGTAAATATCAAGTGAAATTTGCGCCAAAAACATATTGAAGCAAGAAAACGCAGTATGCGCAAGATCGTGTCGGCAATCGGCGGATACAGCTGCGGAAAATTTCCGCCCGACGGCGGCTTTACTGTCGGCCGGCTGTATCAGCAGGACAGGGGCCTTGGCTTATTTACCGTAGAACCATTGCTTGCCAAACATCAGATCGTATTGCACCATATAGTACCTGCGCAGATCTTCGTTATTATCCTTGTCTATCACGATAAAATCACGGTGCAGTATCGGTATCCTGTCGCGAAGTCCGTAAATATAATCAAAGTACGAGCTGTGCGGCACACCCGAATCGACCACCATCTGCGCGGCAATATAATTCGGGGTCGTCCTGTCTTTTAGCTCAACATCTTTATAATTGCAATGACAAAGAGCCACGGTGCTGTATTTGTTGTTTACATCATTTATATAGGCAAGATTGCCGAAAACCGAAAGCGGCGGCAGATGGTCGCCAAACACATAAAGTATAGTCGGCTCCTCGCAGGTGTCAATATAGCTGCACAGCTTTTCTATCATCCTGTCGGTATCGCGGTAAGCCTCTGCTTCCTGTATCAGATCCTCTCTTTCGGCCGATGAAAGTTCACCGTCTACTTCAAAGGTGGTCTCGTCAAAACGGGTGTCCGATGTGGCATGGGACTCCATAGTTATACCAAAGGTAAATACGGGGGTATCGTTGTCATCTATGATCTCTGTTATTTTATCGGCCAATTCGCTGTCCTTGACAAAATTGTTTTTTACCTGCTCCGCACCGTTAAATTTATCAATGGCCCAATATTCGTCAAAGCCCATCATGGCATAGGCTTTATCACGGCTGTAAAAATTGGCCGTGTTGGGATGTATGGCGTAGGTCTTGTAGCCGTTATCCTTAAAGGTCAGCGGTACGGAAGGTACGGGACGGCTTTCATTGTTGTAATATGCGGTATACGGTATTACCGACGGAGGATAAAATGCAAGCGTCATACCCGTAAGGACCTCATACTCAACAGCAGCCGTATAGCCGCCGTAACGCGGTGAGATCATATTTATAAATCCGTGTTCGCGCGTAAACGGTATAGTATCTTTATTAAACTCCAATCCCTGCACGCTGTTAAGATCCATGTAGGACTCCGCAAGTATGCAGATAACATTTGGCCTTATATTGTCGGTTCTGGCCTTGTCCTTTTCAAACTCTGCCGATATTTCTTTTACGGTTTGCTCGTTATAATCCTTGGGTGGCTTTATAACCATATCGGGTATATGGATGATCTTAAACATATTATATATGGCGGGACCGTTTGTCCTTTCCGCTGTTATTTCATCAATATACGGTTTGTCGCATACGTTTATATCTGTGTATTCACCCTTTATTATTGCGCTGCCCAAAACAAGCATCAGCATGACCGATATAAAAAAACACGGCAAATACGGCATGGGCTTTATTTTTACGATAAGCTTTTTTATATTTATCAGTAATGCAGCCAGAGCCGCCGCAAGCACCGCAAGAAAAATATACCAAAGCGGTTTTCCCATAATAGTCGGGGCAATGGAAAAGGCATCCTTTATTTCCAAAAAGTCTGCGGGCGTAAGCATTGTGTTGTGGTAGGTGAGCTTTATCATATTTCCCAGCAGATTGATAACATAAACTGTAAAGAACACAACGTTTGTCAGCCTTTTGCCAACAAGCCCGTATATTGTACATACTGCCGCAAATATCAGCATCAAATTAAGCGCTATCACATCACCGAGCATCATTTCGGTAATATACGCAAATGAGTTGTATTCCATCTGCATATTTATTTTTATATACTCATATATAAATACTGCCGCAAATGTTTTTACAAATATGCCCGCAATACTTTCGATATGCCCGTGTGCATCCTTGGCCATATTTCCGCTGAAACGCTCCATGCTGTATACATAACAAAACGCCGATAATGCAAGCAGGGTACAGGACCAAAAAGCAAATACAAAATATTTTTGGGCTGCAAAAATACCGCTGTTCATATTAAAAAGCAAAACGGCCGACAACAGCGTACACAGCGGCGCATACACAATGGTTTTGCCAATGCGCAGTTTATCGTATGCGCCGAACGCATAAAGTCCGAACAGCAGCATGGGCAGCACAGAAACGTATACCAAGGCTTTTAATTCAAGTATTGCAAAAAGTACGGTCAATACCGTGAAAACAAAGGGTATCGCACCGCCTTTTTTCTTTGTAAGATATTTTTGCCCGTTCTTTTTGCCCAATGAATATGCAAGTAAACACAACTGCATAAGGGCAAAATATCCTATTGTTTTTGCAATATCAATAAACAATACCAAGGCCGACGAACGGTTAAGTTCATCCAAAAAGCGCCTGTTAAACTCAATGATGGGGAAAGCCTCTTGCTTGGAGGAATTTTCCACCACTATACTGTTGTCCTCAAGAAGCACATCTTCGCTTTTTTCCAAATATTTTTCTTTTAGTTCGGACGGCGTATAGTTTTTTATTTGTACACCCTCATGGAAGAGCTGCAAAGACTTTATTTTTGCCAGCTTGTCCACCGCGCGGTTCGGTACTATACGCAGCCCCTCTACGTCGCTTACCGTAAAAAACGGATTTTGGCCTGTGAGAGAGTCTATCTTTGTGTATGTGGAATTTAATTCTTTAAATCCGTCATCGTCATAGTCGTAATATACGGTCGAATTACTGCCGCTGAGATCCGTTTCGTAATCTACTGCCAGCATATATCCGTTAAAGCAGCGCATAGACATAAAAAGCAGCAGTAACAATGCCGTATTGAACGCTATTTTTGCAAAATGCTTTTTTAAAAAGGCCTTATGCTTCGGATGTTTGTCCAAAAATATCTCTGCCGCAGTCAGCAGTAATATAAATAAAACTGAAAAAGCGACCGATGCCGCAATTAAATATATTGCAGAGCTTTCCTGTGTTTTCTTTATCTGTAAAAGAAATTCGTCTGCAAATATAAGACGCGGATAAGGATTAAGCTCGCTGTAATTCAGCGTAAGCATACCGTTTTCGTATACGGCCGTATTTTCATCCTTATTTGCATACGCCCATTCATTAAGCTTATCACCCTTAACGGTGTACAGCGAAATATTATTAAGCTTGAGCTTTATCGCTTTTATCCGTACACTTGTGCCGTTTTGCCGGTTGGGGACAACAAATAATCTGTCATATCCCTTATCATAGTTAAAAACAGCCTTTCCGTCATCAACATATGTGTATATACTGCGGCTTTCGTCAAATTCTTGGTTATCATGCGCGTAATACATTGTCGCCTGACCGGAATATTCGTTATCGCTGTAGCAAATATCTATATGAAACTTTGCACCGGACATAAGCATTGTAAGTACCAACATAAAAGCAAATACTCCGGTCAATATCTTTGATTCCACACCGTATTCCTCCAAATAATAAATTTATCTTTTATTATTATACCAAAAAAATATTGGCATATCAATAATTTTCGCAACTAAAACGCGGCATTGACCTTTGAAATTTTTTACCTTGAAGGTGTCCTTGGCATATTTGCCTTTAGACGGATCGGCTGCAATAAAAATTGCCGCACCGCAGGCCTTTTGGTCTGTGATGCGGCAGTTTTTTTATTTCTTGGTGAAAAGATCCTTTACCTTGTCGATAAGACCCTTGTTTTCGTCGAACATTTTGATAATGTCGTTTATGTCCTTGCCCGCTGTTTTTTCCTTAACGGCACTGATGATGTTGTTTATCAGCTCGTCGGGCAGGTCTACGCCCAAAAGGCTCTCTACCGCCTTAACGGGGTCCTGTGCAAAGGCCTCCTTGCTGCCCTCGTCCTGCGAAAGCTTGATAACCGCGTCCTTGATAGTGTTGATGTCGATGTTTGCTGCCATAACTGCTGCCTCCTTTTAAATTGTGCCAATAAATGACCGCCCCGAAGTAAGTGCGGGTACGATCATCGGATTTGTTTGTTGTTAAAATTATAGCACGGACAGATGAAAATGTCAAATAAGGTTTGTCAATAAATAACAAGCCCTTATTGCATTTTGCGGTTTTTTGTTGTATAATGTATTTATCAGATCGGTAAAACCAAAATAAACGGGAGGAGTCTTTTATGTATACACAAGACGGCAAATTATGGATAGCAACAGGCGAAACACCCATTTATCTTGACCCGAGGATGGCAAACAGACACGGCCTTATCGCGGGTGCAACGGGTACGGGCAAGACGGTCAGCCTTAAAGTTATGGCGGAGGCCTTCAGCGACATAGGCGTACCTGTATTTATGGTGGATATAAAGGGCGATGTCAGCGGTATCGCACAGGCGGGCGTGCAAAGTGACAAAATAACGTCACAGCTTGAAAAGACCCGCGTTGACGTACCGTTTGATTTTAAGGAATACCCCGTTATGTTCTGGGATATATACGGCGAAAAGGGCGTGCCCGTCAGGACGACCGTGTCCGCTATGGGCTCTACGCTGTTTGCGCGTCTGCTTGGGCTTAACGATACGCAGCAGGGTGTGCTTGACATTGCCTTTCGTGTTGCGGACGATATGCAGCTTTTGCTTATAGATATAAAGGACTTGAAGGCAATATTGCAGTATGTGGGCGACAATGCCAAGGACCTGCAGTTTGAATACGGCAATGTTTCAAAGGCAACTGTGGGTACCATAGTGCGCTCTCTGCTGTCGCTGGAGGATGCGGGCGGAGATATTTTCTTCGGCGAGCCCGACCTTGACATAAAGGACTTTGTGCGCACCAATATCAACAGCCGCGGCATTATAAATGTGTTGGACTGTGTAAAGCTGGGCAACAACCCCAAGCTGTATTCGACCTTCCTTTTGTGGATGCTCACCGACCTTTACGAGACCTTCCCCGAGGTTGGGGATATGGACAAGCCGCGCATGGCGTTTTTCTTTGACGAGGCACACCTGCTTTTCAAGGATGCACCAAAGGCGCTGCTGGATAAAATAGAGCAGGTGATAAGGCTTATCCGCTCCAAGGGCATAGGTATATACTTTATCACGCAAAGTCCCGCGGATATCCCCGACAGCATACTTGCACAGCTGGGCAACCGCATACAGCACGCGCTGCGTGCATTTACGCCCGCAGACCAAAAGGCCGTTAAGGTGGCCGCAGATACCTTCCGCACCAACCCCGATTTCAATACGGCGGATGTTATCAGCCTGCTCGGTACGGGCGAGGCGCTTGTGTCATTCCTGGACGAGAGCGGTGCGCCGCAGGTGGTGCAAAGAGCCTTTATCCTGCCGCCTATGAGCTTTATCGGCCCTGTGGACGAGCAAAAAAGGCGGAATATCATCACATCAAGCGAGTTTTATATAAAATACAAGGAGTCGGTGGACAATGTAAGCGCCTACGAGAGCCTTAAAGGCATGGCGGACGAGGCAGCCGCAGCCGCCCAAAGGGAAAAGGAGGAGGAACTTCGCCGCAAGGAGGAAGCAAAGCAGCAGGCGCTTGAGGAAAAAGAGGCCGAAAAACAGCGCAAGGAGCAGGAGCGCATAGAGGAGCGCGAGCGCAGGGAGGCCGAAAAGCAGGCCGAGCGCGAAAAACGCGAAAGAGAACAGGCCGCAAGGAAAAAGAGCGATATGATAGAAAAGATCGCTACCAGCGCCCTGAGAAGCAGCGCCAGCCAGATAGGCCGCGATGTGGGCAGAAATATCATAAGGGGACTGTTTGGCAACCTTAAAAAATAAAAGTGTTTTACAAAATAATAAAAAGCGGTTTTTGTGCCATATCGGCATAAGGACCGCTTTTTTTGTCTAATAATTGAATTTCTCCAGCCAGTAATTTACCTGTATAAGGTATGCAAGCATCTGCGGACTGCTCATCAGCTGTCCGAACCACGGCCTGCCGTATTCCGCGGGCGAGTTTATCAGCCTTTCGGCAGCGTTTTTGTCTATTATCGCGTTAAGCGGTGCGCCCTTGTCGTTTATTATTTTTGTCAGCCGTTCCTTTAAAATGCCCTCGTATTTCGGGTTGTAGGTCTTGGGATAGGGGCTTTTTTTGCGCAGGCGCAGCCTTTCGGGCAAAAGCCCCTTTGCGCTGTCCCTTAAAAGTCCCTTTACAACGCCTCTCGGACATTTCATATCAAAGGGCACATTCCACATATATTCTATAATGCGGTGGTCGGCAAAGGGCACACGCGCTTCAAGGGCGCTGTACATACTCATTGTGTCCATGCGCCACAAAAGCGTGGTCATAAACTGCTTTAAATTAAGATAGCTTATCTCCCTTTGGCGGCGCAGTATGCCGCTTTCGCCGTCAAGATACGGCACCTCGGCAAGCGTCTTTTTGTAGATGCCGTGCACATATTCCTTTATGTTCAGCCTTTTTGCCGTACCGTCATTTAACAGGCTTTCGCGCACATCTATATTTACCGACCACGGGAAGGTGTCCGCGTTTATAAATTCGGGTCTGTGAAACCACGGATAACCGCCGAATATCTCGTCTGCGCACTCGCCCGTAAGCGTTACCTTGTTGTGCTTTTTTACCTCGCCGCAAAAATACAAAAGCGAGGCATCGACATCTGCCATACCGGGCATATCCTTTGCATCCGCTGCCTTGTAAAGACAGTCGGCAAGCTCGGCCTGCTCACATTCCAAAAAGGTGTGGTTCAGGCTGTGGTGCTTCAGCATTTCCTCGACATAGGGTCTGTCCTGCTCGGGCTGGAAGCTGCTTGCCTTGAAGTAGCGGTCGTTTTCCGTAAAGTCAAAGGAAAAGGTGTTGAGCCTTTGTCCGCGCTCACAAAGGTACTCTGCGGCTATAGCGGTGACTATGCAGCTGTCAAGGCCGCCCGATAAAAAGCTGCATACGGGCACATCCGACACCATCTGGGCACGCACGGCGCTTGTTATCAGGCTGCGCAGATGCTCTGCGGTCTCGGGATAGCTGTGGGGGTGGGGCGCACTTTCAAGCTGCCAGTACCGCCGCTCGTGAAAGCCCGATTTGTCAAAAACGCCGTAACAGCCGTATTTTATTTCTTTAAGACCCTTGAAAACGCCGTCGCCCTCTGTGCGGGCGGGCAGCACGGAAAAGACCTTGCGCAGGCTGTCGTCGTCGATAACGGGGTCGATAAGCGGGTGGGCAAAAACAGCCTTCGGCTCCGAGCCAAAGACGAGCAGACCGTCCTTTATCGTATAAAACAGCGGTTTGACCCCCACGCGGTCACGGAAAAGAAAAAGCGCCTGTTTTGCGCTGTCCCATATAGCAAAGGCAAAAATGCCGTTTAAAAGGCGTACACAGTCCGCGCCGTACTCCATATAGGCATAAAGTATCGTTTCCGTATCGGAGCCCGTCAAAAAGCGGTATCCGCGCTGTTCAAGCCCGCGGTTTATCTCGTCTGTGTTGTATATCTCGCCGTTGTAGACAATGGCAAATCCATCCTCGCCGCGCCGCCGTATCATGGGCTGGTCACTTGCGGCATCAAGGCCTCTTATCGTCAGACGTGCGTGCGCAAGCCCGACATTTTGCGCAAGGTATTCGCCCGCCGCATCACCGCCGCGGTGGGCTATGGTGCCGCGCATTTTTTGCAGCAGCCGAGTGTTTTCCTCCCTGTTTTTTAAAAAGCTGCCGTTAAGGTCGGCAAAGCCCGTTATTCCGCACATACCATCAGTCCTATGCCTTTTGGATATAAGTGTATGCGGCATGGGCAAAGTATATGAAATTTATATGTTGATATTTTTTTTGAATTGAGTTATAATTAGCATGGAGTTTTATTGTAACAAATCAAACCTTACGAAAGGACAGCGCAAGATGCTATTTAATTCGCTGCAGTTTATCATATTTTTTGCCGCAGTTGTGCTTTTGTATTACATACTGCCGTATAAGCTGCGGTGGATCATGCTTCTTCTGGCAAGCTGTATTTTTTACATGGCGTGGCGGCCCGAGCTTATTTTGCTTATTGCGTTTTCAAGCCTTGTTAATTACACGGCGGGGGTCTTGATAGGCAGGGGCATGGGCAAAAAGGCGCTTGTGCCTGCGGTACTGATAAATATAGGCATACTTTTTGTTTTTAAATATCTGGTTTTTGCAAGCGAGAGCCTTGCAAGGCTTTATGCGCTTTTGGGGCGGGAATACCCCATTGGCGAGTTTGATATAGTGCTTCCGATGGGCATATCCTTTTATACCTTTCAGGGGCTTGGATATGTGATAGACGTTTACAGAAAGGAATACAAGGCCGAGAAAAATTATTTCCGCTTTGCGCTTTTTATCATGTTTTTCCCGCAGCTTGTGGCGGGGCCTATCGAGCGTGCGGACAGGCTTTTAAAGCAGCTGTTTGCGCGGCACAAATTTGATACCGACAATATCTCCATGGGGCTTAAATATATGCTTATGGGATATTTTAAAAAGATAGTTATTGCCGACAGGGCGGCGGTGCTGGTAAATACGGTGTACAATGCGCCCGAAGATCACAACGGCATTGCCTTTGCGGCGGCCACGGTGTTTTTTGCCTTTCAGATATACGGCGATTTCAGCGGCTATTCCGATATTGCAAAGGGCTGTGCAAAGGTTTTGGGCATCGACCTTATGCAAAACTTCGACCGCCCGTACTTTGCATCGAGCATAAAGGATTTTTGGAAAAGGTGGCATATCTCCCTTTCGACCTGGTTTAGGGATTATGTGTATATCCCCCTCGGCGGCAGCCGCTGCGGGTGGCTGAGAAGAAATTTTAACCTGCTTGTGACCTTTTGTGTCAGCGGCCTTTGGCACGGCGCAAACTGGACGTTTTTGCTGTGGGGCTTTCTGCACGGCGTTTATCAGGTGATAGAAAATACGCTTTTCCGCTTTAAAAAGTGGAAGGACAGCACGGCAAAACGCCTTATTATGGCGGCAACCTGGCCGTTCAGATGGATAGTGACCATAGCCCTGGTGCTTTTGGCGTGGATACCCTTTCGGGCAAACAGCATAGGCGATTGTATATATATTTTCCAAAACCTGCATACGGGCTTTGAAAATATTTATGATATGCAGTTTATGTATGATACGCTCAATTCGCTTGGGCTTGGGGTTTTCGATATACTTACAGTGCTGGCGGCAATAGCGCTTTTACTGCTTATCGAGCTTATCAGCCTGCCCTTTGAGGACATAAACGTAATGATGAAAAAACTGCCCTTTGTATTCAGATTTGCGTTTTATTATGTGATAGCGGCGTTTATTATTGCCGCAGGCGTGTTCTCGGGGCTTGGGGAGTTTATTTACTTCCAGTTTTAGAAAATTGAAACGGTATTGACTATACATAAAAAGAAGGTAATGAAATGAAGATCATCGACTTTCACACGCACCCGTTTTACCATGAAACGGAAAATGTGTGCTTTTACAAAAATACGGTCTTAAGTCCCGAGGATTTCAAGGACATAATGAAGGGCTTCGGGGTGGACAAAATTTGCGGCAGCGTTATAGAGCGCATTGACGAGGCAAATTTTGACAAGATACAGCAGCTTAACAATTCGGCCATAACACTCAAGCGTATGTGGGGCGATTTTTACGAGCCGGGCGTACATATACACCCGTATTTTGTACACAACAGCATAGAGGAGCTGACACGCTGCCGTGAAAAGGGCTTTAAAATGGTGGGCGAGCTGGTGCCGTATTTTATGGACTGGGAGGTCTACTACAACGATGCCATGCACGAGATATATGAGGCCGTGCGTGACCTTGGCTACAAGTGCGTGTCGATACATACCATGCAGGAGGAAAGCATGGATGCCGCGCTGGAGGCCTTTCCCGACATAACCTTTGTGGCAGCGCACCCCAACGACAAGGCGTGCTTTTTGCGTCATCTGGAGCGTATGGAGAGGTTTGACAATTATTACCTTGACCTGAGCGGAACGGGTATTTTCCGCTTTGGCCTGCTTAAATACGGTATTTCGCGCGTGGGCAGCGAAAGATTTTTGTTCGGGTCGGACTTTCCCATCTGCAACTGCAATATGTATATTGCGGCCGTGGAAAGCGAGAGAATAAGCGATGCGGACAAGGAAAACATATTCTATAAAAACACGGAGAGGATACTTGGACTATGATAGATGTTGCGTTGCTGGGCACGGGCGGCATGATGCCGCTTCCCGACCGCTTTCTTACGGCGCTGCTTGTAAGAAAACGCGGCAGGCTGATGCTTATAGACTGCGGCGAGGGTACACAGGTCACAATGAAGATGCTGGGCTGGGGCTTTAAAAACATAGATGTTATATGCTTCACCCATTTTCACGCCGACCATATATCGGGACTGCCGGGGCTGCTGCTTACCATAGGCAATGCCGAAAGACGCGAGCCGCTGACCATTGCGGGGCCCGAGGGCATAAAAAAGATAGTTGAGGGTCTGCGGCAGATAGCGCCGGAGCTGCCCTTTGACATAAATTATATTGAGTTTACAAAAAAGTATGAAAAGCTGGATGTAAGCGAGTTTAGGATAAGTGCGATGCAGGCGGATCACCGCATAACCTGCTATGGCTACAGCCTTGACATACCGCGTGCGGGCAAGTTTGACCCGCAAAAGGCGGAAAGTCTGGGACTGCCCAAGCCCACATGGTCGCTTTTGCAAAAGGGGGAGACCGTGGAGCATGACGGCAAAAGCTATACATGGGATATGGTGCTGGGCGAGCCGCGAAAGGGCATAAAGCTTTGCTATTGCACCGATACCCGCCCCACGGAGGATATGCCGCAGTTTTTCGCAGATGCCGACCTTTTGGTGTACGAGGGCATCTACGGTGACGACGAAAAATACGACAAGGCAGTCAAGCACAAGCACTCCCTTTACAGCGAGGCCGCAAGGATAGCAAAGGCGGCGGGCGTGAAGGAGCTTTGGCTGACACATTTTTCGCCTGCTATGACCGAGCCGGAGGAATATTTGCATACTGCCGCCGACATTTTCCCCAACACGGCAGTCGGTACGGACAGAATGACAAAGACGATAAGGTTTGAGGAGAGATGATCCATGAAAAAGACAAATGACGATTTTATTATAAAGGTGATAATGGTGCTGACGGCCGTGCTGGTCATTGTGGGCGCGGCGGTGATGCTGCGCGAAAAAAGTGCGGAGGAGCCCGATTACGGCGAGGGAGAGTACAGCGAGAATATCACCGAAAAGCCCGATATACACAACGATTACAGCCTGCCTGCCGAGATAGAGCCTGCCGAGCTTCCGCAGGACCCCGAGGCGACTGTGGGCTTTGCGCCGAAGCAGCTGGACAAACTGAGCGACCATTATGTGCTTGCAAGGTACGAGGAGGGACAGGACAGCGTGATATATTATTATCAGGCTGCGGAAACGACCTCGGGCGAGCGTTTTTTGGTGATATGTACCAAAATGTCGCAGGAGGATTATGCGGCATCCATACCGACCAAAAACGTAAAGACCGATGAATACAACGGCATCACGCTGACCTATGCACAGCGCTGGCTGTACAGCGTGCCGAACGATTTTAAAATGATAGAGCCCGTGCAAAAGGGCATAGACGAGGGAACGATGGAGATAGAGTACGGGAACAACATAGAAGAGGTCATAAAAAAGGATTGTTTCTATTGGTACGATAACGGTATAAAATACGAAATACAGGTAAGAAATCAGGAGCTTCCTTACAGCCTGCTTTTCGATATGGCAAAGAAGATAATAGACGCATAATAAAAACAAAAGGGGAGGTATATTTATGAAAAACAAGGCTTTAAAACGGCTTGTCGGTGCGGTACTGGCGGTGGCTATGATAGGGGGATATGCGCCGCTCGGAGTGCCTGATACTGCCAAAGTTGTCTGCGCGGCGGAGCCGACGAGCGATGCGGACTTTACACAGGTCACAGTCAGCACCGCTGCAAACTTTGCATATTATGTCGAGGCAAACGGCAACTACAAAATAAGCCTCAGTGCCGATATATCGGACAGGATAGGCTCGAAGGGCGATGCAAATTCGGAATATAAACCGTTCTGGAAGATCTTTGGCTTAGGTACAAAGGTAATAGACCTTAACGGTTACGATATATCCCTTTACAACGACAGAATAAAAAACGGCGTACAGGAATTTATGTTTATGTTCAAGGTAAGGTAACGCCGTTAAGGTTTTTCCTTTTTGACAGCGACCTGTATTTTTATAAAATGCGTTTTTACGATAAAATACCGTATTACAGCTATCCCGTTACCACCTACAGTATATCGACCTCACCCAACGGCGAGGCGGTAGATGACAGCCTTAAGGATATTGCGATACCCTCATCGCGCAATACCGTTGCCCAAAGGGTGACTGTAGGAAACGGAGTTATGGCATCGCAGCACTATGTAGATCTTAAAGAACTGCCGTCCTCGGCGCTGAGCAAGCTGACGGCGGGCAAGACATATTATTTACAGATAAGATCGCAGGAGATATACGAGGGAAGAAATACTTATAAGCGCGTTTTGGGGCCTAAGGGCAAAATAAAAATAACCATAACAAAGCCGCAGGAAATGACTATGCCTTCGCTTGATATGGGCATAAGCTATACTATCGACACCTCGACCAATCCGCAGTCTGTTCGCCTGTATCCCACGGGCGACGGTACGGCGCAGTCGCTCAATCTTCTGCTGACAAACGGCAGGGCGACAAGTTATGAGATATATTATAAATACTATGACAGAAGCGGCTCTATAAAAACCGTGACCGCATCCGGCAGCCAGGGCAGCAACCTGCAAATACAGCGCAATGACCTTAAATACGGCGTAAGCGATGTTACCTACGGCGTAAAGCTGTACTACGGCTCGACATTTCTGGGTGAAAAAAGCGTTACGCAGCTTGTACCGTTTTTGCCCGATCTTACCGTTACAAATCAGACCGTTACAAACGGCAATGTGCTTGTGACGGCGGGAACGCCCGTTAATTTATCCAACAGCGAAGGGCTTTCGACGGGATATTTCTACTACAATGCGACCAAAGGCACCAAATTCGGACAAAATCAATCGAGCTATGCCATTTATGACGTAGGCGCAAACGAGGGCCTTTACAAGCTTGGCTATACCTACAGCGGCAAGGACTATTTTAACGAAAAGGGTATATATATCGGCGTTAAAGATACGGGCGACAGAAGTGTATCTATCGGTGCGACAAGTACGGGTGTGACCATAACGCAAAACGGCAATGCGACACCTACTATTACCGCGACCGCAGTCGGCAAGGATTGGGGCACAATAGACCATTACTACTGGTATATGGAAAGCGTGCCCGATGAATTCAGCAGTCAGGTGTCGGTGGTAAAAAAGAAAAGAGCAGAGCCCGACGGCGGACATAATGAAAGAGCTACGATAAACTTTGCGGAGCTGTTCAGTATAAAGGGAAGCGAGGAACTGTTTACACAGGGCAGATATGTTATAAGGTGCGAGGCGACAAGCACCGCAAATAAAAAAGTATCATCGCCGTCCATAACCATAAATGTATACCGTCCCGTAGATGATATGCAGCTGATTTGGAACGGAAACGATGTATCGGGCGGCGGCATAGCACTTAACAAGGGTGAGTCGGCAGCGGTAGCACCCGAATTTACGCCGAAAAATGCTTATGCCTCCTCAAGCGTGTACTTTACCGCCGCTGAAACCGATATTGCCGATATTTCGGCAAGCGGCATCATAACGGCAAAATCAACGGGAAAGACCAAAATAATAGCCACCTACAACACGGGCAGCAAAAACATAAGAAAAGAATTTTATGTTTATGTGGCACGCACGAATTATTCACTCAGCATTCCGTCAAGCTATCTTACCGCCGAGGTAGGCAAGGTGCCGTATCAGGGCACGTTAAGCACATCGGGCGGCTTTGGTGCGGAGCTTAAGTGGGCAACTTACTACACCGACAGCTACGGCGGTCACACAGGCAGCAATCTTTCCGCGGGTACGGCGTTTGAGGGCGAACATCAATACCGACCCATACTGGAGATATATCCCGATGAGGATACGGCATACCCAGCGGAGTACGACTCCAATTACAAAATGTATTTTTACGATACGGACAGTATAAATGTTACGGTAAACGACAAAACCTACGGCGACCCGTATATGTACTACAACTATACCAACGATCTGCCCGTATCCAAGGGCAGCGAGACATATGATAAGCTGACGTTTTATCTGCCCGCCACGGATATGCTTATCGACCCGAATGACGAATATATGGACGAGATACATATATACTTTGACCTGCCGTGCGCGGGAGAAAAACCCGTCAAGAAAGATTATCTGTGGTTTAAAGACAATGTTAGTCTGGATCCCGAACTTGCACTTGTTTCGGACGGTATACTTGAGGTGACGGATGCCGCCACGGCTGCGGACAGCGACCCCTTAAACGACAGCCTGACAGATTTTAACGGCACCTTTGAGGCGGGAAAGCTATACCGCTGCAGTATGACTATCGCCGTATCGGGCAATGCGCAAAGCGCGAACGGCGGCAAGGTCTACCTTGCGGATGGTGTAAAGGTCATAGCAGACCAAAAAAGCCTTATAAGCGCATCAAGAAGCTATGCTAATGTATGGCTGTATTTCAGACCCAACGAGGATATGACCGTTATCCGCGGCGACGTGGATATGGATGGCAGCGTGACCGATAATGATGCAAGGCTGCTGCTTAAATACCTTGGCGGTACAGCGGGCCTTTCATCGGCACAGCGCAGCGCGGCAATGGCGACCGACGGCGATGCCGATGTTGATATGCTTGATGCGATATGGATATTAAATAACAAAAAATAAAAAAAATATGTGGGGACGGGAAACTGTCCCCGCCTTTGTGTATTTTGCCTTAAAAAACAAAAAAATTATGATATTTCTGTAACAAATGCAAAAACTTTGAAATACGGGCGTAATTTTTTAGTTTTCGGCTTGATTTTTGCACCAAAAAGTGATATGATAGACACATTAGGATTTTTTATAAATGATATAATACAAAGCCTATAAAGCAGGTATATATTTCAGTTTAACTGTTAATATCAACAATAAGGAGGACACAAAATGAGTTCATCAGAATCGGCCATTAAAAAAATGGTACTGCCTCAGGCTCTCAGCGACATTATCAAAAACGGCAACGCAGAGATAATCGTGCCCGAGACAAAGGAGCAGCTTTTTGAGCTTTCACTCGGCGGCAAGGACAATATGACGTGGGATGTTAATTTTGACATCGGCGACAAGGTCATCCGCGAGGCTACAGTTGTAAAATGCAAAAACGGTATTGCGATAAACTACGACGATATCACTATCCGTCGCCGTGACCCCAATGCCATGGTGATCGCAGACGATCTCCCCACCGACAAGCCTACCCATATGGAGCGCTTCGGCATACCCTTCGACGGTATCAGAATGGAGACCTTCGAGTGGTTCAAAAATCAGGAAAGCATTATCGTGCTGCCCTTCTATTCGGGCAACGAGGATATGAAGCTGGGTTATCCCTCAATAGCACTTATCCCCACAAATGCGGCTTTCTTTGCGGCAACTCTGGCAGAGCTTCAGGGCTTTATCCCCGCAAGCAAAATGCCCAACAAGTTCAAGCCCAAGGCTGTTATCTATGTTGCACCTTCCTTCCGTCACACACATTACGACGGCAAGCAGATAGTTGTACATAACAGACTTTACGATATGCAGGAGGTATTCAGCTACAACCTCTATCCCGGTCCTTCGGCAAAGAAGGGCGTTTACTCCATCCTTCTTGACATCGGTGAAGAAGAGGGCTGGGTAACGCTGCACGCATCTACCGTTAAGATCGTTACACCCTACGAGATGGAGATTACCGTTATGCACGAGGGTGCATCGGGCGGCGGCAAGTCGGAGATGACAGAGCCTTTCCACCGCGAGGATGACGGTTCGCTTTTACTTGCCACAAATACATTCACAGGTGAAGAGGTCAAGGTAACAATTGCCGATACCTCCACACTTAACCCCGTTACGGACGATATGGCTATGGCACATCCCACACTGCAAAACGACAGCGGCAAGCTTGTTGTATGCGATGCGGAAACAGGCTGGTTCCTGCGCGTAAACCACATCGACCAGTACGGTACGGAGCCCGAGACCGAAAAGGCAACTATCCACCCCAAGGAACCGCTGGTATTTATCAATATCCATGCAGAGCCCGGTGCTACCTGCCTTATCTGGGACCACGAGGAGGACTCACCCGGTGTTCCCTGTCCCAACCCCAGACTTATCTTACCGCGTAAGATAAAGAACAACATTGTCGAGGGCGCTGTGGAGATAGATGTACGAAGCTTCGGTGTGCGTACTCCACCCACAACAAGAGAAAACCCCAACTACGGTATTATAGGTATGTTCCACGTTCTTCCGCCTGCGCTTGCATGGCTTTGGAGACTGGTTGCTCCCCGTGGTTACGCTAACCCCTCTATCATCGACAACAGCGGCTCGGCTATGAGCATGAAGAGTGAGGGCGTTGGTTCCTATTGGCCTTTCGCAACAGGCAAGAAGGTCGATCAGGCAAACCTTCTTCTCGAGCAGATATTAAAGACACCCAGGACAAGATATATCCTTATCCCCAACCAGTATATAGGCTGCTTTAAGGTAGGCTTTGCAGGTCAGTGGGCTACAAGAGAGTATCTTTCACGCCGCGGCGGCGCTCACTTCAAGAAAGAGCAGCTGCTTGAGGCACGCTGCCCCATCCTGGGCTATACACCGCGTTCCGTTAAGATCGACGGTACACCCATCCCGAAGCCTTTGCTTCAGGTAAATACACAGGGCCGCGTAGGCAACGAGGGCTACGACATTGGTGCAAAGATGCTTACGGATTTCTTCAAGGAACAGCTTAAGCAGTTCGATACACCCGAGCTTCTTCCCCTCGGTCACGAGATCATTCAGGCCTGCCTGAACGATGCGGATGTAGAAACTTACTACAACTTTATACCCAAGCTTTAATAATAAGACCCCGCCGTTTTTTGGCGGGGTTTTTGTATGCAGCCAAGCTTATTTACCAAAAATTTACGGATAGGGGTATTGTTTGCGGGCGGATAATGTGTTGTACTGTAAATTGATGTGGTATATCTATAAGAAAATACATTAAAATAAACATACCAATGAAAAAGGAGGAAAATAAAAATGAGCAGCATTAAAAAATGTTTGCCGTATTATTTGCGGTCATGGCGGTTATGCTGATACAAACTGCGGTTTATGCGGATGTGCCTGTGTTTACCCGGCAGCCGACGGATGTTGTCCTTTCATCGACTACAGAAGGCAGCGTATATTACAAGTTGAACCGCAACGATGTGCGTGTCGAGCTTTGGGAGGTCGGCGGCACAAGCTGTATTAACGCGCTTGGCAGCAGTACGGCTTGTCCAGTTTCGGAAGCAATAGGCAAAACCTGTTATTTAAGAGCTTATGTGACCGGAAGTAGCCAATATGCTCAAAGCAATAATTTTAAAGTATCCATTAATAGGGCGTTTATCCAACAGCCGCAGGATCTGACGGTAACACAGCCTACGGGCAACAAGGTTTATTATCAGCTTAATTTTACTCCGTCCTTTGTAGTGCTTTACTGCATAGTCGGCGAGGACATTGTTGGTATCCCAAATGCTGCCGATGCCACAAGCTGTAACGTAGACGGTGTATTGGGTCAGACCTGCTTTTTAAGAGCTAATTACAATACATCATCCGGTAGTTATTATATTCAAGTGAGGATGAGAATTATTCTGTTATATTAAATCCGAATAATGTGTCAACAACTGCAAAGATCGGTGCAGGCATATACGTAACATACTCAGGTGCAGTTAAAATAGACCTGATCATTATATACAAGCAGGGTGATTTTAACAAAAACGGCAAGCTTGACGAAGAAGATGCAAAAATGCTGTTAAAGCATTTAAGCGGCGGCACACAGCTTGACGATGAGCAGTATGCAAGGGCAGATGTAAACGGCGACGGATACAAGGATATACTTGATGTAATAGCAATATTAAATATTGCAAAAAATTAAAAGATCCGGTAAAAATGTTTTAAATAAATAACCGATAAGCGGCAGGGTGCAGATTGACCCTGCCGTTTTTGTGTATTTCGGACAATATTGTTCACCGAAAATTTACGGGCAGGGGTATTGTGACCCAACCCCATATTTTTGCCGATACATAGTGTTATGTGTGAAAAATGCCGAAAAATGCCAAATATTACAATTTAAATATTTTTATTTTTACCCTTGTTTTAAACGGCAAAATATGTTATTATATAAGACAGTTTCCGACATTGGGACAAAACGGTTTATAATTATTGTTTTATATATAGAAAGAGGTTTAAAATGCAAAAGAAGTTTTTGAAGCTTATCTGTGCGCTGGGCACGGCGGCGGCGCTTGCGCTGGGCATGAGTACGGCGGCTATGGCGGATGATTATCTGCCGTATACTGCACCCGAAAAATTTGTGCAGATGTACGAAACACACGTTAATATTGATTATGCGGGAAATTCAAAGGGACTTGTACAGTGCTGGTTTTACAACAACCGTCTTTGTGTACCCCTGCGTGCAACGGTAGAGGCGCTTGGCGGTACGCTCAAATCCGATACCGATGCGGGCGAGTTCGTTATCGAGCTTAACGGCAAAACACAGCGCTTTAAAATAGCACCGTCGGACGGCAACCGCGTGACCACGCTTTATGTGGACGGCACGGGCTATATGTATATGTACGACCTGTTAAATGCCTTTGACTACACACCCACATTTAACATAGACGACAATCTTGTTACGATATACAAAAAGAAAAACACCATGCCTCCCGACCTTTTACAGCGTCCGGGCGAGGTAGCGCAGACCGCATATCTCCGTCTGGAGGATGTTATGGCGGACGGCCTTGACTACAGCGGCAGACGTTATTCCGACAAAAACTGCGAAAAACTTATGACCATAGGCGAGTATCTTTGGTTAAGGGGTCAGGAATACTATATTGCGTGGATACCGTTTTACATCAATCCGCCCTACGGCGTTTCAAACGAGCTGACCGACAACACAAATCTGTACAACTCGTGCTTTATGTATACTATGGACTTCCTTGCGGAGCACGGCGGACATATTGGCGTGCACGGCTATACCCACCAGTACGGCAATGCAAAAAGTGCAGACGGCTGGGAATGGGGCGTAAATACGCCTTATTCGGTAACGGAGCAGCAGCAAAGGCTTATCCTTGCGCGGCAGACGGCCGAGCGCTTCGGCTTTAAGCCCGAATTTTTCGAGTTTCCGCATTACGGCGCAACAACTGCGCAGATGGATATGGCGGAAAAATATTATGATGTGATATATCAGTCACATCCCGATAAGGCAAAGGCATATAATATTGCATCAAGAATAACAAGCGGCAAAAAAACATTCTATATACCCACGCCTGCGGATTATATCCATTCGGTATTTGACACGCCGTTTGCGCTTGATAGACTTACGCAGTCAAAGCAAAAGGGCTGGGAGATAAGTATTTTCTATCACCCCGCGCTTGATTTCAATCAGATACAGTACACAAACGAGGGCTATGAAAGAAGCTGGAATATGCCGTCGGATGCGGTTATTCCGCAGCTTGTGAACCATATTATGAAGATGGGCTATACATTTGATAAATTTGATGCGGCTAAGTATCAGAACAGGTGATAAGCTTTGGGGGAGGACGGTCGTTCTCCCTTTTTGCGTGGAGGGTAAAAATTATGAAAATAGCTTTGGGACAGCTTGATATAAAATTTGAGGATAAGCAAAACAGCTTTGCGGCGGCGCAGGGGCTTGTAAAAACGGCGGCGGAAAGCGGCTGTGATATGATATTTTTCCCCGAAATGTCGCTTACGGGGTTTTCCATGAACACGGCAGCAACAAAGGAAGACGGCAGACAGACCGTGACAAGGTTTGCGCAATGCGCAAAAAGCCACGGTATTGCCGTGGGCTTTGGCTGGGTGCGTGATGCGGGCGAAAGATCTGCAAATATGTACACCGTGCTGGACAAAAACGGCGGTCTTATCGCCGAATATACCAAAATACACCCCTTTTCCTATGCGGGCGAGGACAAGTATTTTATAAGCGGTGACAGTCTTTGCCGCTTTGAGTATATGGGCGTGAAATTCGGCCTCGTTATCTGCTATGACCTGCGCTTTTCCTATATCTTCGGTGGTGATTATGACGTGATGCTGGTGCCTGCCAACTGGCCGAAAAGCCGTGAGGGACATTGGCTGACCCTTTTGCGTGCCCGCGCCATAGAAAATCAGGCCTACTGTGCGGGTATAAACTGCGCCGGGGCAGATTACGGCAGCACCGCGGCCTTTGACCCGAACGGGGACGAAATATGCCGCCTTTTCGATACACAGGGCATTGCTGCTGCGGAAGTGTCCGCAGAAACCGCCGCACGGATAAGAGAAGCCTTTCCCGTTAGAAAAGACAGAAAAATATTTGGCAGTTTTGACGGCAAAAGATAAAAAATATATCTTGACATTTCCCTAAAAAAATGGTATTCTATTATAGCTGGGCGGATATGGCGGAATTGGCAGACGCGTAGGATTCAGATTCCTATCCTCGAAAGAGTGGTGCAGGTTCAAGTCCTGTTATCCGCATTACTGTTTAAGGCATTTCATCTTTTAAGGTGGGATGCCTTTTTAACTTCCTGTTTTAGCGGGTTTTACAACCTTTTTGACACCTGTTATGTTTCATCTGATGTAATTGGTTTTCATCAAAATACGAAAAAATATCGGATAAGTGGTAGTCAAAATGGTAGTCAAATTGGAAGTACGAACCCCTGAAATAACACAAAATTAAAGTAATAACTGTATGGGCGTTATAAGGTTTTCTTATGGCGCCTTTTTTATTAAAACGTTGATATTATTGAGAGTTTCAAGAGGAGGATTTCTATGTTTAAAACTACAAAACCGGATAATTATTATTTTTACGGAAAGAGCAGCGGTATTAAATTCTATCAGATGCCGAATATCGTTATTGACGACCCGAAGTATAACAAGATAAGCGATTCTGCGAAGATTTTGTATATGCTGCTGTTCAATCGTATGAGCCTGTCGTTTGAAAATGATATTCGTGATGACGAGGGCCGTACTTATGTGCATTACAGCAACGAAAAGGTTATGGAGAAGATGAATGTAGGCAAGACAAAGGCTGCGGCTATATTTAACGAGCTTGTAAAGATAGGTCTTATCGAAAAAGTGCGAGTGCTGGGGAGACCGAGCCGTATTTATGTGCTTGACTATAATGCGGTTTCAGAGACTGAAAGCGGCTTAAACACTCCGTCAACACCAAATGGTGACCACGAAAACCAAGCGACGGAGGATGCGGGTGTCAGAGAACCGCAAACCTATACAACAAACGACCGTGAATCAATATCACAGACGACCGCCGTAGAAGACGATAATCTAATATATAATAATATAAATAAAAATAATAATATATCTACCAATCATACCTATCAAGAAAGGATGGGCAGGTGGGCGGAATATATAAACTATTCGCAGCTCGTCAGAAAAAATATCGAATTTGATGCTTTGGCCGCCGAATATAGTGCCGATAAAATGAGATGTGTTATTGATCTTGCAGAACTTATAACCGAGATAGTTGCCTTTCGTACAGAACCCGTAAAAATAAAGGGCAGTATGTATCCTGCGGAGGTGGTAAAAAGCAGATTTCTGAAAATCAATAAGCAAGACATTGAAAGTGTGATAAAATGGCTGTTTGAGCGTAAATTTGAAAACGGGGCTATGAAAAGGATTCATAACACAAGGGCATATATGATATCTATGCTGTTTGATCCGCCAAAAGATAAGGCTGTGGCGGTGTGAATGAGGTGTGCCCTGAAACAGGGCATACCGTCGCATTTTGCTACGGAAATAAAGGCTCTTTAATACGTCGGACAAAAATGTCTTCCGTGAAGCGGGCGGGAAAGCGAGCATTATATGAATAGGGGCTGATTCAGGCCGTCATAGACAGGGCTTTTACTCAAATTTGAGTAAAACTTATATTTGGGGTTAAGGACAAAAATGACCATTCCTCAAACAGAGGTTATGACTTTCTCACAATTTTGGGAAAAAGTATAAGTGACGGTTGTTTGAATGGACAGGGGACTCTAAAACGGCGATGGACTATTATTAACAAAATAGGGGGCGATATGTGTCTCCGGAATATATACCGACAGATATACTTCAATGAAAAATATTGATGTGGAGATAAGGCTATATCCGACAGCAAGACAAAAGAGCTTTTCTATGTTGAAAATATGGCGGATATTGACCAATACAACAAGGTTACGGAGATGTTGAATGCAAATAAACTGTCTGACGGAACACTGTCGAAGACAGAACAGCTAAAGGCTGAAATAGCCGAGTATAAGCAGTCAATAGACCTGAGCTATGATAATAGGGATAAGGCAAAGGCAGAATTGCTTAAATATGAGGTTTTGCTGGATAACATCAAGAGTGTTGTCAAGAACGAACCGCAAAAGACAAGTTATATTGAGCGATAACCTTAAAATGTAGATTTATGGGGTTTTCGGTGTAACGGATTTGAACTTGGGCAAATTTGTCCGGGTTCGTGCGCCTTGAAATGACTTTTTCCGAATTTTTGGAAAAAGTATAAACTGAGAGTATGTGTATAAATAAGGGGGTGTGCGTTTTGGATACCCCCCTCGAAACAGCGGATAAAAGCGATGCGCCGCAAAACGCGACCTACTGTAAAGGGTGTAACGATTTGTTACACCCTTTTAAAAGTCACGGACTCTAATATCTCCAAGTCCGTAATTTCCTTATTCCAATGGCGCAATAGCTCCGTTTTATATCGGGCGACCCAGTTTAATACTATATTTGCATTGAGGAAATCACCCCTGGACAAAATAACAGGATCATCGGATATTCGAACAGGTATCACATTATCCCCGACTATTACGCCTACTCGCGGACAGCCGGGGATAATGTTGTTTTTACCCAAAGAATCCAGCAGAATATCATAAGGCAAGCCTGTTTCCTCGGAAGCTGCGCGGGCTACGAGGAAACCGTCTATGTTTTTGAGCTTTTTATTATGAAATTGGATTTTGCTCATACAACACACCTCAAAAAATCTTAGAATTCATCATTACATTAAAATTTATATTGTGATGTCAGGCAATCGAAAGTATGCTCCGTTACTT
>JAFYGI010000014.1 GCA_017543265.1 Bacillota bacterium | reverse complement strand
TACATAACTGCGCACAAGCTTTTTGCCTATCGCTGGGATAAATTTGCCCTTGTGCTGTCTGTGGCCGTGTTCGACATAATCGCCGTAGTAGGTGGGGTTTACGGCCTTTATGGAGAGGACATTTCCGTATTTTACATACTGCAAATTATCCTTTGCCGCCGTCCAGCCTCGGCGGAGTGTACCGCCGCGATAACCCTGCCAGGCCGCAGTCTGCGCTGCTAAAAGCTTTTTATTTTTTCCATTTGCCCTTATCTCGGGCTTTTTGCCTACGGGCGTTGCCTTTATTACATACCTTAAAAGTCTTGACATAAGCACATCGCCGCAGCGCTTTGTTATGGCCGCCGTATCAATGCTTTTTAAGTCCGCGCACAGCTTTTCAATGCCCTTAATATCCACCTCTACAGCCATTACGCCCACCTCTCTTCAAGCACAAGCATTATCTCCCTGTGTGTCGGATATACCGCCGCTTTGCCGCTGTGTCTGTAATTCAGCACCTCGCCGTCACGCTCGATAACTATGCGGCAGCCCTCTTTCACCTGCACATCGGGCGAGATAAACAGCTTTACCGTCTGTTCTGTTTCCGCCGCCGTGTCGTACTGCTCTGCATTCTTTATGGTCGAAAATGATACTCTGCAAGGCTGCGCTTCATATAACAGCGTTTCCTGCTGTCCCTTGTTCACGCCGTCCTCGACAATATCCTCATACCCGTATATATCGCAGGTATCTTCATAAAGTGTTTCAAGCACGCTTCTAATGCTCATTACCACACCAGCTTTCTGTATCGGGCAAATTCCGCATCACTTGCCGCGCAGCATAACTCCGCAATAAACACCGATATATCCTCGGCGGCGGTGCTGTCCTGATAAGTTACGGTAGTATCACCCTCGCTTACCGTTTTTACAAGCCTTTCCCCGACAGCCGCATACTCCGTCAGCTGTCCCGTTGCCTTTTTAGCGTTTAAAAACTCACCGCAGGCCATATCGACAGCCTTGTAACGCAAGCCTTCGGGTATCTCCGCAGTATTGCAGGCATTTTTTATTTTTTCCTCGGTGCGGCAGGCGGCAAACAGTATCGCCGCCTCATCGCCCTCGGTCACCTCATAGCCAAGCTCCGCAAGCCTCAATTTGATTTCTTCCGTATCCATATAATCAACCCTTTGAAATGATCCTGGCAATAGCAATAGACTTGTGTGGTATCGCGGTCGTGCCGTCGTTTACTACCTGCCAGTTGGTACCCGTTTCAAGGTCGCTGTTTGATGCAGATGCAGTAAGCGATACAGGCTTTTCAAAGCTAATGCCGTTTACGCCGCAGATATATCTGTCACGCACAAAAAGCGTGTCCTGACCGCCGTTTGTCTTGGGGTCTCTGCTCATTTCATAAGGAACACTGTCGCCTATGCTGTCCAGTACGATCGCACCATCGCCCAGCACATACGTTGTATAGGTTGTCTCAAATACGGGCTCTGTAGCTGTATCTACATCACCCACAACAAGAGTGCCCGTAGAAGCAACCTTTGTTACCAAAACTTCAAAAGCGCCCTCGCCGTAATAACCGCTGTCCTCGGTCGCTTTAAGTTTAGTACCCGTAGAACTCCAGGTATAATGTGAAACACTTGCATCACTCGAAGCATTAAGCGCTGTTGCAATAGCCGCCGCATTACCCGTTGCCGTATCCGTTGTAAGGTCAAAGTCGGTGCCTGCAATAAGCTCCACATCATTTATCTTGATCTTGTCGCCCACTGCCGCCTTTGTGGTTATCTGCATTTCGTATACGCCCGCAGTGGTACCGATAGAGCCCGTAGGCATACTGTCATCAATAAGCACGGTGCGGCCGTTCCAAGTACCTATATTAAGGTCCCTTGTTATGCCGTCCTTATCAGTATAAGTTAAAAACTTCATAAGGTTAAGGTTTTCAAGGTTTGTTGCGACCTCGCTGTGCATAATCACGATCTTGAATATGTCCTTATTATCGCCGCAGGCTTTCTGTATAGCCTTGTTAAGTGTTGTTGCGCCAACATAGGCAGCCTCGCCTACCTGTGATGTAATATCGTAAACGTGCTTTGATAAAAACGCACTTGCGGCATTTGATGCCACCGTATTGCCCGTTGTAGGCATCGAGAAAACGCCCTCAAGCATTTTAAGCAGCATTGTCTGCATCACCTGCACCTTATAATCGGATATCTGTGCCGCAACATTGTCCATAAAGTCAACGCCTGCGGTTATGTTTTTGCTGAAACTTCTCTCGGTCCAGCTGTCCATACGCGATGCAACAACAAAACCCTGCTCGTAAGTTGTGGTAGTTGTTGTGTCGATATTCGTACCGCCGTCATTGTTCTGACTTGTCAAGCCCGAAATCCTGCCAAAGTAAGGTACACGCGCATAAAGGCTGCCTGTCTGGTTTGAAAGCGCATTTCTTGCGTTCTCGTTTGCGCCTACCGCACCCGAACGTGCAAGCTCGCTTTTTGTTACATTCGGGATCCTGTCCACATAAGCACCAAAGGCCTGCGGATTAAAACTTTTTGAATTAAATTTTGCCATTAATTATCATTCCTTTCTGATGTTTAATTACAATACAACCCCGTATTTTTATCCTTGGCTCCCATATTAGGGGAGCTGTCGGCGTAGCCGACTGAGGGGTTAAGGACTTCATAAGAAGTCCGCTGCATTGGGATTTTTCTCCAGATACGCAAGCATTTCCGAATAGGTCATCTTGCTTGTATCGGTACCTCCCGGAAGGCCGTCGCCGCTCTCACCGGGTTTAAGCCCCGTCAGTTTCGGCGCACTCTCAAACAAATAACCGTCACTTTTTGCAAGTGCCTTTATCTGTTCCGCAAGTCCTTTTATCGTACCGTCCTCGGCAAGCTCGGTCTTTTCGTCTATCGTAAGCAGAGCGGTCACGGCCTTTAAATTCTTTGCGCCCGCAGCGGTAAGCGCCGTCTTGACCGCATTGTCTATTTTAAGTTCGCGCATTTCCTTTGCGTGCTGCTCCGATAACGCCTTGTTGTCCGCCTGCAATTTCTCAATGCTCTTTTTCAAGGTCTCATTGTCACCGCTTGTCTTTTTAAGTTCGTCAAGCTGCTTGTCACGCTCGCCGATAGTGCCCTTTAAAGCCTTGTTTTCCTCGTTTACCTCATCAAAGCGGCTCTTTGGTATAAACTCGCCCTTTATCGCCTCGCTGACCGCCTGTATCTGTTCCTCGGTAAATCCCTTTGCCGTAAGCTGTTCTTTAAATTTCATTTTCATCGTCCTTTCAGATCATTTTTTACTGTGTTCAGTCACATATCCTCGTCTTGTTCTTTATCGCCTGCAATACCAAAAAGGCGCATAACAAAAGGGCAGACAACCCGTCCGCCCCTTAAGAAACTAAATATAGATTTTTGTACACGGTGTCCTATACTATAAGCATCAACTCCTTTTTGTGTATTAAAAAAGCACCCTTTGCGGATGCTAAATATAGATATTGCATATTTTGTCATATTATGTTATTATAATTGTGTTGCTGCTCTCCAATCTGGCAACAGAAAGGAGGTCGTATTCTTATGTTTTCTTGGATCGATTTTTTATTATCTGTCGCGGCAAGTGTAATTGGTAACTGTATTAGCAGTTTAATCAAATACATAAGCAAGTGGTTTGGCAGATAAAAGCCGCAGCGGCAATAAACCCGTGGTAGCCTGACCGCCACAACAAACGGAAGGTGTAAAAGGGAAAAGCAGGGGTGTCTGGACAATACCTCTGCTTTTCTCATTGCGCATCGTATCTTACGCTTTCTTGGTTTGTAATGTCATTATATACCCTTATTACCGTTTTGTCAAGTATTTACTCACAATAAATTTTGCCCCTGCATTAAATCCCTAAATAACATCATTCTCCTCATAGATATAATCATTATACTTGGTTTCTTCCTCTGCCATATAACGCACATAATCGCCGAAAAACTCGGTTGTCGGTCTGCCTCCCTTATCTTCAAACAGTCTCTCCATAGCCCTGCCCGATGCAGCCAATTTCAACGCCTGACACACTACCTCGTCATAAGCAGCCAAAACTATATTTTCAACATTTGGGTCTTTTTCTGCAAACGCCCTTTTTATCTCGGCTTTTTCCAAATTGCAAACCGAGCCTAATGTCATACCACTTCCGTATTTACCCATTTTACCACCTCCTCCCAATAAAAAAGCACCTACCGAAGTAAGTGCTTACACATAGTCAAATTTTAAGGTTTAGGCCATTCCGTAAGTTTAGCATTTTCCTCAAAAACTTTTTTTAAATCTTCTTTTATTTCTTCATCAGACCAACCCTCATATCTATTAGGTCGGGGTCCTTCATATACAAAGGAACTCTTTTTTTTCATTTTACATCACTCCATCTTATTCCATACATTTCCTC
>JAFYGI010000013.1 GCA_017543265.1 Bacillota bacterium | reverse complement strand
CCTTTTCTGAAATGCCTTCCGGGCATTCAGCCCATTGTCCTTGTCGATAAAGTTCCACACACTCTTTCTTAAATTCATAAGTATAACGCATAAAAAATACCCTCCTTACTGGGTGTCCAGTAAAGAGGGTACATATCAAACGCGGGGTCATTTTTATTTTGAAAATATTTTATTTACCTCTTCAAGCGACTTATGCGTGCCTATATCGTAGCATTCGCCGTCCATAACATAGGCATAGACCGTCTTTCTTGTATAGAGCCATGCAAGGAAGTTGCCGGGCGCATCGGGCTTGTTGCCCTCGTCCAGATAGGTCTTTATCATGGGCACGGTATCGCGCCTGTAGATATATGCCGCAAATGCGACCAGATTGCTTTTGGGCTGTGCGGGCTTTTCCTCAAAGTTTATTACAACATCGTTTTCGTCCAGAAGCACAACGCCAAACTGCTTTAATCTTTCGGGGTCGTTAAACTCCCTTACCACAACGCAGTCGTCCTGCTTTGCCTTGAAATACTCAAAGTATTCCTTCAGGGCAAAGGTGAAAAGCGTATCGCCCGCAATTATCATAAGGTCGTCGTCTATTCCCTTTTCGTCAATGGTAAACTGTATATCGCCGATAGCCCCGCGGCGGGTCTCCTCCGTGGAGGTGCCGTCATCAAGCACGCAGATCGGCACGGGATTATTGAGCTGTGCAGCCCAGGTCTCAAACTGCGCCGCAAACTTGTGGTTGCTGACAACATATATCTCGTCAACTGCCTCTACCGTGTTTATCTGCTCCACGATATAGTTTATTATCGGCTTGCCGCCGATCTCAAGCAAAGGCTTGGGTGTATTTAAAGTAAGCGGATAAAGGCGTGTCGCATAACCCGCTACAAGTATCAATGCTTTCAAAATGATAAACCCCTTTCTTATAAAACACATCTGTTTTATGATAACATAAATTGCGGTTTTCGTCAAGCGGCAAGAAACCGCCCGTAAATATTACTGCTCTGCGGAATTTATCTCTCTTATAAGGTCCATGTCGCTGTCCGTCACGCGCTGCATAACATAGCCCGCGTGTACCATAACATTGTCGCCTGCGGACACCTCCACAAGGTCACGCCTTGCCTTTATTTTTGCACCGCCGCAGTCAACGACCGCATTTTTGCCGTCCACGGAAACGACCCTGCCCATAAATGCAACACACACGTTTTATGCCTCCGTTTTTTCCGCCTTTTTCTTGGCCTCCAGCGCTGCCTTGGCCTCTGCGGCCTTTCTTGCGGCCTCGGCCTTTTTCTCCGCCTCGGCTCTCAGCGCTTCCTCACTTTTCTTAAACAGTTCGCTCGTCTTGTCACCGCCGGGTGTCTGATAGCCCGTCTGCACACTAAGGCATTTTTTCGGGCATTTTTCAACACAGTAGCCGCATACGATACAGTCAAAGCGGTTTATCTCCCACGTTCCCTCGTTTTTGTCAACCTTGAGCGCACCGAGCGGACAGGCTCTTACACACATTCCGCAGCCTATGCAGTCGTCTATCTCTATGCTTATATGTCCCCTCGACCTTTCGGGGTATTCCGCAGGCTCAAAGGGATAGGCTGTCGTTACGGGTGCCTTGAAAAGGTTTTTCAAGGTCTCGGGTATAAATTTCATAACTGCCATTTTTCTCGCCTACCTTTCCGTACAGCTGATACAGGGGTCTATGGTCAGTATCAAAAGACCCACATCGGCATAGTCCGCACCCTTTAACGTCTCGCAAAGACCCGCAAGGTTTGCAAAGGTGGGGGTGCGCACTCTCATCCTGTCAAGGTGCGGGCTTCCGTTTGCGCTGACGTAGTAGATAGCCTCGCCGCGGGGCTGCTCTATGCGTATAAAGCTTTCGCCCTGCGGGTTGCCCTTTACCACAGCCGCCAGCTCGCCGTCGGGCATTTTTTCTATTGCCTGCTCGATAATGCTTATCGACTGGAATATCTCGTTTATCCTGACCACGCAGCGTGCATAGCTGTCGCCGTCATTGCTTGTTATCACATCAAAATCCAGATCGCCGTAGGCCGCATAGCCCAGCTTTCGCATATCCGTCTGTATGCCGCTTGCCCTTGCAAAGGGACCCGCACAGCCCAGATCGTGCGCCTGCTGCTTTGTCAGCACACCCACGCCCACAAGCCTTGACTTTACGCTATAATCCTGCGTAAAGGCGGGCACTATGGCCTTAAGCTCCTTTTTGACGCTTGCCAACATATCAAGTATCGCCCCTGCCATTTCGGGGGTGATGTCCTTCATTACGCCGCCGACCTTGTTTACGGAAAAGATAACACGGCCGCCCGTTGTCAGCTCCAGCACGTCAAGTATCTTTTCGCGTATGCGCCAGCACTGGTAAAACAGGTTTTCAAAACCAAAGCCGTCCGCAAGCAGACCCAGCCACAGAAAATGGCTGTGCATCCTCGACAGCTCAAACCATATCGTCCTTAAATACTTTGCCCTGTCGGGCACCTCTATATCCATTATATCCTCAATGGCCTCGCAGTAGCCAAAGCCGTGGCCAAAGCTGCATATACCGCACACGCGCTCGGCAACATACGCCATTTGGTTAAAATCGCGCTTTTGCACCAGATTTTCAAGACCGCGGTGTATAAAGCCCACGGAGGGTATTGCCTCCACTATTTTTTCGTCCTCTATGACCAGATCCAGATGTATCGGCTCGGGCAGCACGGGATGCTGCGGGCCGTAAGGCACTATACTTCTTTTTTTCATTTTTCTGTCTCCTTAATCATCTTTTTTATGCGCTTTTTGGCCTTTTTGACCGTAACATTGTATTTGACAAAGTTGTATATGAGCCATATCAAAAGTACGGGCAGCGCCGCCCAGCCAAGCACGGTGCCAAGCACGAGCATCAGCACGAAGCAAGCCGTTATACCCGCGCCCGCAAGGTCGTATTTTTGCGCAGCGGCCGCGGCGGGTATCCTGAAGGCATATATCCCCGCAGGTATGCAGGCAAGCGCCCATTTAAAAAGCACGTCCCTTTTTTCTCTTGCGCCTATGCCGAACAGGGCATTTACCAAATATGAAAGATCGTGTCTGCCCGCCTTGAAATATATCAGCCAGAACAGCAGCAGCGTCACCGCGACAGCCGCAAAAAACACAAACAGTTGTTTATTGCGCCTTTGCGCCGCCAGTTTTTTTACACAGCCGCTGCATATCACGCTGCCCCAATACGAGGCACACGCCCGACAAAGGGCTTTGCCGCATACGGAACAGACGGTGGTGCTGTCCTTGTCCTTATGGTAAAAGCATCTCATTGTTCCTTGTTCTCCGGTGCAAACGGTGTTTCCTTGTTTATCCTGTAAAATTTGTTTTTGTAATCGGGCTCGATAAGCTGTATATTGATACCGAAAAGCTCTCTCATCTCGTTTTCGTAAAAGGCCGCATAGGGCAGTATCTCCGACAGGCTTATTATCTCGGTATCCTTTTCTATTTTGCAGCGCAGGGTGACATATTTGTAGTTTTCGTCATCCGCAAAGGAATAGCTGAGCTGCGGCTTGCCGTCAATATAGGCCGCACACGCCTGCGACAGACGATAGCCCTCGCGCTTTTTTTGTATGGCCAGTTCAAGAAGGTCGTGATAGTCAATTTCTATTATCTCGCTTAATTTATCTCTCATTTCTTTCTCCTTTTAGCCGTTTTCCTGCCCTTTGCGTTCTTGCTGCGGCGCTGTGCGCTGTTTTGGCTCTGCGCTTTTGCGGTCTCGCCTGCGGGCTGCTGTGCCTTTTGCGGCTGCTTTGCCGCGGCGGACTTATCGGTCTTCTCGCGGTTTTCATGCTCCGCCACCCATTGCTTATGCTCCTCAAGGCGCTTTTCAAACAGATCCACAGCCTTTACTATGCCGTCTATTATGGCCTGCGGCCTTGCGGCACAGCCCGGAACATAAATATCCACGGGTATCACCGTATCCGCACCGCCCAGGATATTATAGCAATCCTTGAATATACCGCCCGTGCAGGCACATACGCCTACGGCACAGACTACCTTGGGCCTTGGCATCTGGTCGTAAAGCTGCTTTACAACGGGTGCATTCTGCGAATTTATACCGCCCGTGATAAGCAGTATATCCGCCTGCATGGGGTCGCCCGTATTGATTATGCCAAAGCGCTCGGCATCATACACGGGGGTAAGGCAGGCAAGCACCTCTATATCGCAGCCGTTGCAGCTGGAGCCGTCATAGTGCAGCACCCACGGGGATCTTTTTATCTCAAACACTTAACATCTTTCCCTTCATACATGATTTGCGGCTTGTTATTTTATCAGCATCAGTATCCAGATATTGCTGCCTGCCAGCACCAATGTCACAGCCCAGCTTAATTTAAGCATTTCGCGCTGTTTCATTCTTGCGCTGGTGTTGTCGATAAGTATTTCCAAAAAGTATACGATCACAACGACAAACAGCGCCGATATATAGCTGTAGGGGTTTTTATTGACCACAAACAGGCCGATAACACCCATTAAAAATACATTTTCGTACCACTCCGTAACGGTAAAAAGCGCCAGATTTCTTGCGCCCATTTCGCTTGTGATACCCTTTACTATCTCCTGATGCGCATGGTGCGACGTGCTTATATCAAAGGGCGATTTACGCATCTTTATAGTGATTATAAACACAAAGGCCGCAAAAACGCCGGGCAGATTAAAAATACTGCTTACCGGTGACGAGGCTATTTCGTGTATCTCAAACGAGCCGTCCACAAGGTAAAAGCCGACACAGGCCATAAGCACGGCGGGCTCGTATGCTATCATCTGGATAAGCTCACGGCTTGCACCTATTGTGGAATAGGGCGAGCTTGTGACCGTGGAGGCAAAGTACAAAAACATGGCCGCCGTAGAAAGCACGAACATACAAAGCAGTATATCCGAGCCCGCAAAGAACATGGAGCCCGTAAGCACCATAAACACCAGATACGAAAGCAGCAGGAAGGTCTGTGCGTTTGTAACGGATATGACCTGCTTTTTAAAAAGCTTTGCCACATCGTAAAACGGCTGGAGCAGCGGCGGACCCACCCTGCGCTGCATCCTTGCCGATATTTTTCTGTCTATGCCCTCCAGCAGACCGCCCGCTATCGGTGCCAGAAGGATATATGCAATAACGCTTATTATACTGTTTCTCATAACGTCACTCCCAAAATAATACAAAACATTATGATAATAACTGCCGTTGCAAACAGCTGACAGGGTACCATTATTTTTCTTATGCCCACCCTGCCTGCAAAATAGTAGTTGGAAAGCCAGAGTCTCTTTTCGTCACCGAAGGAGTCCACAAAGCTTGTGTTGTCGCCCGTATTGATACCGCCCATGTACGCAAGCTTTATGTTGGAATGTATCTTGCTGCTGAAATAATAGGTGATGGGCGGTACGGCAAATACAAAGCATATCACAACCACCAGCATATACAAAAGTCCCTGCGAAAGCACCTGTCCGCCCGTGCCGAACATCTCTCTCAAAAGCGGGTCTACAAACACCCTTGAAAGGAAGGGGAATGCAACGCAAAGCACCACCATAAGCACGGCCTGTATCCACATGGGTACGGTCTCGCTAAGCCTTGTAATGTCCTTTATATGCGAATGCTCGGCATGGGGATGGCTGATAAGCTTGCCCATCCACTTGCTCCAGTAGAACGATGTTGTCGCACTTCCGAATACAATAAAAAGCAAAAGTGCGATATTATTGCCGTCTACCGCAGCCCTGAGCGCCGCCCACTTGGAGATAAGCATACCAAAGGGTGCAAGAAACATACCCGCAATACCTATAAACATAAATACCGTAAGCCTCGGCAGGAAGTAAAGCATACCGTGCATATCCTCTATATCCCTGCTGTGGAGCGTGTTTTCCGTAGCACCCACATCAAGGAAAAGCAGGGATTTTGACACCGCATGGAATATCATAAGAAAAACGCCCGCCCATATAGTCTCGGGTGTACCGATACCCGCGCAGGCCACCATAAGTCCCAGATTTGATACCGTGGAAAGCGCCAGCACCCTTTTGCCGTCGCTTTGCGCAATGGCCATTATCGAGGTCACAAGGAAGGTAAAGCCGCCTATAAGCGCTATCATATCGCCTGTCGTCGTGCCGCTCATTGCGGGCGCAAGCCTGAAAAGAACGTATACACCCGCCTTTACCATGGTCGCGCTGTGCAAAAGCGCAGACGAGGGCGTGGGTGCGACCATTGCGCCCAGAAGCCATGTCGAAAACGGAAGCTGTGCCGATTTTGTCAGGGCGGCAAAGGCCATTGCCGCAATGGGCAGTATCGCATAGGGGTTGCCCTCTGCGCCCGCCTTTATAAAATCGTCAAGTGAAAGTGTGTTTGCATGGAAGGCGAAGTACGCTATGCCCAGCGACAGCACAAGGCCGCCCAGCAGGTTCATCCACAGCGCACGGAACGAGTTTTCCACCGCCTCCTGCGTGCGTGTATAGCCTATAAGCAAAAACGAGCATACGCTTGTGCATTCCCAGAAGAAAAACAGCCATATAAGGTTTGACGAAAGCACAAAGCCGAACATTGCGCCCATAAACAAAAACAAAAGCGCGATAAAGTAATTGCTCCTGTTTTTTACCTCCTTATGGTGCATATGATATCCCGACATATAGCCCACCGCATACACGATGATAAGACCGCCTATTATGCCGATTATAAGGCACATAAGCATAGACAGCCTGTCAATATAGATATGGTTTATTTCGGGGCCCGTGAACGTAAACTCCGTAATGCCTATAACGGCCGTCGGTATGACGGACAGCAGGCAGACCCACTTTTTTTCGTACTTAAAGCAAAGATAGGTGACTATAAGCATTATCACTATCTCCGCCGCAAATATCACATGATCGGCTATTTTGGTATCGTAATACAGCCTTATAGGCTCAAACCCGCCTATTATGCGTCCGTAGCCCAGCGCAACGACAGCCGCCGCAATAAAAGCCGCGCCTATGTACGCCAATCTGCCCTGCGCCTTTACCCCTTTGGCAAACATCAATACCGCCGCCACAGCAAAGGGAAAGCATATCAGAAAAGGTACAACTATCATTTTACTTCCTCCAATTTAATAAATTTCATATCGCAAAAAACCGCAAGGCGGCATGGCCACCCTGCGGAGCATAAAAAACAAAACCGTTGGCTTACGCCTTGTCCTTGGCATCTTCGGCGGGCTTTGTCCCGTAACCGTAGCCATAGCCGTAGCCGTAGCCGTATTTATAGCCGTATTTATATTTGTAGCTGTAATACTTGCCTGCGTGGGGCTTGGAAATATCGTTAAGGATAAAACCGAGCATTTTTATATCGGCAAGCTCCATCTTTTTAAGCGCATCCTCCACAGCATCGTAGGTAGTGGCCGCGTATCTTGTAACAAGCATCGCACCCGCGATGGAGTTGTTTATTACAAGCACATCACTTACCACATTTACGGGCGGAGAGTCGATGATAACATAATCGTACTTTTCGCTGAGCTCCTCTATTATCTTTGCAAACTGCTGCGAAGCCAGAAGCTCCGAGGGGTTGGGGGGTATGGGGCCTGCCGGCATAAGGTCAAGACCCTCCCTCACGTTTTTGCGTATGCAGGCATCAAGCTTGTTCATCTTGCTTATTGCCGTTGAAAGACCCGTTTTGTTGTCCTTTTCAAACAGCTTGTGCTGCGTGGGCTTTCTCATATCGGCATCTATAAGCAGCACCCTGCACTCCGTCTGCGCAAAGGCAATGGCAAGGTTGGCCGTTGTGGTGGACTTACCCTCGGCCGCATTTGCACTTGTTACCGCAAACACCTTTTTATCAAAGGGTGACAGCGCAAATACCGTGTTTGTACGCATTGTCTTGTAGCTTTCCGCAAGTGTGAACACGGTGCTGTCATTTATCAGGTTATCGGGAGAGGTATCTCTGTGCTCGCCCTTTTTAAGCTTTTTCTTCTTTTCGCCTCGCTCCTGCAAGAAGTTGTAGACTTCGCCGATGATGGCCTTGTCGTACTTTTTGGTCAGCTGGTCGGTGTTCTTGACGGAATTGTCCGCAAGATATAAGATGACAAGCACGCCCGCTGCTGCCAAAAAGCCCAGCATAGCGCCCAGCACAGTCACTTTTTTGACATTGGGCTCAACCGGCTCGGGGTCTGCGACAGCCTTGTCTATGACCTCAACGGAGCCTGCGCCGACAACTCTTATAAGAAAATCGGGGGCTATATCCGCAATGGTGTTGCAGATGTCTGCCGACACCTCGGGGTCTGTCGTTCTGGATGTTATCTTTAATACCTCCGTATCGTCAACGGCGGTAAGGGAATACATTTTTTCTATTCTTTCATGCTCGAGATATTTTGCACGCTCCTCCAGCTTGCCGCTTCTTTCGTACTTCTGGGTAAGTCTGGAAATGGTCTCGTCTATGACATAGTTGCTTTTAAGCGCAACAACGTATGTGCTTACAAGCGATTTTGACGCATTGATATCGGCCAGCGCCACCCTTACGGTCTCGTCCGAGCTGGTCGTGGGGCCGTTTGCGTTTTTAACATAAAGCGTTGTATACGACTCATACCTTACAGGCATATAAAACAGCGCTAAGCACAGGGCAAGGATGCCCGCAAGCAGGGTCACGGATATAATGACCCAAACGTGCTCAAGCAGCATTTTAAGCAGTTCAAGCAAATCTATCTCATATTCTCTTTCTTCTATTTTCTCGTTCATAATCGCCCCTGTATATCCTCTCATTTTTATTTTATTTTGAACAATAGCGTATTTATATTATCACAATTGAATATTCAAGTCAACAGCCATATTTTACAATAATTTATACATTTAATGTAATTTTTTGTAACTTTAGGTCATTTGGCGGGGTTTTATGGCTTTTAATCCTGTTTTGCGCGATTTGACAACCGCATTCATTTGTGGTAATTTATAAATACAAGGCGGTATATTACGGAGGTATTTATATGCACGAGATGAGCTATGTGGTAAGGCTGGCGGAGCTGGCTTTAAAGGCCGCGGAAAAAGAAGGGCTTGCAAGTGTGAGCGCGGTTTATGCGGATATAGGCAAAATGACGGGCATAGTGCCGTATTATATGCAAAAATACTATAAATTGGCGGCAAAGGGCACCATACTCGAAAACTCCGTACTGGTGCTTACCGAAACGGAGGTGTTGGCGCGGTGCGAGGGCTGCGGGAGCGAATACACACCCTCTGCCGCACACGATTATCTCTGCCCCGTCTGCGGCAGGGGAAACTGTCGTATTATCGCGGGACGCGGCGTGACCCTGTCCCGATTGGAGGGAGAAAGCAAAGATGAGCATTAAAACAGTAGACCTTAAAGCAAACATTCTGGATGACAACAATGTTCTTGCCGAAAACACAAGAAAAAAGCTCAAAGCCGAAAAGACCTTTCTTTTGAACCTGATGAGCGCACCCGGCTCGGGCAAGACCACCACCCTGACAAGACTTATCGAAAAGCTGAAGGACGAAATGAAAATAGGCGTTATGGAGGCCGACATAGACTCCGACGTGGATGCGATAAGGATAAGCGCGGCGGGCGCGAAGTCGATACAGCTGCACACGGGCGGTATGTGCCACCTTGACGCGGATATGACCACGCAGGGGCTTGACAGCTTTAATTCAAAGGACTTTGACCTTATAGTGCTGGAAAACGTGGGCAACCTTGTGTGCCCCGCCGAGTTTGACACGGGCGCAAGCAAAAACGCAATGATACTTTCCGTGCCCGAGGGCGACGACAAGCCGCTGAAATACCCGCTTATGTTTCAGGTGGCGGATGTGGTCATTATAAACAAGACCGATGTCGCGCCCTACTTTGATTTTGATATGGAAAGGGCAAGAAAAAATATCGAAATGCGCCACCCCGGCATAGATGTTATACCCGTCTGCGCAAAAACGGGCGAGGGCATCGACATCCTTGCCGACTGGATAAGAAAAAATGTAAGCGAATGGAACAAATAAAACCCGTGCCTTTGCGATAAACACAAAAAGCGGATACCTCATTTTCCTGTCGGGAAAAGAAGTATCCGCTCTTTCTTTATTATTTATTTGCTAAGGTCTGCAAGTACCGCCTCAACGTAGGTCGCGGAGTCGCTCACATACTTCTCCATTGCCTCGTCGGGTGTCTTGTTGCCGTGAAGGGCATCCGCAAGTGCCCTGTTTTTAAGCTCGTCTATCTTTACCTGGTTTTCGGAAAGCACCTTTGATGCGGGGGAAACGGGTGCCATGGACCAGCTTTGAAGATATACGTTAAGCGAGTTTGTCACACGCTCGTCAAGCTTCATAGGATCGCTCCATGTTGTGATGGAATATTCGGGTGCATAGAATGCCTTTTCAATATTCTTTGTGGGGTCTGCCTCCTGCGGCATTGCAGTAATGCTGCCGTCCTCGTTTTTGGTGTAGTGTACACCCTCAACGCCGTGTGTAAAGAGCATCTGACCCTCACCGCCGTCATGCGAGAAAAGGATAAGGTGTTCAAATATACCCTCGGGATTTTCGGCCTTTGCGTTTATTACCATTGCAAGAGGCGCACGTCCCGTGTAACCGCCCGTGCTTTTTACCTCCGCGATAGCGGGCATTGCCGCAAGCTCGCTGCCGGGTGCGCTGTCCTCAAGCTTTGCGCCCCAGGAGCCTGCCCAGTAGTTGAATGCACCGACAAGGTTGTTTTTAAACTTCTCGCGGCAGGACTTTGTGTCGTTTGTTACGACATCGGGGTCGATAAGACCCTCTGCGTAAGCATCACGGAAGCGCTGCATAGCCGCCTTCATGGAGTCCTCGCTGAAGCCGTCTACCCATGTGCCGTCCTCCTTCTGATAAAAATCGGGAGTGGCATCCTGATAGAACTCTCTCATAAAAATATCATATGGTGCGTCGCCGTTAAGTACGCCCGCAGCCGTAAGGGGGATAACGTCATTGCCCCTTTGCTTGAATGCACGCAGCATATCAAGGAAGCCCGCATAGTCAGTGGGCATATCCATATCTGCCTCGTCAAGCCAATCCTTTCTTACATAGGTAACTGTACCGTTGCCCGCAACCGTGGGGAAGCCGTAAAGCTTGCCGTCTATTTTAAGACCGTCCACATACTCCGCATTTACAATGCCGCTTGCCGCAAGTTCGGACTTATTCCATGCAGCCGTCATATCCCACAGGTTTCTGTCTGCCGCATTCTGCGGATAGTAAGCCGCACCCATCTCGACAACATCATCGGCGTTGCCCGCAGCAAAAGCAAGTGTCACCTTTTCATAATACTTGTCGTGGTCGGGCTTGTTAAGCACCAGCTCTATGCCCGTCATTTCCTTGTACTTGTCAAGTACGGCCTGTACATTGTTGTCGTATGTCATACAGGTATCAAATGTCATGGTTATTTTTTCGGGCTTGTTGTCCTCAACAACTTCTTCCTCTGCCTGCTTTCCGCACGCGGTCATGCCTGCTGCGGTAAAGAGCGCAAGGCTTAATGCCGTAAGTTTAAACAGTAAGTTTTTCTTCATTCTCATTTCCCTTTCCGAAACTTTATAATTTTCTGTCCCATAATTCTACATTTTAGCATTTAAAAAGCCGAAATTCAAGTAACTAAATACATAAAATTTCGGCGTGTTCAAAATTATATTTGTGAACTTTTTATGAATTATCGGCCTGTCAGTTGGCGGCCTTTACCTTTATCCAAAGATCGGAGAGCTTCTTTTTGAGCACCTCGTTATCGTGGAATATCTCGTCCTTTTCGTAGTCCTCACGGGGAAGATAAGCCTCGTTGCCGAAAAACTCACCGTCCTGTGCGCTGAGGTCTGCAAGGACATCCTTGTTGCTGGATGCGTAGCCTACGGTGATGCTGTTGTCGTAGGATGCGTCATAGGTAAGGATGTAGTTTATAAACTCGTGCGCAAGCTTGGGGTTTTCCGCATTTTTTGGGATGACCATTGCATCCGACCAGAGGTTTGTGCCCTCCTTTGGCAGGCAGAAGCCCATATCCTCGTTTTCGTTAAGGATATATGCGGCATCACCGCTGTATACAACGGCAATGGCCTTGTTGCCGTTTGCCATTGCATCAATTACCTCGTCGGTAACGTATGCGGGCTCCATAGTATCGTTTATGGACTTGAGCCATTCAAAGGCCTCGTTTATCTCGTCCTCGTTTTCGGTGTTCATGGAGTAGCCGAGCGCCTTGAAAGCGGTCATAAAGGCATCTCTTTCGGAGTCGTATATATAGATATTGCCCTTGTACTTTGTATCGCGCAGTATCTCATAGCCCTTTTCCTCTATTTCCTCCTTGGGCACAACATTTTTGTCGTACACAAGACCCACATTTCCCCAGAAATAGGGCACGGAATACTTGTTGTCGGGGTCGAACTCGCGTGTTTTAAGGCTGTCCGCAACATTCTCCATATTGGGGATAAGGCTCATATCCAGCTCCGAAAGGCGGTCCTCCTTTATAAGACGCTCTATCATATAATCGGAGGGCACCAGCACATCATAGCTGTCGCCCGCGAGCAGCTTGGTATACATCATCTCGTTTGAGTCGAAGTATTCGCTTATTACATTCACGCCAAACTCCTGCTCAAAGTTCTGGATAACGTCCTCGCCGATATACTCGCCCCAGTTGTAAAGTTTAAGCGTATCCGAGCCGTACTTTTCCACGGCATCCGCGCTGCTTTCCGCAGGCGTATCCTGCGCGGGAGCCGTGCCGCCCTCATTCTGCTGCGAGCAGGCACACATACCCATTGCCATAGCGGCAGCAAGCACAAGTGATAAAAATTTTTTCATTTTTTTGTTTCCTTTCTGCATTTGTTTCTTGCCCTGTCGATCACTGCGGGCACGACATTTATCACTATAAGGCACAGGGTTATTATGCCAATAATGACGGTCGAAAGTGCATTTATCGACGGATTTATCCTTTTTGACATGGTATAGACCATGATGGATATGTTGTTTATGCCGTTGCCGGTCACGAAATAGCTGATGACAAAATCGTCAAAGCTCATTGTAAAGGCTATCAGCGCACCCGAAACTATGCCCGATGTTATCTGCGGCACCACTACCTTTGTCATGGCCTGCATGGGCGTACAGCCCAGATCGAGCGCGGCATCTATAAGGTTTGGGTCAAGCGAGCGCAGCTTCGGCATGATGCTTAGGATAACATAGGGTATACAAAACATAACGTGCGCCAGAAGCAGCGTCATAAAGCCCTTTTTCACCGCCAGCGTGCTGAAAAACATCAAAAGCCCTATGGCGGTCACGATATCGGGGTTCATTATCGGCAGGTCGTTCACCTGCTCCACCGCCGCCCTTAAAAGGCGGTTGCACTTGGAAAGGCCTATCGCCGTCACCGTGCCGACCACGGTGGATATCAGTGTTGCCAGCAGCGCGATGATAACGGTATAAAAAATGGAATTCACCATGTCCTTGTTATGGAACATTTTTTCGTACCATTGCAGCGAAAAGCCCGAGAACACGCTCAGCGACTTGCTGCTGTTAAACGAAAACACCACCGTATAAAAAATGGGCAGGTAGAAAAAAGCCATAATAAGCAGTATATAAAGTCTGCGCAGTATTTTTCCCTTCATCAGCCGTTGCCCCCTTCCGGAGACACCTTTTTATCTATATATCTTGTGATATACATGGATATAATGATAACGACCGCCATTATAAGCGATATGGCGCTGCCGAAGCTCCAGTCGCCCGCCGTAAGGAACTGATTTTCTATAACATTTCCTATCAGCACATACTGTCCGCCGCCCAGAAGCTTGGGTATGAAAAAGCTGGACACCGCAGGCAGAAAAACAAGCGTTATACCGCTTATTACGCCGGGTGCGCTAAGGGGCAGCGTTACGCGCAAAAAGGCCTGCACGCGGTTTGCGCCAAGGTCTGCGGCCGCCTCCAGATAGCTTTTGTCAAGTTTTTCAAGCGAGTTGTAAATTTGCAGTATCATAAAGGGTATAAAGTTGTAGACCATGCCCAGCACCACGGCAAAGTTGGTCTCCAGCATTTTGAACGGTCCCAGCCCGAACAGGCCGAAAAAGGCATTTATAAGCCCCTTGTTGTCCATAATGCCGCGCCATGCGTAGGTGCGCACCAGCATATTTATCCATGTGGGTATGGTGGTAAGCAGCACCCATTGTATCTTAAAGCGCGACCTTACCATGGCATACGCCGCGGGATAGCCCAGTATAACACAAAAAAATGTGGTCAGCACGGCTATCACAAGCGAGCGCTCCAGCACGCCCAGAAACACCTTGTCGCTGAAAAAGCGCCTGAAGCTGTCCAGCGAAAAGATAAAATTGCGCACCGAGTTTCCCTCTTTTGTAAAGGCATAAAGCAGTATCATCACCATCGGGACGATTATCATTATTACCGCCCAGACGATATAGGGGTATACCAGCTTGCGGAAACTTTTCAAGCCTGTCCGCCCCCTTCCTTATGCATTATGTGCAGGTCGTCTGGGGTAAAGTCCAGCCCTACCCGCTCGCCTACCTCATGCTTGTCGGTCGTATCTATTTTATACTCATAGCCCTGTGTTTTAAATGTTATTTTGTACTTGCCCGTTTCTATGGTGTCGTGGCTGAAGGAATACTCCACATCGGTTATGGCAACGTGCTCCTCACCGTCGTTCGTCCACGCCTGCGCGTTTGCCCATGTCTTAAGGTCGGTCTCCAGCGCGATGCTCTCTTTTATATCGTCAATTGTCTTATATATGTTTACGGCATAGATGGTCTCGTTGCTTGCCTCGACCTTGTTCTCGTCGTCCACTATCATATCAACGGTTATCATAGTGCCCGCCGCGGTATGGAAGCTTACGGGATAGCGTCCCTTTTGCGCCTTTATGTCATACTCCACCCTCGATATGGACACCAGCTCCTCGGTGGAGCTTTTCCACGCCTGCGCATCGGCACGCGCGATTATATCGGCCTTTGTCAGCTCGGGTATATCGGTGACATCCAGATAAAAATCGTTTGCACTCATTTCCTCGTCTGCGGCCTGATTGACAACTGGCTTGCTGTCGGACACCGTCATTTCGACCGTTATGGCGGTACCGCTGCGGGTCTCGACTATGGTTTCGTAATGCACGCCCTTGAACAGCACGGACTTGACCACGCCGTTCAGCTTGCCCGTGTTAAGGGGCACGATATCCAGATCCTCGGGGCGTATGACCACCTCAACGGCCTCGTTTTCGGCAAAGCCCGCATCCACGCACTCAAACACCTTGTCCTCGAATACCACCTGTCTGTCGGCCTTCATAACGCCGTCGATAATATTGCTTTCGCCTATAAAGTTGGCGACAAAGCGGTTGCGCGGCTCGTTGTATATATCCGTGGGCGAGCCTATCTGCAATATCTCGCCCGAGCGCATTACCACTATCTTGTCGGACATGGTAAGCGCCTCCTCCTGGTCGTGCGTAACAAAAATAAAGGTTATGCCGACCTCCTGCTGTATCTTTTTAAGCTCCAGCTGCATCTCCTTGCGCAGTTTAAGGTCAAGCGCACCGAGGGGCTCGTCCAGAAGCAGTACCTTCGGCTCGTTCACAAGGGCACGCGCTATCGCCACACGCTGCTGCTGTCCGCCGCTCATTTCGGTAACGGCACGCTTGCCGTAATCCTCAAGGCCAACAAGCCTTAACATACGCATTACCTTCTGCTCGATAATATCGCGCGGCTCCTTTTTTATTTTCAGGCCAAAGGCGATATTGTCGTATACGTTAAGATGCGGGAAAAGCGCATATTTCTGAAAGACCGTATTTATCTCGCGCTTGTAGGCGGGTACGGGCAGGATATTTTCGCCGTCAAAAAGCACCGTGCCCTCCGTTGCATCCAGAAAACCGCCCAGTATGCGCAAAAGCGTTGTTTTGCCGCAGCCCGACGGCCCAAGAAGCGTTACAAACTCGTTTTCGTATATATCAAGGTTTATGCCCTTTAAAACTATCTGTCCGTCAAATTCCTTGACTATGTTTTTAAATTGAATAAGCTTTCTCAACTATCATTCCTCCGACACGGGGTCAGCCGTTGCGCTTCCATGTTGCGGGTGCCATAAGCACCAGCATCGGGAAGATCTCCAGCCTGCCCGCCAGCATATCAAATATCATAACTATCTTTGAAAGGTACGAATACTCCGCAAAGTTGCGTGCGGGGCCTACCCCCGCAAGGCCGGGGCCTATGTTGTTGAGCGTTGCCGCCACCGCCGTAAAGTTTGTGGTAAAATCCATATTATCCCACGACAGTATAAACATAGACACCGCAAATATTGCCGAATATATAAAGAAAAATGTGTTTGCCGTGTGCAGCACCTCGCTGTCCACACGCTGGCCGTCCATTTTTACCACGCTTACGCTGCGCGGGTGCAGCAGCGATGCCGCCTTTACCTTAAACTGCTTTACATAAAGCACAAAACGCGCGACCTTTATGCCGCCGCCCGTACTGCCCGCACAGGCACCCGTAAACATTATGCCGACAAGTATCGTCTTTGCAAACTCGGGCCACTTGTCAAAATCCACCGTGGAATAGCCCGTACTTGTCATTACGGACGACACCTGAAAGGCGATATGGTGCAGGTCGGGCGCGGACTCGCCGCCCACAAATTTAAGGTTAAGAAATATGCCCGCACAGGCCAGAATATAAATAACAAAATACCACCTTACCTCCTCTATGCCAAAGGCCGCACGAAAGCGAAGGTTGGCAAGATAGAAGAAAAAGTTGAAGTTTATGCCGAAAACAAGCATAAACACCGTGGTTATATTCTGTACGGCGGCGCTGTAGCCCGCCATGCTGTCGCCCCTTACGCCAAAGCCGCCCGTGCCCGCCGTGCCGAACACATCGCACAGCGCATCAAAGGCAGGCATTTTAAAGCAAAGCAGCAGTATAAACTGCACTATGGACAGCACAAAGTACATAAGATACAGGGATTTTGCCGTCCTTTGCATACGCGGCAGCAGCTTGCCGACCTGCGGCCCCGTGGACTCGGCGCGGATAAGGTGTATGCTCTGACCGCCCGCAATGGGCATAAGAACCAGCACAAATACCAGTATACCCATGCCGCCCAGCCAATGGGAGAAGCTGCGCCAGAACAGATATGCCTTCGGCATGGCCTCCACATCGTTAAGTATGCTCGCGCCCGTTGTCGTAAAGCCCGAAACTATCTCAAACAGGGCATCTATAGGGTGCGGTATGGTGCCGCTCACAACAAAGGGCACAGCGCCCACGGCACTTAATACCAGCCAGCTGAGCGATACCACCACAAAGCCCTCACGCGCGTAAAAGCGTGTACGGTCGGGCTTTTTTCTGCCGAGCAGATACCCCAGCACATAAAACACCGCCGCCAGCGGGAAAAATATCAGCCCCGACCTTTCGCCGAAGATAAGGCCGACCATGCCGGGCAGCAGCATAAAAAGCGCCTCTACCCTTATGACCCAGCTGATTATATACCAAATAACTGCATAATTCATTTTGTCATTCCTCGACTATCTCTCTCAGATCGTTAAGTCCCGCGTGCGTGGTAACAACTATCACCAGATCGCCCGTTTGTATGGTATCCTTGCCGTTGGGGGTGAATACCCTGCCCTTGCGGTTTATGGAGCAGATGATAAGGTCGCTTTTTAATTTAAGATCCATAAGCGGGATATCCACGATATTTTTCACGGGCTCGCTCACCTTAAACTCTATCGCCTCCACATTTTCGTTGATGCGGTACAAACTTTCAACATTGCTGCCGGGTGTGTTTTTAAAGGTACGCACATAGCGTATTATGCGCTCGGCAATAATGTTTTTGGGGCTTATAACGCTGCCTATGGGCAGGCTTTTTATAACATTGTTAAAGGTTATTTTGTTTACCTTTGTGATAAGCTTCGCCTGCGATACCTCGTTGGCATAAAGCGAAAGCATGATGTTTTCCTCGTCCATATTGGTAAGGCTGACAAAGGCATCCGTGCTTTCTATGCCCTCCTCATGCAGCAGCTCGCGGTCGGTGGCATCGCCGTTTATGATTATGGCATCGTCCGACAGCTGTTCGCTGAGCATTTCACAGCGTTTTTTGTCGCGCTCTATTATCTTTACCTTTACATGCGCCATTTTAAGCATGACCGCCAGATAGTACGCAACGGTGCCGCCGCCCGCTATCATAACATTTTTTATGGGCTTTACCACCGCGCCTATGCGCTGAAATACCCTTGTCATTTCAAATATCGGCACGATAAAGGACACATTGTCGCCCTTTCTGATAAAATCGCCGCCGTTGGGTATGATGGTATCGCCGCCGCGCTCTATTATGCAGGCAAGGATATTTTCGTTTATCTTTGTCCTTATATCGATTATGCGCATACCGTCCAGTATGGAGCCGTCCTCTATTTTTATGCCCACCATGTTTACACGTCCCTTTGCAAACACGTCCAGCTCCATCGCCGACGGCACCTGCACAAGACGCGCTATCTCACGCGCCGCCTCATACTCGGGGTTTACATACATGGACAGACCCAGCTCGTCCTTTATGATATTTATCTCGTCATAGAAGGTAAAGTCCCTGACACGCGCTATCGTGTGGCAGTTGCCCACCTTGCGCGACATAAGACAGCAAAGAAGGTTTGTCTCGTCCTTGCTGGTTACGGCAATTACAAGGTCGGCGTTTTTTACGCCCGCACTCATCAGCACCTTATAGCTGCTGCCGTTGCCCATGTAGCTTTGCACATCCAGCTTTTCAAGCATGGCCTCCAGCTTTGCCGCATTGGAGTCTATGACCGTTACCTCATGATTTTCTTTATTCAGCTGCTCGGCAAGCACGCTGCCTACCTTGCCGCAGCCCACAACTATTATCTTCATTTTTCTATCTCCCGCAAAAATGCCAAGGCATTTGCCGTTTTATACCATCTGTTACAACACAGATAGTAGCATTATATCATATACCCAAAATTATTTCAAGATGTCAGTATGATTTGGCGTTCCCATTTTTTAAATTGCTGTGTGAACAGCGGCAAATCATCGGCAAGACCCGCAAAAAAACAGCGTATATATCCCCCGAAGATCGTTTGTGCGTTAAGGAAAGATATATCCGCTGTTTTTTGTTTTATCTCTTTTACTCTATCTCTTTTAAATATCTGCCAAGGGCATCCTTCCAGTCGGGCAGCGGCCTGAAGCCGTTTTGCACCAGCTTGCTCTTGTCCAGCCTTGAATTAAACGGTCTTGCGGCCTTTGAAATGCCGTACTCCGCCGTCGTAACGGGAGTCACCGCGGTATCCATGCCCGCCTGTCGGTAGATCTCCTTTGTAAAATCGTACCAGCTTATATACCCGCCCTCGTTTGTGGCGTGGTAATAGCCGTATTTGTCGCTCTGCGCCATATCCGCAAGCAGCCTTGCCAGATCCAGCGTATATGTGGGCGTGCCTATCTGGTCGTTCACGACACGCACCCCGGGATGCGTCCTGCCCACATTAAGCATTGTTTTTATAAAGTTTTTGCCGTTAAGACCAAACACCCACGCAATGCGCACAATAAAATATTTTTCAAGCGTGCCGCTTACCGCCAGCTCGCCTTTAAGCTTGCTTTCGCCGTAGACATTAAGCGGTGCATAGTCCTTGCAGTCCGCCTGCCACGGCTGCGTGCCCTGTCCGTTAAAAACATAGTCCGTGCTGATATATATCATCTTTGCATCCACGGCCTTTGCAGCAGATGCGATATTCTGCGTGCCGTCCGCGTTTATTGCAAACACCTTTGCCCTGTTTTCCTCGTCCTCCGCTGCATCCACAGCAGTCCACGCCGCACAGTGTATTATCACATCGGGCGAGACCTGCCTGATCGCCGCATCAACAGCCGCACCGTCGGTTATATCAAGTGAGACGTATTCCGCCGTCACAACAGCGGAGCCGTCCTTAATGCCGCTGTATTCCGCCGCTATATCGCTTCCGACAGCGGTATGTCCGCGCCGTGCGAGCTCGTTTACAACATCGTGTCCCAGCTGACCGCCGACACCCGTAACAAAAACCTCCATTTGTTTTACCTGCCTTTGCATTTATTGACTTAATTATACCACAAAACCGCCTGATATACAAGACAATATTTACAAAAAAAGACCGGCGGTAAAAACCGTCGGCCGTTGTTTTGTGCATCAGTCAAGTATTCTTGCTGCGCCAACATAAGTATTAAGTGCGTAATTGCTGTTTATATCCGATATTGTAACACCGTTTGCCGCACCGTTTGTTGAATGGATGTATTCACCGTTGCCTATGTACATACCCACATGGGAGATAACGGAATCACCGCCTGTGTTGAAGAACACCAGATCGCCGGGGCGAAGGTCTTCCTTTGCAACACGCGCACCGTCATTTATCTGATCGCGCGAACGACGGTCAAGCGTGATACCGAAGTCCTTGTATACCGAGTAGATAAAGCCCGAGCAGTCAACGCCTGCCGTCAGGTCTGTACCGCCGTATACATAGGGTGTACCGATAAACTGCTTTGCGTAGCTTATCATCTGGTCCGCCTTTACGGTTGCGGGAGCCTCGTTCTCATAGCTGACAACATTGGCCCTTTGTGTATCGTATGTTGTGTTTTCAGGCTTTTCACCGTTTTTAAGGCTTACATATTCGGCCTTTACATAGCCGATATTGCCCGCGTCGTCCGACACCTTTACCCAGCCGTCAACAGCGCCCACAATATTGAAGGCATAACCGTTTTCGTAGCAGTCTATAACGTCGGCGTCCGTATTGGGCTCCTCTCTTAAATTAAGGGATGTGGATGTGATAACGGCATATATACCGCCGCCTGTTGTTGTATCCACCTCTGCCTTGTTTACCTTTGCGGTAACGCCGTTAAGGTAAGGCAGCATATCGCCCTGAATATTGTCGTTGTATACATAGCCCTTTTGGCCGTTGTAGGTAACCGTGTACCAGTCGCCCTCAACACCTGTAACGGTAATGGTCTGACCCTTGCTGATAACGCCAAGCACGCTTGAGGTGATATCCGCATTTGAGCGTACATTAATAAATTCGTCCTCAACAACTGCATCGGCCTGTGTAAGCGTTACAAAATCGCGCTTAACATACGCCGTACCGCCTGCTGCCGTTGTAAGCTTGTACCAATCATCGGTATTGTCCACAACGGTAACGGTAACGCCCGTTGAAAGCCTTTTAAGCACATCCGACGACGTGGAAGCCTGCGTCCTTATATTAACATCATCCGCATTTATAACACCCTTTGTTGCCGCGTAAGCGTTGCCCGCTATGCCAAGTGCCAATGCCAAACCAATAGAAAAGCCTTTTTTCCAAAAGCTGTCCACCGGACTTCACTCCTTTTGTAATATGTATGAAAATTAACGTCATTTAAAATTGTTACATAATTGTTACAAAATTATTATAGGTGAAAACTGGCTGTTTGTCAACCGTTTTAGGAAATAAATAATATTTTTGTAACATTTAAGGTATAACATAATACGCGCGCGCACCTTTTTGGACACATTTTACAAATTTATTGTAAAAATGCTGTCGTATTTCGGCAACCCCTACATATAGTTGCAAAATATTACAAGCCACTATTTATGGGATATGCCCGAAATATGCCGTTTTCTGTGCTGTAGGTACATTCTACCACACAAAAATACGCATTACAATAACAGGAATATTTTTTTATTGTTACAAAAAAAGGACGTTTCTGTAACAATACAGAAACGTCCGTAAAAATTAAGCGATCTTGTTGACAGCCTTTGCAAGACGTGATTTCTTGCGTGCGGCGTTGTTCTTGTGGTAAACGCCCTTGCTTGCTGCCATATCTATTGTCTTTGTTGCGCTTACAAGTGCTGCCTGTGCAGCTGCCTTGTCGTTTGCGGCAACAGCTGCAAGAACCTTCTTGATAGCTGTCTTAACGCCCGAGCGGATCATCTTGTTGCGCATGGTCTTCTTATTGATAACTAAAATTCTTTTCTTAGCTGACTTGATATTAGCCATTTTTTATTCCTCCCGAATAATACAAAACAATATTTTATCTTTTTCGGCCGGGGGTTAGAGGGGTTTTAAAATGTGTAACGAACACATCAACCCGGCTGACACAAGTAGTATTATACCCGATAATCCCGCAAAAGTCAATGAATAATTTTTAAATAAATCTCAAAAAATATAACAAAATATTAAAGCGCAAAGGATGATATTTTATGAAAAAATTCTCTCCCGTAAGCGATCTGGCGATAGAAGCAGCGGAAAAGCTGACCTTCGATACCGCGGGCACCTCGGGCGTGCAGGTGATAAAGGAGGAGTGCATACTGCCCGATACAAGCGTGACATGGGTAAAGATAACCACCGACGGCGGCGCACGGGCAATGGGCAGGCCAAAGGGCAGCTATATCACCATAGAAAGCCCGTATATGCGCACGGGCGACAAGGATGCACACCGCCGCATAGCCGAGCTTTTAAAAAAATATCTGCTTAAAATAAAAGCGCTTGATAACGCCAAAAGCGTGCTTATCACGGGGCTTGGAAACAGGCGCATAACCGCCGATTCCCTCGGGCCGAAGGCTGCGGGCAGGATAAGGGTCACGGGGCATATAACAGATATGCTGCCCGCGGGCACACGCAGCGTATACGCCGTAAGTCCCGGCGTTATGGGCATCACGGGCATAGAAACGCTGGAGATAATACGCGGCATCGTGTCGCGCATAAAGCCCGATGCCGTTATAGCGATAGACAGCCTTGCCGCCAGACGCACCGAGCGCATAAACGCCACGATACAGCTTGCCGACACGGGCGTTTCCCCCGGCGCGGGCGTGGGCAACAAGCGTGCGGGGCTTGATATGGACAGTCTCGGCGTGCCCGTTGTCGCCATGGGCGTGCCCACGGTGGTCGATGCCGCCACCCTTGTAAACGATACGCTTGATATGATGCTTAAACGGCGGGAGGACGACCCGCCCTGCCCCGAACCGCTCTTTGAGCCGCTTCGCCGCCTTTCCGACGAGGAAAAGTACGACCTTATCCGAAATGTCCTCGACCCCTGCGAAAATATGATAGTCGCCCCCAAGGACGTGGATGAAACGGTGGATAATCTGGCGTATATCATAGGTACCGCCGTAAATGCCGCCCTTAATCCGACACTCGATCTGGAGGAGTTGTAGGGGGACTGCCGTCAATAAATGTAAGCAGAAACAAGCGAGTAAACCCCTGCGCGGGGTGATGACCGTACCCCTCAGTCACGCAAGCGTGCGAGGCTCTGCGCGGGGCAATGACCGAGCGCACTTTTGCAAAGCAAAAGATGCGCTATAAACGATAATTTCCATACCAAGTAAATGACATTGTGCTTTAACATAGCGTAATAGGTGTTCCATACCTATAATTTAAAAAAACGGTGTGAATGTCACATGCACGCACACCGTTTTATAACACGTATCAAAAAACAACCGTTTTACTCAAAATCTATTTCATCTTCGGATATTTCTGAAAACGAGGATTGACTTCCCGAGGTAACGCTACTGAGCATTATAGGATTTGCAATATCAAATAAAATAAATGAAATATTAGGGGTTTCGTATATTCTTTTCATAATTATAATCCTTTCCTTTATTCTAATGTTGTTTTCATCTTGTTAATTTTTGTCTCCAATGTAGATAAGTTGGTTGTGTTTGAAGTTGTCACTTTGCTTGCAAACAACAAATCCGTTGTGTTACCACCAAACGCTGTGGCATCAAAAGGAATCCCGTTAATTGATACCGCTTTATAAACCTTTGTGGACTCTACATATTTTGTTCCACTTGTGTTGTACACTTGTTTTAACATACCTTTAGACTCTGCATCACTCGCTGTAATCACTGAAATTGCGTAGTAATCTTTATTATTATTTATAACAGATGCATTTGTATATTTGTCGGCAGGTTTATTTGATGAATCATTTATTATAATACCATAAATTCTTATATCACCATCTCCCGAGTAAATATAATGAGTTCCTGCGGTTGTAACGGTAAATGTTGAGGGCAATATTTTTTGTTTGTAGTTGCCATCAATAATAATTGTGCAATCATTAGCGGTACCGCTTGTAACCATTTTAACCAAATCCACACCTTGTTGGCCTCGATCGCTCGAAGATTTATTTTCAGCACTTGTACATACTGTAGAACCAAAATACACATGACGAGTACCGCTACCCGAATTTGCCGCATACACAGTAACCGTTGACCCCTCTGACAAATTATCCAATTCAATATAGTTAGCCGAACCAATAGGTTTATCTTTACCAATGGCATACGTTGCTCCAAATTGGATATAGTTTGATAACGTTGTGTTTTCATCAATATACGCTGTATTTGTATTGAAATACGATTTGTTTGAATTATTGATTATAAATTTAGCATCTCCTGCTGCATCTAAATATTTTGTTCCCGTTTCAGCTATCTGGTCTTTGCTTGCTACCAACCCCGTTCCGGTGCAGTCATAAACCCTAAGGGTATTAGCATATACATTCATACTAACTGCAACTGAGCAAATGAACGATAATGCAAGCGCCTTCAAAAATATCTTTCTCATTTTAAAACTTTCCTCCTGTAATGTTTTGATTATAGTCTGTGTAAATGCCTTTACACAGATTTATATGTAATTTGCAAATTACAACCAATTTTTATTGAGATATCTCAAAAGGCAATTGATACGCCCGTTTTTACCCTTATCCTCCTTTCAAAAACTCGTGTTCGGTCTGCGGTCTATGCACCTGACAGCAGGCAGAACATTGTATATGCAAACCGCGTTTTTGCCAAAGCGCGGAAAACATCAAATTTTCCTCTCGGTTTTAAGCTGTGCGTACAGCTTATTAAAGGTATTTACGCTGGCACCCACCTCGGCGCGGGCTGTATTTTTATCTATCTCGCCGTTTTCAAGGCGTTTAAACACATCTATATAGTCGTCCGCGGCATATTTCTGCCGTCTGCCGAAATGCACGCCGTTTGCCCTTGCGTTATCTATACCCTCGCGCTGGCGCTCCTTACGCAGGTTTCTGGCGTTCACCTGCATATAGGTCAGCATTTGTATCAGCACGCCGTAAAGCTGTTCCTCCATAAGTATCCTGCCCTCGGGCGTATCGGAGTACGGCAGGCAAAGTCTCAGCACATCGGAGATGCGCCGTCTTGTTTCCATGCGGCAGACATCCATCATTTCCTCGTAACCAAGGCCTTTATTCAGCAATTCTTCCATTTCCATGTTTATTTTCACTTCCCATACTCCATACTAATCATATTATATGATATAATACTTCATTTGTCAAGTGAGGTATGACTTCATTTCATGAAGTGATAATTCATGCTAAAATTAAGAAAGGCAGGTAAACACTTCTTGTTTTAAGCAAAAGAGGGGTTGGGCATGACGCAATTAAAGGAAATAAATATAATACTGGGACAAAAAATAAGGGAAACACGCAGGACAAAGGGCATAACGCGCGAACAGCTTGCCGAAAGCATACAGGTATCGCCGCGTTTTCTGGCCGATGTTGAGGCGGGAAAAACGGGTGTTTCGCTTTCCACATTAAAAAATCTTTGCTCTGTTTTGGATGTGTCGTCGGATCATCTTTTGGGCATAAGCGTACCCGAGAAAAAGGAGATATACATAAATTCCATTAAAAATAAGATAAAGCAGTTTGATGAAGAAACGCTTGAAAACATAGACAAGATAATAGAAAATATAACCAGGATATACAGGCGATAAAAAAAGCGGATACACCCCCAAAGACGGTTTTCCCGTCAAGGAGAGCATATCCGCTTTATTTTTTTATTCATCCACAACAAGTGTTGCGGAGCCGTAGGCCTTAAGCGGCTTACCGTTTTCGTCAAATTCGGTGGTATATCTGACATGGAAGGGCACGCGGCCGACCGTCAGCGGTATTATCGCCTCAAGATGCTCGACCCCCTCGGCTATCTGTTTGTGCCAATCCCTGTACATATCAGCATAATCGGCAGGGAAAATACCGTTTTCTATGACCGGCTCGGGATAGTTTTCCAGAACGGGCGGAAGCCCGAGATCGCGCATACATCGAAAGCACGGCCGCATCTGCTTTGTCGCAACGGTGTATTCCCATGCGTAGATGTTTGCCTGCTCGCTTGCGGCGCGAAGACGCAGGTCGCTTTCGGCAAGCTCCGCATAGCGTTTTTTCTCGGCCGTAACATTTTGTATCATCACATAAAGCAGATACCTGTCATCCGCCTTGCCTATCACGCGCATAGCGCTGCGGATGCAGACCTTGTCCTCACCGCATATTTTGGAGCAGACCGTGCGCCATGTATCGCAGGTCTCCTCGTCCATCGTTTCTATGGCACGCAGTATCGTGTCCTCGTAGATCTTTTTGTTTTCGGCATCACAGGTGCCCCAGGGCTGCGAATTAAGCACTTCCTTTTCGGTCATGTTCATGCCTATCTCGCGTATATACTTTTGGTTGACACGCAGTATCTCCACCTCGCCGTGATAGTAGGAAAATATCACCGCACCGCCGACAAAATTGTTGAAGATAAGTGTTTCCAGCGAGTTGGGATCCCAAAATCTGCCCGCATCCATTTCTTCGATAATGTTCATTGCGTGGGCAACGGGCTCATGCTCCAGCTTATTCAGCTTTTGCAGAAATTCCTCCTCCGTTACGGGCTTGGAGTAAAGATAGCCCTGTATATAGTTGCAGCCTATGCTTTTCATATAGTCCGCCTGCTCGACCGTCTCAACACCCTCGGCCACAACGGGCGTATCGAGCCATTTTGTCATCTGTACAACGGCGTTTATTATCGCGCCGCCCCTGCCGCCTATCTCACCGCTGAAAAAGCGCATATCCAGCTTTATTATATCAACGGGCAGATCTTTAAGCACATTAAGCGAGGAATATCCGCTGCCAAAATCATCCATTTCCACGATATAACCAAAGCCGTGAAGCTTTTGCAGCACGTCCGTCACCAGCTCCATACCGCCGATGGCGGAGGTCTCGGTTATCTCTGTATGCAAAAGCCTTGTGGGTATGTCGTATTTTTTGCGTATGCTTTCCATCTCGTCGATGTAGTCGGTCTTGTAAATATCAAATCTTGACAGATTGACCGACACGGGCACGGGAGAAACGCCGCTGTCCAGACATTTGCGCTGGAACCTGCACACCCGCTCAAACACATACAGATCCGCGCGGTAGATAAGGTCGTTGTTTTCAAACACGGGTATAAAATCCGACGGGTACTGGATACCGTATTCGGGATGCTTCCAGCGCAGAAGTGCCTCCGCGCCTATCATCCTGCCCGTTGTATGGTTTATTTTGGGCTGATACAGTATAAACATATCCTCGTTTTGCAGTGCGCTGTCAAAGTTTTCCAGTATTTCGGTCTCGGTCATTCTTTTTTGCATTTTACGCACCCCCTTTGTATTTTTATGTGTTATTTTATCCGCTTTTTCGGGTAAATTTTAAAAGATACCCTTTTACTGTATTTTAACATATATCACACAAAAACTCAACACTAATATTTGTGGGAATTTCCGTTTTTTTGGGGAAACGGGACACACCTGCGGCCGCGCCGAAAACGCGCAAAAAAAGCGCCCGTCAAAAGACGAGCGCTTATTTTAGCAATTATGAGAAGTACCAGTAATCAAAGTCAACGCTGCCGCTGAATACAAAGTATACATCCTTTGTACCGCTTACATTGTCAACGGGTACTGTTATGTCGGTATAGCCTGAACCGGAAGGTACCTGTACATAGCCGATAGCGCTGCCGCTCTCGCTGCCTGTGCAAACCTTGATAGCCGCACCGCTTGAGGACTTAACTCTTACGGTAAGCTTGGATGTGCCCTTGGAGAAGTTCACGCCCTTAACGCCTATCCAGTCGCCCTTTTGGATGTCCGTAACGACCGTGTTGCCTGTACCGCTTACGTTTACACCGCTCTGACGGCTGAATGTCTCAGCCTGTACCTTTGAATAAGGATTAACTGTCTTAAGCTGTGAAACGCCTGTCTTGTTGCCCGATACCTGATTCATCTTTGTACCGTTCATGCTGATAGCATTTACCATGGGGCTTCTGTAACCGCCTGCACTTGCGGAGATATTGTAGATCTCCTCCATAAGGCGTGTATGGTAGAAGAGGTAAAGCTTGCCGTTAAGCTCTACTACGCTGTGGTGGTTGTTACCGCCGCGCTGGTCGATAGCATATGTGCTGCCGAGAAGCTGACCGCCGTAGGTGTAGGGACCCATAGGATTGTCTGCTACCATGTACTGGATGCAGCCGCCCTGCATACCGTAGGGGTTACCGCTTGTATTAAAGTTGGAGCAGTATGTGTAGTAATACTTGTTGCCTATCCTGTTGATACCCGAATCCTCGAAAAGGTAAGGAGGATTAAGTGTCTGAGGTGTGCCTGCAAGGCTTATCATATCGCTGCCAAGCTTAACTATTCTTGCTGTGCCGGGGTTAGACTCCTTGCCCGAAGGAACGCCGCCGCCGAAGCAGAGGTAGCCTGTGCCGTCCTTATCGACCATAACTGCGGGGTCGAAAAGCCATGTTACGTTGCTGCAGTTTGCAGTGCTGCGTGAAATAAGTGCGTGGCCTAAAGGATCGCTCCAAGGACCTGTGGGGCTGTCGGAAGTAACAACGCTTACGCCGTTGCCGCCGTTGCAGAAGTAAAGGAAGAACTTCTCCTTGCCGTTGATGGTCTTGTGTGCTGCGCAGGGTGCCCATGAGCAGGTAGCCCACTTAGCTGCGCCGCTGGAGCCTGCTATTGTGTAGCAGCCGTGGTCGGTCCAGTTTACCATATCATCCGAAGAGATGATGTTTATTTTGTTGATCTTGGAGAACGAGTTTTCCTTGATCTTGCCGTTGCTGTCATACTCAAACACGTCGTTTGTCATGTAAACATAGACTCTGCCGTTGTATTCCATAACACCGGGGTCAGCGCCGAAACGCTGTGTGTAAAGCGGGTTGTTGTTTGAGCTGTTCTTGAAGCTCCAACCGGGTGTCACGCCCGAGAAAAGACTGTTCATAGCACTCTTGTCGGGTGTCTGTGTTGTTGTGTTTGTATTTGTGTTGGTATTTGTGTTTGTATTTGTATTGGTGTCAGAGCTGCTGCCGCCTGCTGCCTGAATGCTTGTGCCGCCCTTTGCAACAATGACCTCGTCCATATAGAACTCACAAGTTGTGCTGCCTGTTTCTACATAAAGGTAGAGATTGCTTGCATTTGAAGGTATTGTGTAGTTCTTGTTTGCAAGCTGTGTCCAGCTGCCCTTTGTAACAGTTGCTTCCGCTACCGTTGCATAGTGTGTGTCGCCGCCTGCATTGTACTGAAGCTTTAAGTAGAAAGGCTCTGTGCTGTTGCCGCTCTTGTACTTAACGTTTGCACTGAAGCTGTATGTGCCGCCGGGTACAAATACAGAAGAATCAAGTGACTTCTGTGCGCCGTTCCACGTTGCTTCTCTGTTCTGAACACGGAGAGATCTGCTGCCTACTGCGTGCTCCGATGTATTTGTGGAAATGGTTGCGGAACCTCTGCCCGACCAGTTTTCCTTACCTGCTTCAAAGGTGTTGTCAAAATACCAGCCGTAATCGTTTACCTGACCGTTTGTGTTGGTGTTGGTATTTGTATTTGTGTTGGTATTTGTGTTTGTGTTTGTGTTGTTGTTATTGTTTGTGTTGCCGTTGTTGTTATTGTTGTTTGTATTTGTGTTTGTGTTTGTATTTGTGTTGCTGCTGCCGCCGGGTACGGAACCTGTTGTATCTATCTGTAACTTATAGATGTTGATACCGTTCTTTGTGGAGTAGAGGTAAAGGTTGCCGTCGCCGTTGATGGTAACTTCGCCTACGGAAAGGCTGCCCGAGAAGTTCATGGAGCCTACCTGCTGGCCGCTGTCGTTTACGATAGCAAGTGTTCTTGTATCGGAACCTGTGGATCTTGCAGTTACCTTTAATACGGTAGAGCCGCTTACGGGTACTCTTACCGCACGGTATGTTGTTGTACCGCCGCCGCCGAGTGCGAGGCAATACTGATATGTCGTACCGTTAAGTGTCTGAGGTGACGAAGGTACGGAAACAGGCTTGCTGCTGTTTGCAAGTAATGTGATGCCGTCGATGGTAACATTGCTTGTTACTGTACGCAGGCCGTTGAACTGTGTATCGGAGAAGTTCCAGCTCTTGGAAGTCTTGTCGCCGTAGGTAGTTGTGTTGCCTGTGTTTGTATTTGTATTGCCTGTATTTGTGTTTGTGTTGCCTGTGTTGCTGCTTGATGAGCTGCTTGAAGAGCTGCTGCCCGCACCGCTGATGCTTGTGCCGCTCTTTGCTACGATAGCCTCGTCCATGTAGTAGTCGCAGGTACCGTTTGCAGTCTCAACATAAAGCTGAAGGTTGCTTGCGCCCGAAGGAATGGTGAAGCTCTTGTTTGCAAGCTGTGTCCAGCTGCCCTTTGCAACATTTGCCTCTGCTACTGTAGCGTAATTGGTGTTGCCGTTTGCGCTGTACTGAAGCTTGAGGTAGAATGTCTCGGACGAATTGCCGCTTGTATACTTAACATTTGTGCTGAAGCTGTATGCCTTGCCGGGTACGAATGTTGCGGTATCAAGAGACCTTGTTGCACCGTTCCATGCCGATGTACGGCCCGATACATAAAGTGACTTGCTGCCTACATACTTCTGGCTGGAGCTTGATGCAACGTTTGCTGCGCCTCTGCCCGTCCAGTTGTCTGTACCGTTTTCAAATGTGCTGTCAAAATACCAGCCGTAATCGTTGGGCTGCATTGCGCTGCCCGAGCTGCTTGATGAGCTGCTGTTTGAGCCGCTGTTCGAGCTGCTTGATGACGAACCGCTGTTAGATGACGAGCCGTTGCCCCACTGTGATGAGGGGATCATGTTTATAAGTGTGTTATATGCTGTCTTGGGCTGGAAGCTTGAGTTGTAAAGAAGCGGGTTGCTTCCTACGTCGTTGTTCATATTTACCCATGAGTGAGCATCGTCAACACCCCAAACACATACTGCGGTTACCTTGCCCTTGGAGCCGCTGTTGTTTACATCCATAGCAGCCTGGAAGATAGCCTTGTACTTTTGTGCCTGGTCGTAATCGCTGTAGTTGCCGCTTGAAGTCTTGATGTCGATATCAAGCTCTGTTATCTGTACTTCACAGCCGATGCTTGCGTACTTCTTTAATGCTGTGGTATAGTTGTTGATACCTGTGAAGCCGTTTGCACCGTCGGCTGCGATATGCGACTGCATACCTACACCGTCAAGGAGACCCTTGCTGTAAAGTGATTTACACATAGAATAGATGGAGTCGCGCTTGTGATCCCAATATTCGTTGTAGTCGTTGTAGAAAAGCTTACAGTTGCTGGGAGCATACTTTCTTGCGTAGGTGTATGCCTTTTCAACAAAGCTGTTGCTGCCGTATACCTGTACCCACGGGGACTTGCCGTTGCCAACGCCGGGTGCGCGGGAGCCGCCGTAGTTCTTTGTTCTGTTGGAGTCGTCGCTTATACACTCGTTACAGATATCGTAGCAGTATAAGTTAAGGCTGGGGTACTGGCTCTTGATAGTGGAGAACATATTTTTAATGTAGCTTTCCATTCTCTTGTCCATTGTGGATGAGGATACCCAACCGTTGCTTGCGTTGTAGTTTTCCTTAAAGAACCACTCGGGTGTCTGGCTGTACCATACCATTGTATGACCGCGCATACCGATATTGTTCTTTACACAGAAATCCATGATGGATGCCGCACCGCTGCCGATCTGTACGCCGACATTTGTGCCGCTGCACTTCCACTGCACCAGTGTTGCGTCGGGCTTAAGCTCGTTCTCGCAGGTGATGGAGTTGAAGTCCTTTAATATGATAGCGGTTGCCTTGCTGTTTGACATAAGGCTTGCGGGAACTGCCGTACCAACCTTGAAGTAACGTGCAAATTCATCCTTAAGACCCTTGTCAGCCGCATATACAACACCGCTGTCGCCTCTGTATGTTACCGATACATCATCAAACACAAAATCCTGCACCGTGTCGGATGTAATGAAAAGTGTAAGGTTGATGCTGCCCTTAGGTGCCTTGAACTTGGCAGAAAGGTCAGTCCACTCGCCTGCCTTTGCAGACTTCTGTGCTACCACCTTGCTTGAATACTCGCCTGTTTCGGGGTCGAGCCAACGCAGTGTAAGATAGAATTTATCCGCTTTTTCACCTTTGACTTTCACATTGTAGCTGTATTTTACGCCGCCCTCAAGATAAAAGCCTTTTTCGGAAACGGCACCGTCTTCACCCGTTTTTCTGCCCGATACGAGCATTGCGCGTGAGCCGTCTACGCCGTCTTCAACTGCTGTGATCTCTGCATTGCCATTTGCACACCATCCTTCATAATCACACTCGAAATTGTTTGAGACTGCTGCCATTACAGAACTCATGCCAAATCCCGAAAATGTGCTTGTGAAGCATACCGCAGCCGTGAACGCAGCCGCAATTTTTCTTAATTTCATTTTTGAAACTCCTTTCTTAAGATATACTTCTCTTACAGCAGAAACAGTTTGGGTAACATTCCTTTGTTTTGATGTACCTTTAATTTTCCTTTAACCCTTTTCTAATTATCCTTTAATTTTCCCATAGTTTTATTTTAGTATAACACGGTGTTAGGGTCAATAGATTTTTGAAAATTCGGCTGACGATTTATTTGGGCATTTTTAGTAAATTTTGTTTTTGACGGCATTTTGCTTTGTGCAAATTATTAACAAAAATTTAGCCTAAATTCGGGGGTTTGGGGGTTTTTGAACAATTTGTGAACACCCTGTATAGTTATTTTATTAACAATTGGATATGTAAGCAGGTTATGTAATAAGGTTGCAAAATCATGTGATAGACGCGGTTTTTCCATAGGATAAAAACTATAGCCTTTTGCGCAATATAAAAAAAACCGCCGCAGGCTTTCCCGCGGCGGGTGGTTTTTATTTCATTTCTTCTGCCAGTTTATCCATCATTTCAACATCCTTATCCTTCATTACGGACTTTATTGAAACAACGGTGTCGGCTATGGTGATATTTTTCATGCCCTCAAAGGCCTCGCGCAGCTTTTTGGCGGCCATCGGTGCCCAGCTGCCGTTTTCTATAAAACCGACCTTGCGGTTTTGATAATTTTTGCTCTTCAAGTGTGCGACAAAGGTCTCCACTATCGGGAACAGCCCCGCATCATAGGTGGCGCAGGCGATTATCATCCTGCCGTAGCGGAAGGCATCCTCCACGCATTCATGCAGGTCGTCACGGGAAAGATCTGCTATAGAGACCTTGTTGTAGCCCTTTTGTCTTAATATCTCCGCCATTTTCTCGGCTGCGGCCTTTGTGTTGCCGTGGATAGAGCCGTAAGCGACAAAAATGCCGTCGGTCTCAGGCTCGTACTTTGACCATGTGTCGTAAAGGCCGATGTAGTAGCCCAGATCCTCATTCAGCACGGGACCGTGCAGGGGTGCGATCACCTTGATATCAAGGCCGCCCACCTTTTTAAGCACAGCCTGCACCTGTGCGCCGTACTTGCCCACTATGTTAAAGTAGTAGCGTCTTGCCTCGCACGCCCAGCCCTCCTCGTCAAAGCTGTCTATAGCGCCGAACTTGCCGAAGCCGTCTGCCGAGAAAAGCACCTTGTCGGTCTTTTCATAGGTCATCATGACCTCCGGCCAATGCACCATAGGTGCCATGTAAAACTCCAGCGTATGCGCACCGAGACAAAGCGTGTCCTTTTCCTTGACAACAAGCGAACGTGCGCTTATGTCCATATCAAAAAACTGCGGTATCATATTTTTTGTCTTGTCGTTTATGACAATGACCATGTCGGGGTATTTTTCCGCTACCGCCTGTAAGCTTGACGCATGGTCGGGCTCCATATGCGACACGATAAGATAGTCGGGCTTTTTGCCGTCAAGCGCCTTGTCCAGCTTTGCAAGCCATTCTTCCTGCTTGCGGCAGTCCACGCTGTCCATTATCGCCGTCTTTTCGTCCTTTATAAGATAAGAGTTGTACGATACGCCCAGCGGCACCTCGTACTGGCTTTCAAACAAGTCTATATCCTTGTCATCCACGCCGATATAAACAATAGAATCCGAAACAAATGTATTTTCCATACTGCACCTCCGTTTTTTTACTTATGGAAACGCTGATTAAATTCAAAAAAACAAAAATAATTTTAGCCGATGGCGGCGCATTTGCAGGTGCGTTCATTATGGCGCGCAGCCACGACCATGCGAATGTGAGGCCTATTGCCGATACGCGCGCCAAGCGCGTAGAGGCTCGACGACAGAGATTGGACGGCTCAGCCGCCGTCCGACCCATTAGGCGGAACATCGCAAACAGAGCCGTTAAGCAACTGTGCAAAATTATTTTTTGGTATCCTTAAATCAGCGATTTTATAACTGTATTTGCATGTGAACTACAAAGGAGGAATCATTTATGGTTAAAAAATGTTTGGCTGAATTTCTCGGCACGGCAGTGCTTGTTACCTTCGGTTGCGGTGTTGCCGCAACAAACGGTCTGGGCGCAGGCTATGTCGGCATAGCGCTTGCTTTCGGTCT
>JAFYGI010000012.1 GCA_017543265.1 Bacillota bacterium | reverse complement strand
CTTTTCTGAAATGCCTTCCGGGCATTCAGCCCATTGTCCTTGTCGATAAAGTTCCACACACTCTTTCTTAAATTCATAAGTATAACGCATAAAAAATACCCTCCTTACTGGGTGTCCAGTAAAGAGGGTACATATCATTACGCCGAAGCGGTCTTTTTTATAGACTATAAATAATCAGCTAAGTGTTGTAACTTTTGAATTAACTGTGCCGCTTGCAATTTTGGTGCCGCCTGTTATGGTACCGCCCGCAGCGTAGCCGTTTTCGTCAAGGCTGCCGCTGTAGGTGCCGCCGCTGTAAAGGGTGTAGGTCTTGCCCGCCGTGATATCGGGGCTGCCTATAACTATCGCCTGTGCGGTGGTCTTTACGGTAAAGGTGGCAACAACATTGCCGCTTTCATCCGCAAGGGTAAGCTGTGTGCCCGCGCCGAGGCTGCCCGTTGCCGTACCCGACTGCGAGCCGGGGGCAAAGCTGCCCGGCTGACCGGGACGGCCGCCGCCCATACCGCCGCCGTTTACGCCGTAGGTAACGGTATATTCGCCGCTGCCGGTCGAGGGGCTTTCCGCCATGCCGTTGCTGCCCACGGAAAATACCGTGCCGCCGTTTACTATATATTCGTCACCCGACTTGTCGCCCGTGTCTATGGACGCATCGCCGCCGCTTGTGGGGCCGTTTACAAGCAGGATACCGCCGTTTTGCACTATCTTGCCGTTGGAGTCCACACCGTCACCGCCCGAGCTTGCGTTCTCGCAGTAGATATAGCCGCCGTTTATTTCGATATAGCCGTCCGCATTTGTGTTGAAGCCGCCCTGTGACGAGCCGTCGTTTCCGCCCGCCGCATTGATGTTGTCGTCACTCGCGTATATCGTCATATAGCCGCCGTTGATATAAATTTTCTCTGCCTCAAGACCCTCGTAGCTTTTATTTACCTTTATTGTACAGCCGTCATTTATTGTTAAAACGCTGTCTGCATGAACGCCGTCATCGCCCGCGGATACGGTAATATCGGCATTGGTAAGTGTTATGCTGCCGTTTGTATGCAGGCTGTCGTCCGTTGACTCAACGGTTATGACAGCACCGCCGTCAACAGTAAGGTTTGTATCGGACTTGATGCCCTTTGCGGATATATCCGCCGTCTGATTGTTTGTAAAGCCGCCGTAGCCGCCCGAGCCGCTTGTGGAAATAACACCCGTGGTCGTAACATTTATCACGGCCGCGCCGTTGATATTTACGTCACTTGTGCCCTGAATGCCGTCACAGTAGCTTTTTACCGTGATATTGCCGCCCGTGATGTCTATTGTACCGACCTTTGTGTGTATGCCGTCGTAATTGTAATTTTCGGTATCCGCCGTACCGTTCGGAACAACGGTAATATCAAGGGTGCCGCCCGAAACAAGGATATTTCCCGCCTTGGTGAACAGGCCGTTATCCTGCGAATTTACGGTGATGCTGCCGTCCTCGACAGTCAGATCGCCCGATGTAACGCGGATGCCGTCACCCGTCTGCGAATTAAGGTTTAAGGTGCCGCTTTTAACGGTAACGTAGTCCTTGCCCTTTATACAGTTGTTGAGCGAGTTTACGGTAAGGCTCAATTTTTGAATGACTACCTCGTCCTTGCCCGTTATGCCGTTTTTATAATTGCCGTTTACGATAAGGGTGCCCGTACCCTTCAGCTTTATGCCGTCATGGCTGAAAATGCAGGCATCGGGCTCGTCGGAGGCCGTGCCGTCGTCATTTGTCTCAAAAACAGCGGGTGTGCCGTCGGTCAGCGTATTTGTGGTGCCCTTTTTCGCGCTTATGTCGATATCACCGTTCAGGCCGTAAATGGCGGGGCCCGAATTATTTGTTATGCTGACACCGCTTAAAGCAAGCTCGGCATCGGAGTCGGAGTCAACGATTATCTGTCCGTTTGTAAGCGTGCCCGTTATCGTATAAACACCGCCGTTTGTTATTTTTATTATATTGTTTATATTGTCTATCTCCACACCGCCGTTGTCTGCCGTGCTTGCGCCGTCGGCAAGGGTGATGTTGGTTTCGTAGGTGACGGGGGCCGTATTTTCAATGGGCATGATGACCCTGTTATCCAGCACCTTTTGCATTATAAGCGTGGCATCGCTGGCGGTAAGAGTACCGTCCGCATCGGCATCCACTACCGACATCCAGTCGGCAGCAGCCGTTTCAACGGGCATTGTCACCCTGCCGTCCAGTACCTTTTGCATTACCATTGTGGCATCGCTGGCGGTAAGCAGGCCGTCCGCATCGGCATCGCCGCAGGGCAGCTCCGCCCCCGATGCAGCCGCCGTCATAGCCGCCGCTGCCGTTAATGTAAGCATTAAAGCTGTAAGTTTGCGTTTCATTTTAATTCCTCCAATTTATATTCGAGTCAGAACTTTAACTTTTCCTTATGTTACCATGTATAAATTAGAGGGTATTTTGTGTTTAATTAGAAAAAAATTAGAATTTCGGTATAAAAAACAGACGCGCAAACGTCTCTTCGCCTTGACAAAGAGCATCTGCGCGTCCGATCTTATTTATTATAATGTCTCGCTTTCCACAGTCTCCGCGGGAGTTTCCTCCTCTGCGGCAGCTGCTGCGGCAACCTCGTCGCTGTCCTCGGGGAGGTCAAGCTTAAGGTCTATTTTGCGGTAGGTGTTCATACCCGTACCTGCGGGGATGAGCTTACCGATGATAACATTTTCTTTCAGGCCGATAAGCGGATCGACCTTACCCTTGATAGCGGCCTCCGTGAGTACCCTTGTGGTCTCCTGGAAGGATGCCGCAGACAGGAAGCTTTCGGTTGCAAGAGAAGCCTTGGTGATACCAAGCAATGTTCTTGCGCCCGTGCAGGGTGCAAGTCCCTTCTCCTCCATATCCTTGACCGCATCCTCAAAATCGAGCCAGTCAACATAGTTGCCGGGCATGAACTCCGTATCGCCCGCATCCTCAACACGCACGCGCTTGAGCATCTGACGAACGATGACCTCGATATGCTTGTCGTTGATATCAACACCCTGTAAACGGTAAACGCGCTGTACCTCGCGGATCATATAGTCCTGTACGCCGCGGATGCCCTTGATGCGCAGGATGTCATGCGGATTTACGGAACCCTCCGTAAGCTCGTCGCCGTCGCCGATAACGTCGCCCGACATTACCTTGATACGCGCACCGTAGGGGATAAGGTATTCCTTTATCTCGCCGCTGTCGGCAGTTACCGTTACCTGACGCTTGCGCTTGCCGTCCTCGACAGTTACCGTACCGCCGAATTCCGCTATGATGGCAACGCCCTTGGGCTTTCTTGCCTCGAAAAGCTCCTCAACACGGGGAAGACCCTGTGTAAGGTCGTTACCGGAAACGCCGCCTGTATGGAATGTACGCATTGTAAGCTGTGTACCGGGCTCACCGATGGACTGTGCCGCGATGATACCAACGGCCTCACCTATTCTTACCATACGTCCGCTTGCCATGTTGGCACCGTAGCACTTGGAGCATACGCCCTTGTGGCTGCGGCAGCTGAGGATGGTCCTTATTTTTACCTTTTCGATGCCTGCGGCCGCAACGGCCTCGGCCTGATCGGGGGAGATCATCTTGTCGGCCTCGACAATTACCTCGCCCGTGTTGGGGTCGATTATAGGCTCGATAGTGAAGCGTCCGCGTATTCTGTCGGTAAGAGGCTCTATGGTCTCCTGACCGTCCATGAATGCTGCGACCTCCATGTAAGGCTTATCGTCTGTGTTTTCCGCACAGTCGTATTCCCTTATTATTATCTCCTGCGATACATCTACAAGACGTCTGGTCAGATAACCCGAGTCGGCAGTACGCAGCGCCGTATCGGACAGACCCTTTCGTGCGCCGTGTGCGGAGATGAAGTATTCCTGCACGGTAAGACCCTCACGGAAGTTAGCCTTGATGGGAAGCTCGATAGTTTCACCGGAGGGTGATGCCATAAGACCGCGCATACCCGCAAGCTGCTTTATCTGTCTGTTTGAACCACGGGCGCCGGAGTGCGCCATCATGTAGATATCGTTGTACTTACCAAGGCCTGCAAGAAGGGCTTCGGTGATCTTGCCGTCGGCCTGCTCCCAAACCTCGATAACCTTTTTATGACGCTCCTCGTCGGTCATAAGGCCGCGGCGGAACATCTTTGTTATCTTGCCTACTTCCTTGTCGGCAGCCGCAAGAAGCTCTTCCTTTGCTGCGGGGATCTCCATATCGGATACGGAAACCGTAAGTGCGCCGCGTGTGGAGAACTTGAAGCCAAGGCTCTTGATATTGTCAAGTACCTCTGCCGTCTCCGTTGCGGGATGCTTGTTTATGCAGCGGTTGATTATCTTGCCCAGCTCTTTTTTGCCGGTAAGGAAATCTATCTCGTATTTAAAGCGGTTTTCGGGCTTTGTTCTGTCCACAAAGCCTATATCCTGCGGTATTATCTCGTTAAAGATGATACGTCCCGCCGTTGTATCCACAATGCCGCTTTCCGTGGTGCCATCCTCGTTTGTAAAGGTGCGGCGTACCTTGATGCGTGCGTGCAGTGTGATAACATGGTTGTCATAAGCCAAAAGTGCCTCGTTCTCGTCAAGGAAAACCTTGCCCTCGCCCTTTTCGCCCTCTTTTTCAAGTGTCAGATAGTAGATGCCAAGTACCATATCCTGCGAGGGAACGGTAACAGGCTCACCGTCGGACGGCTTTAACAGGTTGTTGGGCGCAAGAAGCAGGAAGCGGCATTCTGCCTGTGCCTCTACGCTGAGCGGAACATGGACAGCCATCTGGTCGCCGTCGAAGTCGGCGTTGTACGCTGTACAAACAAGGGGATGCAGCTTAACGGCACGACCCTCTACCAGTATGGGCTCAAACGCCTGGATCCCCAGACGGTGAAGTGTGGGCGCACGGTTAAGCATAACGGGATGCTCCCTGATTACCTCTTCCAGAACGTCCCAGACCTCTGTCTGGAGTCTTTCCACCATACGCTTTGCGCTTTTTATGTTGTGTGCAAGGCCTGTTTCCACAAGGCGCTTCATAACGAAGGGCTTGAACAGCTCTATCGCCATTTCCTTGGGCAGACCGCACTGGAATATTTTAAGATTGGGGCCTACAACGATAACGGAACGACCCGAGTAGTCAACACGCTTGCCCAGAAGGTTCTGACGGAAGCGGCCCTGCTTGCCCTTTAACAGGTCCGAAAGGGATTTAAGGCTTCTGTTGCCGGGGCCTGTTACCGCACGTCCGCGGCGGCCGTTGTCTATAAGTGCATCGACAGACTCCTGAAGCATACGCTTTTCGTTGCGCACGATAATGTCGGGCGCACCAAGCTCCAACAGCTTTTTAAGGCGGTTGTTTCTGTTGATAACACGTCTGTAAAGGTCGTTAAGGTCGCTTGTTGCAAAGCGTCCGCCGTCCAACTGTACCATGGGGCGAAGCTCGGGCGGGATAACGGGGATGGCATCAAGTATCATCCACTCGGGCTTGTTGCCCGATATGCGGAATGCCTCAACTACCTCAAGTTTTTTGATAATTCTTACTTTCTTCTGGCCTGTGCTGCCCTCAAGCTGTGCTTTAAGCTCTGCCGACTCCTTTTCAAGGTCGATAGCGCAAAGAAGCTCCTTGATGGCCTCCGCACCGATACCCACGCGGAAAGCGTTGTAGCCGTACTGCTCGACAGCCTCGTGATACTGCTGCTCGTTAAGCAGGTCCTTGTAGATAAGGTCGGTATTGCCGGGGTCAAGCACAACATAGCTTGCAAAGTACAGCACCTTATCAAGCGCACGGGGGCTCATGCCGAGGATGATACCCATGCGGCTGGGGATACCCTTGAAGTACCAGATATGCGAAACGGGTGCGGCAAGGTCGATATGACCCATACGCTCACGTCTTACCTTGCTTTTTGTTACCTCAACACCGCAGCGGTCGCAGACAACGCCCTTGTAGCGCAGTCTTTTGTACTTGCCGCAGGCACACTCCCAGTCCTTTGTGGGGCCGAAGATACGCTCGCAGTAAAGGCCGTCACGCTCGGGCTTGAGTGTTCTGTAATTTATGGTCTCGGGCTTTTTTACCTCGCCGTGAGACCATTTTCTGATCTCCTCGGGCGAAGCAAGGCCGATTTTTATGGAATCAAAGGATATAGCCTGTTCTGTATTTTCCATTTACTTTATACCTCCAATTTCCCTTATTTATCGTCATCATCGTCAGCCAGACCCGCAAGCTTTTCAAGCTCGTTAAGGTCCGCCATAACATCCTGCTCAAAGGCAACGTCCTCGTCGCTTATCACAATGTTATCATCATCTATATCATCAAGGCTTGAACCAAGGTCGTCGGTATCCAGCTCGTCAAGCACGTCCTCGATCATGGTGTCGGGGTTGTATACGGGCTCGTCGCTGCCGAAGTCCTCACCGTCGATATTAAAGGCAACGTCGTCAACATCGTCAACAGACTCCTTGATCTCGACCTCTTTGCTGTCCTCCAGCACCTTTATATCAAGCGCAAGCGCCTGAAGCTCCTTAAGGAGTACCTTGAATGACTCGGGCACGCCGGGTTCGGGGATATTCTCGCCTTTAACGATAGCCTCGTAGGTCTTTACACGTCCCACTATATCGTCGGACTTGACCGTAAGTATCTCCTGCAAAGTGTAGGATGCGCCGTAAGCCTCCAGCGCCCAAACCTCCATCTCGCCGAAGCGCTGGCCGCCGAACTGCGCCTTGCCGCCCAGAGGCTGCTGCGTAACAAGTGCGTAGGGGCCTGTGGAACGTGCGTGTATCTTATCGTCAACAAGGTGATGCAGCTTAAGGTAGTGCATGAAGCCGACCGTTGTTGCATTGTCAAACTCCTCGCCTGTGCGGCCGTCGCGCAGTCTTATCTTGCCCGTATGGTCGATGGGCACGCCGCGCCACTGGTCACGGTGGTCAAGGTTGTCTTCAAGATATTTCAAAAGCTCGTCATTGAGCTTGTCAGCCCACTTAGCCTTGAATTCCTCCCACTCGGTATTTGCGTAATCGTTGGCCATAGCAAGGGTATCCATGATATCCTTCTCGTTTGCGCCGTCAAATACGGGGGTGGCTATCTTCCAGCCAAGTACGTTGCTTGCAAGGCCAAGGTGTATCTCCAGCACCTGACCGATATTCATACGCGAGGGAACGCCCAGCGGGTTAAGCACGATATCCAGCGGACGGCCGTTGGGCAGGAAGGGCATATCCTCAACGGGAAGCACGCGGCTTACAACACCCTTGTTACCGTGACGGCCTGCCATCTTGTCGCCTACGCTGATCTTACGCTTCTGTGCAATGTACACGCGCACCAGCTGATTAACGCCGGGGCCCATTTCATCGTTGTTTTCACGCTTGAACACCTTAACATCCACAACGATACCGCTCTCGCCGTGAGGTACGCGCAGAGAGGTATCCCTTACCTCGCGTGCCTTTTCGCCGAAGATAGCGCGAAGAAGTCTTTCCTCCGCGGTAAGCTCCGTTTCGCCCTTGGGCGTTACCTTGCCGACAAGGATGTCGTTGGACTGTACCTCGGCACCGATACGGATAATACCCGTTTCGTCAAGGTTCCTGAGTGCGTCATCACCCACGTTGGGGATGTCCTTTGTTATCTCCTCGGCACCGAGCTTGGTGTCACGCGCCTCGGACTCATATTCTTCAATGTGGATAGATGTGTAAACATCCTCCGCAACAAGCTTTTCACTTAAAAGTACGGCATCCTCGTAGTTGTAGCCCTCCCAGGTCATAAAGCCGATAAGCGGGTTTTTGCCCAGGGCAAGCTCGCCGTCCTTGGTGGAGGGGCCGTCTGCTATTATGTCGCCCGCGCTTACGTTGTCGCCGACATTGACGATGGGGCGCTGGTTCATACAGTTGGACTGGTTGGAGCGCTTGAACTTGATAAGCTCGTATTCGTCGCGCGTGCCGTTTGCGGTCTTGATAACTATTCTTGCCGCATCGACCTTTTCAACAACACCGTCGTTTTTGGCCACAACAACAACACCCGAGTCCTTCGCCGTCTTGTACTCCATACCCGTACCTACGATAGGCGAGTCTGTAACAAGAAGCGGCACGGCCTGACGCTGCATGTTGGAACCCATCAGCGCACGGGTAACGTCGTCGTTTTCAAGGAAAGGTATAAGGGCGGTAGCCACGGAAACAAGCTGCTTGGGCGACACGTCCATAAGGTCTATCTTGCCGGGCTCTATCTCGACATTGTCCTCGCCCAGACGTGCTGCGACCTTTTCATGTACAAATTCGTTATTTTCGTTAAGAGGCTCGTTAGCCTGCGCAATGACAAACTTCTCCTCTTCGTCGGCGGTGATATAGACCACCTCGTCCGTTACGCGGGGCACGGAGCCCGATTTGTCAAGCTTGCGGTAGGGTGCCTCGATAAAACCGTACTCGTTTATCTTTGCATAGGTAGCAAGCGAGTTGATAAGGCCGATGTTGGGACCTTCGGGGGTCTCGATGGGACACATACGGCCGTAGTGTGATGTATGGACGTCACGCACCTCGAAGCCCGCACGCTCTCTCGAAAGACCGCCGGGGCCGAGAGCCGACAGACGGCGCTTGTGCGTAAGCTCGCCCAGAGGGTTGTTCTGATCCATAAACTGTGACAGCTGGGAGCTTCCGAAGAACTCCTTGATAGCCGCGGTCACAGGCTTGATATTGATAAGACCCTGAGGTGTTACGGCCTCCAGATCCTGTACGTTCATACGCTCGCGCACAACTCTTTCCATACGGGAAAGACCGATGCGGAACTGGTTTTGCAAAAGCTCTCCGACGGCACGGATACGACGGTTGCCCAGATGGTCTATGTCGTCCTTGTTGCCGATGCCGTAGTCAAGGTGCATACAATAGTTGATGGATGCCATTATATCCTCAAGCGTGATGTGCTTGGGTATAAGGCGGTGGATATTTGCCTTTATCGCAAGCTCAAGGCTCTCCTTGTCGTCGTTTGCGTCAAGCAGCTCGCAAAGTACGGGGAAGTATACATTCTCCTTTATCTTAAGCTCCTTGGCATCAAGGCCGTAGCCGCTGATAAAATCGTCTATCTTGACCGTCATATTGGAAAGTATCCTTGTGGTCTTGCCCTCGTCGATATTTACAACGATATAGGTGATACCCGTGTTCTGGATAGTGTCGCACAGCTCGCTTGTAAGCTTTGTACCTGCCTGTGCGATTATCTCGCCCGTCATGGGGTCTGCCGCATCCTGTGCAAGCACACGGCCCGTTGCCCTGTTGCGCAGCGCAAGCTTTTTGTTGAATTTATAGCGGCCAACGTGTGCAAGGTCGTATCTTTTCGGGTCGTAGAACATATTATGAAGAAGGCTCTCCGAGCTCTCCACTGTCGGGGGCTCGCCGGGACGTATCTTCTTGTAAAGCTCGATAAGGCCCTCCTCATAGGTCTTGGTGGGATCCTTTTCGATGGTGGAAATTATCTTGGGTTCCTCGCCGAAGAGATTTATTATCTCCTCGTCGGTGCCGATGCCCAGCGCACGGATAAGCACCGTAACGGGCACCTTTCTTGTCCTGTCCACACGCACGGAGAATACGTCGTTGGAGTCTGTTTCGTATTCAAGCCATGCACCGCGGTTGGGGATAACTGTAGAAGAAATAAGGTTTTTGCCGACCTTATCCTTATCTATTGCATAGTAGATGCCGGGGGAACGCACAAGCTGGCTTACGATAACACGCTCCGCGCCGTTTATTACAAACGTGCCCGTATCGGTCATAAGCGGGAAATCGCCCATGTAGATCTCCTGATCCTTGATCTCCTCCGCGCCCTCGCCGCTGTGAAGCACGGCCTTGACAAGCAGCCTTGCTGCGTATGTCGCATCCCTGTCCTTACACTCGGCAATAGAGTATTTAGGCTTGTCGGTCTCAAGCTTAAAGCCCGTAAACTCCAGCTTTAAATTGCTGTTGTAATCGGTAATCGGGGATATGTCCTCAAATACCTCCTTAAGGCCTTCCTCGAGAAACCACTTGTAGCTGTCCTTTTGCAATGCCAACAGGTTAGGCATTTCCAGAACCTCATTGACCCTTGCATAGCTTACGCGCGTAACATCACCAAGCTTGACGGGACGTATCCTGTTTTTTTCCACGGCACCTTCACTCCTTAATATTATAATCTTTCATAAAAATTTTTCGTCAAAAAAATCGTTAAAAATATACTGTTTTAGGCCATTTTCCGACTGAAATTTTGTTGATTTTTCGCATTTTGCGGTAAGTTTTAGGGATACTTACCCACATTACGATACATTATATAATAATATCACTTTTGTAAAGGTTTGTCAACAAATTTTTTTGACTTTTCACATTTTTTTGAGTTGTTTTGTTGATAACGCATAGCCGAAAATGATCTTCCTTTAGAGTGGAGATGCACTCACAGGAAGAAACATTTGCGTTTTTGCCCAAGGTATTGGCAGGAATTCGGCAAGCCCCGCATAAACCTATCGCAGGAGAATTTTATTAATGACATTACATGGCGGGGATGTTCAAAGTGCGATCCGTAACATACACATACTTTTTACCCACACTTACAAGCATAATACCCAGCCTATAGCTGCCCTTTGCGATATCCGCGGTGTCAAACGCACACTCAAACCCCGACATACTGCCGTCCTTGCGCCCCGCACCCACATCACGGCGCAGCATTGCCTTTGTTTTAAGCACAAATGCCTTGTTGTCGTTGTCAATAAGAAGCAGACGGCAGACCGTAAGCGGATTTGACGGCATACCGCCAATAAACGCCCAGCCGCGCACATAAATTTTCTCGCTGCCGTTGACCATATCTATCCCTGCATTTATATCCCCGCCGATAAATGGCGCTATATCCATCCCCTCACGCAGTACGGGGCTTTTTTTTGCATTGCCGTCCACCCCGAAATCCGCCCTGTCGGGCACCAGATTGGGGTTGTAGAACGGGTCGGCCGCATCAAAGCGCGGGTGCTTTTCATACAGCGCACGCATTTCCCGCATCAGCCTGCGGGTCTTTTCGGCACTTTGCTCGTCATGGCCGCGGCTCACGCTCTCGTGATGATATAAAACGGCATCCGTCCTGACACAGTTGTACCACCCTGCCTCGTAAAGTCTGAAACAAAGGTCAATGTCGTTGTAGGCCACGCCGAAGCTCTCGTCAAAGCCGCCGACGCTTTTGAACTTTTTGGCGCTTACCATAAGGCAGGCCGCCGTGACCGCGATGTAATTGTAATCCAGCCTGTTTCTGCCGAAATAATAAAGCTGTCTGTCGTCAAACGGGGTGAGTGCATGACAGGGGCCTATCGGCAGATTTAAAACGCCGCAATGCTGAATAGTCACGCCGTCGGGGTATAAAAGCTTTGCACCCACCGCGCCCGTGTGCACCAGAGCCGCCTGACCCAGCATAATGCCGAGCCAGCTTCCGTCAACTATCTCCGTATCGTCATTTAAAAACAGCAGATAATCGCCCTTTGCGCCCGCTGCACCGTCATTGCACATCTTTGAAAAGTTGAAGCCCGACTTTTTGTATATATACCGCCCGCCCACGCTTTCGCACAAGGCGGCGTATTTAAACCTGTTTTCGGTGGTGCTGCCGTTATCGACAAGGACTATCTCGTAATTTTTGTACTCCGTCTTTTGTGTCAGGGAATTTATACAGCGCTCCAGCACCGCAAAATTGTCCTTTGACGGGATTATAATGCTGACAAGTGCGTTTTCGGGCGCGGCATATACCACACGGTACTGATGCACCTCGGGCACCTGCACAACGCTGCCCCGTATGCCCCTGCGCGAAAGCGCATCCTTTTTAAGGGCACGCACAGCCTGCATAACATAGGGCTTTTCGGACATTGCCGCGGCTATGGAGCCCTCGCGGCAGCGCCAATGATAAAGCACCTTCGGGATATGGCGCACACGGTTTGTCCGCTCGGTAAAACGCAGGGTCAGGTCGTAGTCCTGCGCCCCGTCGTATTTCGGACGCAGCCCGCCCAGCTCACGCACTATGCTTGTGCGGTAAGCCGACAAATGCCCCGTATACATCAGGCTCATAAGCGTATCGGGCGACCAGTCGGGCTTGAAATGCGGCATATACCGCTCGCCCTTTTCGTTCAGCTTGTCCTCGTCCGAATAGATGAGATCCGCGTCACGGTCCGCATTTACTACCCTTGTAAACTCGTAAACGGCATTGGGCGCCACCGTATCGTCACAGTCCATAAAGACGATATATTCGCCCTTTGCCGCATCTATACCCGTGTTGGTGCAGCGCGATATGTGTCCGTTTTCACCGCGGCAGATGACCATAACACGGGGCGAATTTTTGTACTCCTCCAGGACCCGTGCCACATCGGGCAGGGTCGAGCAGTCGTCCACCAGTATAAGCTCGTAATTTGTATAGGTCTGCGCCAGCACGGACTCTATGCACTCGCGCAGTATTTTCTCCTCAACATTGTAAACGGGCACCACAAAAGAGAACAGCGGCCTGTAGTCCAGCGGCACCGTCCTTGAAATGTCTGCCTCCGCAGCGGCGATATGGGCCTTGTACGCCTTTGAGCCCGTTTTTGCACCAAGCCGCCGCATTATCATACGCGCCGTTGCCGCAAGGCCGTAGCCGCGCACATAACCACCCACACGCACAAACACATTCGGGCGCACGGGCTGCTGCTTTTTCTGCGTTTTCTTTATTTTAGGCATTTTTACACCTGTTTTCCCCGCAACAAATTTCTTTACATCCTCGCTTATGTCGGGACGGGCATATATGCCCTGCGGCCAGTAAAACTCGTTAAGCTCGGGCGTAAGGTCGGCAGGCTCCAGCCGTGCGATATACTTTTTGACCCCGCGCCTTGTCACAAAGCCGTCCGCATTTTCAAGGTCGCCTATCCTGACGGCCTCCTCCGCGGTAGGATGCTCTATAAGCCGCAGTACGGGCGCAAGACACTCCTGCGCGGTGCCGTACAGGTCAAGGCGGCGCAGCATCGGATAGGACTTTTCCACACAGTCCGCAATGCCGCGCAGTATCTCCGCCTTGCATTGCTCGCGGTCATCGTTTTCGTACAAAACGCCGTCCTTTGCATACTTCCATACCGCAGCGTGCGGCGCACCGAAGAAAAGCTCCAGTATAACTATGCTTTGCTTTAGCCTTGCATAAAGCTTTTTGTCACGCTGTGCATCAAACAGCAGCGCGGAATACTTTTTATCCGCCAGCTGCCGCCTGCGCTTTCTGCTGTCCGACAAGCCCGCATAGGCAAAGCGGCTTTCGCTGTAGCCCAGCCGTGTCAGCGCACGGTCGAGCAAAAGCTGACTGCTGCCGTTCCAGCCCGCATCAAAAATAAGGCTGTCCTCGCAGTAGCCCAGCTTGTCCAGATAGGCCGCAAAGCTCCCGCGCTCCTGTGCCGCCTTTTGGGCGAAATATTCGGTGTTAAGGTTAAAAATATCCCTGAACCGCTCAAAATCGTCCAATTTTTTTATAGTGTCGTCAAGACCCGTAAAGCCCGCAGCCCTGACGTATTTTTCGTCAATATCCGACATATCCAGATAGGCCAGTATGTCACCCACGCTCTGCCCGAAGGTGAAGGGCGGCAAAAGCGCCCGTGCCTCGCTGTCGGGCTTGTCCATGCCGCAAAGCAGCAGCGACCGCCGCGAAGCGCAAAAATACTCCATATCGCAGGCTATTTCGCCAAGCCGCTTTATTATCTCAAACAAATTGAAGCCGTCACGCGAAAGGAAAAATATCTTGTGGGGCTTTACCCTGCCCACCTCGCACATAAAACGCCTTGCAAGGCCGCAGTACAGCGCACCGCCCACGCGCGTGCCCAGCGCATACCAAAAGCTGTTGTCCCTGTTTCTGAGCATACAGGAAACACCCGTACACACCGACAGATACAGCGGCATTTTGCGCTTGTTGCGCACACCGTCGTATAAAATCGCGTTAAGCCCGCACTCCCGCGCATTTTCAAAATCGTCCTTTACGCTGTCGCCGATATGCAATATCCTGTCCGCCGCCATACCCTCGCTCTGGCAGACATGGCCGTATATATCCATGCGGTACTTGGTTTTTTTGACATCGGCCGAGATATACAGCTTGTCTATGGCCGTGTAGCCGCATTTTTCAAGCAGGGGCAGTATCTCCTTTTCGCCCAGATACATATCGCTGACGGCTATCACGCGCTTGCCCGTGCTTTTTGCATAACAATAAAGCTCGTACACGGAGGTATTCTGCACAAGCATAAATTTCTCCGCATCCAGCTCCGCCTTGCGAAGCCTGCCCCACGAAAAGCCCTTCATATCAAGCGAGGCATGGGTGCGCATATATTCGTAAATATCGTCATAGGTGCAATGGGGCTCACCGCGCTTTTTCTCCACCTCAAGGCTGCAAAGCCGCTGCATCTGCTCACGAGCTTTCGCAAAGCCCTTTATCCCCGTTTTATGCTCCACAATGCGGAAAACATCCTCCGCACGCGCACACAAACGCAGGACAAGCGTGTCAAATATATCAAACGAGACCACATCGCAGGCATCTATCGCCTTTTTTGTTTTTTGTATATCCATAATATTTCTCCCCATGTACCCCTGCGCAGGTGCCTACACGAACACCAGCTGCACCAGCGCCATATATATCACCGTGCCCAGACCTATACTGAGCAGATTGTTCCTTTTCCAAACGTGCAGGGCGACCACACAGACCCCCGCAATGACCTTTGGCAGCAGGGTGTGCATATCCATACCGCCGCCGCAGATGCAGTACACCACCAGTATCGCTATGACCGCACTCGGCAGGTTTTTGCCCACATACAGCACCGTTTTGGACGGCTGTCTGCGCCCGAATACCGCAAAGGGAAAGACGCGGGTAAAAAACGTGGCTATCGCAGATATCAAAATTATCATTACGGAATATTTAAAATCAACCATTTTCCGTCTTTTCCTTTCTTTCGTCCAGCTTTTGGTTTATCAAAAGGCCGCCGACACTCACCGCCAACGCAGGCAGCAGAAACTTGTCACCGCCAAGCAGCACAATGAACAAAACACCCGCCGCCGCGCCGATAAGCGCAGGGGTGTGGTTTTTATTGCCAAGCCATTGCTCGGTAAAAATAACGATAAACAGCGCGGTCATGGCATAGTCCACGCCCGTTACGTTAAAGGTTATAAGGCTGCCCAAAAGCGCACCAAGCGTACAGCCCGCTATCCAATAGCTGTGGTCGAGCACGGCTATCATAAGCCTTGTGCGCTTCAGGTCAAGCCCCTCGGGGATGACCGTGCCCCACAGCAGGGAATAGGTCTCGTCCGTGAGCGAATGTATCATATACGGATAGGCCTTGCCCATCTTTTTAAAATCCTCTATAAAGGTCAGGCCGTAGAACATATGCCTGCATTGCACCGACAGCATCAGTATCAGCGCAGCCGCAGCGCCTGTGTGCTTTTGCAGCATATCCACCAGCAAAAACTGTCCCGAGCCCGCATAAACAAGCACCGCCGTAAAAAACGACCATATAAAGTTGTAGCCCGCATTCTGAAACAGCAGGCCAAAGGCCATACCCATAAATATATAGCCAAGCATAACGGGTATGGTGCGTATAAAGGCAAATCTAAGTTCTTTTCTCATAGTGTTTCTCAAAAAAGTTATTGACTGATCTCATAAAAAAACGTTATAATTTGGTCAAACATATTAACATAAATAAACAAAATTGTCTACAAATATAATATTTCGGTTTTATTACAAAATTTGTTTCGGGTGAAAAACGGTCATATCAATTTGTTATAACGTTTTTTCGACCCAATCTTTAAAAACATTTAATATATCTTCAAGTTTTGACGGATCCCCTGCACCATCAAAGATCATACCGTTATTTGTAAGCCGGCAAAACATCCAATCGTCATCGCCGTTATTGATTTTTATTTCCTCAAACGGTCTGTCATACATTTCGGTCTCGTAAATATCTATGTTTACCATCCACCCGGGATTGTCAAGTGTGTCTATCGTTATACCGTAACTGTGTTCCCAACCGCCGTCGCACTGCGAAGCATACCACTCGGAAAGCCACTGTAAAATTTTCATATTATACCTCATATCGGTGATCTTTTATTATGCGCATTTTTATTTTACCTCGACTACTACCAGTTCGGGGCGGTTAAAGACACGGGGCAAAGTATTTCTGCAAAGCCCGCGGCTTACTATCATTTTGTGGTGTTCAAAAACATATTCCCCGCCCGCGTATTTGGGAAGCCAGCCTTGGTTCGGCGCATAAAGCCCGTTTAAAATATAGGGTATCCGCACCTGTCCGCCGTGGGCGTGGCCGCAAAGCGAAATATCAAAGCTTGAATTTTTGTAGTAGTCCGCTCCATCGGGGCGGTGGGTCAAAAGTACGTTCAGCGCGGTTTTGTCCACATCCGCATTAAGCGCCTCAAGCGCCGCTGCCCAATGCTCGTTTATGCCGTAGGTGCCGAAATATTCGGGGTCCTCAAGGCCGTAAAGCGTAATTTTTTTGCCGTTTATCTCAATATCTCTTTTCTCGTTTACAAGCACATCAACGCCGTATGAGCGTATTTTTTCCTTTATTTCGCCTGCCTCACCCGACCAGTATTCGTGATTGCCCGCCACATAATAGCAGGGATAGCGGCTGCCTATATTTTCAAGCAACGCCCACGTCCGCTCGTGCGGGACCTTGTCGTCACAGATATCTCCGCCAAGCAAAATTACTTCGGGCGATATCTTGTCTATCTGTTTAATAAGCTCTTTTTCGCCCGAACCGTAGTAGGAACTGTGAAGGTCGGTTATAAGCAAAATTTTCGTAAACTCCGCATTTTTGCCCGTGTCAACGGTGTATGTACGCACAGCGATATCCCAACGACAGGCTATTATTGCAAGTATAATTATTAAAATAAGAGTGATGTTTGCACGGCGTTTAAGTCGCTTGTAACCGCCGCTTTCTTTGTCTTTTTTCATTTTTCGCATATTCCTTTAAGCCGGCCGCACGGGGAAATTGGGGGTTAGCAGGGATATCGCCGGCGTTTTTCGCCAAAAAACGTCGCTTACTGCGCGCGGGAATCGCTGTACACGCTGCGCGTGTTTCGCTCCCGGTCCCGCGCCTGCTAGTCAAGCTATGCTTGACGTCGCCTGCTAGTCAAGCTGCGCTTGACGTCGCCTACTCTTCATCCAGCTTCAGCACGCTCATAAATGCGGACTGCGGCACCTCTATACTGCCGATCTGGCGCATACGTTTTTTACCCTCTTTCTGCTTTTCAAGCAGTTTTTTCTTACGGGTTATATCGCCGCCGTAGCATTTTGCAAGCACGTCCTTACGCACGGCCGAAATTGTTTCTCTTGCGATGATCTTATTTCCGATAGCGGCCTGAATGGGTATCTCAAACTGGTGTCTGGGTATTTCCTTTTTAAGCTTTTCGGCCATTTTTCTGCCCTTATCGGCGGCCGAGCTTTCGTGTACAATAAACGAAAGGGCATCCACCACCTCGCGGTTTACCATCATATCCAGCTTGACAAGCTTGGATGCCTGATAGCCTTTAAGCTCGTAATCAAAGGAGGCATAGCCGCGTGTTCTTGATTTTAAAACGTCAAAAAAGTCGTAGATTATTTCGTTAAGGGGCAGGTCATAGGTCAGCACCGCCCTTGTTTCCTCCAAATATTCCATACCGACATATTCGCCGCGGCGCTGCTGGCACAGCTCCATAACGGTACCTATATACTCGCTTGGCAGGATAATTTCCGCCTTTACGATAGGCTCCTCCATTTTGACGATAGTGGTCACATCGGGCAGGTCGGAGGGGTTTGAAAGGTCGATACACTCGCCGTTTGTAAGATATACCTTATAAATAACGCTGGGCGCGGTGGTAACAAGGTCAAGGTCGAACTCTCTTTCAAGGCGCTCCTGCACTATTTCAAGGTGCAAAAGGCCGAGGAAACCGCAGCGGAAGCCAAAGCCCAGCGCCACCGAGGTCTCCGCCTCAAAATTAAGGGCGGCATCGTTAAGCTGCAATTTTTCAAGCGCATCGCGCAGATCCTGATATTTGCTGCCGTCTGCGGGGAAAATACCGCAGTACACCATACTGTTTACCTTTTTATAGCCGGGAAGCGGCTTATCAACAGGGTTTGCCGCATCGGTCACGGTATCGCCTATCTGCGTATCACGCACATTTTTAATACTTGCGGTAAGATAGCCTACATCGCCCGCCATAAGGCTTTCCGTTGGGATATAGCGGCCGGGGCCGAATACGCCCACCTCGACCACCTCAAATTCCTTGCCCGTAGCCATAAAGCGCACCCTTGTACCCTTTTTAAGCGTGCCGTCAAAAACGCGCATAAAAACTATAACGCCCTTGTAGCTGTCGTAAAAGCTGTCGAAGATAAGCGCCTTTAGCGGTGCATTTTCATCACCCGTGGGCGCGGGGATATTTTTGATAACGCCCTCGAAAACATCGTCGATATTTATATCCGCCTTGGCGGAGATAAGCGGCGCATTTTCGCAGTCAAGGCCTATAATATCCTCAATCTCCTTTTTAACGCGGTCGGGCTCTGCGCTGGGCAGGTCTATCTTATTTATAACGGGCATTACCTCCAGATCGTTGTCAAGGGCAAGATACACGTTTGCAAGTGTCTGCGCCTCAACGCCCTGCGCCGCATCAACGACAAGCACCGCGCCGTCGCAGGCCGCAAGGGAGCGTGATACCTCGTAATTAAAATCGACATGGCCGGGGGTATCTATCAAATTAAAAATATATTCCTCGCCGTCCGCGCCCTTATGGATAAGACGCACCGCCTGGGATTTGATGGTGATACCCCTTTCGCGCTCCAGATCCATATTGTCAAGCACCTGCTCCTGCATCTCGCGCTCGGTCAAAAGACCCGTTTTTTGTATAAGCCTGTCCGCCAGAGTGGATTTGCCGTGGTCGATATGTGCTATTATACTGAAATTTCTTATGTGTGACTGTCTGTTCAAAATCAAATTCTCCTTTCGGTGCGGCGTGCCCGCACAGCCGCCGACACACCCGATAAAACAATACACTATTTTAATTATACCAAAAAACCAACAAAATAACAATAGGTCAGCTTTAAAAAATACGGAAACGAAACAGCTTGCCAAATTTGCCGTAAAAGGTATTGTTTGCGTGCGGATATTGTGATATACTTTAAATATAAATGTCGTAATATCAAAAATATATTTACAAAAGGAGGAAAACACACCATGTGCACAATAAAAAAGATTTTTGCCTTGTTATTTGCGGTCACGGCTGTTACGCTGATGAATACGGCGGTATTTGCGAACGTATATACGGGCGAGGTAAAAGGCTGCACCTACAGCTTTGACGACGAAACGGGCATCCTGACCCTTTACGGCAAGGGCAATATGTCGTACTGGTCCTCCCAACCGTGGATGAACGAGCGGTTTTCAATAAGAGATGTCGAAACGGCAGTCATTTCGGAGGGAATTACGACCGTGGGAATGTATACCTTCAATAATTTTACAGGCCTTAAAACGGTCGTTATACCCGAGGGTGTCACGCTGATAGGCGAGTCGGCGTTTCAAAACTGCAAATCGCTTAAAGAGGTGGTTTTGCCAAGCACGGTGGATCGTATTGCGGTAAACGCTTTTCGCGAGTCGGGCATAGAAAAGATAAATTTCCCCGATAAGCTCAGATCTATCGAGAGCACCGCCTTTTACAACTGCACAGGGCTTAAAAGCATAGAGCTTAACAATTCGCTGGAAAGGGTGTTTTCGGCATTCCTCAGCACGGGGCTTACAAGCGTAGTCATACCAAAGGATGTTAAATCCATATCCGACTGCGCATTCGGCTTTTATCACAGCGGCTGGGAGGATTATCCCGTTGACGGTTTTGTTATCTACGGTGCGGCGGGCAGCAAGGCGCAGGAATATGCCGAAAAGTCAAACCTGACCTTTGTCCCCCTGGATGTTGTGACCGTGGATTTTGATACAGCGGGCAAATGCCGCGCACCCGAGCAGCAGGCCACACTCAGCGGCACAAAGATAAGCAGGGTGGACGAGCCCTACGCCGACGGCTTTATCTTTGTCGGTTGGTATTATGATAATAACTTTGAAAATAAATTTGAGTACGGCGATAAAATAACAAAAAACGAAACCCTGTATGCAAAGTGGGATGCCGTGACCGCGGGTGAGATAACATTCAATGACGACGGCAATGTCAGAAACGTATATTACGGGGACGATCTGGTATTCAACGCAAATTATGACGATATGCAGCTTCGGCTTGCGGCGGATTATACCGATAAGGACGGCACGGAGCACAAAAACGAAACCTTGGCAAACAGCAAAACCACGCCGATAACGGTAAGCTTTGGAAACAAAAAATACAGCCTGGTCTTCTCCCCCGACAATACATCTATCAATGTGAAGCTGCAATATTTCCAGGCGGGACCGGGATTTATAGATTCGCACGATGTGGATATAAATGTGGTTTACAAACAGGGTGACATAAACACCGACGGAAGCGCGGACGATAAGGATGCGGATATTTTGTTAAAGCATATCTCGGGCACGCAGCGCTTCTACGGAGAGGCGCTTACCCGCGCAAATATGAATAACGACGGCAAAATTGATATACTCGATATAATAGCAATATTACAGCATAAAAAGATCTAAGGAAACGCTGATTAAATTCAAAAAACAAAAATAATTTTAGCCGATGGCGGCGCATTTGTAGGTGCGTTCATTATGGCGCGCAGCCACGACCATGCTAATGTGAAGCCTAACAGGCTGAACATAGCAAACAGAGCCGTTAAGCAAATGCGCAAAATTATTT
>JAFYGI010000011.1 GCA_017543265.1 Bacillota bacterium | reverse complement strand
CCTTTTCTGAAATGCCTTCCGGGCATTCAGCCCATTGTCCTTGTCGATAAAGTTCCACACACTCTTTCTTAAATTCATAAGTATAACGCATAAAAAATACCCTCCTTACTGGGTGTCCAGTAAAGAGGGTACATATCAGTTCGGGCGGCTTTTTTGTGATTGAAAATAGCATATTGGAGCGGCGGCAAAAAATTTGTGGGTTTAGTGTGTATTTTCTTGAAAGATGAAATAATTTATGTTACAATACAATTAACAAAAAATGCAGTATCAAAAGGAGAAGGCAATGAATAAGGAGCGTACAGACCAAAAGGAGAATTTTGAGGTATACCGTGATGAATATTACACGCTTGGTCAGGATGCGGAGGGGCCTTATCTTATTGCGCACGGGAAAAGGTTTGTGCTGACGGGGCATCCCTACGAGCCGTGCCTGTATATTACGGGTGAAAACGGTGTAAAAACTGTGGTGCATAACGCTTTTTATCCGTACTATGTGATAGAGGCCTTTCGTGACGGCAAGACTGTTACGTCGATAAGCGGCCTTGAATACGATGCCGCGGATTTTTGCAAAATGGTCGAGTATGCGGCAGATATGGGCGATATAGGCATAGAAACGGCGGAACAGGTGTTTGAGACCATAATTTAAAACGAACGGAAAATTTTTTTAAAAATTATGTGACGCGGGGAAATTTTCTCTGTCATTATAAGTGAAGAGCAAAAAAAACAAATGAATTTTGCAGTATCCAAATCATACAAAAGGAGGAACACATTATGAAAGCAAAAATCGCGGTACTTATGGTAGGATGTATTATGGCTGCTGCCTGCAAGGATATGCCGAAGGTGGCACCACAGCCGCAGCAGACACAAAACACACAGCAGTCGCAGGTATCCGCAAGCGACGATGAGGTGGAAAAAAGGATAAAGACCGTCGGCGAGAGCTATGACGGCCTGTACCGTTATGATTATGACAGTATACAGGGCGGAATAAACGGATTTTTCAGCAACAGCGCAAGGAAATCAATGACAACGGGTGCGCCCACAATGGCCGAGGCGGAAATGGCCACAGACAATTGTGATGACTGTATGCCCTCGGAGCCGTTTCCCGGCGTTATCTATGAGGAGCCCGACTGGAACACCGAGGGCTTTAACGAGGTAAAGGAATCGGGTATCGTTTCGGTACAGACACAGCCGTTTTCAACCTTTGGTGCGGATGTCGATACGGCAGCTTATTCAAATCTCCGCCGCCGCTTGTACGAAAACGACGGCCACGGCATTACCGACAATGCACTTCGTGTCGAGGAGCTTGTAAATTACTTTGGTTATAACTATCCTAAAGCAAAGGACGGCGAAAAATTCGGCGTTGTAACATCTCTTACATCCTGTCCGTGGGTAGAGGATAAAAACACCATGCTTTTGCGCATAGGCATCAAGGCCGAGGAAATAGATGCAAGCAAGGGCAGCAATATCGTATTTCTGGTAGATACTTCGGGCTCTATGTTTGACAACAACAAGCTTCCGCTTGTGCAGAAATCACTTAAAACATTGCAGGCACAGCTTACCGACAAGGACACGGTGTCCATCGTTACATATGCGGGCGAGGACAGAGTGGTGTGCGAGGGCGTAAAGGGCAGCAACCACGAAGCAATAACAAAGGCCATCGACTCCTTTGAGGCATGGGGCTCAACAAACGGCGAGGGCGGCATAAACAGGGCTTACGAGATAGCCGAAAAGTATTTTGTAAAGGGCGGCAATAACCGCGTTATTCTGGCAACAGACGGCGACCTTAATGTGGGCGTATCGTCCGAGGCGGGTCTTATTGAGCTGATAGAGGAAAAGAAAAAATCGGATATCTTCCTTTCCTGCCTTGGCTTTGGCGACGGTAACTATCAGGACAACAAAATGGAAGCACTTGCAGACCACGGCAACGGAAACTACGCTTATATCGACTGCTCGCGTGAGGCAGACCGTGTTTTGAAGGACGAGCTTTGGTCAACACTTTACACGGTCGCAAAGGATGTTAAATTCCAGGTGGAATTCAACCCCGCAAAGGTAAAGGGCTACCGCCTTATCGGTTATGAGAACAGGGCAATGGCAGCGGAGGACTTTGCAAACGATGCAAAGGACGGCGGCGAGGTCGGCTCGGGTCAGTGCGTAACGGCATTGTATGAGGTAATAACGGCAGAATCCGACCGTGAGATACCAAATGTCGAGTCCCGTTACAATAATTCAAATCAGGGCGTTGACGGCGACGAGCTTCTTACCGTAAACATAAGATATAAAGAACCAGATGCATCCGAAAGTCAGCTTAAGGTTTATCCCGTGACCAAGGATATGTACACCGAGACCATGGATGACGATACATCGTGGGCAGCGGGTGTGGCACAGTTCGGTATGCTGATGCGCGGCTCCGAGTACAAGGGCACATCCTCCTATCAGGAAATATACGACAGATTAAAGAAGGACGGCCGTGTGATGAACGATGATCTCAGGGCGGAATTCCTTTATATCGTCGGTATTGTAAACGGCAATATCAAGCCTATGACACACGACAGATAAAAATATATCCCCTGTGCGGCAAAGACCGTACAGGGGACTTTTTTGTTTAAACAGTATTAAGGGCTATTTTTTCGGCGACCTTAAGGCCGTCTGCGGCTGCACTCATGATACCGCCGGCATAGCCGCAGCCCTCGCCGCAGGGGTAAATATGCGGGTATTTTATGCTTTCAAGGCTGTCCTTGCCGCGCGTTATGCGCACGGGAGAGGACGAGCGGCTTTCGACCGCCGTAACAACGGCATTTTCGTCTGCATAGCCCTTTATCGTTTTGTCAAAGGCAAGTATGCCCTGCTTGATGGAATCATAGATACAGGCGGGGAATATCTTGCGCATATCCGACGGGGTGACACCGGGACGATAGGACGGAACGACATTGCCGAATTTTTCCGTGGGGCGGTCGTTTAAAAGGTCGCCTACCGTCTGTGCGGGGGCATTGTAATTGCTGCCGCCTGCGGCAAAGGCCTTGCGTTCCAGCTCGCGCTGAAGCTTTACGCCCGCCAGCGGATGCGTGCCGTCAAAGTCATCGGGGCCTACGCCCACAAGCAGGGCGGCATTTGCGTTTTCGCCGTCACGGGCATAACAGCTCATGCCGTTTGTAACTACGCCGCCTTCCTCGGAGGCCGCTGCCATAACATAGCCGCCCGGGCACATACAAAAGGTGTATACACCGCGGCCGTTTTCAAGATGCGTAAAAAGCTTGTAGTCCGCTGCGGGGAGATACTGCGCAAAATCCCCGTACTGTGCGCGGTTTATGGCATCTTGTTTGTGCTCTATGCGCACACCCACGGAAAATGCCTTTTGCTCTATATCAAAGCCCTTTTTATACAGCATTTCAAAGGTGTCGCGGGCAGAATGTCCCACAGCCAGCACAAGGTCGGTAAAGGGTATTTTTATCTCATTGCCGCCGTGTACAGCGGTCACTTTGCCGCTTTCGATATCTATATCCGTAAGGGTATGCTCAAAAAGTATCTCGCCGCCAAGCGATAATATGCGCTCGCGCAGGTTTTTAACGGCAATAACAAGATTGTCGGTGCCGATATGGGGCTTTGCAAGGGATAAAATGCTGTCGGGGGCGCCAAACTCCACAAAGCGTCTTAAAATGTAGTCACAGCGTACATCGTTTATGCCCGTATTCAGCTTGCCGTCCGAAAATGTGCCTGCGCCGCCCTCGCCGAATTGTACATTGGAGGAGGGGTCAAGTACGCGGGTGCGCTGAAAGGTCTCGATATCTCTTTTCCTGTCCGAAACACGCCTGCCGCGCTCGAGTATAACGGGTCTCAGACCCATTTCCGCAAGTGCAAGGCCGCAGAACATACCCGCGGGGCCAAAGCCCGCAATAACGGGACGTATATCCATGCGGCATGGCTCGGGCAGGGTATAGGTGCGGCGCTCGGGGCGTGTTATATTTTTTTTGCGGTAAAAGCGCTTTTCGCCCGCAATATCAAAATCAAGGGTAAGTACATGGCTTACCCTTGTTTTGTCGCGCGGGTCTATAGCCCTGCGTATTATTTTTATGTTTTTTGCACCCTTTGCGCCCAGACGGCGTTCGATGGCCTGTTTGAGCACGGCCTCCGTCAGCTCCCTGTTGGCAGGTATTTTTAAATTGTTATCCTAAGCATTTATTGTTGCTCCCGTGGGTTCAAAAGAATATCCGTCCAATCTGCGGTGCGTCCGCTTCCCGCGTATGAAGCCCCGCTGTATTTTATGCGTCCCGTGTCGGTAAGCATGATATAATGATCCGTATTGCCCGAAAGCATTATCATATTTTTCAGCTCCGATGCGGGCACCGCACCCTCGGACAGTATCTCGTTGTCCAGCGTTACTGCGGCAAGTGTGTTAAAGGCGGCAAAAATGTGCTTTATACCGCCAAGGCCGTTCATCCTGCCGTTTGAGGAAACGATGGTGCCGTCGTATTTAAGTACATAAACGGCGTTTCCGTCTGTTTCTATTTCTTTAAGGTCGGTAAAAAACTGCGTGTCAAATGCCGAGCCCGATACCACGGCACCGCCGCCCGCACCGATGCACGCCATTATATTGCCCTTGGCCGAAACGTGCTTTATACCTGTAAGATCTATGTTTTCGCTGCCCTGATGATAGTGCAGGGTACCGTTTTCTTCAAGTGCCGCGCTGAAATTGCTGCCTGCTGCGACCTCTTTTATATTATGCCAGTCGGGTATCTGCTCGGTGCAAAGTACGCCGCCGTCTGCTGTTCTGGCAATGGTGAGCGTATCTCCGCAGGCTATCTGCACCACGTTTTTCCACTCGTCAACATTGCACTGGCCGTAGGTGTTGTCGCCCGAGGCCTTTACCGTGCCTATGGAGCGTACAAAGACGCTGTGCCATCTGCCCGTGTCAAGCGTGCGCACCATACTGCCCGAAAGGTCGGCTACCAGCGTGTCGCGGTCCTTGTAGCCGGGGATGTACGAAAGCGCGGTAAGCGCGGAGGTGTACTTTTTTGTGGCAAGCAGAAAATTCCCCTTGCGGTAGTCGCATTCCTTAACAAGCTCCTTTGAGTTTTCGTAATCGCCAAGTGCGGTAAAAAGCGCCTTTGCATTGTCATAGTCGCCGTTTGTCATCATTTCGTTGGCCTTTGCGTAGGTCACACGCGGCTTGTAGTAGGTAAGACTGCAGTACGAGCCGACAAGTATCACAAATAGCAAAAGAAATATCCAAAACGTGCTTTTTCGGGCGTTTATGTTTTCAAAATGCTCGTTTATTTTGCTTTCCGACACCATTTTTTGCTGTGTGTTTATTTCGGTATCGGAGTCTTCTATAGCCTGCTGCATATCGGCAACTTCTTCCTCGGCACGTCGACGCGCCTCGTGCGCAAGCTGTTCAAGGTCTTTTTCGTCCATTTTTAACTCGTCCTATTGAAAGTTTTCCCAATATTCGTCTATGCGGCCGTTTTCCACGGCATCAAGATATTCGTCGGCTATGTCGAATATCTCGCCCTCGTCCTCTATAACAAAGTAGGTCTTGTCCTTTGAAACGGCAACATTTGTCTTTTTTCTGCCGTCATTCAGCCATTTGCGAAAGCCCTCGGCCCATTTGTCCGCACCCTCGCGGCCTATCTCGTCATAACAGACAAGCTCCTCTGTGACCTCAAATATAAAATCCTCTGTTTCAAGTTTTATCTTTGCCATATTATACCTCTTTATTCAAATAATGACAGGCCGAAATGCTTGTAGCAAAGGTCCGTGACCACACGGCCTCTCGGTGTTCGCTTTATATAGCCCAGCTGTATAAGGTAGGGCTCATATACGTCCTCTATGGTGTCGGGCTCCTCGCCTATGGAAACGGCAATAGTGTCAAGCCCCACGGGGCCGCCGTCAAATTTTTCTATCATGGCAAGCAGCATTTTTCTGTCGGTCATATCAAGACCCTGTGCGTCTATATCCAGTATGTCAAGGGTCTCCTTTGCGACCTCGCGCGTTATCCTGCCGTCGTATTTTACCTGGGCAAAGTCGCGTATGCGCTTTAAAAGCCTGTTTGCAATACGCGGCGTACCGCGTGAACGTCCCGCAAGCTCAAGTGCGCCGCCGTCGTCTATCTCCACGTCCAGCACATTTGCCGAGCGCAAGATTATGCTTTTAAGCTGCTCGGGCGTATAAAGCTCCAGCCTGCTTATCACGCCGAAGCGGTCGCGCAGCGGTGCCGTTAAAAGGCCTATGCGCGTTGTTGCGCCTATCAGCGTAAAATGCGGCAGGTCTATCCTGATGCTTTTTGCCGCGGGGCCCTTGCCGATAACGATGTCCAGCATATAATCCTCCATGGCGGGGTAGAGTACCTCCTCCACAAGGCGGTTAAGGCGGTGTATCTCGTCTATAAAAAGTATATCGCCCTCCGACAGACCGTTCAGTATGGCGGCCATATCGCCGGGACGCTCTATCGCGGGACCCGATGTGGTGCGGATGTTTGCGCCCATCTCGTTTGCTATTATATTTGAAAGTGTAGTCTTGCCAAGACCCGGCGGGCCGTACAGCAGTACATGGTCAAGACAGTCGCCGCGCTGTTTTGCGGCCTGCATATAAACACGCAGGTTTTCCTTTACGCTGTCCTGACCGATATAGCTTTCCAGACTTTGCGGCCGCAGCCTCGGCTCGGCCTCTGCATCCTCTGCGCGAAAGGCGGTGGTTATTATTCGTTTATCCATAGTTTTATCCTATTACTTTTAAGGCCTTGCTTATAAGCTCGGCAGCGGTAAGATCGTCCGATGCAATGGCGGAGACCGCCTTTTGTGCCTCGGGCTTGCCAAAACCAAGCGTTACAAGTGCCTCGACTGCCTCCGATACGGCGGTGTTTTCCGCTGCGGGCACGGCCGCTGCAAGCGATGCGCCTGCGGCATCCATGGTCTTTGTTTTATCCTTAAGATCGAGTATTATCTGCTGTGCCGTTTTTTTGCCGATGCCCTGACCGCTTGAAAGGGTCTTTACATCGTCCGTGATAATGGCAAGCGAGATCTGTGCGGGGGTGAGCCCCGCAAGCAGCGCCGTTGCACCCTTGGGGCCTACGCCCTTGACCGTTATAAGACGGTCAAACATCATAAGCTCCTCCTGTGTAAGAAAGCCGAAAAGCGACATTTCGTCCTCTTTGACGTTCATGTGGGTAAAAAGCTGTACGTTGCTTTCCGTCTGCGGCAGCTTGCTTACGGTGTCGGCAGAGGTGTTTATGCGAAAGCCTATGCCGCCCGTTTCTACTATTACATGGTCGGCACCCTTATATTTAAGTATGCCTTTTATATAACTTATCATAGGTCTTGTTCCTTATTCGGCAGGTGCCTCCGAGGACTCCTCGGTCGCTGCTGCGGTTTCGGGTTCCTCCGTGACAGGCTCCTCGGTAACGTGTTCCGTAACGGGCTCCTCGGTAACGGCGGTCTGTGTTGTGACCTCCGTTTCGGTCTCGGTAAGCTCCGTGAGCTCGGTATCGTGTGACAACGAGTTGTCGGCTGCCTTTGTGATATATACATATACCTTTGTTTCGCCGCGTATTTCCAGACCCTCGGGCAGGGTGATGTTGAGCGGTACCTCAACTGCGCCCTCGGAATAGCTTGAAAGATCGACGGAAGCCTTGAACGACGAATTTGTTATGCCTGAAAGGGCGTTCTGGTCGCCGAATACGGTAAATACCACCTGACTTGGCATAAGGGCTTTAAGACCGCTTGAAAGACCCGTTACCTTTATATCCTCGGCATCGAGCGTTATGTTTTTGCCGTCCTTGCCCGCAAGCTCTATCGTGACTGTGATAACGCGCGGTGTAGTGGACTTTGTGGATATGCGCGGGTCGTTTATAAACTGTGATACCTCGTAGGTGCGTATATCGGAGCCCACCAGCTTGTCAAGCTCTATTGCGGTAAGCTTTATCGGCTCCAGACTGTCAAGGATCTCCTTGTCGCCCGTAAGTTCAAGTACCTTGGGGTTCCAGTCTATCGCCTTTAACACAAGCTCGCTGCTGAGTTTGCCCGTTGTTTCGGGCTTCATTATTTCAAGGTTTCTGGTGTAGCTTATGCTTACCTGTGCGGTTATGTCGCTCGGCTGCACGGTAAAGTTGGGAAGAAGTTCTCCGTTGGTGTTGAATACCGACGGTTTAAGCTCTGCGGTGAAGTCCTCCGACTTGTCCTTAAGGCTTATGTCCGCAATAACGCTGCCCAGCTTGTCAAACTCGCTTTCGGGGCCGAATACCGTTACCTTGTCCGCGCTTATCTGCTTGATGGATGCCACATAGCCTTCCTCCAGCTCGCCGCTGAAATTGGTCGTAAGCTTGACTTCTTTTTCCTTTACCTTGTCAAACAATACGTTTATGGAGTTTGGCGAAAGGCTTGCTACCTCGTAGGTGTAAAGGAAACCGTTTTCTATCTTGGGATTGATGTTTATAACAAGGCTTTGCGGTGTGCTGATTATTCTGGAGGTATCAAACTGCGAAAAGTCGATGACCGCCTGTACCGCACCGCCGTCGTTTTGCTTGGGCAGGCTGTCAAGTGCCGCTCTTGTTGCCTTTACCTTTATCTCGACCCTCGTCGAGGTAATATCCTGCGTGTTTAATACGGCATAGCCGCTTTCATTTAACACATGCTCGTTGACGATAGATACGGGCACGGAAAATGTCTTGGTTTCTGCGGGATTAAGTGTGTTCATCACAACAAACCACAGTATTATCGCAATAAATAAACTGCCTATTTTCCAACCTGTGTTTTTTGAAAAAAATGTTTTTATAATATTCAGTACCTTCATTTTTTCTTTCCCTTTCCTCTGGCTTTGAAAAAGTTTGTATTTATCGTCTTGCCTTCAACAAGACTGTTGAGTACGCTTGTAAGCTCCTTTTCGGTAAGACTGCGCCTGAGGCGGCCGTCATTTGCAACGGAGATATCGCCCGTTTCCTCCGAAACTATTATGATGTAGGCATCCGACTGCTCGCTTGCGCCGACTGCCGCACGGTGTCTGGTGCCAAGCTCCGATGCAAGGCTTTTTTGCGTTACGGGCAGTATGCAGCTTGCTGCGGCTATGCGGTTGTCGCGTATGATGACCGCGCCGTCGTGCAGCGGTGTTTTGTTTACAAAGATATTCATAAGAAGCTGTGACGAAATTATACTGTCCATCGGGATACCCGTTTTGATAAAATCACCCACAGGCACGTTATGCTCTATAACTATAAGTGCGCCCGTTTTGTCCTTGGCCATTTTTGTACAGGCCGAAACGATAGCCGTCACCGAGCTGTGGTTGATGCGGGTGCTTTTTTCCACATTAAGGATGTCCGCAAGCCCCGAAAAGCCGCTTTCGCCTATCTGCTCCAGCGCCTTGCGCAGCTCGGGCTGAAACAGGATGACAAGTGCTATAACGCCTACGGAAAATGTTTTTTCTATTATCCATGTAAGCGTGTAGAAGTGGAACCTGTATGCCAGAAGCGAAATGACCGCAATAACGGCAAGACCGCGGAAAAGCGACCACGCGCGTGTGTTTTTTATCCAGATAAGGACTATGTATATTATTATCGCAACAAGTACGATATCAATAAGGTCGGAAAGACGTATTGAGGGAATACTGAGTGTTGAAAGGCTTATGCCGTTGACAATGTTTTCCCATAGATTGCTGTTCAAAGTATCACCTGCTTTAAAAAATTCAATATATACATTATTATATCACAAAAATAATGCAGACTCAACAATTAAAATTAAAAAAACGTAAAAAATTCATTAAGGGGCGGCGGTTGTTTGCAAATATAGAAAAATATACGGACAAAGATATTGTTTGAGGGCGGGTATTGTGGTATACTGTATGTTGATACGGCATATTCGTAAAATAAGCAATTTACCGAAAGGGAAGGGAGGGTCAATAAAAGTTGAAAAAGAACAATACCTTTAATTTTGCCGAGGAGTTGAAAAAGCTGCCCGACAGGCCGGGCGTATATCTTATGAAAAACGACGATGACGAGATAATCTATGTCGGCAAGGCAAAGATACTTAAAAACCGCGTGCGTCAGTATTTTCAAAAAAACAAGCAGCATTCCGTCAAGGTAATGAAAATGGTGGAAAACATTGCGGCCTTTGAATATATCGTTACCAACAACGAGGTAGAGGCGCTTATCCTTGAAAACAACCTTATCAAAAAGTACGACCCGCATTACAACATACTTTTAAAAGACGACAAGACCTATCCCTATATAAAGGTAACAACAAATGAGCCTTTCCCGCGTGTTATCGTTACGCGCAGGCATTTAAAGGACAAGGCGAAATATTTCGGACCGTATACCTCGGGGCTTGCGGTAAAGGAGACGATAGAGCTTATACACAGGCTTTATCCCCTGCGCAGCTGCCAAAAGTCGTTTCCGCGCGATACGGGCAGGGAGCGCCCCTGTCTTAATTATCACATAGGCAAATGCAAGGCACCGTGCAACGACATGATAGGCGAGGAAGAATACAACGGTTATGTGGAAAAGGTGCTGGATTTTCTGAACGGTAAAACGGGTGATATAATATCCGAGCTGACCGCAAAAATGGAAAAGGCATCGGAGGAGCTGGAGTTTGAGCAGGCGGCGGAGTTTCGTGACCTTATCGGCGCGGTAAAGAAAATATCCGAGCGCCAGATAATAGAGAACATGACGGAGAACAACCGTGATGTTATTGCCTTTGTACGGCAAAACGACGATGTTGTCTTTCAGGTGTTTTTTATCCGCGGCGGTGTGATAACGGGACGGGAAAGCTTTATGCCCGAATGCACGCCCGATACGGATGATACGGAGCTTATGACGGATTTTGTCAAGCAGTTTTACAGCGGTACGCCCTATGTGCCAAAGGAGATAATTTTGCAGTGCGGGATAGAAGATCACGAGCTGATAAGCGAATGGCTGTCGCAGATAAAGGGACAGCGGGTCAATATCCTTATCCCGCAAAAGGGCGAGCGGCATAATTTGGTCGAGCTTGCACGGGACAATGCAAAGGTGGTGCTGGAAAGAACGGGCAACCGCCTTAAACGCGAATATAAGCAGACACTTGGCGCTCTTGCGGAGATAAAGCAGCTTTTGGGCTTTGAAAACGACCTTAACAGGATAGAAAGCTACGATATATCAAATACGCAGGGTTTCCAGAATATCGGCGCAATGGTGGTGTTTGAGCAGGGTAAGCCAAAACGCAGCGACTACCGCAAATTTAAAATAAAAAGCGTTATAGGCGCGGACGATTATGCCTCTATGGAGGAGGTCATAACACGCCGCTTTATGCGCTATGTCAACGAAAACAGCGGCGAAAGCCCCAAAACGGGCTTTGACAAGCTGCCCGATGCCATTTTTACCGACGGCGGCAAGGGGCAGATAAGGTCGGTCATGAATGCACTTGAAAGTGTGGGCGTAAGCGTGCCCGTCTGCGGTATGGTCAAGGACGACCGCCACCGTACAAGGGGGCTTATCTACAACGACAGGGAATATATCATGCCGCCCCACAGCGAGGCATTCAAGCTGATAACAAGGATACAGGACGAGGTGCACCGCTTTGCGATAGAATACCACCGCAAGCTTCGCGCCCAAAAACAGATACACAGCATACTTGACGATATACCCGAAATAGGCGAAAAGCGCAGGAAGGCGCTTATGGCGTACTTCGGCGACATAAATGCCATAAAGGCTGCCGAGGTCGAAGAGCTGGAAAAGGCCGAGGGCATGAATGCACGCGCCGCACGCAGGGTCTATAACTTTTTCAGGGGCATAGAGTAAATTTGCTTTGGCCTGCCGACAAAACGCATTGGGGCAGGACAGGCGTGGAGTGCGAAAATATCGGGAAAGACAGCGGCGTACAAAGGTTTCCCGAAATTTTGAAAAAAATGCTTGCAATGCCCGTTTATATATGTTATAATAGCAAACGGTGTAAAAAAACACACACAGGTTTTTTGCCCGAGTCGGTGCCCGAAGGGTCCTTGGGTGAAACTGTGGAGGAAAGAAAACCAAAAATTTAAGGAGGACGAAATAATGGCAGTTATTTCAATGAAGCAGTTACTTGAAGCGGGCGTTCATTTCGGTCATCAGACAAGAAGATGGAACCCCAAAATGGCAGAATACATTTTTGCCGAGAGAAATGGTATTTATATCATTGATCTTCAAAAGACAGTTAAGAAGGTAGAAGAGGCTTACCAGGCAGTTGCCGACATCGTTAAGGACGGCGGCGAGGTTCTTTTCGTAGGTACAAAGAAGCAGGCACAGGATTCCATCAAGGAAGAGGCTGTTCGCTGCGGTATGTACTATGTAAACGAAAGATGGTTAGGTGGTATGCTTACAAACTTCGAGACCATCAAGACTCGTATCAAGAGACTTAAAGAGCTTGACGCAATGATCGAGGACGGTACAATGGATGTACTTCCCAAGAAGGAAGTTGCAAAGCTTATGCACGAGAAAGAGAAGCTTGACAAGAACATCGGCGGTATCAAGGAAATGACACGCATCCCCGACGTTATCTTCATCGTTGACCCCCGCAAGGAAAGAATCGCAGTTCAGGAGGCTCATAACCTTAACATACCTCTTGTAGGTATCGTTGATACAAACTGTGACCCCGAGGAGATCGACTATGTTATTCCCGGCAACGACGACGCTATCCGCGCCGTAAAGCTTATCGCAAGCCGTATAGCTGATGCAGTTATCGAGTCCAAGCAGGGCGAGATCGTTGCAGAGGAAGAAGAAAAGGTAGAAGAAGAAGCTTAATTTATAAAGGCCGAAAGGCCGCAAAGTAAACACATCACATCACATCAAATAAAAAGGCTTCAGCCGGTAAGGGCCGGAGCCTTTTTTCAACCAAAATTTATAAAAACCAAGGAGGAAAATAAAATGGCTGTTACTGCTGCTATGATAAAGGAACTTAGAGAACTTACCGGCGTTGGTATGAGCACTTGTAAGGAAGCGCTTGTTGAGGCTGACGGCAATATCGAAAAGGCAATTGAGGTGTTAAGAAAGAAGGGCCTTGCACAGGCTGAGAAGAAGGCAGGCAGAATTGCTGCCGAGGGTTTAAGCTACGCTTACATCTCGGACGACAACAAGGTTGGCGTTGTTGTTGAGGTAAACAGCGAGACTGACTTCGTTGCAAAGAACGCACAGTTCCAGGAATTTGTAAACAATGTTGCAAAGCAGGTGGTTAATTCCGATGCTAAGGATGTTGAGACACTTTTCACAGAAAAGTGGGTAGATGACAGCAGCAAGACAGTTAAGGATGCTCTTACGGAAAAGATCTCCGTTATCGGCGAGAACCTTAACATCAGACGTTTTGCAAAGTTTGTCAATGACGGCAGCGGCTATATGGTATCTTACCTTCATGCAGGCGGCAAGGTTGCAGTTCTTATCGAACTTACAACAGACAAGAAGGACGATGCACTTACAGAGGCAGGCAAGAATATTGCAATGCAGATAGCTGCTATGAATCCCAAGTATGTATGCCGTGACGAGATCTCCGACGAGTATCTTGCAAAGGAAAAGGAGATCCTTATCGAGGCTGCAAAGAACGATCCCAAGAATGCAAACAAGCCCGAAAACATCCTTGAAAAGATGATCGCAGGTAAGTTAAACAAGGAATTAAAGGAGATCTGCCTTGTTGACCAGGAATATGTTAAGGCAGAGGACAAGGAAACAGTAGGCCAGTACATTGCAAAGGTTGCAAAGGAGATCGGCGCAAATGTTTCCGTAAAGAGATTTGTTCGTTTTGAGACAGGCGAAGGTATCGAAAAGAAGGAAGAGGATTTCGCAGCAGAAGTTGAGAAGGCTATGAAGGGCTGATAAAAGGCTGATAAAAGCTGATAATACAAAAGAGTGAGTTTGAATCGGGCTCACTCTTTTTTGCGTTTGGGCTTTTCTGCGCTATTTCAAGCGGTAATGCACCTTCGCCCCTGCTTCTGCGCAAAAAAATTTTTTTTACCTATGGAAATGAAGTGTTTTTTCTGATATACTTTATATACAGATAATATCTGACCGATGGAATTGCTTGCAATTCCGTTGGTTATGAGTTATGGCGTAACACGCCAAAGGCGTGTATAGCCTACAGAGGATGAGCCTGTACGCGCTTGTCGCGCGTTTCGGCTTGTGTAGCAGAAATTTATTTCTGCGGAATACGAAT
>JAFYGI010000010.1 GCA_017543265.1 Bacillota bacterium | reverse complement strand
CCTTTTCTGAAATGCCTTCCGGGCATTCAGCCCATTGTCCTTGTCGATAAAGTTCCACACACTCTTTCTTAAATTCATAAGTATAACGCATAAAAAATACCCTCCTTACTGGGTGTCCAGTAAAGAGGGTACATATCAGTTTTGCTCCCGCCTGTAATGAATTTAGTTTATGTTGCTTTCTTCCGCTATCTGCAATATTTTTATAACATCCAGCATATCAACTGCGCCCTTGCCGTCTGCGTTTGCGGCGAGTATTGCTCTTTCGTTCTGCTCCTCGTCATTGGGATAGAACGCCTTGCCTGTGCTTATATATTTAAGCACAAGGGCCGCATCTTCATTATCGACTTTATTGTCAAAGTTTACATCGCCTAAGAGTATCTGCTTTACTTCCGTGGTTTGTACATCGCTTACCGCTGCGGTGACCACTGCGTAATATCCGTAGCCGAAAACACCGCTGTCCGATGTAAACTTAAATGTCACCTCATCTCCGTCCACTTCAAAGGTTTTTTCGCCTTCGCCCTCGGTAACAGTCATAGGCTTCTCATCATCGGGATTTTTGTACACATAAACAAAGTCCCAACCGGATTCGGTGTCATATTTAAGTTTTACACTAAGCTTTTTAGCACCGTCTATCTTTACTGTGTCCCTTGTGTCGAGGTTTACACCGTAGTCCTCGCTTGCCTTGCCGGTGTCGTCAATATTGTCGGTGTGGGAATATTTTTTTATCTCCTTGTCAAATGTTGCCGTTGCAATGCCGTTTTCTATTACGGTTTTAACGGTTTTGGGGTCTGTATGTGTGCCGTCGTTTTGGCATACATACTGCCGCAACCGCCGCAGCCGTCAATCGCTTTAAAAATTTTTTTGATGTGCGGTCCATTAAAAAGCCTCCTTTTTAAGCCCGCACATACATTCGGGCTGTGTAAAGTATCCATTGTATATAAGTATCAAGCCCCAAAAGGGTAAAGTCATACTTTATATTGTCTTTATTATATACCCGATAAAACGTTCGGGTAAGTGTCAGTTTCGCAGTTTTAAATTACGAAACTGACATATCGTGACATCGGATAAATATAAAAAGGGCGGCACAAGGGCTTAAACCCAAGTGCCGCCGCTTATTATTAATTATTGTTTTCTTCCGCAATTTGCAGTATTTTTATAACATCAAGTATATCAACTTCGCCCTTGCAGTCTGCGTTTGCGGCGAGTATCGCCATTTCGTTTTTGTCCTCATCATCCGCGAAGAACGGCGTATTTGTACCTGTATATTTAAGCACAAGCGCCGCATCCTTATCGGTGACTTTGCCGTCAAGGTCTGCATCCCCGGAGAGTGGGGGTGTTTTAGTGAAAACGATATTGTCAAGCCCCACACCGCAGCCGAAATGAGTTTTTGCCATAAAGCGTATATAAACATTTTCCTGCATGGCATCGGCGGGCAGGTATATTTTCTCGTATGTCCATGTATTATGGTTGGCTTTGGTATAAAACAGCTCGTTCCATTCGCCGCTTGTCCCGATACGGTAATACACGCCAAATCTGTCGGCATAAGTGCTCATGCCGGCGCTTGGCCTGTTGATATACCAAAATTCAAGTGAAGCCGCATCAAGGCCGCTGAAATCAAGCTTGGGGGTTATAAGATAGGCGGTCTTGTCGCGTGATGTATCGGAATGTGAAAGCTTCATATTATACTGCCCCCTGTAAGCGCCCGTGTCCTCTGCGCTGTCGCCCTTGCCCCATTCCCAGCAATAATCATTATCTGTCTGTTCGGTCGTCCAGCCATCGGGGGACCCGTTTTCAAAGCTAAATTCCGATATATTTGAACTATTTTTTACGGCATCGGGAATTGTTATCTTCGTATCACAGGTCGGTCTGCCCGAAACAGTTACTTTATAATCGCTTTCCCTGTGTACGGTCACGCCGTTCAGAACAATATCTTCAAATTCACCAAAATGATAGCCCTCATTTGCGGTATAAATAATATTCTCCTTGTAAATATCATCTCCTGTCTTAACGGCATTTGCGCCGCCTGTCAGCGTTATTTTATAAGTGATAGTTATATCTCCGCAGTAACTATCAACGCCGCAGCCGATACCGGCAGCATCTCCTCCGCCTGTTGCAGTAACGGTTCCTCCGTTTATTGTGATATTGCCGCAATTACCGTAACAACCACCGCCGATACCGGCCGCTTTATCTCCGCCTGTTGCAGTAACGGTTCCTCCGTTTATTGTGATATTGCCGCAATCACCGTAACAACCACCGCCGATACCGGCAGCTTTATCTCCGCCTGTTGCAGTAACGGTTCCTCCGTTTATTGTGATATTGCCGCAATCACCGAAATTACCACAGCCGATACCGGCAGCATCTACTCCGCCTTTTGCGGTAACAGTTCCTCCGTTTATTGTGATATTGCCGCAGCGAAGGGAATAATCGGCGCCGATACCCGCGCACATTGCTCCGCCGCTTATATTAAGACTGCCGCTGCCATCTATCGTCAAAGTCTTACCGTCGGGCACAAAAATACCGGAATAATTAACTGAATTTATCGAATTATTCCCTTCCAGTGAGATCACCGCATCACCGAGACAGGTTATACCGGAAAAATTGATATCTGCGCCGTTCAAAACCACATTTGCGCCGTCGGCTATGGAGATTTTATAATTTCCCGAAGTTCCCATCAGCACATCTTCGTCCTGCGCTACATAATCGCCGGTCAATTCGTTGAGATTGACAAAATCTCCGGCTTGCGCATTTACCGTGATCCCTGTTCTTTCAAAAAAATACGCAATGGGCTTTATCGGCGTACCGCCCGATATTATCATCACAGCAAGGACCGCCGCCGCAGCCGCTTTAAAAAGCTTTTCTTTCACATAAACCCCTCCCGTTCCGCACAAGATACATTATATTATCTTACAGTATACCACAATTTCTTATTTTTGCCTGATTTTCGGCTTTTGTGTCCCTTGTCTCTACATAGCTTTTTGGAGTAAAACTACCGTCTCTATATGATAAGTCCCGGGGAACATATCAACGCATTGTACTTTTTCTATCCTATAGCCGTTTTCTTCAAATACGGTCAGATCCTTGGCGAGGGAGCTTGCCTTACAGCTGACGTATACCAGCTTTTTGGCGTTAAAGCCTATTATTTTTAAAATGGCCTTGGGGTTGATGCCCTCGCGCGGCGGGTCAAGGATGATAAGGTCGGGATCCTTGGGCAGGTCATCGACCATATTAAGCACATCGCCCGCGATAAATCTGCAATTGGTTATGCCGTTTAATGCGGCGTTTTCCTTGGCGGCGGCAACTGCCTCCTCGACTATCTCTATGCCGTAGACGGTATCTGCCTGCGGGCTTAAAAGCTGTGTTATAGTGCCCGTACCGCAGTACAGGTCAAATATGGTGCTGCATTTTTCCGCACCCGCAAATTCGCGCACGGTGGAGTAGAGTACCTCCGCACCTGCGGAATTGGTCTGGAAAAACGAGAAGGTCGAAATCTTGAATTCCAGCCCCAACAGCCTGTCAGTAAATTGCTCGCTTCCGTAAAGCAGCTCGCTGTTGTCCGCCCTTACCACGTCCGCTACGCTGTCGTTTATGATATGCGAAATACCGACTATCTTTCCGTCAAGCTCCAGGGAAAGCAGTTTGTCTTTCCACGGACGGATATCCGCTTCAAGCCCCGATGTCGTCACCAGCGCGGCTATTATCTCGCCCGTGAAAAATCCGCGCCTTACAAGCAGGTGACGCAGCGTGCCCGTATGTTTTGTGCGGTGGAAAAAGGTCTCGCCCGTGTGCTTGAAAAAGTCAAGGGTCGCGGCCTGTATTTTGCATACGTCGCTGTGTGTTATCCTGCAGCAGGATGCGTCCGCGACCTCGTAATAGCTTTCGCGCTTTCTCATGCCAAGGTTAAGCTCGCCCGCCTCGCCGTTGTCGCCAAAGCTGAACTCCATTTTGTTGCGGTAGCCCTCCGTAACGGGGCTTGGCTTTACGGGCAAAAACTCAAAGCCCGTCAGCTCCGCATTGTCAAGCAGGTCTTTGACCGTTTTTTGCTTTATCTCCAGCTGCTTTTCGTAGCTTATGTTCTGATATGTACAGCCGCCGCACAGCCCGAAGCGCGGACAGGCAGGCTCTATCTCGTAATCCGCCTTTTTTATTATGCCGCGCAAACGTCCTTCAAGCTGTCTGCGCTTTCTTTTTACGTCCGTCAGCACGGTCTGGCCGGGCAGGGTGTTTTTTATCGTTACCTTGCTGCCCTCCCAGGTACCTATGCCCTTGTTGGGAAATTCTATGTCGTATATCTCTATTTCTTGGTCGGGATATTTTTTGCTCATGTTATACCTCGTTTTTTATGTACTTTTTCATACAGTATACCACATATCCCCAAAAAACACAATTGTTTTGTGGGGGAAGAGCGAATATCTTATCAAAATGTTGACCTGCCAATAAAAATATATTATAATATAAGCATAAAATTTCGGATAAAAATATTAGGGGTGATTTTATGAAACGCGGAAGAATAACGGCATTTTTGCTGGCGGCAGTTATGCTGACCGGCTCGCTTTCACATACGGTTTTTGCGGCGGATAAGTCTGCGGTCACAAATGTAACGACTGCAAAGGGCTGGGATCTTTTACGCTCGCGCTATATAACCTATACTATAAACGGCGTAAAATACGACAGCCGTGAGATGGGTGCGGGGACAAATTATGCCGCCTACAACAGTATGAGCGATGCCGACAAGGAAAAGGTCGCACGCTGGATGGCGGGCGCATGGCCAAGCGACCGTATCAGGATGTTCGGCAATAACGGCGCAGATGCCATAATCGACAAGTACAATACCGTTACGGGCTGGAAATCGCTCTGGGCGGAAACAAGCAAAAAAATAGAAAACTATTACAGCGGGGACCTTCTGAAAGTCTACGGCGGCCCCTCCACATCGGAGCCCGACAAGTATTTTGAGCAGGAGTACAAACGGCTTGATACCCTTGACGAAAACAGCACCGCATACAAGGTACTTAACACCGAATACAGCCATACCTTTCAGGCGCGTGATCTGGTGCGCAAGAAAAGATACATAGGCGAGCTTATGAACGAGGGCCGCGGCTATTACAAGCAGCTTTCGCAAAATATGATGTCGGCAACACAGGCAGCGGTAAAGGGCAGCTCAAAGGAGCTTATCTCCATTGTCTGCGACAAAATGCTGGTGCCCGTTATAACCCCGCGCTCCATGTTCAGCACGATAGAAAAAGAGGTTTTCAGCGGCCTTCTCGAAATATCGGATAAAATTACGGGTGTTACGGGGCAGATACAGGACACCGTGCTCGGGGAACCTATAAGCGGCAGCGGTGCGGCAAAGCTGGCGCAGTATTTTAAAACGCTTGCAAATGAAAATTACAACGCCGCAAAATACTGCCACGATAAGGCAAATAATATTTATAACAATCTTGACCGCGATGCCGCAGATACGGTTTTGCAGGTAGAGGCCGCAAGGTCGCACAGGGTAGAAAACGGCCGCGACGGTCAGGTGGAGGAATACAATAAGAAACGGGACGCGCAGACACAGGCGCTCAATGACTCTCTTTCACCGACACCCAATACCGCAGCGGCAATGGGCATATACAATATGTATCCCAAATATATGACGACGGACGAAAACCGCGAGCAGTATATGCGCGAGTACAGAGCCGCACAGGCAGCCGAGCAAAAGGCCGTTGCCCAAATGTACAGCGATGTATCAAGCTGGAGCAGGAATGTCCATTCGCAGGCACGCGCCATTCTGGACTCCGCGGGTCTTATCGGCGTAAAAGCGGGTACGGAAATAACACGGGATATGATGGAAAATGCCCCGGGTGCGTACATTATCGGCACCACCGCAGGCGGCGAGGAATACATATCCGATTACAAGGTTTTCCCGTATACCAAGGATACGACTGCATCAAAGCTGGGTCAGGAACTGTACGATTACAGGTTTGAGGAAATATTCGGCAGAATATACGCAATAACGCCCGATGATTTTGCGCAGATAATGGAAGATAAGGACGATTATGCGAAATATCTTGAACGCAAAAACAATATGTACGCCGTTATCTCTGACTGCGAGGGCGCATTTATGCAGGACTTTATAAGCAAAAACACAAGCCTTACGGCAAGGCTGAAGGGCTGGAACACCGTATCCGCACAGGTCGGCACCGCCTATGTATCATCCCTGCCGCAGGACGGTGCAATGTGGGTGAGCGGGGACTATTACGGCGCGTGGAAGGCGGAAAGCGTAATATCGTCTCTGGCCGATAAAAAAGACCTCTGGAAAACCGAGGACAGCATCACAGATGTTGAAAACAACTTTTTATGGCTGACCGAAATGTATCAGGAGACCACGGCAAACGAGCAATGCTATGCGGAGGCCGCGAAAAAGTACAAGGAAAGGTTCATGCTTGCGTACAAGGACTGGCAGGAGTCCGAACTTGCGAAGCTTCAATTTGCGGAAAACGGTTTGCCCTTCGGTGCATATGCGCAGGCAGACAACGCAGGCGGTACGATAAGCCTGTATGATGCGGACAGCGATACGGAAATAAAGCCGCTTAACGAATATACGCCCGAACAGTACAGCAACATGGCGGGCAGCTACAAATCGGCCTATGAGCGGTATTATATGCTGGAGGCAAAGGCGGAAAAGGCCGAAACGGAATTGAATTTCATCTTTTCGCCCCTGCGCTCGGCGATGTTTGATGAGCCCAATATATACAAAAAGTTTGACAAGGAAACAACGGATGCGCTGGACGATGTTTCAAACAAACAGTACGACCGTGTATACAGCCTGAGCGGCAGGGCAAGCTCGGCCGTAAATTATCTTGCGCCCCTGTGGCGTGATTTCGACAGCAAAAATATGTGTACCATCGCTGTAAAAAACAAGCTTGAAAAGCTGAATAACGAAGCACCCAATATGAAAAGGCGCATATTAAACGGCACTTTGACAAAAGACGGTGTTGAGTATTATTTCTCCAGGGGCATAGAAAGCGATATCGCCTATGCCAAGGAGCACAGCTACATGGCGGCAAACATGGTGACAGACGGAAAAACCGTAAATATGGAGGAGCAGACCGCAGCGATAAAAAAGGAACTGCTGGCGCTTTTTGACGACAAGTCGTCCTACATCCCCGCAGAGGGCATAAATGCGGGGTCGGAAAGTGATATCAGCCTTGATGCGGGCGAAACGCAGACCCTTTCTGCGGCCGTATATCCCGCCGATGCAAGCGACGGGCGCATTATATGGGAAAGCTCCGATACGGATGTTGTCAGCGTTGACGAAAACGGCAAAATAACGGCCGTTTCGGACGGTACGGCAACCATACGCGCCTATCCCGCAGACAGCGAAACAAGGCTTGTGTCAAGTGCAGACTACGGTTCGCTTTCACCCGATGTTTACGAGCCCCTGCCGCAGTATATGACGGAATTTACCGTTACGGTTCGGGGCGGTGCGTCCGCCTTTGTCTTTGGCGATGCGGACGGCGACGATATGATAACCGCCAGCGATGCAACGGCGGTAATGCAAAAAACACTTATAGACTCCATGCAGCTGCCCCTGCAGTCAAAGACCGATGATTGGCTGAAATAT
>JAFYGI010000009.1 GCA_017543265.1 Bacillota bacterium | reverse complement strand
GTGACCGTTTTTCTTGTGGAAGCCCTTCTTAGGCTTATACTTGTAAACGATGACCTTTTTAGCCTTGCCGTCACCGATAACACTTGCCTTAACGCTTGCACCCTTTACTGTGGGAGCGCCTACAGTTACGCTTGAACCCTCGCCAACTGCAAGTACGTTTTCAAAAGTGTAATCGCTGCCTGCCTCAACAGCTAACTTCTCAACAGTAATAACGTCGCCTTCTGCAACCTTGTACTGCTTACCACCTGTTTCAATAATTGCGTACATCCTTGTACACCTCCTTAAATAAGAACTCGCCGAGAGTGGTGTAAGGCCGTCTGCCTTAACTTGACAAAACCAAACTTCGTGCGGCTAACAAACATAAGTATTGTACCATATACGCATGGGTTTGTCAATTGTTTTTTTGCGTTTTTTTGATGTTTTTTGCATTCGGGGGCTCAGGTCACGCGCTGCCTGCTCAAAGGGCTGTGCAGACAGTTGCGGGCATTGAAAAATGCACAGCATCTGCAGCTTTGTTCGGATGCTTCATAGCCCTCGTGCGGGCGAAAGTGCGGACAGGACATCTGTTTTTTCATAATATATACCTCTTATAAAATTTTTTTACTGATATATATTATAAAGAAAAATATTTTTTTTATTCGCTGCCTTGAAACGAAAAAAAGGATGCCATTGCGGACATCCCTTTCGATCTTACATGATTTTTAATTAAGCCTGTGTAGCAGCCTCAACAGCCTCGCTTGCAGCCTCAGCAGCCTCGCTTGCAGCTTCGCTTGCTTCCTCAACAGCTTCGCTTACAGCCTCGCTTGCTTCCTCAACAGCCTCGCTTGCAGCTTCGCTTGCGCCCTCAACAGCCTCGCTTACAGCCTCGCTTGCTTCCTCAACAGCTTCGCTTGCAGCCTCAGCAGCCTCGCTTGCGCCCTCAACAGCCTCGCTTACAGCCTCAGCGCCGCCCTCAACAGGAGCAGGAGCTTCTTCTGTAGAACCGCAGCCAACGAATGCAGCTAAAGAACATACTACAGCACCTAAAACTAAAAACTTCTTCATGATAGAGATCCCCCTTAAAAGTAATCTTTTTTTTATTTTTTTTTTGTTGTTTTCGTAAATATCTTTCATTTACGAGATATGATTATATAACGCTTTTATGAATAAAATATGAACAAAATGTAAAATAATTGTGTCACAGGGGTAAAATGTCTATATTTCAGTATAACGCTTAAAAAACAACAAATAATAATAGGTTTGTTGGTAATTTTATACAAAAAATATTGTTTTATTAGTGAATAATAAATAAAAACGGCGGTATGCCTTATGGCACCCGCCGAAAGGGCTGTATCAGCCCGGATCAAAACACATCCTTAAAGAATATCGTCCTGACATCATCGTATGATAATTGCAGACATTTAGCGATGGCATTTACCTCTTTGACGGTAAGCGAGACACCGCCTGCCTTTATCTTGCGGTATAAAGTGCTTTTATCGATCCCGATCTCTTTTGCAACATCGTTTACATTTTTGCTTTTTTCAACGATGCGCCCTTTTAATTTTTGAATATCGACTGCCATATCATAGCCTCCCCTAAGTTTATTTACAGCATTCATATACTATATTGTATATCAAAAAATGGAAATTGTCAATAAAAGTTGTCGAATTGAACGGCATTTTTTTGATTGTCTTACAAAAGCGCTAAAGTGTAATACAACAATGTCAAAAATAGCGTGTATAAGCACAAAACCGTAAAATCGACGAATTTAATAATTATACATATTTAATAATGATTTGGGGTAAACAGACCAAGTTTTTTAATGGGTTTTATGTAAAAATATGGAAACAAAATGCCGCTTGTAAACCGTAAACGCGCGATATGTTGACAATTATGGATAAAAAAGCCCGTCCCCGGCCGCGGTATAAAAATACACGCAGGATATTAAGACTTTCTTACAAAAACAAATTTGTGTCAAACATACTTGCAAAATTCGACGGTTTGTATTATAATGGTAATGTTTAGAAGTGTGTGCTGCGCACGGGAGAGAATAATATGGATATGATGGAAGTCCTGCGCGGCATAGGCTGCGCAAAGAATTTTAAAAGCACGTCCAATTTTTACTATGATGATCATATTTGCGGTAAAAGCGGGGACAATATAAGGATACGTCTGGATTATGTCCTTTCAAACGAGGTCACGGACGATGTACTGCGTCTCGGGGTCTGTCCCGACTGCGGCCTTTGCCTGTACCACAGGGATCATCAGTCAAGCGGACTGTAATTTTTAAGGAGCGTTAATAATATGGAAAACAATAATGAGCTTAGCGGCGTTAAGGCCACAGGCAGTTTTATCAACAACTATATCAACGAGGATCTTAAGGGACATACGCAGGATATAATGACACGCTTCCCGCCCGAGCCCAACGGCTATCTGCATATAGGCCATGCAAAAAGCATCTGCCTTAACTTCGGCCTTGCAAAGGAATACGGCGGCAAATGCAACCTGCGCTTTGACGACACCAACCCCTCCAAGGAGGATACCGAGTTTGTCAACTCTATAATGGAAGATATTAAATGGCTCGGCTTTGACTGGGAGGACAGGCTGTACTTTGCATCAAGCTATTTTGACCGTATGTACGAGTATGCGGTCAAGCTTATCAAAAAGGGCAAGGCCTTTGTCTGTGATATGTCGGCCGACGAGGTGCGTGCCTCCAGGGGCGACCTTAAAACACCCGGCAAGGAAAGCCCGTACAGAAACCGCAGCATAGAGGAAAACCTTGATTTGTTTGAACGCATGAAAAACGGCGAGTTTGCAGACGGTGAAAAGACACTTCGCGCCAAGATAGACATGGCATCGCCCAATATAAATATGCGTGACCCCGTTATCTACCGTATCGCGCATATATCGCACCATACAACGGGCGACAAGTGGTGCATCTATCCCATGTACGACTACGCGCATCCCGTGGAGGACGCAATAGAGGGCATAACACATTCCATCTGTACGATGGAGTTTGAGGATCACCGCCCGCTTTACGACTGGGTGGTCAACGAGCTTGAATTTGAGGTAAAGCCAAGGCAGATAGAGTTTGCAAAGCTCAACCTTACCAATACAATAATGGGCAAGCGCTTTTTAAGAAACCTTGTGGAAACGGAGCAGGTAGACGGCTGGGACGACCCGCGCCTTATCACTCTGTCGGGCATACGCCGCCGCGGCTACACCCCCGAGAGCATACGCGCTTTCTGCGATATGATAGGTGTGTCCAAGGCCAACTCCGTTGTGGACACCGCCCAGCTTGAATACTGTATCCGCGAGGATCTCAAGCCCAAGGCAAAGGTCGTTATGGCCGTGCTTGACCCGATAAAGCTTATTATCGACAACTATCCCGAGGGTCAGAGCGAAATGCTTGAAGTAGAAAACCATCCCGAAAACGAGGCACTTGGCAAGCGCAGCGTGTCATTTTCACGGGAGCTGTGGATAGAACGCAGCGATTTTGAGGAAATACCGCCAAAGAAGTATTTCCGCCTTACCCCCGGTATGGAGGTACGCTTAAAGGGTGCATACTTTGTTACCTGCACGGGCTGTGACAAGGATGAAAACGGCAATGTTACCGCCGTACACGCCACATACGACCCCGCAACAAAAAGCGGCCTTAACTTTACCGAGCGCAAGGTAAAGGGCACTATACATTGGGTGGACAGCAAAACAGCCGTACCCGCGCGTGTAAACCTTTACGAGAGCCTTGTTCTGCCCAACGACGAGGGCGAGCTTGTGCTTAACCCGCACTCCATCGAGGTCTGCAATGCCTACCTTGAAAGCGGGCTTGAAAACGCACAAAAGGGCGAACGCTTCCAGTTTATAAGAAACGGCTATTTTATCGCCGACAGCAAGCATCACACGGCAGAAAGCCCTGTATTTAACCGTATAGTATCGCTTAAAAGCAGCTTTAAGCCTAATAAATAAGGAGAACTTATCCTATGGGTAAAGAATATGAAGAAAACGACGATTTTTCCGTCTATGAGGCCGACCTTGACGAACTGGCCGAGAGCCGCCGCACAAGGCGCAGGTCAAAGGAGGATCGTCATGCTGCCAAAACGGTAGCCGAAACATATAAGGCAGATTTTGACGAGGATACCATAAAGGTAAAAAGTACGCGCGAAAAGCGCAAAAAGGATGCGGAGGAGGGCTTCTCCGACAAGTACGCCGACGATTTCGAGCATACACGGGTGTTTACGCCCGTAAATATCGACAAGCCCGAGCCCGAACAGGCGGCGGAGCAGGAGGAAAGCACCGATGCTCCCGAACAGCCCGGGACGGACAGCGTTCCGGAAACGCCCGCAGCCGAGGAAAACGCGGACGCTGCCGCGGAGAATGTACCTATGAAAAAGAAAAAGAAAAAATGGTCGCTCAAGCGCAGGTTCATGACCATACTGTGCTCCATACTGGGCGTGTATGCGGTCATGGTGCTGGCCTTTCTGGCCATTACATACTTTGGCGGCGGCGACCCGAACACACCCGTTACCCCGCAGAATGTCATAAAGACAGTTGCGGAGAAAACGCAGGAGGTAGTGGTGGGCAAGGTGCCCGACCGCACCATCGTGCTTTTAATGGTCATCGACGACGAGTATAACGAGCAGACGGGCGAATATCTCTATCCCCGCACGGACTCTATCGTGCTGGCCAACTATGACCATGTAAACAAGCGTCTTACAATGATGAGTATACCCCGCGATACCATAATAGAGGTATCGGATGAGATGTACAAAAAGATGTGTGCGGAGTTCCCCGAGCCTGGTAAAAAGCAGATGAAGATAAATGCCGTGTACCACTACGGCGGCAAGGATAACGGCGAGAAGTTCCTTGTGGAGGAGATAGAGCGTATCTTTGATGTAAAGCCCGATTACTGCGTCAGGGTAAACTTTGAGGGTTTTAATTATATCGTGGACAGTATAGGCGGCGTGGAGTTCGACGTGCCTATCGACATGGTCTACGACGACCCCGCGCAGGATCTGCATATCAATCTGCGCAAGGGCGTGCAGGTGCTTGACGGCGACAAGGCACAGCAGTTTGTGCGTTACCGCAAGGACAACTACGGCAACGGCTATGCGGGCGGCGATATAGAGCGTATTGCCGTACAGCAGGCGTTTTTAAAGGTGCTTATGGAAAAGGCCATGAGCAGCGAGACCGTGTTTAAAAATATTTTTTCGTATATGACGGCATTCAACAAATATGTCACCACGGATGCTTCCATAAACGACATGGCGCGTTATGCGACTGTGCTTAAAAGTATAGATATGAGCAATGTCGTGACGGAGACGCTTCCGGGCGAGCCTGCATATATCTACGGTATTTCGGGCTACAGGGTAAACGAGGCCGAGGCTGCGGCCATGGTCTACAACACCTTCAAGCGTCCCTTGGACGAGATAACGGCGGAGCTGGCTGCGGCATCCGTACCCGAGCAGGATGTGGAAAAGAGCACAGACAAAAAGGTACAGGTGCTTAACGGCGGATATACCGACGGCATGGCGGGCGAGATACAGCGCCGCTTTGAGGAAAAGGGCGTTTCGGTAGCCAATATCGGCACATACTATGGTGAAAAGAAGGCCGAAACACAGATATTTGTATCGCGCGACGGCATAGGCAAGGACCTTTTAAGCTGTTTTGAAAAGCCCGCAAATATTATTGTGGATGCGGATAAAACGGCGGCAGAGGGTTATGATATTATCGTTGTTGTTGGTATTGACGAGCCTGCCGTAAGGACGGCACCGCAGATAAACGTACCGTCGGCGGCAGAGATACCGTTCAAGTTAAGCCTTATATCGGGCGACGGTTCGGAGTATAACGGCGGCAATACGCAGCAAAGCCAGAATTACGACTATTCGGACTACGATTTTGACGACGAGGACGATGAGGACGACGAGGATTACGTCTACGAGGACGACGAGGATGCCGACAGCGGCGACTACGACGGCGGGGACGAAGACACGGACGGCGGTAATGACAGCTATGACAGCTATGACAGCGGCGACAATGACGACGAGGACGAGGACACGGACAGCTATGACGACGGCGGGGACGAGGACACGGACGACGGCGGCGCTGACAGCGGTGATACCGACACCGACACGGACAGCGGCAATGACGGCGGCGAGTCCGATAACGACGAACCCGTATACGATTATTACGAGGAAAAGGTGGAGTGATCTGCGGGTGACCGGAGGTTTTGCCAATGAGTAAAAAAATAAGCAACAAATACGAAAACGATTTTCATGAATACGACGAGGACACGGATTTTTCGGTCTATGACGAAGATCTGGAGGAGAGCGTGCGTGAAAGCCGCAGGGCAAGACGTGAGGCCAAGCAAAGGCGCAGGGTCAAAAAGGCGGAAAAGACCGCACCCGAGCCCGAGCCCGCAGAGACGGAAACGGCTGTCGGGGAGCCCAACGGCAATATAAAAATAAAAAGTGCGCGTAAAAGGCGGTACAAGGACGGCAAAAAAATAAAGACCGTTTCCGTACAGGCTAACGAGCCGCGCCCCAAAAAGAAGAAAAAGGGGTGCCTGCATAAGCTGCTTACGCTTGTACTGCTGCTTTTGTGTGCCTACGGCGCGTATGTCGGCGGTATAATGATATGGACCTACCTTAACCCCGAGGTGGTGGAGGACTTCCCTATGCGCGACATACCGCTTGCGCCCGACCTTATCGTAAATGCCGATGTGCCCGACCGCACCATAGTTTTGCTTATGGTAACGGACGAGGACAAGACCCGTACCGACAGTATGGTGCTGGCCAACTACGACAATATAAACAAAAAGCTTACGCTGGTCAGCATACCGCGCGATATAATGGTAGAGGTCACGGACGAGGACTTTCGCATAATGCGCTCGGAGTACCCCGAGCCGAGTGTGGACGGACAGGTCATGAAGATGAACCATATCCACCATTACGGCGGTGAGGCGCACGGCGTTGAGCTGCTGTTAAACGAGATAAAGGTACACTTTGACGTGGTGCCCGATTACTATGTAAAGGTGGATTTTGACGGCTTTAACGCCATAGTTGACTCCATAGGAGGTGTGGAATTTGACGTGCCGCAGGATATGGATTACGAGGATCCCACACAGGGGCTTGCGATACACCTTAAAAAGGGTATGCAGGTGCTGGACGGCAGTCAGGCGCAGCAGCTTGTTCGCTTCCGCAAGGATAACTACGGCGGCGGCTATGTAAACGGCGATATAGACCGACTTCAGGTACAGCAGGCGTTTATGAAGGCGTTTATGGCAAAGGCGCTTAAAAGCGACACCATCTTCAAAAATCTGCTGGGCTATCTGTCGGCGTTTAACAAATATGTAACGACAAATGCCACGGTAAACGACATGGTGCGCTATGCAAGCGTGTTAAAATCGCTTAATATGCAGAATGTCACCACCTACACCCTGCCCTGTACCCCGTCCGAGTACGGTGAGTACGAGCTTGACGAGGCGGAGGCAAAGCGTCTTATATACAATGTGTTTAAAAAACCGCTTGACGAGGTCAAAAAGGATATCGAGACCGAGGCGGCGGAGGCGGGGCTTGAAAAGAGCAACGACAAAAAGATACAGGTGCTTAACGGCGGTTATACCGACGGCATGGCACGCGAGATAATGGCAAGGTTCAACGAAAAGCAGATAGACGTTGCGGCGCTTGGCACCTTTACGGGCACCAAGACCGAAAAGACCGTTATTTACACGGCACGCGACGGTATAGGCCTTGACCTTGTGAAGTTTTTCTACAACGGCGCGGATGTCGTGACAGACCCAGAAAAGACGGGCGAATATGACATAGTGGTCGTTGTCGGCATAAACGAGCCGCTTGAAAAGGGCGGTGCGGCCGTAACAAGCGAGTTTGCCAACGAGGCACCGCAGGTCATAGAGGATACCGAGCAGGACGACGACAGCGGTTATTACGATGACGACGACAGCAGCTATGACGAGGACTATGACTATGACGATGATTACGATGATTATGACGATGACGACGAGGACTACGACAACGGCTACGACGATGACGAGGAATAAAAAATCATGACTGTTCTTATAATAGGCGGCGGTGCATCGGGGCTTATGGCGGCCATAACGGCCAAAAGCACCGAGCCTGCCGCAAGGGTCATTATTGCGGAGCGTTTGGACAGGGTGGGCAAAAAACTGCTTGCCACGGGCAACGGACGCTGCAATTTTTCAAATTTAAACACTCAGCCTTCCAATTACTACGGTAAGAGGCCGTCATTTGTGAATAATGCGTTAAAGGAGTTTACCGTAGAGGATACGGTAAACTTTTTTAATATGCTGGGCATCTTCCCGCGGGAGGAGCGCGGCGGCAGGCTTTATCCGTATTCCCTGCAGGCTTCGGCGGTGCTGGATGCCCTGCGCATAAAATGCGATGCGCTGGGTGTGGAGATGCTCACGGGCAAGTGCGTTAAGCAGATAACCGTTAAAAACGGCACGTTAAAGGCTGTTTTTGAAAGCGGCGAAAGGCTTGGGGCAGATGCGGTCATTCTGGCGGCGGGCGGCTGTGCAAGCCCCGCGCTCGGCTCGGACGGCAGCGGATATGAGCTTCTTAAAAAGCTCGGCCACACCATAACGCCGCTTGCGCCCGCACTTGTGCAGGTAAAGACCGACACAAGGCCGATAAAGGGGCTTGCGGGCATCAAAATAGAGGGCAGTGCGGCGCTTATACAAGACAAAAGGGTGCTGGGCAGCGCACAGGGCGAGATACTTTTTACCGATTACGGCCTTTCGGGGCCGCCCATATTTGAATTGTCTGCAAAAATGCCCTTTAAAAAGGGTCTGACAATAGCCCTTGATTTTATGAGCGAGTATTCCCTCAAGCAGGTGTTTGACGTACTTGAGGGCAGGCAAAGGGCGCTCGGCGGCACTATGGAAAACTTTTTTGCGGGGCTTTTGAATAAGCGGCTGGGCAACCTTGTGGCGCGTGCGGCGGGCATAGAAAAGCTGTCGTTTGCGGTGAGTGCGCTGGATAAGGATATGCTCTGGGACATGGCGCGGCTTATAAAGGAGTACAAAATCGAGGTCACGGGGCTTAACGGCTTTAAAAATGCACAGGTCACGGCAGGCGGTGTGCTGACGGACGAGTTTTCGCCGTACACCATGCAGTCAAAGCTTGTAAAGGGGCTGTACTGCTGCGGCGAGATATACGATATACACGGCGACTGCGGCGGGTATAACCTGCAATGGGCATGGTCGTCGGGACATCTGGCGGGGCTGAGCGCCGTCAAAGGAAATGGTAAATAATGAACAACAATAACGAACAATTTAAAAAACTGACGGAAACACCCGTGCTGCCGCTTTTGATAAAGCTGTCTGTACCGACTGTTATAAGTATGCTGGTTACAAACATCTACAACATGGCGGATACAGCCTTTGTAAGCAGGCTGGGCACCAGCGCAAGCGGTGCGGTGGGCATAGTTTTCGGTTATATGTCGATAATACAGGCGGTGGGCTTTCTGTTCGGTCAGGGTGCGGGCAGCATCGTGTCAAGGCTGCTTGGTGCGAAAAAGATGGACGAGGCCTCCGTTATAACATCGTCGGCGTTTTTCTTTGCGCTGTTTTTCGGGGCGCTGACATCGGTGATATCGTTTTTATGCCTTGACGATCTTGCAGCGGCGCTGGGCAGTACACCGACGATACTTCCGCACGCAAGGACGTATATAACCTATATCCTTGTTGCGGCACCGTTTATGACATCAAGCGTGGTGCTGAACAATGTCCTGCGCTATGAGGGCAAGGCTATGCTGGGCATGGTCGGGCTTTTGACGGGTGCCATACTTAATATAGCGGGCGACCCGATATTTATGTTTATATTTAAAATGGGTATAGCAGGCGCGGGTCTGTCTACGGCGTTAAGCCAGATAATAAGCTTTTCGCTGCTTTTAAGTATGTTTTTGCGCGGCAAGACGGCCGCAAAGCTGTCTGTGCGGTATATAAGCCTGCATCCGCGGTATTTTCTGGATATAGTTACGACAGGTCTGCCAAGCCTTTTAAGACAGGGACTTACAAGCTATGCAACGGTGCTTTTGAACCAACGTGCGGGCGTGTACGGCGACCATGCCATAGCCGCAATGAGCATAGTGTCAAGGGTAGGCTTTTTTGTATTCTCGGTAGCCCTCGGCATAGGCCAGGGCTTTCAGCCGATATCGGGCTTTAACTACGGTGCGGGCAAATACCGCCGTGTCAAGGAGGCCTACCGCACCACGCTTATACTGGGCGAGGTGCTTATGACCCTTGCGGCCGTCCCCGTTTTTATCTATGCCGCACCCATAATCGGCGCAATAAGAAACGACCCCGCCGTTATAGAGGTGGGTACCCGTGCAATGCGGCTTACCGCAGCTGCGCTGCTGTTTTTGCCCATGTGCATGGTGACGGAAATGCTTTTTCAAAGCACGGGACACAAGCTTGGCGCGGCCGCGCTGTCGTCACTCAGAAGCGGCCTGTTTTTCATCCCGCGCTGGTGCTTTTGTCTGCCGCAAGGGGGATCAGCGGCATACAGGAGGCACAGCCGCTGGCGTATGTGCTGGCTTTTGTGCCTGCGGTGTTTATGATGCTGTGGTTTTTTAATAAACTGCCCAAAACGGACAGGATATGACCAATGTGCGGATATATCTCTTCGGCCGAAAACGGCTTTCGGGAGGTATATCCGCTTTTTGTTTTGTCGGAATAAAATCCAATGATACAGCATAATTTACAAATCTCATTTTTTGACAAATCATTTCTTGACACAGTGTTTTGTGTACTATAAAATTACAATAGGGGCGGACTGTATAAATGGGAAAATTCGGCGTTTCCATAGGTCTGCTGTCGGAGTTTTGAAAAAGGGGTTAAAAAGGAGGAAACAAAATGCTAAAACTCACAGCGGCGGTCATGGCATCGCTTCTTACGGCGGCTGCTGCGACCTGTTCAATATGCGCGGCGGATACGCCCGTAAAGGTGTCGGTAAGTGACGGCACGGCAGGCGCGGGCAGCAGCTACACGGTATATATCTCGCTTGAGGACATACCGACAAACGGCATAGCATCAATGGACTTTGCCGTTGAATACGACAACAGCCTTATCACGGTCGATAAGGTGACATCCCTTGTTACGGACAAGGTAGGCGCGGACAGCGAGCTGCTTTCCACATCGGCACAAAGCGGTGCGCTTAACGTGTGCTGGATAACATCGGGCAACGACACCCTTAAAACGGCGGGCAGAGCCTTTGCCGTAACGGGCAGGGTGCTTTCCAAGTCTGACCCGGGTGCAAAGGCAAAAATAGACATCGTACCCGTTAAAAGACAGCTCTATAAGGGCGCTTCGGGCGCAAACAGCAAGGTCAAGCTGGCAGGCGTGTCGGGCGGCTTTGATGCAGTATGCACGGGCGGCTATGTAACGGCGGTAAAAAAATTCGATGTAAATGCGGACGGAATGGTTGACGGCGACGACGCGGCGGTTGTGCTTAAACACGTTATGCAGGACAAGGCAATTGAGAGACCCTACTGCGCACCTGCGGCCGACTGTACGGCCGAGTACGGCGTTGTTGATATAAAGGATGCCATCTGGATACTCAATAACATCTCCTACGGCGGTACGGCGCTTGACATCTCAAAGACAGGCCTTAACCAATGTACATATACAAACGGCGTGCTCCATGCAAGCGATGTGGCATTGTTCTCCGTTTCCATGCCAGACTCCGTTAAGGCGGGCGACACTGTAAGAATATATATCCGTGCAAAGGATAACGGCGGCACGGGCTTCCGCTGCTGGCTGACCAACAGTTCGGGCGGCACCTGCTCCGACGGCAACGGTACTTCGGCAGAGGATATCCTTTCTCCGGGCGCATCGGGCGGCAGCTTTGTCATCACACGCAAGGCGACCGATACGGCAAATGCCGTTCTGATAAAGGGTCCGAGCTACAACACCAATATTGCCGATCTCGATATCGAATATATAGGCATTGAAAATATTACGGACACGGCAGAGTAATTACGGAGGGATAAGTATGAAATTAAAACGAGCAGCGGCAGCGCTCACTGCGGCGATATGCTTTGTCGGCGTATTTTCGGGCTTTCCGGGCATAGATACGGCAAATACGGTGCAGGCAGCGGTGTTAAATGATTTTGAGATAAACTATGACGGCTGGTATACGGACTGCGAAAATGCGAAGCTTACGGCGGTGCCCTACGGCTATAAGTCTGCACGCTCGCTTATGCTGACACACAGAAAAAGCGGCGAATACGGCGTAATGTCGGATAAGGGTCTGTATATCTACGGCGGCAATGATTACGGTTGCAGTATTATGGTGCGCGGCACAAAGGACGATAATTTTTATCTTTCGCTGCGCTGGTATAACGAAAACGGCGAATGTATGCAAAAGCTTGTGGACAAAAAGGCGGTAAAGGCCGATAAATGGACAAAGCTTAAGGGCAGACTTTCCGCGCCCGAGGGCTCGGCAAGCCTTACACTTGTCATCACCACGGACACGGCAGCGGATTTTTGCATAGACGATGTTACCGTTACCGAAAATACCCGCGGCAGGGTATATGCGGCAGACAGCAGCCTCGGCCTTAAAGACGAGTTTGCAAAATATTTCAAGGTGGGTACGGCGGTGCCGACCGGTCTTATTTCAAACACCAAGGCAAAGGCTATAATGCTTAAGGACTTTAACTCCATCACTCCCGAGAACGAGCTTAAGCCCGATTATACCATCGTTACCAACGGCAGCACCGATACAAATGTAAATGTCAGCCTGTCAAGTGCGGCGGCAATAATGGATTTTTGCGTGCAGAACAATATCTCCATGCGCGGACATACGATGATATGGTACAGCCAGACCCCCGATAGATTTTTCAGGGAAGACTTCAGCGCCACGGGCAACTATGTCAGCGCGGATGTTATGGATATGCGTATGGAAAGCTATATCAAAAATATGTTTAATGCCATTAAAACACAGTATCCGAACCTTGATCTTTACTGCTACGACATCTGCAACGAGTGTATAAGCGATAGTCAGGAACGAACAAGCTACTACGGCGGCTCGCGCGACCCCTCTACCTCCAACTGGGTAAGGACATACGGCAATAACAGCTTTATGGAAAAGGCGTACACATACGCAAGGCGTTATGCACCGGCTAACTGCAAGCTTTTCTATAACGACTACAACGAATACTGGGATCACAAGCGAGATTGTATCTACAACACCTGTAAAAGTCTTTATAGCAAGGGTCTGCTTGACGGTATAGGTATGCAGTCGCATATCAAGGCAGACTTGACAAGCGGCTTTACAAATATAAACAGCTACAGCACGGCTATCAACAAATATGCCTCCATCGGCTGTGAGGTGCAGATAACCGAGCTTGACGTGGACAGAACAGACGGCAGCACCACATACTCATCCGACGATCAGGCCGAAAAGTACAAGGCTGTTTTCCAGGCGGCCATAAACCTTAACACAAAGGGCAATGCTTTCGGCAGCGGCGAAAAGTATCCGGGTAAGATAACGGCAGTTTGTATATGGGGCATTGATGATGCACATTCATGGATAAATATGAATAGCGATGCGGGCAGCGACCCCCTGCTTTACGATTCGAGCTATACGCCAAAGCAGGCATATACCACGGTCACGGCAATGATACCCGAGTCGGAGTGGGGCTCGGGCGCAGCGGAGCCCAACGAATACGGCTGGTATTTTGACAGCACCTTTGAAAACGGTACGGACAGCTGGACAAACAGAGGCTCAAACAGCGTTGAGTCAAGCGATGCCGAGAGTTATGTCGGCGGTAAGTCGCTTTATGTATCAAACAGGGAAAAGACCTGGAACGGCGCTTTAAAGGCACTTGACACATCTGCGTTCAAGGCGGGCACGGCTTACAGCTTCAGCGCAAATGTAAAGTATAACGACGGCGACGACAGCGAGGTATTTTACCTTAAACTTCAATACACGGACAGCAACGGAAAAACGCAGTATGACACCATTGCGCAGGCAACTGTCGCAAAGGGCAGATGGGTGCAGCTTGCAAACAAAAGCTATACGATACCCGAGGGTGCATCGGATCTGAATATTTACATAGAAACGGGCAGTACCACCTGCGATTTTTATGTTGACGAGGTCATTGCAGCTGTGGACGGCACAAGTATTTTGGGCGCACAGAGCAATATCCCCGGCGACCTTAACGCGGACGGCTGTGTTGACTCGGCGGATTACCGTCTTGCAGTCATCGGCGTTAAAACGGGCAGCTATGCAGATGCGGATGCAAAAAAGGCCGCAGACTTTGACGGCAGCGGCACCGCGGATGCGGATGATGCGGAGCTTATCAGGCAGTTTGTGCTCGGTGAGCTGACAAATACCACGACCGTTGACAAAACGGCTATGGAGGAACTGTTTTCCGGCGTTACTCCGCTTGCCTCGCAAAAGTCGGCATCAAACAACAGCCCGCTTTACACACAGCGCTTCGGCGCAGACCCCGGCGTTATGGAGTATGACGGCAGGGTATATGTTTCCATGACAAACGACACCTTTGAGTATGACTCAAACGGCAATATGGATGTTGATTACTGGTATTTTTCATAAACTAAAAAAGCCTCGGATAATGATATGTACCCTCTTTACTGGACACCCAGTAAGGAGGGTATTTTTTATGCGTTATACTTATGAATTTAAGAAAGAGTGTGTGGAACTTTATCGACAAGGACAATGGGCTGAATGCCCGGAAGGCATTTCAGAAAAGG
>JAFYGI010000008.1 GCA_017543265.1 Bacillota bacterium | reverse complement strand
TTCTGCATCCCTCAAACTCTACGTCAGTAAAATAGCTTATTGCAGAGACTGTAGCGCGTACATCTATTTGTGAATTTCTTATTGTAAGTTTGCTTTTAGACATACCTTTTATACCGTAGACACCCGATGTACCCCTGTTTGTTTCCAGATACAGGTCTTCTATTGCCAAACTGCCCAAATTGGTCAAGATGCAAACTTTGTCCGCGAACAGCTGAAGTTTGGCTTTCCCCGTGCCTTTTATTGTGGTGGCATAGTCTTTGCAGTATATTGTACTGCCGCCTGTGGTGTGAAGATCGGAGTTATCGGCAATAAATATTGTAAGGTCCTCTATACCCATATTTTGTATAAGAAAATCACCGCTGTAGTAATAACTGCCGTTTACCGAAAGAGTCTTTGTTTTATTGTCATAAGTGAATATTCTACTGCCGTTACCGAGAATATCGCCTGCGTTTGCGGGCGTTACGACAGTCCCCGCAACGGTAAGGGGATATTCGGTGATAGGCTCTATTGTGACTTTTCTTGCTATTGTTGTGCCGTCGTTTTCGTATAAAATATTGTCTTTGAATACCGCACCCTCGGGCGAGGTTATTTCGCAGTCGTCAAGGATAAAGTTTTCAAAATTGCGCAGTGCACCACTACTGTCGGTTGTGCCGAAGGTGTCTAAATTTATATATGAATTATTTATCAAAAGCGTTCCGTTGCTACCGCCGTAAATTCCGAAAGGGCCTTTTACCGTGATATTTGCATCTTTTATGGTCAAATATCCGAGGTTGGCAATACATGCACCGATGTTTGAGTTAATATCAAGTGTACTGTTGTTCGTGCTTGTTATGACTGCAGCTTTTTTTTTCAGATCCACTGCCGCCCCGTTATTAGCGGTCAACACCGAATTACCCGCAACATTTATTGTCAGACCGCTTATATTGCTGTTTATAACACTACCTTTTAGAACCCGGCAGTTACCGTTTACTGTAAGTGTTTTTGTATCGGGGTCATATTTAAACACACCGTCACCCAGGATATCCGAGGTGTTGTATTCCGTTACCTGTGTTCCCGCAATAGTAAGCGGATATTCCGTATATCCGATTTTAACGTTATCAGAGGTTATGCCGTCGCTGCCACAGATACTAAACTCATTTACCTGAGCGTTTTCGGGCGTCAGCACCTTGCAGTCCGTAAGCGTTATACTGCCGCCGAAAGCCCTTATTGCGCCGCTTGTTCCCGTTGCCGTTATTTTTGAATTATTGATAACAAGATTCTGATTGCTTGATTCATTGCCCGCAATTGCGTTTTGACCGCTTGCGGTTAATTCGGCGTTGTCGATGGTGAGAGTTGTGCCCTCGCCCGTGATATATATGCCGCAGTTATTTTGGGAATTAAGCGTAAGGCGGCCGCTGCCTGTTATTGTGGTATCATACTTGCCGCAGAGAATTGTCGAGCCCGATGAAGAAAGCGACGAATTGCCCGCAACATTTATTGTAAGATTGTTTATGCCCGCGTTTTTGATAACGGAGTCGCCGCTGTATGAATAATCACCGTTTATCGTCAATGTGTCGGTGGCGGGGTCAAAGACAAAAATTTTGCTGCCGTCCCCGAGTATATCCGAAGCGTTGACGGTAGTAACGGGCTTGCCCGCAACCGTAAGCGAGTATTGTGCATTTGCGTAGAATGGCTCGGTATAGGCATACACTGCATATTGTGTGCAGTTGCCTATTGTACATTCCGTGCCGTTGTACTTGACGGCAGGGCTTGAACCGATCATATATCGTGTGTCGGTGTTGTCGGTGGAATATATGTTCATCTTCAAGCGGTACTGCCCCGAAAAGAATTCTTCGGATGTACAGGTTACCCACTCTCCGCCGAGATATACCTGTACTTCCGTGCTGATGCCCAGTCCCGAATGATTTACCTTAACATTGTTTATCACATCGGCTACGCGGCTGCTGTAATTAAGGTCTGTCAATGTCGGACCCGATACTGTAATGTTGGATACGGTCGCAACACTGTCCGCATAGACCGCGGAAGCAGCTGCAATAAATATCATCACAAACAGCATAATGATAAAACCCGTAAATTTTCTTGTTCTCATACCTATGCCCCCTCTTTTCTTAATCGTTTCCCGTAATTATATTTTGTATCTCCCTTGCCATTGCAAGATAATAGTGATACTTTCTTATATCGTCCCAATTTGTCGGGGTGCATTTAAAGCCGTAGGACGAATCGGGCATTTCGTATTTACTGCGCATAAACCAATGCAGCAGGGATTCGTTATCGAACACCGCCTCCCGGTTTTCCTTTACAAGCCCGGGCAGACCCAGAAGATGCGCCGCCAGCTTGCGGCCGGGGTCCGTCCAGATGCGGCGGCCGATATTGTGTATCTGCACCGCGCCGTCGTTAAGCTGTATATAGACGGATTTTACATAGGGATGCTTAAGCTGCATTCTTAATGTAAATGTCTCCATATACAAAATATGCGGCGGGTCGTAGCTTTCCTGCTTGCCGTCCACGGTGCGTTTTTCCTCGCGTGTGGTCTCGGTAATGTCTATCTCAAAATCCTCCACCGCGGAAAAATTGATGATATCGGGGCCGAGATCCATAATATCATCGACCGACTTTACCTTTCTTTGGCTGCCGAAAAGGCTTGTACTTGTGTCGGGAAAGGCAATAAATTTTTGCGCCGCCTCGTCAATAAGTATAACGCCGAATTCGCCGAAAATTTTGTTAAATTTACCCATTTTTGCCAGCGCCGCATCTGCACGGCGAAGTGAAAGCTGGTTTTCAAGCATGGTCTTGTCGGCGTTTTTGTAATCGTCAAACCATACCGACATTTTCTTTGCGCACTCCTTGCAGACCTTGCCGTCAGCACATTTTTTGTCAAAAAGTCCCGTTTTTCCCCCGCATAAACAGCAATCCTCTTTCTTGAAAAGTCCCATAAGAACAACTCCTTTCAAATATTCAGTTTTTATCCGTACATTCTAATATATAAACTATTATACACTTTATTGTGTGGTTTTGCAAGTATAAGTCGCAAAAGGGAATTTCCTTACAGGACAAACATTTCAAAACAAAAAAAGCGCCCGGGCATAGTGTCCGGGCTTTTTTTACGCACAAAAAAGGCTGCCCGAACGGACAGCCTTGATAAAAAATCAGATAAGTTCGATAATAACCGTCTCTGCACCGTCGCCGCGTCTTGCGCCAAGCTTCACAATTCTTGTGTAGCCGCCGTTTCTGCCTGCATACTTGGGTGCGATCTCGTCAAAAAGCTTTGCAGCCATATCCACCTTAACGGTATTGCTTCTTACCTTTCTGCCGTCGGCAGGAACCTCTGTTACAGGGTAAAGGTAAGCAAGGATCTTTCTTCTTGCGTTAAGACGTGTGGGGTTGTCTTTCTTGATAGTCTTTTCAACTTCGTCAAAAACGGTAACTTTCTTGCCGTTTACAACTTCCTTAACACGCTTGCCCTCGGCATCCTTCTTAGCAACCTTAGCAGTTACGGTAACTTCCTCAAAGTTATCCTTTTCCTTAACTGCAAGTGTTATAAGCTTTTCGGTGATGCTTCTTATTTCCTTAGCCTTAGACTCGGTAGTTTCTATTTTACCGTGGTACAATAAATTAGTTACCTGGTTGCGCAGCAGCGCCTTACGCTGGCTTGCTGTACGTCCAAGTTTTCTATATCCGGACATTGGTAAACCTCCTTATGTTATCTTATTCCTCGCTCGGACTTAAGCTTAAGCCAAGCTCGGCCAACTTATTAAGCACTTCCTCAAGCGACTTGCGGCCGAGGTTTCGTACTTTCATCATATCTTCTTCTGTTTTGTTTGCAAGATCTTCAACTGTGTTAATACCTGCACGCTTTAAGCAGTTATACGAACGAACGGAAAGGTCAAGCTCCTCGATGCTGAGTTCAAGCACCTTTTCTTTCTTGCCCTCTTCCTTTTCGACAAGTATTTCGGCGTTTCTTGCACTGTCTGACAAGTCAACGAACAGATTAAGATGCTCGTTAAGTATCTTTGCACCAAGGCTGACTGCATCGTCGGGCGCAATAGTGCCGTCTGTCCATACCTCAAAGGTAAGCTTGTCATAATCGGTTATCTGACCTACACGCGTATCTTCCACGCGGAAGTTACAACGTCTGACAGGAGTGTAAATAGAATCTACAGGTATCATACGAAGCGGCTGGTCTGCCCTTTTATTCTTTGCCGCATCAACGTAACCGCGGCCTTTTGTTATTGTTATCTCAACAAAAAGCTTGCTGTCGGGGCCGCCTGATAAGGTGGCAATATGCAGGTCGGGATTCATTATTTCGATATCCGCATCAAACTGTATATCGCTTGCCTTGACTTCACATTCGCCCGAAGCGTTGATGTATGCCATTTTAGGCTCGTTGCTGTCGCTGGTGTTTTTTATTGCAAGGTTTTTAAGGTTAAGGATTATTTCGGTTACATCCTCCTTAACGCCGGGTATCGTACTGAACTCGTGCAGCACACCCTCTATTTTAACATTGCTTACAGCAGCGCCCGGCAGGGAAGAAAGCAAAATTCTTCTTAAAGAGTTGCCAAGGGTAGTACCGTAGCCTCTCTCCAGCGGTTCAACAACAAAGCAGCCGTATGTGTCGTTCTTTTCTGTGATCTCGATGCGAGGTTTCTCAAACTCAAACACTCTGTCCAACCTCCCTAATAGTCAATTTAATAATAGTTTTAAACACAGCCGATAAATTACTTGCTGTACAACTCGACGATAAGTGTCTCGTTAACAGGCAGGTCAAGCTGCTCTCTCTTGGGAAGTGTCTGTACACTACCCTTAAGGTTGTCATGGTCTGCCGATAACCACTCGGGAACGATCCTTGAAGCTGTTACATCAAGTACATCCTTAAATCTCTGAAGGCCCTTTTTGGTCTCCTTGATCTCGATAACGTCGCCTACCTTGACCTGCTGCGAAGGAATGTTTGCCTTCTTGCCGTTGATAGTCACCATATTGTGTCTTACCACCTGGCGGGCTTCCTTTCTTGTGCGGCCGTAGCCAAGTCTGTAAACAACATTGTCAAGTCTCATCTCAAGGAGCATAAGAAGGTTCTCACCTGCGATGCCGTGCATCTTTTCAGCCTTTTCATAGTAGTTTCTGAACTGCTTTTCAAGCACGCCGTATATGAACTTGACTTTCTGCTTTTCTTTTAACTGAATACCGTATTCACTTAATTTACGCATATTTCTCTTGCGGTGTCCTGCCTTCTTGCTTGAACCAAGAACTGAAGGCTCTATACCCAAGTATCTGCATCTTTTAATGATAGGACCCATATCTCTAGCCATTAATAGTTACCTCCGTTATAATCGATAAAAAACTTGTAATTAAACTCTTCTACGCTTAGGCGGTCTGCATCCGTTATGAGGAACGGGTGTAACATCCTTGATCATTGTTACGTCAAGGCCTGCTGCCTGCAATGCACGGATAGCTGCCTCACGTCCGCTGCCCGGGCCCTTTACAAATACTTCAACAGTCTTTAAGCCGTAATCCTTTGCAGCGCCTGCTGCCTTTTCTGCTGCCATCTGTGCGGCGTAAGGTGTGGACTTTCTGGAGCCCCTGAAGCCAAGCTCGCCTGCGCTTGCCCATGAAAGAGCGTTGCCTGCGGCATCTGTAATAGTTACGATAGTGTTATTAAAAGTAGACTGGATGTGTGCTGCACCACGCTCTACGACCTTTTTGTCGCGGCGTCTGCGGCCTACAGTCTTCTTAACTGTTTTCTTAGCCATTTAAACTAACCTCCCAAATAATATCAAATGATTATTTCTTCTTGTTCGCAACAGTCCTTCTGGGACCTTTTCTTGTACGAGCGTTGGTCTTGGTCTTCTGACCTCTTACGGGAAGACCCTTTCTGTGGCGGATACCTCTGTAGCAGCCGATCTCCACTAATCGTTTGATATTAAGCGCGATCTCACGTCTTAAATCACCCTCTACAGTCTGGGATGCGTCGATCACTTCACGGATCTTTGCAACCTCGTCATCTGTAAGGTCTCTTACTCTTGTATCGGGGTTAACGCCTGCTTCGGCAAGGATCCTGTTGGAGCTTGCACGGCCGATACCGTAAACATAAGTAAGACCTATTTCAATTCTTTTTTCTCTCGGTAAGTCTACACCCGCTATACGAGCCATATACTTGTTACCTCCTTGTTTAAACTCCACCGCCTGTGCGGTACTGTAATGTTACTGCCGTTTTCACGGCTTCGGTCATCTGTCAGATACGCTCTGCCGGGCAGCCGCTCCCCGCAAAGCAAAGTTAAGCCGCGTTTCGGTACGCGGACTCGGTACCCAAGGTCGTCAAGGGCTTTTACCCTTATAAAACCATAATAATACTGTTGTTTGAGCAAACGCACAGCAATAATATCCGACGTCAAACCAGTTTTTAGTATAACAAATCCACACCTAAAAATCAAGCATTTATTTCGGGTTTTTAAGGTTTTTTAAATTTTTGTTAATTTTGTCCATTTAAGGCATAAATAAAGGGGACTGTCCTTACACTATGCCCAAACGAATTGTGTCTGAGGCCGAAATTCTTCCCTTATATAGAGGTTTTTTGTGTTTTCGTCCCATCGGCAGACATAGCCGCAGCCGTTTTTGACGTGCCAGCCGTAAAAGCTGCGCCGCTCGGTGCAGTACCTGTCCATGACCGCCATTATCACCCCGCCGTGCACCACAAAGGCAAGCCTTTCGCAGACATTCTCACGCACGGCCCGTTCAAAAGCCGCACAGCAGCGCCGACAAAAGGTCTTTGCATCCTCGCCGTCGGGGAAGGGTATATCCCCTGCGTTTTCTATCCATTTTATATACAGCGGGTCGTCTTTCAGCTGCTCGTTGGTCTTGCCCTCAAAGGTGCCGAAATCGCACTCGCGCAGGTCGTCATATATAACGGGCGTTTTATCGGGATAGATTATCCCCGCCGTCATTTTACAGCGCAGCATCGGGCTCGATACCACGGCATCGGCAGCGGGATATTGCCCGCAGGCCAGCTCGTCTGCGCCCTCTTTTGCCAAAGGCTCGTCCGTCCTGCCTATGTATCTGCCCGCCAGATTGCCCTGTGTTTTTCCGTGGCGTATAAGTATTATTTCCATATTATACCTTTTTTATTCCTGTATCCTGTATCGTTCTATTTTTATATCGTCAAAGGTCGGCATTTGTGCATACACCGCACAGGCCATGTCCAGAAGCGGCATAAGCATCACCGCACCGCTGCCCTCGCCCAGACACATATTCGCATCTATAACGGGTGTCAGCCCCAACTCCCTGAACAAGACCCCGACCGCAGGCTCCTTTGAAACATGGGAGGGCAGGATAAAATCCGCCGCACCGCCGCAAAGCCTTACCGCACAAAGCGCGGCCGCCGCCGAAATAAACCCGTCCGTCACAACGGGCACGCCGCATACCGCACCGCCGATAAACACGCCCGCAAGCCCCGCAATATCCAGACCGCCCACCTTGGACAGCACGTCAAGCGCATCGTTTTTGTCGGGTCTGTTCACATCAAGGGCTTTTTTTACGGCATCCGTTTTTCTTTTAAGCCCCGCGCTGTCAAGCCCTGCACCGCGCCCCACCGTCATTTCTGGCGGCATATCCAGAAACGCCGATATTACCGCACTTGCCGCCGAGGTATTGCCTATGCCCATCTCGCCCGTGCAGATGATCTCATAGCCCTTTTTCGCCAATTTCGCGGCCGTTTCAATGCCCAGTTTTACCGCCCTTTCGGCAGTCTCACGGCTCATCGCGGGCCCCTTTGTCATATTGTCGGTGCCGTACATAAGCTTTTTTTCGGGCACGGTAAGGCCGTCAACATCCCTTGCTATGCCGATATCCACGGGAAAAACATCCACGCCCGCAAGCTCTGCCATTTTGCAGACACTTGTTTTGCCGCAAAGGAAGTTTGCCGCCACCGCCGCGGTGACCTCCTGTCCCGTCTGGGTCACACCCTCGGCCACAATGCCGTTGTCGGCACACATAACAACAAGCGCCTTTTTGTCAAGGCCGAACATTTCGCTGCCCTTTATGCCCGCGATCTGTATTATCATGTCCTCAAACCGCCCCAGACCGAACAGCGGCTTTGCTACAAAAAGCCAGCGTTCCCGCGCTCTCTGCGCCGCCGCCCTGTCAAAAACCCTGATATCCATTTAAAACTCCACCATTTTTCTTGCTTTTACACCCTTGTCAAAGGGGTGCTTCGTCTTTTTCATTTCCGTTATATAATCGGCGGTTTCCATCAGCTCCGCCTTCGGTTCTCTGCCCGTCATTGCGACCTCAAGGCCTTCGGGCTTGTTTTCAAGGAAGGAAAGCAGGCTTTCAAGCGGGATAAAACCAAGGTTGACGGCGTGCAGGATCTCGTCGAGGATGACCATGTCAAAATCCCCCGCCTTTGCTTGTATCTCACCAAGCGCATTTGCGTAAAACTCCGCCGCACGGCGTTTTTCCCCGTCCGTCATTTTAAAGCTGAATTTTATGTCGGGATATGCGGGCAGGAGCTCCGCACCGAGCGTTTTCAACGCCCCGATCTCGCCGCTTGTGCCGTCCTTTAAAAACTGCATTACAAGCACTTTCCCGCCGTGTCCGATACAGCGCAGCGCAAGCCCCATTGCCGCCGTGGTCTTGCCCTTGCCGTCGCCGCAGTAAATGTGTATCACTTAAACGCCCTCCCCGATGATCTTGTATATCCTGTCCATGTCAAGGCTTTGCCTTACCGCATTGGCCAGTATATCATACTGTGAGTTTTTGTATTCCTTCATATTAAATGTGCGTATGCCGTCCATATCAACGCCCTTTTTGTCCGCCAGCGCCGAAATTATCTTTTCCGACACTCCCTTTGCGTCGAAAATGCCGTGGATATAGGTGCCGTAGATATTTCCGATATTCATGCCGTCATATTTTCCGTTTTCAAGCAGGCTCATCGAGCTGTCGGTCTCGCCCATGTGTATCTCGTAGCCCTCGAAGCTTTCGCCGTTAAGCCCCGAAAACACACCGCCCGCATTTTTAAAAACGCCGCTTGTGCGCGTGCGCGTTTTTTGCGGGGAAAACACCGTTTTAACGGGCAAAAGCCCCATGCCGCAGATACTTCCGCCGCCCTCCGTGCCGCAGGGGTCGGATATTTCCTCGCCCAAAAGCTGAAAGCCGCCGCAGATGCCGAAAACGGGAGTGCCCCCGTCCGCAAGACGTTTTATCGCGGCTTCAAGGCCGTTTTCGCGCAGTATTTTCATATCCGCCATTGTGCTTTTTGTGCCCGGCAGTATGACCATATCGGGCCGCCCCAGCTCTCCCGCGCGGGAAACATACCTCAGCCCCACGCCGTCTATACATTCAAGCGCGGTAAGATCCGTAAAATTGGAGATATGCGCAAGCCGTATCACCGCTATATCTATAACGCCCTTTCCGTGCCTGTCAAAGCGCTCCGACAGGCTGTCCTCGTCGTCGATATCGGCCTTGATATAAGGTACAACGCCCAAAACGGGCTTGCCCGAGCGCTGCTCCAGTATATCCACGCCCGAGCGCAAAAGGCTTTTGTCTCCGCGGAATTTATTGACAATAAGCCCCTTTACAAGCCGTTTTTCGTCCTCCTCCAGCAGATCGACCGTCCCCAGAAGCTGTGCAAACACGCCGCCCCTGTCAATATCGCCGATAAGCAGAACGGGAGAATTTGTCATTTTGGCAACACCCATATTTACAATGTCATCGGCCTTTAAATTTATCTCCGCGGGGCTGCCCGCGCCCTCGATAACTATAATGTCGTTTTCGGACGCAAGGCTGTCATAAGCGGCTTTTATTGTCGGCACAAGTTGTTTTTTGTATTTGAAATACTCCCGTGCCGTCATATTGCCGACCACCTCGCCCATGACTATCACCTGCGAGCCGACATCGGTGGTGGGCTTTAAAAGCACGGGATTCATCGCCGCACACGGCTCAATGCCCGCCGCCTCGGCCTGCATAGCCTGGGCGCGGCCTATCTCCAGCCCCTCCCCGGTTATAAAGGAGTTAAGCGCCATATTCTGTGACTTAAAGGGGGCCGTTTTGTACCCGTCACGGGTAAAAATGCGGCATAAAGCCGCCGTCAAAAGGCTTTTGCCCACATTGGACATGGTGCCCTGAAGCATTATTGACTTAGCCATTTTCCTTTTTCTTCCATCCTTTCAAATACACGCCTCCAAAGCCTTGATAAGTATTTCGTTTTCGTTATGCCTTTTTACCGCTGTCCTGTAAAAGCCGTTCAGCCCGAAGCTTGCGCAGTCCCGTATCAAAATGCCCTTTTCAAGCAGGATATCATAAAGCGGGATATCACATTTAAACAAAATAAAATTCGCATCCGATTTAAAGTATTTTATTTTCAATTCGTCAAGCCTTTTGTAAATAAATTCCTTTTCGGCATTTATGTATTTAAGGCTTTTTTCGATAAAGTCCGTTTCGCTTAAGGCTGCAAGCCCAGCCGCCTGTGCGGGTATCGAAACGCTCCAGCGCGGCTTTGCATTATTTATCCTGTTTATTATTTCACCGCTGCCGACCGCATAGCCAAGCCTTAAAGCGGGTATGGCATATATTTTTGTAAAGGACTTTATTAAAAGCATATTTTTTGAAAAATTTATCTTTTCACAATTTGCAAAGTCCTCAAATGACCTGTCTATCACAGTAAAATCGGCGTTTTCCGCTATTTTCTTTATCAAACCCGCATCCGTAAGCCTGCCCGTAGGGTTATTGGGGTCACAGATAAAGGTGATATCGGCCTGTTTGGTATAGTTAAGGATATCCTCTTCTATGCAAAAGCCGTTTTTCTCGTCCAGGGTATATTTTATTATCTGCGCACCGACCGACAGCGCCGCACGCTCGTACTCGGAAAAGGTGGGCGATACGATAAGCACACGCCTTGGGCGCAGCGCCTGCATGGTGGCATAAATAAGCTCCTCCGCGCCGTTTCCGCAAAGGATGTTTTCGGGCTTTCCCCCCTCCTTTTGCGCCAAGGCAAGTGTCAGGGCACGGCATTTGTCGTCGGGGTATCTGTCCAAATTTTCAAGACTGTCCCTCGCCGCCGCGATAACGCTTTCGGGCGCACCGAGAGGATCTATGCTTGCCGAAAAATCAAGTATCGGCCTGTCAAAGGCGTAAATATCGCCGCCGTGTATCTGAATTGACATAATTGCTCCTTTTAAATTTCGGGGATTTTAATATCATATCCATATCATCACCCCTATTCCCGCAAAAATCACCAGTCCAAGCCAAGCCGCGGCGTACATCATTTTATTTGCTATGGCTATATGTTCGGGCTTTATCTCGTTTATATCATCGCCGATAAAAGGCTTTTTGTAAAGCTTACCGAAATAATAGGCATCGCCCGCAAGCTGTATACCCATTGCGCCTGCGCAGGCGGCCTCGGTACGGGCGGAATTCGGGCTGGCGTGCTTTCCCCCGTCACGGATAAAAATTTTTAAGGCATTTTTCGCACTTTGCCCGCACAGCGGCGCGGTAAGTATAAGCAAAAGGGCAGAAAGCCTTGACGGGATAAAATTAACGATATCATCAAGCCTTGCGGCGCACTTTCCGAAATTGATATATTTGTCGTTTTTGTAGCCCACCATAGAATCCATAGTGTTTATCGCCTTGTACAAAACACCGGCCGCGCTGCCGAAAAACATCATATAAAGCATAGGTGCAATAACGCCGTCGGACAGATTTTCGGCAACGGTCTCCACCGCGGCCTTTGTTATGCCTCGCTCATCAAGCACTGCGGTATCTCTGCCAACTATCATTGACACGGCCTTTCTTGCGCCCTCGATATCGTTTTGCTTTAGCTTGTCATATACCCTCATACTCTCTTGCTTAAGCGACCTTGCCGCAAGCATAAAGCAGCATATAAGCGAATTTACCGCAATTTTTATATAAATATTTTTAATTGCCGCCGAGATAAAAAGGGCGGTAAAAAACGTAATAAAGCACACCGACAGCACAAGCAAAAAGCCTGCGAATATCTCTCCCGCCTTTGTTTTGGGGAAAATGCGCCTGCATACCTTTTCAAAAAGGCTTATTAAACTGCCTATCAGACGTATCGGGTGGAACGCCCACGCGGGGTCGCCTATCACAAAGTCCAGCAAAAACCCGATAACACAGCTTATAACAGATACTTCCAAATATTCCTTCATTTTATTTTTTGTCCCATACCGCAGCTTACACGCCAGACCTCATCGGCGCAGGCCGCTATTTTACACAGCTCGCGGCCGACCGTTTCGCGCCAGTCGCGGTCGAATTTGTCAAGGGGTATTATCCCGCTGCCGACCTCGTCGCTTATCACTATCTTAAATTTTTTTGCACTTTCGGTGACTGCCGATATATCGCCGCCGTTTTTCATCGTTTCGCGTATTTTTAAATGAAAAGCATTGAAAATTTCGGCCTCGTCCGCACAAAAACGGCTTTTTGCGAACTCCGTCTTGCCCTGAAAAGCGCCGCCTATCACAAGTATCATAATATTTTATCTCCTATCACACAGCCGCATAGGATCGCAAGCTCGCAAATACATAAAAACCGGCCCGCAGTATCGCCCGTTACGCCGCCGAAATTATGCTTTGCCGTAAAATAATAAATTATTGCGCAGCCTGCTGCCGCCGTTATCGAAAAGACCGCAAATATCCCGCAGGCCTTGACCATAGACAGGACAATCAAAATTATGTATACAAGCATGACCGTAGTTACGGCATTTTTGGCCGATCTGTCCGAAAAAGCCGCCGCAAGCCCGCCCGTCTTTGCCTTTTTAAAATTCACAAGGCAAAGGCCGCTTATCGCCCTTGACAGGACAAAGCCGCCGTATACGCAAAAATTTATCCTGAAATTATACACGGCCTCGCTCCAAAGCCCAAAGCAAAGCAGGATATAACAGGCAAGCCCTATCACCGCAAACGCGCCTATATGCGGGTCACTCATTATCTCCAGCTTTTTTTCTTTGGTCTGATATGATGCAAGCGCATCCGCGGTATCAATAAAGCCGTCAAGATGTATGCCGCCCGTTACGGCTATGGGTATAACGACCTTTACGGCGGCACAAAGCGCATTCCCCGCATTTGCGGCGCTTAATGCCATATCCGCCAGAAGCATTGCAAGGCTTATTGCCACACCGACAAGCGGAAAATAAAAAAGCGCATATTTAAGTGTATCATCGTCCCATTCCACCTGCGGCACGGGTATTTTACTGTACATGGAAAATGCCGCAAAAAAGGCCTTTATCTGTTTTTTTACCATTATTTTATCCTCACGGGTATACCGCAGACCACCTCAAAAACGCTGTCCGCCCTTTCGGCAAGACGGCGGTTCAGCTCGCCCAGTATTTTAATGTAGTTTACGGTCTGCTCCCCGTACAAAACACCGTCCGAAAAGATCTCGTTCGTTACAACAATAAGCGCCGCACAACTTTCCTTTAATTTAATGATAAAATCAAGGATATCGTCTGCGGCGTTCATGTTTTTTTCGTCAAATATTTCGTTTGCCGCCAGATTGGACAAACATTCCAGCAGGCACACGCGGGGACTGTCATTTGTGTCACATATAAGACGGCTTTGCCCCGCCTCCCTGACAGAGTAACATTCAACGGTCTCAAAGCCCTTGCCCGCACGCTGTTTTCTGTGCCGCACGATACGGCTCTCACCCTCCGCACCGCAGGGCTTCATGGCCGCGATATAGTACATACCGCAGGTCTTTTGTCCGTTTTTCGCCTTGACGGCAAGCCCCTCGGCAAAGGCACTTTTGCCGCTGCCGCTGCCGCCCGTCACAAGCACAAGGCCGTCAATCATCTTTCCCCAGAACGACCCTGTTAAAAAGCTTTTCCATTTCCTCGGGCGAAAGGTCAAGCTCCGTCACGCGCTTGTAGGGTTTACCGTCCTTAACGCCCATATCCACCTTTATCTCAAAGTCCAGATAATAGCCCGAATAGTCGTAATCCGACGGCTTTGCATCCTCCAAAAGCTTTATAAGCGCATCCACGGCATCCTCGTCCGTCATGCTCGGGAAACCGCCGACAGCAGGACCCGACGGGCCGCTGTACAGGGATAAAACGCCCGATTTTCCGCTGTTTGACGTATATTCTATACAATATGTAAACTGGTTTTCAAGGTTTTCGCTCTCGTACACGGGCACGCCGAACAATGTCCTGCACTTGCCGTAAAACAGCGGCGTATCTATCTCCACCTCGCGTATATGGCACGACCCCGACAAATGATAATCCGTATCCAACGCATTAAAGCTGTATTCCGTCTTACCCATAAACGGCATTTTTATTATATCACCCAATGCTTTTTCTCCTTTCCGCTTATATCCGAATTTTATAATTACCCATATATTCTAATGATACCATAAGGCAATGCTATTGTCAAACCTTCCTTATTGTTATAAAACAAACAATTTTACGACATTTTTCACCAATACAGGACAAATTTGTTGTGAATTTGAACAAAAAATGAACGCAACGCTGATTGGATTAACAATTTTAATATTTTATTCATAATTATATTGACTTGTTCACAATTTTGTAATAAAATAGGACGTGAAGTTCGGAAAATCCGGACGGGGGATATTTTTGCATTATAAGGGATAAGGGAGAACTATGCGAAAATATTTGCAGACGTTAATAAGGGGATAATTTTCTAAGGAGGAGAAATTTTAATGCGTTACTGCAAAAAAACAAATCAAGACGGCTTTACACTGACGGAGCTGATAGTTGTTATCGGCGTAATGGTAATACTTATAGCCATGATGATACCAAACATCATCGGTTATATGAGAAAGGCGACAAAAACAAGGTTTGAAGCCGATGCAAGGGTGCTGATGAACGCGGCGCAGGCTTCGGTGGCGCTGGCAAACACCTACTACGACGAGGAATTTGACTACGCCATAAAGTACAACCACGACGGTATCCCGATGGGACGCTTCACCAATCTTTCACTTGCGGAGTATATCGAAAACGGCGGTTATGACCCGACAAAGACAAATCAGGCAAAATCCAAAAGGGTGGATATGTATATCGCAAAAGATATGCTGGATGTTTTCCGCAGCGCAAACGGCTATGAGTTCGGCCGCAGCATTATCGGCAAAACCACAAAGGAAATATCCGGAGACCCCGGTACCTACGGCACATTCGCCTTTGCCTTTGCTTATTCTCCCGAGGGTGCGCTTTTATACTTCTATGCGGTAAGGGACAACTATTGTTTTTATATGAATAACATGGAGGGACAGGCCTATACAAAGGTTGTGGATGTATCCGACAGCTTTTCCATACCATCCTATCACGACACATCCGACAAGACCGCAGCAGCACTTGCGGGCGGATGGTAATACCGAGATCATGGGGCAAAGCCCTTTATCAAAAGCAAACGGCGCGTATATTTTTCATACGCGCCGTCTTTTTTTGCATTTATCCAGAAAATCGTACAAAAACTTTTCGTTCGCGGGGTAAAAGATATGCGGATAACCGCAGATGCAGTTATTTTTTATGTGCATACACTTCCAGCTTTTGCCGCTTGGCTTTTCGGCGGTAAACTCCGCACCGTTGTCCGTGCTGTCAAAATAATGAAACTCGTGCGCCTTTATTTTGTCCCCCGCCGCATTTGTCAGGGTCACATAGCCAAAGCGCACGGGTCTGCCCTTGTTTTCGGCCGCGGCATCTATAAACCCGACCATGGGATAAACGCCCCTGCCGTTATCCAGCGTTTTTTGCAGATACATAAAACCGCCGCACTCCGCAAGGGCGGGCAGTCCGCTTTCAAGCGCAGTTTTCACCGACAAAAGCATGGAGCTGTTGGCGCTTAGCTTTTCGGCATACACCTCGGGATAGCCGCCGCCGATAATAAGCCCGTCAATGTCCCGCGGAAGCTCTGTATCGTCAAGCGGGCTGAAATACACCGTTTCACAGCCGCATTCTTCAAGCATTTCAAGGCCGTCCCTGTAGTAAAAGCAAAATGCTCTGTCCATGGCAACGGCTATTTTAAGCCCCGCAAAGGAGGCGGGATACTGCCTTGCCGCTGCCTTAAAAGCGGGCGCAGAGACGCTGTCATGCGCAATTTTCAGCAGTCTTTCAATATCTATGTATTTTTCGGCCGCCTCACCCAAAAGCCGCATTTTTTCGGCTATATCATCAAGCTCGGCGGGAGTCACCAGCCCAAGGTGCCTGCTTTCCAGCACAAAGCGCTCATCCCGCGGCAAAAAGCCCAGCGCCGCAATGCCCGTTTTTTCTATCTCGGGGGCAAGCGCCTTAAAAACGTGCGCCGACACATTGTTAAGTATAACGCCCTTTATGCCGCTGTCGGGCTTAAACTCCGCCATGCCGCGTATCAGCGCAAGCACGCTTGCCGCCATGCCGCGGGCATTTATCACCAACACCGCGGGACAGCCCAGCGTCCTTGCCACCTCGTAGCTGCTTGCCGCAGTTGTGCACATATCCAGCCCGTCATAATAGCCCATAACGCCCTCTATCAGGCTAATATCGGCATTTTGCGAATGTTTTTCAAACAGCGCCGTCAAAAGCTCGCCGCCGCAGAAAAACGTATCCAGATTTGTGCAGGGTGTACCGAGTGCGTTATGAAACATGGGGTCTATATAATCGGGGCCGCATTTAAAGGCAGCCACGCGCATTTTGCCCCGAAGCGCCGCCAGCAGCGCACACATAACGGTAGTTTTGCCGCTGCCGCTGCCGCAGGCCGTTAAAAGTATCCTGTCATTCATTGTTTTTCTCCGTCAATACCGCTATATACACGGGGTTGTTGGCCTTCATCAGATGAAAGGCTCCCGCAGACTCCGCCCTTGCCGCATTTATACAGCAGACCTCGGTGCTGTACTTTTTTGAAAGCCTGGTCAGCGCCGACAGGGTCTCAAGCGTTACCGCAGTCATTACCGCCCTAAGCCCGCGGTTTTTGCCGAACAGGATATCGAGCGTTTTTTCGGGGTCGCCGCTGCCGCCCACAAATGCGTGTGTAGGCACGGGATATTTATCAAGATCGAGACTTTGCGGCACCTCCCCCGCAACGATATACAGGTTGTCCGCCGCAAATTTTATTTTGTTTTTTTGTATAAGCTCCAGCGCCTCGGCGTTTTTTTCAAAGGCATACACGCTGCCCCGCGGCAGATACTGCGCCGCCTCCACCGATACAGAGCCCGTGCCCGCACCGATGTCATACAAGATGCTGTCCTCGCAAAGGCCGAGCTTTGCTATGCTGAGGGCGCGTATCTCCGCCTTTGTCATGGGCACATTGCCGCGTATGAATTCCCCGTCGGGGATACTGCCAAGACACGAGCGTGCGCCGTCGTTTTCCGCAAGCATCACGGTCAGGGTGTCAAACGCCCTGTCTTTAAGCTCCGCCGCCGTGCCGACCGTTATCCTTTCGTCGGGGTATGACAGGCTTTCGCCGATATACAGGCGCGTATCGCCCATGTTATACAGGCACAGGCTGTCGATGATGTCCCCCGCGCTTTTTGCATCCAGCAGGAAAAACACGCGCTTATGCCGCTTGATAAGCGAAACTGCGCTGCATTTTCTGCCGTGCAGGCTTGCAAGCACAACATCGTTGTAGTCCCGCTTTATTGCCGCAAAAAAGTACGCAAACGAGGATATGCCCGCCAAAACCTGCGTATCATAGCCGTCCAGCGCGGCAAGAATCGCCTTTGCCCCGCTGTAAAAGCCCGTATCGCCCGATAAAAGCACGCAAAAGGTGTTTTTGTCGGAGCCGTCGATGTATTCGCGTATAAATTCGGGTCTGTACTCGGCAAAGGTCTGCTTTTCAAGGCCGTCAACCAGCCTTTTTGCGCCTATTATCACCTCCGCCGCATCGACCGCTTTTTGCGCCGCCGCGGTAAGGCAATCCCTGCCCATGCCCGCGCCGACCAAATATATTTTTTTCATAAGCTACCTCAATTTTCTTCTCTTTGAAAAAGGCGTTTTTCAAAGGCTCCGCTCTGCCACACACGCTCTTTTCCGCCCGCGCCCGAAAACATTATGATACCCGTTTCCAACCCGCCGTTTACCCTGTTTTTTATAATTTCGGCCGCGCGGTCGGTTATTTTTTGCATGACCGCATCCGTCAGCCCCGCACCGTCCAAAAGCTCCAGCGCGGCATCCGTGGTACAGCAGGCCAGCAGCCCCCGCACCAACGAAATATCGCCGCTTAAAAGTGCGGTGTTTGCGGCAATTATCTCCATACGACAGTCCGCATAGCGGCTGTGGGTATTCATAATGCCGCCCGCAAGCTTGACCAGCTTGCCCGTATGCCCGACCAGCAAAACGCCCTTAAACCCGTGCATAACGCACAGGTCGAGCGCATTGCCGATAAAGTTGCTGCATTTTACCGCCCTGCCGATGTCCAGCCCCGTCTTTTCCCGTATATGCTCCATGCCGTAATTTCCCGGCGCAAGCATGATATACTCCGCGCCCTCCGCGTGCTTTACGGAAAGCTCCGTATCTATGGTGTCGATTATCGCCCGCTCGCTCATGGGCTCCACAATACCGCCCGTGCCGAGTATGGATATGCCGCCCTCTATACCGAGCCGCGGGTTAAATGTCTTTTTTGCGACCTCCGCGCCGCCGGGAGCGTATACCAGTATATCCGCGCCGCCCTCATAGCCGTACTTTTCAAGCAGCTCGGACACATTTTCGGTAAGCATCCTGCGCGGCACGGGGTTTATGGCCGCCTCGCCGACAGCCTGCTTAAGTCCCCTTTTTGTCACGCGGCCTATGCCCTCACCGCCGTCTACGGTTATTTTGCCGTCACGGCGCAGGCTGACCCTTGTGTATATCAGCATACCGTTTGTGACATCGGGGTCGTCGCCCGCATCCTTTTTGACGGCGCACGAGGCGCTGTTTTTATCGAACCGCGCGTCCGAAACCGATGTTTCTATTACCCTGCCCGAGGGGGTCATAACACTTTCCCCGCACGGCACCCTTTGTTCAAATATCATACGCACCGCCGCCCTGGCCGCTATTGCCGCACAGGTGCCCGTGGTGTAGCCGCTTCTTGGTTTTTTCATAGCCCGAACCTCCGTGATATGTTTATGATACCACATCCGCAGGGTTTTTTCAACATTTTTGCAAAACGGCCGTGTGCGGGCATCAGTATTCAAGCGACAGCACATTGACGCGCAGGTTTTCCGTGCTGTCGGTAACATCACGCCGCAGGGTATATTTTACGCCGCCTTTTTTGCCCGATACGTCCTTGTTTTGGCCGTAAAGGCCGTTTAAAAGCTCGGCCGCAAGGGGGTCAAAGGAAAGCTGCTTTAAATTATTTTCCGTCAGGGTCTTATTCTGCTCGTTTGTCAGGAAAAATATATTTACATATTTTATTTCGTCCCCGTCCGTAAAAAAATCAACGCGCACAGGCAGGTCCCTGTACTGCGTGTTTTCATAGCCCTTGGGGTCGAAGGAGTCCCGCAGCAAAAGGTCAAATTTTATTGACCGATCGCAGCTTAACAGGGCGTAGGCGGGGTTTGAAAAGGACAGCTTATTTCTGCCGCTGTATATGCCCTCATCGGAAGCATATTTCCCGCCAAGCACCATACCGCTGAATAAAAGCCCCGTTTTGTCCGTGATATCGTCTATAAAGGGGCGGTGCTCCTTTGTGGAGCAAAGCACCTCATAGGCAAGCGAATAACCGTCGGAGCCGCCGTCGTCCCTTTGGGCGTTGTAATACACCATAAGCCTCGGGTCCTTCCTGTCGCGGTAAACACGGCTGCCCACAACACATTTTGAGAATATCTCGTCCGTAATATCGTCCATTTCCTCCACCGTTTTTACGGGGTCGGCCTTTAAGTCCCGACCGTATGTTTTCATAAGTGCGCGTTGGGGCTCAAGATCCTCAAGATGATATATTATGCTATCGTTTGCGGGCTTTGCGGCACCGCAGCCCGTAAGCACCAGAACAAGCAAAACCGAAATTATCTTTTTCATTGTCCGCACCTCTTTAAAATAAATTTGTTGAGCACAGCGCCCAGACCTATGCCTATCACGCCGCCTATCACAAGTGCAAGCGGGATATTATCGCGCATATTTGCAATATACGGAAAATAAAGTGCCGCCGAAAGTCCCGAAAATATATAAAACGCCTTTGCCGCCCCCGAATACCTGAACACGGGATGCGCCGAATTGCCGCCGCCGTACAGCTTCAATGCGGGAAGCATGGTAATCAAAAGCAGTACAAGGGCAAAAAGCATTACAAAAATACTTATGGTATAGCCTTCAAGCCCGACTTTTTCAAGAACACATCCCAAGGCACTTACAGGGTCGACGGTTTCAATTTCGTTTGAAAGGTTCATAAAGCCCGTAAAGGAAAGAAAGCCCAAAAACGCCAGCCACAGCCCCGCATATACGCGCCTGCACACACAGCAGCAAAGGGAGATGTACCAATACATCGCCATAGCAAGCACAAATGCCGCCGCAGCACTTATCAAAACAAAATTAACATCAAATACATCAATGTACTGTTCTATGCCCGTCCAGCTTTCCGTTTTGACAAGCCACGAATATTTGCGCAGTATCCCAAGCATAAACAAAACATAGACCGCACTTGTTACCGCGCCGATAAATACTGCCGCCGAGGCCTTGCTTAAAATAAGCTGCTTTGATGTATAGGGCAGGGCTTTTGCAAAATCGGGACGGTCGTTTGCATACTGCACATATACAAGTAAAGCCGTCCATAAAACGCTGAATGTCCCCAGAGTTTCAAGCACATCTCCCGTCACAAATAACTCGCCCTCAAGATACATGGATGAATAATATGCGCTGTTGCTCATATCGTTTGCCGCACGGCCTATGCAGGCAGGGATAAGTGCAAACAGCACAGGCCACAGCACCCATGCGCTGCGCCTGAATTCCGCCTTTATAATGGGTAAAGTTTTCATTTAACGCTCCCCCCTTAAAATCAGCTTGTTAAACATCAGTACGGTCAGCGCCGCACCTGCCGCAAGTATGCCGATAACGGGCAAAACTGCCTGCGGGCGTATGCCGCACTCGCGGTAAATAAAGTGGAAGAAGGTAAATGCGCCCTCTGCCGCAAACAGGGCAATGGCCGCATATTTTACGAGCCCGAAAATAAATACCTCGCCCGCGCGTTCAAGGCGTGTGTTCTTATCGGCAAAATACGCGGCGGCAAGAAAGATAAGTGTAAATATCAATATCAGCACTATCTGCGATAAATGCTCCGAGCCGAACATTTCGGCAAACCTTGCAAGCCCCTCTCTGAGCCTTGCAGCTATCGGGCTGTTAAGCGCCGTGCACACATCCCCCGCGCCGCCGACGGCAAATTTGCCGAATATCAAAGCACCGCAGGCCATAACGCAGGCCGAGGCCGCTCTTCCGAACATGGTCTGCGCCAGCATCATTACCGAGTAAAACAAAAGCGCCGCCAAAGCGTTCATAAACATATCCATACCGACAGACCTTAAATACTTTGTCCGGCTGAGATACTCCGCGCCCATGGCAAGTCTTTCGCCCAAAAATTCGGCTGCGGGAGCATAATGCCTTACAAAAAGCGCAAGTATGATATAGACCATAAGGAAAAATACCGATATTGCGGTCACGCCGCTCAATACCCTGTCAAAAAACAGACGGCTGCGCTTGTAGGGCAGGGCATTTACAAAGCTTTGCTTTTTTCTGCCCCTTTCGTCCGCAAAGGCGTAGGCCGCACAGGCTGCGGCAAGGGCAAAACCCATGCCCGTTGAAAAATCTATGGTCCTTGAGCGTATATTCACAAGCTCCCCGAGTATATCGGGCACCACAACGTCAAATTCGTTGCTTGCCGCGGTATAGCCGTAATTATGATTATGGCTGCTGTCCCACACGCTTTGCAGCATCTCTTCCGTCCTTTTTGCCTTTGCCGCGGAGGAAAAGCTGTCGGCCGTGATATTGTTTGTGTTTACAATGGTCTCAAGGCTGCGTATCTCCGATGAGAGCCCCGATGTCCTGCCAAGCAGGTCGAGTATCGCTATAAGCAGCATTACCGCCGCAGCTGCCGCGGTGCGCTTTAAAAATCTTTTAAATAAGGGTGTCATAAACTCACCTGCTTTCCGCCGTTATAACAAATATCTCCTCCAGGCTTATGCCGATCTCCTCGATAACGGAGGCACCCATAAGCTTTAAGGCCGATACGGTGTTTTCGTCATAGTTTGTTGTGGTAAGGTAATATACGCTGCCGAGCCTTTCCACCCCGAAGCTTTCCTTTAAGGTGTCGATATCGGGTGTCTTGTCAAATATCACCTGCAGTTTCTTTACCCTGCCCTTTATGTCGTCGATATTGCTTTGATACTGCACCTCGCCGTTTTGTATAATGGTTATCTCGTCACAAAGCTTTTCAAGCTCGCTTAAATGGTGGGATGAGATGACCGCCGCAAGGCCGTTTTGCTCCACCTCGCCGATAACGATGTCCAGAAGCTGCTTTTTTGCAAGTGCGTCAAGGCCGCTTGTGGGCTCGTCAAGGATAAGCAGCTCGGGGTTTGATGCTATGGCAAGCATAAACGAAAGGCGCATCTGCTGACCCTTTGACAGCCTGCCCACCCTGCGGTTCTGGTCGAGCTTGAATATTTCATTGAGCGAGGCATATTTTTCCTTGTCAAAATCGGGATATACCTCGGCAAAAAAGTCGCGCATCCGTGCGGGTGTGTAGTCCTCAAACATGGTGTTGCTGTCTGCGACATAGCCTATTTTTACCTTTGCGGCGGGGTTTTCGTAAACGGGCTGTCCGTCCAGCAGTATCTCGCCGCCGTCGGGCTTATATATGCCCGCAATGCACTTTATTATCGTGGTCTTACCCGCACCGTTTTCGCCGATTATGCCGTGTATGGTGCCCTTTTCCACCTTCAGGCCGAAATTGTTGACCGCGCGGAAGCCGCCAAAATTTTTGACCAGTTTCTTTATTTCAAGCATTTAATTTTCCCCCTTTAATTCGTCGTATATCGCGGAAACGATGTCAAGTATCTCCTGCTTTGTTTTGCCCGCGTAGATAAGCTCCGTAAGGTACGGCTTAAGCTTTCCCGCCGCGCCCGTGTCAAGGTTTACGGGTATGTCGTTTATCACCGTGCCCCTGCCGCGGATGGTAACTATCACGTTTTGCCGCTCCAGCTCGCGGTAGGCCTTGGCAACGGTATTGGGATTAACGCCCGTGTCCGCCGCAAGCCTGCGCACGGACGGCAGAGCATCGCCCGGCTTTAAAAGCCCCTGTATAACGCCGCGCTTTACCTGCTCGGCAAGCTGCTCGTAAATAGGGGTGCTGCTTCTTATGTCTATTTTAAACATAGCCTCAACTCCTTTGTGTATTAACTGTACTATTTATAATAATACACTAAATACACAAAATGTCAAGTCTTTTTTTAATTTTTTTATTTTTTGTGAGAATTTTATCAAATTTACGATAAATTTACATTTTTCCGAAATTTTTTTCATTTTTTACTTTACAACGACAAATTATTTTGATAAAATAACAGTACCAGCCTTTATAACTTTTATTAACAAAACACAAGGAATAGCGCTTTATTCCTTTACCATAAACGGAGGTGTATTTTATGAAACCGATCGGCGTGACCCGCCCGATAGACAATCTGGGACGTGTGGTTATACCAAAGGAATTAAGAAAAAACTTTGATTGGAATGTCGGTGACAGCGTCGAGTTTTTTACCAGCGGCGATAAAATAATACTCAGGAAATATCAGCCCGCCGATATATTTACCGGCGAAATGGAAGACCTTATAGAATATCAGGGTAAAAAAATATCACGCAACACCATACGCGAGCTTGCAAAGCTTGCGGGATTTGAGATAACCCGCGTTACAAGCGAATTTGACATTGACAACACGATCGAGGATATCTGATAGGGCAAATACAAAAGGGACTGTACAAAACAGTCCCTTTATTTTTTGGCTTTTATTCGCTTTCCTTGGTCGGTGCCGCCTCTTTATCGGCATCATCCCCTGTCGGTGCCGCAAGCTTTGCCGCGGTGTTTCCGCCCAAAAAGCCCGCAATGACACTTGCAAGGTCAACGCCCGTTGACTCCCTAACGCCGTCCGTCACCTTTGTTACGGTGTTTATTATATCACCCGTAAGCTTGGATGATGCGCTTTCGCCGTACATGGTTATCTTTTCTACCTTGCTGAGCGGCTCGGCTGCATTTTTCACTACCTCGGGCAGGATATTGAAGTACATCTCCAAAATAGCGGCCTCGCCCATCTTTTTCATAGCCTCGGCCTTTTTGTCGATACCTTCCGCCTCGGCAACGGCCTTTTGCTTGATAACGGAGGCCTCCGCCTCACCCTTTATCCTTATGGCCTCTGCCTCGGCCTCTGCCTTGGCCTTTAACGCCGCTGCTTCTGCGGCAGCCTTGGCCTTTAACGCCTCGGCCTCTTTTTCCATTTCGTACTTTTTGGCCTCCGCATCCTGCTGACGCTTGTAAAGCTCGGCATCGGCCTTTTTCTTTATCTCCGCATTAAGCGCCTGCTCCTTGACCTCGGCCTCCTTGGTCATAAGGGAGACCTCCATCTCGCGCCTTGCAATATCGGCATTGGAGCGCGTTATCTCTATGGTCTTGCGCTGCTCTTCCTGCTGTATGGTATAGGCTGCATCGGCCTCGGCCTGCTTGACATCCGCATCCTTTTTAAGCTCCGACTGCTTGATCGCAAGCTCGTTCTGGCGCTGTGCAATATCGGTCTGCGTATCTATGCGTGTCTGCTCCGCCTCGCGCTGTGCGTTTGCCTTTGCAATGGCAATATCTCTCTCGCTTTCCGCGCGTGCTATCTCGGCAGTCTTTTTTATCTTAACAACATTGTCGATACCAAGGTTTTCTATAACGCCGTTGCGGTCTACAAAGTTCTGCACGTTGAAATTGACTACTTCAAGACCCATTTTACGCAGGTCGGGACGTGCGGACTCCGCGACCTTCTGGTTGAAGGCCTCACGGTTTTGCACCATATCCACAAGGGGCATACCGCCCACTATCTCACGCAGGGAGCCCTCCAGTACCTCCTTGGCAACGGATGCGATATAATCCGTCTGGGAGTTAAGAAAGTTCTGCGATGCAAGACTTATCATCTCGGGCTCGGTGCTTATCTTTACGTTGGCCACCGCATCAACGGAGATATTGATATAATCCGCCGTGGGCACCTCGGTAGAGGTCTGCACCTGTATAGATACAAGCTTTAAGTTAAGCAGGTCCTTGCGCTCAAAAAACGGCACCTTCCAGCCTGCACGGCCGATAAGCACACGCGGATTTTTGCGTATACCCGAAATTATAAGTGCCTTGTCGGGCGGCGACTGCACATAGCCCATTATAAGCAGCACCACAAACACCAAAAGCGCGGCCGCGCCTATTGCTATCTTTATTATCATTTACATTCCTCCTTGGGCGTATAACTTATGTACGTTACCTTTATATTATAATACAATTCTTCTTCATTTGCAATATTATTTTCATAAACGCCCCGATGAATAATACTTTTTTGTATCGAGGATAATATTTGCGTTTTGTATGCGTTCATCCGAGGGCGGGCGCACATCCCGCAGCGGGTAATCAATGCCGAGCTTGTCGTACTTGCTTACGCCGAGATCGTGATAAGGCAGCACCTCCACTCTCTCCACGTTTTCAAGGGTATTTATAAAATCGTGCAGCTTATGCAGCCACATATCGTTGTCGCTGCTGCCCGACACCAGGACGTGCCTTATCCAGACGGGCTTTTTAATGTCGGACAAATATCTTGCCATGTCAAGGATATTGGTGTTTTCCATGCCCGTTATTTTTATATGCTCGTCATTGTCGATATGCTTTATATCCAAAAGGATAAGGTCGGTATAGTCCATAAGCGCATTGAATTTTGAAAAGAACGGCTCTTCGCGTGTAAAGGGCTGACCCGCCGTATCAATGGCGGTATGCACGTTTTCTTCCTTTGCAAGCTTAAAAAACTCCGTCACAAAATCAAGCTGCAAAAGCGGCTCGCCCCCGCTGACGGTTATGCCGCCGTTGTCCCGCCAATAGGGCTTGCAGCGCAGGGCGCGGTTTAAAAGCTCCCGCGGGGTATATGCCTCGCCCGCAGCCATGTCCCAGGTGTCGGGGTTGTGGCAGAAATTGCAGCGCATGGCACAGCCCGCCATAAACGCGATAAAGCGTATGCCCGGGCCGTCCACCAACCCGAATGTTTCCGTTGAATGTATGTATCCTGTATTCATAAGCACTTTTCCTCGACAAAAAGAGGCTGCCTTTAAGCAGCCTCTCGTTTTACAGTGTCTTGTGGCAGGTCCTTGAAATAACGTCCTGCTGCTGTTCTCTTGTAAGGTCGATAAACTTTACCGCATAGCCCGAAACACGGATAGTGAAGTTTGCGTACTCCTCCTTTTCGGGGTGCTCCATAGCGTCGATAAGCTTTTCCGTACCGAACACATTTACGTTAAGATGATGTGCGCCCTGGTCGAAATAGCCGTCCAGCACCTGTACAAGGTTTTGTATACGCTCTGCGTCGGTATGTCCGAGAGCATCGGGGTTGATGGTCTGGGTGTTGGATATACCGTCAAGCGCCCACTCGTAAGGCAGCTTTGCAAGGGAGTTAAGCGAAGCGATAAGGCCGTTTTTCTCTGCGCCGTAGCTTGGGTTTGCGCCGGGTGCAAGGGGTGTGCCGCCCTTTCTGCCGTCGGGCATGGTCGCGGTCGCCTTGCCGTATACAACATTTGACGTAATGGTCAGAATGGATGTTGTGGGCTCGGAGTTGCGGTAGGTCTTGTGCTGCTTAAGCTTGTCCATAAAGGTCTTTAAAAGCCAGAGCGCAATGTCGTCCGCCCTGTCGTCGTCGTTGCCGTAGCGCGGGAAATCGCCCGTTGTTTCAAAGTTGTCGATAATGCCGACCTCGTTTTTAATGGGCTTGACCTTGGCATACTTTATTGCGGAAAGCGAGTCCACAACGTGCGAGAAGCCCGCAATACCCGTTGCAAAGGTACGGCGTACATTTGTGTCGATAAGCGCCATTTCGGCAGCCTCGTAGTAGTATTTATCGTGCATATACTGGATAGTGTTAAGGGTATTTACATAAAGACCGATAAGCCAATCCATCATTTTGTCAAATTTTTGTATTACCTCGTCATAGTCAAGATACTCCGTGGTAACGGGCTTGTATGCGGGGCCGACCTGCTCGTGCGTTTTGGCATCCATACCGCCGTTTATTGCGTAAAGCAGGCACTTTGCAAGGTTTGCCCTTGCGCCGAAAAACTGCATTTCCTTGCCCGTCTGCGTAGCCGATACACAGCAGCAGATGGAATAATCATCACCCCAGACGGGACGCATAACATCGTCGTTTTCGTACTGGATAGAGCTGGTGTTGATGGAAATTTTTGCAAGGTAGTCCTTAAAGGGCTCTGAAAGCCTTGACGAATACAAAACCGTAAGGTTCGGCTCGGGCGAAGGACCCATGTTTTCAAGGGTATGCAGGAAGCGGAAGTCGTTTTTGGTCACCATAGAACGGCCGTCCTGTCCCATGCCGCCCACCTCCAGCGTAGCCCAAACGGGGTCGCCCGAGAAAAGCTGGTTGTAGCTTTCTATTCTTGCAAATTTTACCATGCGGCACTTCATAACAAAGTGGTCGATAAGCTCCTGCGCCTCGCTCTCGGTAATGGTGCCGTTTTCAAGGTCTCTTTCAATATAGATGTCAAGGAAGGTGGAAACACGTCCCACGCTCATTGCTGCGCCGTTTTGTGTTTTGATAGCCGCAAGATAGCCGAAGTACAGCCATTGAACAGCCTCTTTTGCGTCCTTTGCGGGCTGAGAGATGTCAAAGCCGTAAATATCGGCCATTGCCTTCATGCCGTTAAGGGCGCGTATCTGGTCGGCAAGTTCCTCTCTCTGGCGGATAACATCGTCCGTCATTGTGCCGTCGCCGCAGTGTGCAAAGTCCTTTTTCTTTTCCTCGATAAGAAAATCTATGCCGTAAAGCGCAACACGGCGGTAATCGCCGACAATACGGCCGCGGCCGTAGGTATCGGGGAGACCCGTTAAAATTTTGGCGTGTCTTACGGCCTTCATTTCGGGGGTATATACGTCAAAAACGCCCTGATTGTGCGTTTTGTGATATTCGGTAAAAATCTTGTGCAGGTCGGGGTCGGGCTCGTAGCCGTACATCTGGCAGGCCTGCTCCGCCATTTTTATACCGCCGTAGGGCATAAAGGCACGTTTAAGGGGCTTGTCCGTCTGTAAGCCCACTATTTTTTCAAGCTCCTTGTCAAGATATCCCGCACCGTGCGCGGTAAGACCCGTAACTATATGCGTGTCCATATCCAGCACGCCGCCCTTTGCACGTTCTTCCTTTTGAAGTGCCTGAAGCTTGTCCCAAAGCTTGTTTGTGGCATCGGTGGGGCCTGCAAGAAACTCCTCGCCGCCGTCGTATGCGGTATAATTTTTCTGTATAAAATCACGGACATTGACCTCTTCTTTCCAAAGTCTGCCCTTAAATCCATTCCACTGTTCAAAATTTTTCATTTGGACTTTCCTCCTGTCAAATCGTAGCAGTTGCAAAATTTTAGTCGTATTTAGTCGTATGTAGTTACAGATGTAATCATAACATTTTAGTCGGATTTTGTAAATAGAAAACCCCGAAATAAAATGACGAAAATTCCGGGGTTTTTGTAATTAAATTTGTAAATACTTTTTACTTGTGTTTCTTTTGCGCGGGTAGCTCGGCCGCACCCACCCTTACCCCCACTATATGAACAAAAAGGAGAGGATACCTTGAATACAAACGAATGTGCAAAATTTTTGGCAGATAAAATTCCGGGCGCTTCGGAAATATACACACAGCATCTTAACGCTCACGGCGAGATATTGCTTCACGTCCTTGCAGGGGACATTATCGACAAACCGCCGGAGGAGCTGCTACAATGCCGGGACAGGTGCCTGACCTTTGCTCATTTCATTTGTAATAACGCGAAATTTATGGAAAAAATTATTGATAACAGGGGATAAATATGTTATTATATAATATTAAGAGGAAACGAAAAAATATACATTACACGTCAGCGACAAGGGGGTTAAAAAATGAAAAAATTTAAAGCGGCATTTACCGTTTTATTTACGGCAGCAATGGTATTTGGCGGTGTGCCGGCCGCTTTTCCGAACGGCACAGGCGCGGGCTTGGTCTGCACCTATGCGGCATCGCATGAATTAAAGGTGTCGGACGAATATTCCGTCTATATGGATGACAACGGCATTATCACGGGTGTCAACGACAAATGGATAGACGGCGACATAACCATACCCGAAAAAATAGACGGCATAACGGTCAGGGGTATAGGCAGGGAAGCGTTTTACGGCTGCTCAATATCGGGCATAAAGCTTCCCGATACGGTGACATCTATTGATATAAGTGCCTTTGAGGGCTGTTCTCACCTTAAAAGCATAAATATTCCAAGCAGCGTGACAAGCATAGGTAACGCTGCCTTTGAATGGTGCTATGAGCTTGAAAGCGTGACTATACCCACGGGCGTAACTTCGCTTGGTGCTGCTATGTTCGAGGGCTGCCGCTCTTTGACAACGGTAAACCTGCACAATAATATAACGGAAATCGGGACAAGTGTATTCAGCGGCTGTTCGGCGCTTAAAAGCCTGACGCTTCCCGACAGCGTGACCAAGATAGGAAGCTCTGCCTTTGAGGGCTGTACTGTGCTTGAAAGCATAAATATACCAAACGGTATCAAAACGATAGAGCACTCCACCTTCGAGGACTGCTCTTCATTAAAAAGTATAAATATACCGTCAAGTGTTACAAAAATAAATTACAGTGCATTCAAGGACTGCACCGCGCTTACAAGCGTCGAACTGTCCGCAAACCTTACGGGCCTTTCTTCCTCGGCGTTTGGCGGCTGCACAGGGCTTAAAAGCCTTACCGTGGCAAGCGGCAACCCCAATTACAGGTCTATTGACGGCGTGGTATATAACAAGGACGTAACAAGCATAGTATGCTTTCCCTCGGGCAAGACAAGCATCCTGCTGCCCGATACCATAACGGCCATAACATCATCTGCCTTTAGCGGCTCATCTTTGGAGAATATAGTAATACAAAACGGCGTGACCACCATAGGCAGCTATGCATTTAGCGAGTGCAAGTCGCTTAAAAGCATATCCCTGCCCGACAGCGTTGTTACCATAGAATGTAATGCCTTTGAAAACTGCACCGCACTTAAAAGCGTAAAGCTGCCCAAAAAGCTCAAGACATTGGAAAATTGTGCCTTTATGTACTGTTCCTCCCTTGAGGAGATAACCGTACCCGGCACCGTAACGGAAATGGGCTACAGTGTATTCAATTACTGCTACAACCTTAAAAGCGTTGTGCTGGAGGACGGCTTAACGGATATGACGACATTCAGAGAATGCGGCTCGCTGGAAAGCGTAAGACTGCCCGAGGGCATTACCTCAATAGGCAACTATACTTTTGAGGGCTGCTGCTCCCTTAAAAGCCTTGAGATACCCTCTACCGTAACGGAAATAGGCTATGATGCCTTTGATGGCTGCTCAAGTCTGGATCTGTTTGTGCCTAACACTGTGACTACGGTGGATGATGAGATCAAAAATGTAAAGTCCCTGCGCTGCTATGCAAATCAGCCCCAAATAAATAGGTTGAGCAACGCCGTGATAATATCGGGTGATGTAAACAATGATAATTACACCGATAAAAAAGATGCGGCGCTTATACTGAAATATATCGGCAAAAACGGCGGCTTTACCGAAGAGCAGAAAAAGAACGCCGAGGTTATGGCGGATAACGTAATAGATATCCGTGATGCTATATTTATTTTAAAGCATCCCAACCATATCGGATAAAAAGAAAGACAGGGAATAATCTTTTCCCTGTCTTTTTACATTTTGTATTTATCACAGTCCGCTTAATGACCTTTCAGCTTTGATACCACACACAATCCTCGCTGAAATACGGGTCGTCACGGATGACCGTATCCTTCCACTTGCTTTTGAAAAGTGCGGATATTTTGCGCTCCTTTTTCGGTCTTTTTTTATACATAAACTTTGCAAACGGGTCAAACACAACATCATAGCCCGCCTGCCATGCACGCATACAAAAATCCGCTATACGCTCCTTATCCCTCAAACGCTCGTCAAAGCCCTTAAGCTCGGTAAACACCTCTTTGGTTATTATCACGCCCGTATTGGCAAGGGCGGTAACATTCTGCGCCATCAGCAGCCTGCGCATATAGCCGGGGCCGCTGAGTCTGCCCCTGTAGACGGGTGTGAGATATTCGTCCGCATCCATGCGGTATGCGCCGCCCGTTATCCTGCCGCGGTAAAGTGTGATGCCGCCCACGACAGCCACGTTTTCAAGCTGTGCATACATCAAAAGCTGGTGTATGCTCTCTTCGCTGACGGGTGCAAGCTGTTTTTCGCAGATATAGACAAAATCCGCCTTTTCAAACGCCGCCTCAACGCTGAAATTATTCGGCTTGGACACGGGTGCGACCTCGCTGTCGGTGTAAAAATCGGTCTGATAAAGCGTCATATCGTTATAGGCGCTTACAACGCCGTCACAGCCTATGCTGTCCAGAAAGCTCTGCACGGCCTTTCTGCCCGCCTCAACGGTGTAGGGCTTTGCCTCTGCCCCCGATGCGGCCGATGTCCTGTGCCTGCGCCAGTAATACAGCACCTTGGGAATGTGTACCACCCTTGCGGCATTGTCGGTAAGCCTTAAAACAAGGTCATAGTCCTGTGCGCCCTCATAGCCCGTCCTCAGGCCGAACTTTTTGTAAAGCTCGCTTTTAAATACCAGAAAATGACATATATAATTTTGTGCAAGAAGGTTGACAGGCGAAAAATCCGGTTTAAAATGTATGATTCTCGGCTTGTTAAGGTTCTGATCCACCGTCACCTCGTCCGAGTACATCACATCCGCGCCGCGGTTTATGGCACGTCTGCACTCGTACAGCGCATTGGGCGCAAGCGCATCGTCATGGTCCAAAAGCCCGATATAGTCGCCCTCCGCCAGCTTTATTGCGGCCTGCGTATTGCCGACGATACCGCGGTTTGAGTTAAGACAGGTGTATTTTATCCTGCCGTCCAGCTCCATATAGCCCTTTATTATGTTTTTGACATAGCCGTGGTCGCCGTCGCTGCCGTCGGCAATGCAAAGTTCCCAGTTGTAATAGGTCTGCTCCAGCACCGACTCTATCATCTCGCGCAGATAGACCTCGGGCGTGTTGCACACGGGCACGACAATGCTTATAAGCACCTGCTCCTTGTAGTCGGTCTCCTTTTGCTGCTTTATGTCCTCGGCAGTCAGCGCATTTTCCTTAAGATAATTTGCCGCCCTGCTTTTATAGCGCATTTGGCGTATCCCCTGTGCTATAAGGGCAGGTATGCCGTATTCGTCCGAATAATTTTTTATCTTTCCCATTTTTATTCCCTTGTCTCACTGATTTTATAAATAAAAAAGCTGTCCCAGTTTCCTTACGAGACCCTGCTTCCATATACGGTATTTTGCCGTTGCCGCAAGCCTGCCAAGCTTATTTTTATTAAGGCAGGCACCGAAGTCCAGCAGCATTTTTTGCTGCCGCTCGTCCAGTTTGTCCGCGTACAGCCGCGCAAGCTCCGCGCTCTGGGCGTAGCCGAGCCTGATTTTTGCCCGCGCATCGCTGCTGTCCAGCGCACGCCCCATTATATACCCCGCATCGGACATATCACGCGCACCGCGCACATTTGCCCCGTGCCGCCTGTAGTCCATCACCTGCTCGGGCAGATAAACTATCCTGCCGAGAGCCGCCGCCGTGAGCGCAAGCCACCAATCGTGCAGGGTATCGCAGCAGGGCTTTTTGACTATATCCGCAAGCGCCCTGTTTATCATCACGGTACAGCCCGTGACCGTGTTTTGCGCAAGCAGCGCATTAAGCGTGTTTTTTCTTGGGTCTATGGACTGCATTTTGTTGAACGACGGCGCGAGCTGCGCACCGCCGCTGTCCACAACGCGCATATCGGCGTGCACCAGAAGCGGGCCGCCATACTCGTTTTGGCGCATGACATCAAGCGTTTTTTGCACCTTGCCGCTGTCCCATACATCGTCCTGATCGCAAAACATGATATACTCCGCATCGGAAAGCGCCATAAGCGCAAAAAAGTTTTCCCTGACCCCGACGTTTTTATCGTTATAGACCGTTTTTATCCTGTCGGGAAAACGCGCCCCGAACGCCTCAAGTATATCCCGCGACCCGTCCGATGAGCCGTCGTCGCAGGCAATAAGGCGAAAGCCGTCAAAGTCCTGTGACATCAGGGACTCCAGCTGTTGTGCAAGAAAATTTTCGCCGTTAAAAACGGCCATAAGTATATCGACCATTTTAAAACCTCGCGCGTATCAGCGCAACATAATACCGCAGATCAATCGCGGTGTGCATCAGAAACGTGACCAAAAAATTGTATTTGTCAATATAATACTTGTCATAAAACCTTTTTATGCCGTCGCGGAAATGCCTTATTACCACGGTGTTTTTGGTGTTAAGGCCGCTTTGGCCTTTCAGATGTATCATAAGCCCCTCGGCATAGTACACCACCCTGTACCCCATCAGCTTTACGCGGTAGCACAGGTCTATATCCTCGCCGTACATAAAAATACTCTCGTCAAAGCCGCCGCTTTTGTCAAACAAGGCCTTCGGCATAAGCATAAATGCACCGCTCACGCTGTCCACATCGGCAGTCTCATGCTCGTCGATATAGCTCATGCGGTAGCCGCCCGCAAGCCTGCTTTTCGGGAAAAGCCTGTCCAGATGCGTAACATAGCAAAAGCTGTTCATCGGGGTCGGAAAACCGCGCTTACAGCCGTGGTCAAGGGTACCGTCACGCAAAAGCGTGCGTATGCCGAGACAGCCGATGTCCGCATTTTCGTCCATGTAGGCAACACATTTGTCAAGCGTGCCCTCCTGCATTACGGTATCGGAATTCAAAAAAAGCACATACCGTCCGCGGGCCATCGCCGCGCCCACGTTGCAGGCATAGCCAAAGCCGCGGTTTTCCACATCCTCAATGACCTTTACGCGCGGGTCGCCGCTTGCATAGGCCAGCGTCTTGTCCGATGAATTGTCGGCCACGATGATCTCATATTCTGTTTTGTGCGTTGTGTCAAAGACAGCCTGTATCGTCTGCTCCGTCAGCGCCTTGGTGTTGTAGTTTACTATTATTATGGATAGCTGTGTCATTTGGGGTTTATCTTCGTTTCGTTGCCGTTTTCGTCCACAAAATACATATTGTCAAGATAGTTTTTCTTAAAGCCCTCGCGGAAAAGCCTTAAATATTCCGCACGGAGCTTTTTCTGCTCCTCGGCCTCCGCGGGAGTAAGCCCCACGGTCTTGCTTTTGCGGGCAAGCAGGTTTATTTTTTCTATAAGTTCCTTCATTTTTTCGCCTTCGTTCACTTTCAATTATATTACCTCATTGTAATTATAGCACAAAGCCCCCGTGCCGTCAATCGGTCGCGCGTGAAAAAATATTTCCGCCGCGGCTAAAACAGGCCAAATACCGCCCGCTGTAATTTGTGCAATTTTTCTTTGAAAATCAAAAAGGATTTTATAACTTTATGCAGAAATATTTAAGTATAATATCGTTGGGGTATTTTACTCCGGACGGGATGTACATACTCCTCGGATATTATTACAACAGGGTGCATGACCCTAAGAACAGGAGTTGAGATTATGCGTTACACATTTATTGGCAAAGGTTTAGACCTTACGGAAAACTTCCAGAACAAGATATCGGCAAAGCTTAACAGGATATCGAAATTGATCCCCGAAGATGCCGAAACGGTAGTTAAGCTGACAGTCATAAGGCTTGACAACACCGCGGAGGTAACGGTCAAATTGCCCAAGCGTATACTTCGCGCAGAGGTGACCAAGGATGACATGATGGCTGCTATCGACGAAGTGGTAGATATACTTGAAAGCCAGATGGTGAGATATAAATCGCGCCTGAAAGACAAGGCTAAGCAAAATCCCGGCTTTATCGAGGAGCTTGGTGCCTTTGGTGACGACGATGTCGAAAACGAGGGTATCGAGATAGTAAGAAACAAGCACATACCCGTAAAACCCATGGATGCGGAAGAAGCCGTTATGGAGATGGAGCTGTTGGGCCACAATTTCTTTGTTTTCCTTAATTCCGATACCGACGATGTTGCGGTTGTATATAAAAGACGAGACGGCAGATACGGCTTGATAGAGCCCGAGATCTGATAATATAATTGTCCGGTTACACAAAAAGGAGCCTTCGCGGCTCCTTTTTTTATCAATTTTCCATTTGTCTGCCGATAAAGCCCGCCGCCGTCTGCGCCAGCTTGCCCTCGACCTCACCCATGGACTTGTTGCCGAGCATGATTATGGCACCCAGCACATCGCCCTCGCTTATAATGGGCACGATAAGCTCCGCCGAGTATACGTCCGAGTGGTCGTCGTCCACAATGGGCACAAAATCGCTGTCGCTGCGTGTGGCCATGTGCGTACTGCGGTTGTTTATCACCTGCTCCAGCTCGTCCGTGATGTGCTTTTCCATAAATTCCTTTCGGCTGCCGCCGCTTACCGCAATTATCTGGTCCTTGTCCACGATGCAGGTTATGTGCCCCGCACTCTGCGCCAGACTTTCCGCATACTCCTTGGCAAAACTTCCCAGCTCACCTATGGGTGAATACTTTTTTAAAATTATTTCTCCCTCGCGGTCGGTGTATATCTCCAGCGGGTCCCCGTCACTGATAACATTGACACTAATAGACTTCATACCCTGATTTCTTACATGATATGAAAAAGTATATTGTGACGAATCTTCACTATTAGTGCCCAACTTAAAATTTACGGCATTCTCCAAAGGTATTTGTGTTGTATTCTCGGTGTTTATCTTTAATAACATATCAATATCCGCTTTCAGTTTAATATCAATATGGTCATTATAAATAGTGATCCTGTCAAGAATAAAACTCAAATCACTTTTATCGAGTGTGTCTTTGTTTAAAATATCATCGAAGATCTCAATTACTGTTTTGGCTTTTCGGTTTGCACTTATCAAACTGTTTCTTTTATTGGCAGCTATTGTTATTTGCCCCTTTAAACTTTCGATAAGTGTTAATTGCTCCTGTTCCATCTCATCATACATTTCTTCAATGGTATCCGCGTGTTCGGGGCGGCGCATTATTTCTTTCATTTTCTGTTTTGACAAAACTTTTAACTGCTCTTTTGCACTTTCAAGATCTTGCTCCAATTTATCCAACAGATTTGTGTTGTGATTTACAAATATCGGCTCATTTGCTATCGCAGCCTCAAGCTGCCTTATCATATCCATTGAATTTTCCTTGACCATTTGTATATAGCTTTTTAAAAGCGTATCCAAAAGGTCTATTCTTGTGTGATGTGAAGTACAGCCTTTTAAGCCCCGTTTGTGATATGTTCCGCAGGTATAGGCGGCCGCCAGATCGGGACGGCTCATCGAAAACATCGGACTTCCGCAATCTCCGCAGAACAAAAATCCCGAATAAGAAGTATCGTATTTTTTGATGCCGCGGTAGTTGGAATGTTCTCTTGTACGCTGTTTCAGCATATCCTGTACTTTCATAAACAATCGCTCGTCAACTATCGGCTCATGATTTTTTTCAAAGACAATATGCTCACTTTCATCATTTTTTACATCTTTTCCGTTTATTTTTGCCCTTTTGTATTTTCCCTGTCTCAAAGTGCCGATATAAAAATCGTTGCTTAATATTCCCGATACCGAAACTATGCTCCATTCCTGTTTAGCCTTTATTTTGTTTTCGATGCCCTTTGCATCTTTTCTTGACTTTTCAAGCATTCTTGGTGTGGGAACTTTTTTCTCAGTCAGGTAATTGGCGATCTTCTTATATCCCCACCCTTTGCTGTACAATTCAAATATTTCTTTAACAACAGATGCAGCAATATCATCAACCTCAAAGGTCATTCGTTTTGTGTCGGTAATGATATATCCGTATGGAACGGAACATATCCAACAACCGTCTGACTGTCTGCGGCGAATTACATTTTTTACTTTCTTGCTTGTATCGGTAACAGGCATTTCATTTATCAAAAAGCGAAATTGAATTGCCATCCACTCATCTTGTGTAGGATAGTCAATACTGTCGCCTATTGAGATTATCCTAACTCCTGCATCTCTTAAATCTTCCAACTCAACAAGCCCTTTGCTGTTTCTTCTTGAAAAGCGGCTGAAATCTTTGATTATCAAAATGTTAAATGTGCCGTTCATCAACTGCGGTCTCATTCTCTGATAGTCTTCGCGCTGTTCAAATGTGTAGCCCGACCTGTCTCTGTCACAGAAAAATTCGAGATTTGCCGTTGGAAAATTCTCTTGAACATATCTTTTGATTATTGCAGCTTGGTTTTCTATACTTGTATTGTCTTGGTCTAAATCATCGTCAACAGATATTCTACAATATCCGGCAATGTTCAATGCCATATCAAACACCCCCTTACTGATAACATTGTAACATATTGTGACAAAATTTTCAAGGGAAAATGAAAAATATCAGCTGTTATATTATGGAAATCAAGTATTGAACAATAACTCGCTGCCATATTAAGAAAATACCCGGTACATATAACATTGACAATCCATCAGAAACCCACAGCTTCATCTTCACTTTTTTCGGATAAGTGCTTATTATGCTTTATCAATCCCTCTGTGAGATCGTATAAATTTTCACTGCCCGAATAAAAAACCGCAACCTTGTATTTTGTGTTTTTATATTCTGCATAAATGTTGTTTAACCGTTCCTGAATTTCGGCATTTTGACTTTCTTCGTTAGTGAGCCAAACACTTACACATTTTATTTTTTTATTTATCTGTATTTGCATTCAGCCCACCCCCTTGAATATATTTTTGACACCATAAAAAAGACCTATACAAGCAATTTCAGACAAATAATTAAACTAAACGGGCGGCAGCCTGCGAAACTGCTCCATAGGTATAGGAAGCTGCTCATTGCTTTCCATACCTTTCCGACATCATCGGAACCGCACTCAATGCCTGCGACGCTTTTAACGCTCGGACTATGACTATGCGGAAGTATCATTGTCCCCTTGCAAGGTCTTTGCCCACAAATAGCATTTGTATTACGGCAGAATATTTATCGCTCGTTCCGTAAAATTTAAGGAAGTCTTTGCGTATTTGCCGTGCGGCTCGCTTGCAAAGGAATGTACCCGTTTTGTTGCTATACTACATCGCCGTTGTCTTGCGTGTTTTCTTTTTCAAAGTTCAGAATTTTTCAGCTGTGTTGCAGCCGTAATTTAACCCTTACACTATATGTCTAAAAAAGGGCGTTTTGCGGAGTATGATTTTTCAAAAAATCAAATATTTAATAAAATGTTTACGGTTTTTCGCATAATCACGCGAAATAATTTTCTCTTATATTCACCCCTCTACTATACGTCTAAAAAGTGGCATTTTGCGGAGTGATTTTCGGAAAATTCTAATTTTCTAATTTTTAAACTTCCTAATATTCACTTCCATAAACTAACCCTTACACTATATACCACGAAAGTGTCGTTTTGCGGAGTGCTTTTTGGAAAATTCTAGTTTTCTAATTCTTAAAGACACTAATATTTGCCTCCATAAACTAACCCTTACACTCTACGCCAAAAAAATGCCGTTTTGCGGAGTGGTTTCTGAAAAATATATAGATATTTGCTGCAAAAAATAAAAGCCGACAAGACATTTTAATTCTTTGCAAGCATTGAATTTGGGCAGCCACTCTCGATTTTTTACTGTTCAAAAGTATTTTGAAAATTAAAAAACCGAAAGCGGACAGCCGCCATTCCCACTTGTTTGGGAGACCCTAATACCCCTGTGTTTACCTGCGGCAAAATTTTAGATGCTGATTTGAATGTGATATAATGAATTTTTGCGATTGGTACTTGAATTAAAAATGTATTTATCTTATAATTATATCAGAAAATATTTGTACAGAAGAATGAAACGGGAAGGTAATTTTATGGCTAATGAAATTTCTAATTTTGATATAGAAAAAATATATACGGATATTTCGGGGATAATCGTATCGACAAAAAAATCCGTAATGTATTCAGTAAATACATCTGTAATAAAAATGTATTGGGAAATAGGAAAGACTTTATCTGCGAATATTGTTCCCGGAAATAAGGCGGATTACGGAAAAAACATCATAGGAGAGATTGGCAGCAGATTATCTGCTGAATATGGCAAGAATTTTGGGCGTTCTGCCATTTCAAGAATGATGAATTTTTATAATGAATTCCCCGAGTATGAGATTGTTGCGACACTGTCGCAACAATTAACGTGGTCGCATTTTGTTGAGTTACTGCCTATTCAAGATGAATTAAAAAGAAACTTCTATGCTACAATGTCAAGAAAAGAAAATTGGTCGGTCAGAACATTAAGAGAGCGTAAAAAATCAATGCTTTATGAACGCACAGCTATATCCAAAAAACCGGGTGAAACCATTGCAAACGAAATAGCCGAGCTGCGCGATGAAAATAAAATGAGCCTTGATATGTTTTATCGTGACCCATATATGCTTGATTTCTTGGGATTGAAAGACTCTTACAGCGAAAAAGATTTGGAAAATGCCATATTGGCAGAATTGGAGAAGTTTATACTTGAAATGGGTTCGGACTTCGCTTTTCTTGCAAGACAAAAGCATATCGTTATAGATGGCAAGGACTATTATATGGACTTGCTTTTTTATCATCGTTCTTTGAGACGATTAGTGCTTATAGAATTAAAACTCGGAGAATTTGAGCCGCAGGATAAAGGACAGACGGAATTGTATTTGAGGTGGCTTGAGAAATACGAAAAAGCGGAATATGAGGAGTCTCCCGTAGCGCTGATATTATGTGCCGAAAAATCACAAGAAACTGTAGAACTGTTAGAACTTGACAAAGGAAGTATCCACGTTGCACAGTATCTTACAAAAATGCCGCCAAAAGCATTGTTGGAACAAAAATTGTCATTGGCTATCGCAAATGCAAAATCGATGTTGGAGCAAAGAGAACAGAATTAAAGGTTGAAATTTTGAGGAGGTGGAGTTATGAACGAAAAGGAACAGAAAAAGGCAGCTAAGGACTTTGCTCAAAGGTGGCAGGGTAAAGGATATGAAAAAGGACAATCTCAGCAATTTTGGATAGATTTACTTGTAAATGTTTATGGTGTGGAAGATATTGCCGGATTTATCAGTTTTGAAGATCAGGTTCATTTAGACCATACCTCTTTTATAGACGGTTATATCAGATCCACCCGTGTTATGATCGAGCAAAAGTCTATCGGCAAAGATCTGCGAAAGCCTATCAAGCAATCCGACGGTTCATTGCTGACTCCATTCCAGCAGGCAAAGCGTTATGTTACCGAACTGCCGCTGTCGCAGCACCCACGTTGGATAATTACTTGTAATTTTGAGGAATTTCTTGTCTACGATATGGAAAAGCCGAACGGTGAACCCGAGCAAATATTTCTCAAAGACCTTGCCAAAGATTTTTATCGACTGCAATTTCTTGTTGAAACAGGCAGTGAAATGCTTAAAAAGGAAATGGAAATTTCTTTGAAGGCGGGCGAACTTGTCGGAAAACTTTATGATGCAATATTAAAGCAATACAAGAACCCCGAAAGCCCCGAAACACTCAAAAGCCTTAATATGCTTTGTGTAAGACTTGTATTCTGCTTATATGCGGAAGATTCCGAAATATTTGGTAAGCACAGAATGTTCGGGCAATATCTTTCGCATTTTCAACCCAAAGATGTCCGCAAAGCTTTGATAGAACTGTTTCAAGTCCTCGACACTAAACCCGAAGACCGTGATCCTTATATGGATGATGACCTTGCGGCTTTTCCTTATGTGAACGGCGGTTTGTTTGCCGATGAAAACATTGAGATACCTCGATTTACCGATGAAATTGTCGGTTTGCTTATAAACGGTGCAAGTGAGAACTTTGATTGGGCAGACATAAGCCCTACTATCTTTGGTGCAGTATTTGAAAGCACGCTGAATCCCGAAACAAGACGTTCGGGCGGTATGCACTATACTTCTATCGAAAATATTCACAAAGTTATTGATCCGCTGTTTCTTGATGATTTAAAGACGGAATTTGCGGAAATTTGTGAAACAAAGGTCGATAAAACAAGAAAAGCAAAACTGGAGCAATTTCGTGATAAACTTGCTTCGCTTACCTTCCTCGACCCTGCCTGCGGTTCGGGAAACTTCCTCACGGAAACCTACATCAGCCTGCGTCGTCTTGAAAATAAGGCTTTGGAAGCCATACACGGCGGTCAGATGATACTCGGTGGAGTTATTCCCATAAAAGTTGGCATCGGACAATTTTACGGAATAGAAATAAACGACTTTGCCGTAACTGTCGCAAAGACCGCACTTTGGATAGCCGAAAGTCAGATGATGCATGAGACCGAAGAGATAATTCATGCAGACCTCGATTTTCTGCCACTGAAAAGTTATGCAAATATCGTTGAGGAAAATTCGCTTCGTATTGATTGGGAAAGTGTTGTGCCGAAAGATAAGCTGTCTTATATCATGGGAAATCCGCCGTTTGTGGGTGCAAGATTAATGAATAGCGAACAAAAATCAGATGTATTAAAAATTTTTGATGGTGTAAAGAATAACGGAAATCTTGACTAAGTTTCGTGTTGGTATAAAAAATGTGCTGACCTTATGGCAGGTACAACAATAAGAACTACACTTGTTTCTACCAATAGCATAACACAGGGAGAGCAAGTTGCCATTCTTTGGAAAACTCTTTTTGAAAAAGGCGTTCATATTGATTTTGCACATCGTACTTTTCGTTGGGATAGCGAAGCGACTATAAAAGCTCATGTTCATTGTGTCATTGTTGGATTCAGCATTGCTGCTAATACTGCTCCTAAGAGATTGTTTGATAATGGTTTTGAAAAATTTGTTAAAAACATCAATGGTTATCTTGTTGAAGCGGATGATGTGATTATATCTAAAAGAAAGCAACCGATTTCAATTGTTCCAAGAATGGATTTCGGAAGTATGCCGAATGACGGTGGATTTTTATCAGATTTTTCATCGGATGAAAAAAATGAAATTGTAAAAAATTATCCAAACGCAGAACCTTTGTTTAAGAGATTTGTTGGTGCAACAGAATTTTTACATAACAAGGAAAGATGGTGCTTGTGGTTGCAAGGAGTATCACCAAAAATCATTAATGCTATTCCACCGATATATGAAGCAGTACAAAATGTAAGAAAAACCAGAATTGAAAGCAATAGAGCGGGAACAAAGAAACTTGCTGAAACGCCTACTCTATTCGGAGAAATTAGACAACCTTCTCATTCATATTTGATAATACCGTGTCATTCATCCGAAAACAGAAAGTATATCCCTATTGGATATGTAGATTCAAATATTATTTGTAGCAATGCAAATATGATTGTTCCTAATGCTTCACTCTATATTTTTGGTGTGTTGTTATCAAATGTACACATGGCATGGATTAGAACGGTATGTGGAAGAATTAAAAGCGACTATCGTTATTCTAAGGAAGTAGTATACAATAATTTTCCATGGTGCATCCCCACTAACGAGCAAAAAGCTAAAATAGAACAAACCGCACAAATGATACTTGATGCAAGGGCGAAATATCCCGATTGTTCGCTTGCCGATCTCTACGATGAAACAACCATGCCGCCCGAACTTCGCAAGGCACATCAGCAGAACGATAAAGCTGTTATGCAAGCCTACGGATTTTGGGGCAAACTCAACACCGAAAGCGAGTGCGTAGCTGAACTTATGAAGATGTATCAGAAACTGACGGAGGGCAAATAATGGAAAGAAATAATGATTGGATTAACAATATTGTTGACGAAGATTTCCTACAAGATAATTTAACATTTGTATCATTATTTATTGCCGTATACGAGAATTTCACAGATTATGTTGTATCGAATATTGAGTTCTTATTGTGCGAGGAAACTATAGAAAATGGTGAAATAGTAATAAAGAAAACTGAGATTTATCAAGACGAAATAAAAAATCGTATTGTAGATAATAAGAAAAATAAGGATATTACCAAAGCATCTTTTTTATGGCTTAAAGATAATAACGCAATTTCAAGTGATGACTATGATTTGTTTTCGAAAATCAAGAGTATTCGTAACAAATATGCACATGAATTAACAAATATCATTTTATCAGGTGTGGATGGAAAAGAAGAAGTTAAGGCTTTTTTTGAAATGATTGCATTATATAAGAAAATCACAAAATGGTGGTTTATAAACATTGAAGTAGCTATTATGGGATATGAAATAAACGAAGGTGATGAAATATGCAATTTAGCCAATGAAGCACTTGATGTAATTATTGATGTACTGTATAACGGAAAATCAGAGGAATATAAAAAGATAATACGTGACCTTGAAAAATAAAATAAAATGTGTATATGATAATAGCACATATTATTTTATAGTTCTTTATTTATAGTATTAAGAAGGAAGATAAGATGATTAACAAAATCAGTATTCAAAATTACAAATCCATAGAGAATATTGTAATTGATTCAAAAAGTGATCATAGTGATATTTTTTGTTTATTAGGGAAAAATGGATCAGGAAAAACAAATATATTTAAAGCAATAGATTATTTTTTTAGGTATATTGGCAAACCTTATTCCGAAGAACAAATAATTGATAGTGCTAACCCTTATACACAAAAGTGCATAATTTCCATTGCTTTTCAATTTGATCTATTGTCCAGAAAAGCAGACCAAAACAAAAAACTAAGCAATGAATTTAAAAGAATATATGAATATATAACTAAAAATAAGAGTTATGATTTTACAGAAACTGAAGAACTTGAACTTACTATGATTCAATTTAGAGATGGGACAATTAGATGGAATATAGAAGATAAACACATATGCGATACTATTAAATCAATTTTTCCATTATACTATATAGATACTAGAAGACTTGATTTATATACATGGGATAAGCTATGGCAAATCATCAGTGATTTATCTTCGGCTAAACCAAATGATGATTATAAACAAATATTGGACAAGGCATTTTTTGATATCTATGGTGAAAAATACAATTCGAGCAAAGATATTATAGAAAATGTGTTTAATGAATACAATGTTTCTTTAGATAAATATCACTTTACTGAACGATATAAAAATGCGTTTTCCATGCGTTTTGGTGGGAATCAATTTGTTTTTGACGGGCATTCTCTTGATTATTATTCAGATGGCACGAGTTCATTTACATATCTTAAATTACTAACAGCATTGATTCCTCAAATTTCTGATATAAGTTGCAAATTTCCTATTTTATTGATAGATGAACCGGAAATTAGCCTTCATAATGAATATATTACGGAGTTTGTTGAATATATGTGTCGGAATATAAAGAAAAATGCCTTTTGTATGATAAGCACTCATTCACCAAAGCTAATAGCTGATCTTAATAACCAAAATACTGATTATTCTATTTATAGAGTTACCAGAAAAGGTTTCTATTCTGTTATAAATAAAATGAATATTTCGTGGATTAAAAACTCAAAACACAAAGTAACTGTTCGTGAAACAGAATGCTATTTTAGTGATTGTCTTGTTTATGTTGAAGGAGAAACAGAAATACAATTATTCAGTCATCCAAAAATACTGGAGTTATTTGATAAATTAAAAAAAGTACATTTCTATTCATTTGACAGTAATGATAAAAGGCTTAGAACGGTTCTTTCTGACAATCTAAATTTAGGTGTGCCATATAAATTGTTAATTGATATGGACAAAGTACTTCAATACAATAAAAAGAATAAATTTAATATAAATTCTGAACAAACTGTAAATCCGCTTTCGAATAAGTGTATTCAAAAAAAGGAGCAATTTAAGTTTTACAATACTATCATAGGCGGAGATATTACAAATATAAGATCGCTTATAAATTATTTATTGAAAAAGAATTATACATTAGTTTCTAATAAAAACTATATTAACGACAATGATTTTAACCAATTAATGTTTGCCATAATAAACTATTGTAATTATTATAATGTTATAGTTAATTGGTCTACAATAGAGGGTAGTATTATCACTTATGAAAATATAGACGATTTTATAAAATTTATTGACGATGAAGGGATTAAACATACAAAGCAACATAACCATTTTTGTTCGGAAGTAGATACTAAAGAAAAAACCATTTTAATTTTATCCGAATACAATGGCAAAAATGAAATTTTTAAATCTGCTTACTTTAAAAGCAACACTGTTAGCAAAGCAACAGATAAAACAAGCGGTTGGATATCCGATTGGCTTAATTATTATTTTAAATTAAGGATAGCCCCCTTGGCTTCTATTGCTGATAAAAAACAAAGATTTAAAAAAGATTTTCCTGAATTGTATCATACTTTACAAATCATTGAAAATATGATATAATAAATTAGTGAGTAGGAATTTGCACGTATAGGACGTTTATATACTGCATCCTTGTGAAATTTGTACATAAGGCAGGCGCTGAGTGTATGTGTAGAATCCAAGGGTATAATAATTGCTAACACTATAGACGCAGTATACCGCTCGTGGCCTTTGGATTGCGTAAACTCGCGGTGCGGTATTCTGGGAAGTACTCACTCATCTAAGGGAGCAGAAATGCTCTCTTAATTTTTAGGAGAATGATAATGATAGGATTTAGAATAACTAGTAAAAGCCAATTTTTTGATGAAATTGTTGAGATTTCAGAGGAAAAAATGGCTTTAGCACTTAATAATAAAAAAAGTGCTTATCATTGTTACAAAAAAGCCAAAAAAGAGGGTTTTAGAATAATTTATGCTATAAAAAAGAATAATTTGATATATGAATTACAAAATAAACTGAAAAACTCCTTTTTTATGAATTTACTATTTCCGGAATGTGTTTGTGGATTCAGGAAAAGAAAATCATACTATGATTTTTTAATTCCCCATATATCAAGTAATGAACCAAGATATTACTTGAGACTTGATATTTCAGATTTTTTTGGCTCAATAGATGTCGATGATATTGAAGAATCGCTTAATTACTATATTGATGACAGCATTTCATCTGAAGAAAAACAACTGATTATAAATAATATTATTGGAATAACGACAATTGATGACAAAATAATTCAAGGAGCGCTAACTTCACCGATACTATCAAATCTCGTATTTAGAAGTTTAGATATTAGAATAGAAAAATATTGCAAGATGTTAAATATAACTTATACTCGTTATGCCGATGATATGCTTTTTTCGTCGGATTCAAGTTATATCCACAATTACAGATTTCAAAATATGATTAAGACTATAATAAGCGAAAAAGGCTTCAATCTTAATACAAAAAAAACACTTAAATATAAAAATGAAATATCTCTTAATGGTTATGTAGTAGGTAATAGTATCAGATTATCAAGAAAGAAACTTTCACAATTAAACAATATTATTTATGAAATGGGGAAAAAGCAATTTAAAGGTTTTAAATCCAACAAAGAAAAATATACAATAAAAAATAAATTAGCTGGTTACCGTGCTTTTCTTATCCAGTCTATTCCATATATAAACAGAAATAACCTTGTTCAAATTAGCAAGAAAATAACTAAGATTGAAAATCTTATAACTAAATATTGTGCAGACTAATTTATTAAAAATGTTGTGCAAGGGTTTTAGGATTCTCACTAACAAGAGGACATAGACTCCGTCGTGACATTCGGCAGAATTCACTTTTGGTTGCTTATGTCCATACTTCACGCAGTAGACTGACCCAGCTATAAATATTCATTTGATTAAAAATTAGGTGTATTGCCGAGCGCAAACCCAACAATACACCTGATATTACCTTGAATTATCGTGATGAGATGAATAAGTATATTCTTCCGCGTCGATTTTGTTTTCTTCTTCCGCAAGTCCAATACTTTTAAGATTTTCAAGTATAAGCCTGCATTTTTGCAGTTCTTCCTTGTATTTTTTGCGTTGTTCTTCCAATTCGGCTTTCTTTTGCTCGTCGGCTTTGATATTGGCTTTTACACTTGCGGTATCTTTGAATTTCCCGCTTGCTTTTACCGCATTTATTGTATCGACAACACGTTTATAATCATCTACATCCTGTTGGCGATCCAGCATAAAGATCTCTTTGTCAGCATCGGATTTTATACTTTTATACTCCGCATATATAGGCTTTAAACGCCAGTAATTACGCACAGCGTAGATATAATTTCGCTCATCATTTAATCTTTCTGAAATGATTTCCATATCACGGCTGTTATCGTTGACTTGTTCTTCAAGTTCTTCAATTTTTGCCTTTAATTCATCAATACCGTCTATGCCCATTTCCGAAAGTGCATTCATCATACGGATCTGAACATTGATGTTATGAACAGCGGCATATTTGTTGTATTCGGCATTTTGCGCCAAATGTTGGATCTTGGTTTGGTCAGCCTCGTTTTTAAGGCGTACATACTCTCCGCGATTCGCAAAGTACAGTTTCAGCATATCTTCCGAATATTCCGTACCAAGCCTTTCGACGCGGATGAACTTTTTTGCCATTGGAATACGCATAGCAAGGTGCATACCTGTTTTTATTTCTATCCCCTCATTTTTCAGCAAGTGTAAAAATTCATCATAGCTGTTTGAATTTTTCAAGGCATATCGTATCGTGTCTTTCAGTTTTGCACGGTTAGACAAACGTTTTTGCTTGTTGTAATAGACGGATATGGACTGATTTCTTATCTTTTCTCCGCTTATACGCTTTTTTATTGCTTCTTCCGAATACGCCGTTCCCAATGAGTTCATACGCATAAACCGTGCATCTTCCATACATTTGAAAGTGTAATACTTATCGTGTTTCACTTCATAATAAAACGATTTCATTATACCGATAAATTCATCAAAAGTATGTGCCCGTTCTATCGCGGCATCGATAGAAGCCTGCAAACGCATTTTTTGAAGTTTGCTGTCGGGCGGTATGATCTCCAATCCGTTTTCACGGCATAGATCATCGCTAATTTTACGCAAGCTTTCAAGACTTTTCTTTGTAGCATACAGTTTTTTGTAGTCGGTAAAATTTACCGCATTGACCAAAATGTGATTATGCACTTGACCGTTATCAATATGCACAGCCAACACATACTGATGATCCGGGTATAAGCGATGCATCAGTTTCCGACCGATTTCCATAGCCTGTTCGGGTGTTATTTTATCATCGGGTGTAAATGACTGCACGATATGATGTGCTTTTATACAGCCGATTTTCGTACCCATATTGTAAATGTATTCAAAATCCTTTTCGGCGCGGGCAGGAGTGCAGTAAAATCCCTCAACATAGACCTGATTTGAGGTCTTTTCGGGCGAAATAATGTAGTTAATGCTCGTCTGTAAGTGGGTTCGGTCTTTTATCGGCATAATCTTTGTATAAGCCATCAAAATCTCCTTTCTTTGCTGCTTCAAGCAAATCAAGTTTTTTCTGAACAAATTCAGTTAATTCCATTATATCCTGTTTCATTTCGGCAAACAGACGATTTCGAGTTCCGCATTGTTGAGCAACACGCTCGATCTGCCTGATATTTACCGAAATTCTGCTTAACTCGCCCAATATGCCAAGTAAAGGTGCTGTGTTGATTTTAACAATTTTACGCCCGTTGACTGCCGCAGTCACCATATCGACAAGAGTCTTGTAACCGCCTTTTTCTTTCATTTTGTAAAGTGCATCACGTTCTTCTTCTGAAAATCTTAAATTTAATCTTTCGTTTCTTTTTCTGTTTTCCATATATATCTCCTTTCAATGCTTATCTTCGATGTTTTTCATATTCTGCAATTTCTTTGAAAAATGCTAAAGTTTCGGCAAGCGTCCTCTTTTTAGGCTTTGGCAGTTCTTTCGGCTTTGGAGGTTCAGGTTCGATTATTGTACCATCGGGTAATAAGAATGTAAAACCATCCATGTTGTCAAGAACCAATGGTCCTCTTTTTGCTTTTTGGATAATACTACCGTGTTCTTTGCTGCCGTTGTTTATATCTTCGCATAAATCGTTTATCAGCTTTTTGGTTAGCGACAAATCCTTTTCTCTTTCGGCATATTTCAAGATAAACTCCTTGTCATCATTGATTTTTGCATATCTTTCGGGAATATATCTTGTGCCTGTCATTTCCATCCATTGCTTGGCAATATCATAAGCTTGGTGCGGAAAGTAAGTTTCATAATCAAGAATACGCAGTAAAAAAACAGCTTTCGTCTTTTCGTGTTCGAATGCGTCAAGCTGTTCCTGTAATTTGGGTGTTATTAAATTTTCGATATTAAACATATATTCATTCCTCCTTAAAATTTCCATAGTAACTTGCATTAAAATAATTTTTAAAGTCTGTATTTCTTGTAGTTTTGCTGTTGAACAGCATACTTATCAGGTATGCTCGCATATTTTTGACGCGCACAAGATTGCTGCCGTCGGCATTTGGCTTTTCAAACCATTCCAAAACTGCATAAATATCGTGATAATCGAGTTTCAAGAACCTATTCTTTACGATTTCCGCAGGATAGCTGTTGCCGTTTATTTTTATAGGCTTAGCTGCACAGCTTACGATTTCGGTCATTAGCTCAACTATCTCGTTTAAGTAATCAAGACTGTCATTGCTTAAAACACCTATTTCTATGCAATTTACAAGTTCGTCATAACCGATGTTGTCTTTGATAAGCTGTTTGTAAGCTAAATAATCAGCACTTGAAATATCCGCGCATTTATTCCCATCAATCGACCTATCGCAAGATAGATTGATAGAATTAATATCTCTTTTATTGTTATTTATTGTATTATTATAATTAGCAGACGCAGGTGTGTCCGTCAGAGAGTCGTCCTCGTGACCGTCAGTAGGTCGCATATCAGTCTCTTCGACGGACGCTTCCGAATGGGTAAAAAAATAATCCACATCGGTTTGTGGATTATTTTCAGTGATTATTTTGTTGTCGTTACATATTTCCTCATTAATAACCTGTGTTTCGCCGCATATACGCTTGAGATACTTAAAAACCTGTGTGAAGTTTAAAACATAGATCCTGCTCGGCTTGTTCAGTACTCGAACCTTTTTAATAAGCCCTATACCTGTGCCGTTAATGTCAATAAGTTCGGCAAATAATTTCTTTGCCTTCGTACTGCCAATGCCTAAATCTTCCATAACATTTTCAATGGTGTATGTAATATAAGTACGGTTATCGCTGTCAAGCCAATGGTTCTTAATGGATAACCCCGTCCTGTTCAGCAATAAACCATACAGCAGCTTTGCATCGGTAGATATTCCCTTGAAAATCTTGTCTTTGATAAGTGCAATAGGCACCTGAATGTGTATAAATTGTTCGATCTCGTTCCCGTGAAAGTAAAATCTTTCGGGTATGGTATTTATATTTGTCATAATCTTTCCTCACTTTCTTCTAATAAAAAAGCGCAGCTTGATCAAAAGCCACGCCTTTATGTATAATATAGTCCGTTGATAATTTGCAACTTGTGTTGTTGAATTTCAAATCGCACCTATTCTTTTTTCGATTTGTCCAATCACAGCAGCAAAAGTTTCCTTCAAAAACCGCTTATTTACTGTATTTTCCATTAGTAACAATGTTGTCAGCAGCGGGTCCCCCTCGCGTATACGCAGGGTGCGCCTTATCTCCTTGGGGATGACTATTCGGCCGAGATCGTCTATTCTTCTTACTATTCCTGTTGCTTTCACAAGCATATCCTCCTTAATAAAAAATACAAGCAAAGCCTTCGGCACCGCTTTACTTGTATTATTTGTTTATTGCGGGATTTTATACTATTGCAAAAATGTTCAAATACTGGAAAATCATTAGCGCACAGACGTTGGTTTTAGCGGCGCGAACGGTTGTATTTATGCATTTTGTACATTTAAATTTGTAGAAAAATAAATTTTTTCGTCGCTCGAAATTCAAAAAACACTTGAAAAACACGCCAAAATATTATATACTTTTTAGGGCGAGTAATTAAAGAAACACTGAGTTAATTCAAAAAGCAAAAATAATTTTAGCCTGAGGCGGCACATTTGTAGGTTCGGTCATTATGGCGCGCAGCCACGACCATGCGTATTTTTTTGCTTGAAAAGCAAAAAATAGCAATCAGAGCCGTTAAGCAAATGCGCAAAATTATTTTTGGTATCCTGCCAATCAGTGCTTTCTTAAGTAAGTCACATATTCCTGCGGGGCGTTTTCCCGCCTTATATAAAGGGTAATCTGAAATGGACAATATCACAAAGGATGTTAAAAAAAGAAAAATTGAATATTGGCAAGTCATTGCCGTCATTATGGCCGTATATGATATGATCGTTATTCACTTTGCCTATTTCTTTGCGCTGTGGGCAAGGCACGATTTCATATACTCCACCATACGCGACGACTTTTTATACCGTTACCTGCACTTTATAACGCCGTATTCGCTTGTGTGCATAGGTGTATTTGCGGCATTCAAGCTTTACAGAAGCGTATGGCGCTTTGCCAGCTATACCGAGCTTATCAGGACGATAGAGGCTTGTGCGGTGACATCACTCGGACACATAGTGCTTATTTCCCTGCTGATGGGCAGGATGCCCGTAAGCTACCACATACTCGGCGCTATATTGCAGTTTGTGCTGGTGCTGGGCATAAGGTTTTCGTACCGTTTGATAATACTGGTACGCACCAGACAGGCGCGTCCCGACGAAAACGCAAGCCGTGTTATGCTTATCGGTGCAGGCTCGGCAGGCCGTATGATACTGCGTGACATAATCAACGCCGAAAAGGTAACAGACCGCGTTGTCTGCATCATAGACGACAACCCCAACAAGTGGGGCCGCTTTATGGACGGCATACCCATTGTCGGCGGCAGGGACGATATTTTGCTTTCGGTGGAGAAATACAAGGTCGATAAGATATTCTTTGCAATACCCAGCGCAAGCATTGACGAAAAGCGCGAGATATTGAATATATGCAGCGAGACCGACTGTGAGCTCAAACAGCTCCCCGGTATGTATCAGTTCGTGCTTGGCCAGATAACGGCCAGCGCGATGAAAAAGGTATCCGTTGAGGACCTCCTCGGCAGAGACCCGATAAAGGCCGACCTTAAAGAGGTATTTGAGTTTATAAACGGCAAGACCGTACTTGTAACGGGCGGCGGCGGCTCCATAGGCAGCGAGCTGTGCAAGCAGATAGCCGCACACGACCCCAAGCAGCTTATTATTTTTGATGTATACGAAAACAACGCCTACGAGATAGAGCTGGAGTTAAAGGAAAAGTACCCCGAGCTTGATATCGAAACGCTTATCGGCTCGGTACGCGACAGCAGGCGTATGTTCCAGATATTTGAAACATACCGCCCCGACATTGTTTACCACGCGGCTGCACACAAGCACGTTCCGCTTATGGAGGACAGCCCGAACGAGGCGATCAAAAACAACGCCATAGGCACCTACAAGACCGCCTATGCGGCAATGGTGAACGGCTGTAAAAGGTTTGTGCTCATTTCCACGGACAAGGCCGTTAATCCCACAAATATCATGGGCGCAAGCAAGCGTCTGTGCGAGATGATAATACAAAGCTTTGATGCCAAGATAAAAGAAGGCAAGGCCGACGAGCTTATGCAGCTTTTCACCCACGAGGGTGAGGAGAACGCCGACAAGGACGGCACAGGCACGGTATTCAAGGACATAAAGACGGAGTTTGTTGCGGTGCGCTTCGGTAACGTGCTGGGCAGCAACGGTTCCGTAATACCGCTTTTCAAAAAGCAGATAGCAAAGGGCGGCCCCGTTACCGTGACCCACCCCGATATAATAAGATACTTTATGACCATACCCGAGGCAGTCAGTCTTGTTATGCTTGCGGGCACCTACGCAAAGGGCGGCGAGATATTCGTCCTTGACATGGGCAGCCCCGTAAAGATAGACACACTTGCAAGAAACCTGATAAAGCTTTCAGGCTACAAGCCCGATGTGGATATCAAGATAGAATACACGGGTCTTCGCCCCGGCGAAAAGCTCTACGAGGAAAAGCTTATGGCGGAGGAGGGTCTTAAAAAGACCGCAAACAAGCTGATACACGTCGGCTGCCCGATACCGTTTGACAGCGACGAGTTCCTCAGAAAGCTGGATGTGCTGATGCAGAGAGCATACGCAAACAGCGACAACATACGGGAGCTTGTGGCCGACATGGTATCGACTTACAACTACAAAAAAGAAGATAAATAAGCAAAATGCTCTTCGGTGATTTCCGAAGAGCATTTTTGTATTTTAATGCCTTGTATTTATTTTGCCGCTTTTCCTATGCACTCACCCATGATAACGGGTATCTCGGCATTGGTATTTGCGCTTTTTTCTATATCCTCACGCAGGAGTGCCCTGTTTTTGGGCACAAGGACTATAACGGTGGAACCGCCGAATTCAAAATGTCCCTTTTCCGCGCCTTTTTTCACATAGCAGGCTTCCTTGTCCTCATTGACTATCCTGCCCACCAGCAAAGCACCGACCTCCATCTGGACGCACCTGCCGAAGTTCTCGGTATCTATCACGGCATATTCCCTGCTGTTTTCCACAAATACAGGCGTTTTTTCAAGGGCAAAGGGTCTTACCGTATGGTAAACGCCCTTTATATGCCTGTTTTTGTACTTTTTGCCCGAGTCAAAATAATTATATCTGTGGTAATGGTCAACGCACAGCCTGAACACAAGCGCAAGGCCGTCCTTGTATACCTCGGCCAGCCGCCTGTCGCGCAGAAGTGCGGGTATTGTGAACCTGCTTTGCTTCACGCTTAAAACCGTACCGTCCTTTATGCGGTACACGCTTAAAAAACCGTCGCAGGGCGAAGTCAGCACCCGTCCGTCGGGATCTACGGGGCGCAGCCCGTCCTTTATCCTGCGGCAGAAAAAGTCGTTAAAGCTGTTTATCCCGTCCATGCGATAGTCGCGCAGGTCAATATTGTTTTTCCTTACAAATGGCTTTATAAGAAGCTTTGATGCCCTGCTGTCCAGCAGTCTGCCCGCAAGCTCCGACACGGGTCTTTGTATAAGCACCCCGATAAGCAGCCTGCCAAGCCGTGTTTTATATAAATTTTCCATTTTATCCCGACCCTTACGGTATCAAATTAAACGACACAACACACGCCGCAAGCTCGATAAGACCGATTATCAAAAGCACGGTAAGCCCCTTTCTGCCGGGCTTTCTTACCCTTATGTTCATTACAAAGGCCATTGCCATAAGCAGCATGATTATAAAATATATCACCGTCAGATCCCTGCCGCAAAACAGCTGCAATATCATCTCCAGCGGGAAGATAAGCGCCGATGTGGTCACGGGCAGGCCGATAAAATATGTAACACCGCTTTCGTGCTCCTCCTTGCTGCGCACATCACAGGTCGCGTTGTAATACGCCAGCCTGATAAGCGCCGCAAGCACATAAAACACCGCGATAACAAGCAGCAGGATAAGAAAGGCAAAGCTGCCCTCATAATCCTTTTTGGCGACTATCTCGGTAAACCTTCCGCTTATCCTGAGCTGTGCCAGACCTATGGCCGCAGGCAGCACGCCGAAGCATATAAGGTCGGCGAGGGAGTCTATCTGCACACCGAAGTTTTTTTCAAATTCGCTGCGGTTTTTCTTTGTCCTTGCCACCCTGCCGTCAAAGGCATCCAAAATACCCGATATCATAAGGAAAAAAATACCTATCTCGGGGTGGCCTATGCCCGTTACGCTGACTATTATACCTATAACACCCGATATCATAGACAGATATGTCAATATGACCGTGTAATCATATACGCCTATCATCTGCATTCCTCCCTGCAAAATACCCTATCAATGTAATGACCGCGCTTACCATAACGCAAAAATAAAATGTTATGCCGCGGCTTATAAGCTCCACGCTGTATGACATGGTCGTGCCCATCACGCCGTCAAAAGCATCCAGCATCAGATAATCCGATATGCCGATACCGCCGGGGACGGGTACAAAATTGTAGCCTATGGTCACAAGACATTGCTTTGAAAATATCTGCGCCATATTTGAGCCTGCGCCGCCCAAAGCACGGTATATAAGCATCGGCACCGCCAGCTGTGATGCCCTTTGCGCAAAGTTCCACACAAAGGCCCAGAACAGCACCCTTTTGCGCCCCGATATCATATCCGAGCATTTTTTGTAATCGCTGCCCGCCTTTTCAAGCCTTGCAAGCTTTTTTTCCTTTTCCCGTATTATTTTTTTGTCGTACAAAAATGTCAGAAATTTAGCTGCGGGCTCCGTCACCGAATCTCCCTTTTTAAGCAGGACAAAAAACAGCAGCGACAGCACCGACAGCACGATAAAGCCTATAACGACAAACACGCGCGATACCCCGCCAAAGCCCGCGAACGCCCCCGGCGATATAATAAGCGACAGCACGCCCAGCACCACAACGGACACCGTATACATCATAAGGTTAAGCACCAGCACCGCCGCCGTCACCTCGCCGGGGATGCCGTCACGCATCATAAAAAATGCGCTTGCGGGCTGTCCGCCCGTTGCCGACGGCGTGACCGCCGAAAAGTAAACATCCGCCGTGCTGTACAGCAGGCCGTTAAGCGGCTTGCGTGCATAGCCCGTGTATTTAAGTATACTGCGTATTGCCACGCCCTCCAGCCATACATACAGCGCCGCCGCAATAATACCCAGCGCAAGGTACACCTTGTTTGAGGCATTTATCGCAGCCAGAAGCTCGTCAACGGACAGCGCCTCGCTTTGCTTTAACAGCATAAGTATCGTAAGTATGGCAAGCAACAGCGAAATTACGTTCCAGATAAGATTTTTACCGATATTGCTTTTTGGTTTCATTTCTACAAACTCTTCCCGTTTATTTATTAAGCACGGCCCCATATCGGGACGGAGCCGCAGGGGGCACTCCCCCTATATATTATAATACCATAAATATACACTTTATTCAACAAAAAATAATCTTAAATTCTCCATAAATGCCGCATAAAAAAAGCGAGGGCTTTTAAAGCACCCCGCTCGTTTTTATTATTTATTTTTTTCCAGATAGTCGTTAAGTGCCTTTACCATTTCGTCGGCATCCATACCGTGTACATAGCACGCTTCCTCCAGGGACTCACCCTGTGCGGAGGGGCAGCCCACGCAGTGCATACCGCCTGCCATAAGCACGCCCGCAAGTGCGGGATCAACACCGATAATATCGGCAATTATCATATCTTTTGTTATCTGCATTTTTGTTTCTCCTTTTAGCTTATAGGACCGATCTCGGAAACGGGGAAGTACCTGAAAACAGCCTTGCCCAGTATCTTATCCTCGGCCACAAATTTATTGTTCCACATTCTTGAATCGCTGGAGCGGTTTCTGTTGTCGCCCATCATAAAATAGCAGCCGTCCGGCACGACATAGGTCTCGTCGGGGGTGCGCATGGGCTCGTGCAGAAAGTCCGTCCTTAACGGCTCGGTGCTGTCGTTTATATACACCTGACCGTTTCTTATGTTTACCGTTTCGCCCGGCAGGCCGATTATGCGCTTTATATAAAGCTTGCTCTCGTCGTCGGGAAATTTAAAGACGACTATATCGTAGCGCTGGGGCTTTTGTGCTATATAGCTGAGACGGTTGGCAATAAGCCTATCGCCCGTCATTACGGTATTTTCCATTGATGCCGAGGGCACCTTTGCGTTTACGATAAGAAACGTGGTTATCAAAAAGGCAAATAATACGGCAAAGCCTATCGTCTCCACCCAGCTTATTATTTCCTTTATGACGGCAGCCCTTGTCAGCGGCTGCTTTTTGCCTTCCTCCTGCGCAGCCGAAGCCCCCTCGGCGGTGTCCTGCTGCGCATTTTGCTGCTTTATTTCGTCTGACATTCAAAATACTCCCAATAATTTATTCTTCGTTTATAGGCTCTGCCTCTTCAACGGGCAGGGTGTCGTCGCTGCGTTCCATTTCGGAGTCTCTTTGCGTGGACTCGTCGTAATCCTCGTCAACACCTGCGGTTATCTCAACATACTCGTCGGAATCGGCAGCATAGCCGTCCTCCTTGTCCGCTGCTGCGGCACATTCGCCCTGTGAGGTCTTTTCCTTTATTATATCCTTAAGGTTGCCGAAAGCCTCGACCGAGCGGTCGCGTATGTCCTGTGCGGCCTTTTTCACCTTGGGCTCTGCCTTTTCCCTGAAATCTGCCGCCTTGCTTTTTACGCCGCGTGCAAACTCGTCAAACGAGGCCGAGGGTGAAGGCAGCGCATTAAGCAGATTTACAGCTTCGTCGGCTGTTATCTTGCCTTCGTTAAGCATATTTAAGATAAACATACGTTCTTCCTTCATGTTATGACCTTCCTTTCTTAGTTATGGAAATTTATTATAAAAACAGGCGGGTCCGCGTTAAACTTCAGCATATAGGCGATAGCCTCCTCTACCGAGTTTACGGGATAAAACTCCAGCTTGTTTTCTTCGTTTACACAGCCTATAAGCTTGGTGTCGCCAAACTCCATATAGGCAAATTTGTCCGCGCCGCAGTCATAGCTTGCGGGGGTGTCCTGCTGCTTGATAAGTCCCAGCTGAACGAGCGGTGCCTCGTAGGCGGTAAAGCCGTTTTTGGGCGACTCGTAATTGGCAATGACATATTTGGGCAGCAGTCCCAGCTCCATTTTGGGGTACTGCATATTTACGTCATATTTGGGGCTTTCGCTTTTTTCAAGCCCCTCCATGCCCAATGTCCAGGTGCCGTTTTCAAGCACGCAGACATACTCGCGTATGACCTTGGTGTCCTCAAGACTGCCCACCACGACAACGGCGTATTTGTCGTCACAGGCTATATGCTTTACATCATATTCGCCCGTGAAGCCCGTTGCGGCCATAATGCCCTCGTAGTCGGTACTGCCGCGCTTGGGATTGGTTATTTCGCCGTGGGTGAATTTATAATCCATAATAAGCGCCTCATAATCCTTTTGTGAAAGAACTGCGCCCTCGCTGTAAAAATCGTTGGATACAAAGTAGCCCTCGCTGCTGTTGTATGCCGTAAACACCTGCAGCCTGTCGTCGTTTTTGTCTATATTGGGTGCATAGGCCGCAAGGTCGCTTGCGCGGATATAAATTATATCCGTATACTCCGCCGTTTCCTCGTCTGCCTGTATAACACCCTGCTTTACAAGGTCCTTTACGGTTACGTTGGTACCCGCAGTATCGCTGTACAAAAAGCCGTATTCCGTAAGCAGATCCTTGTCCTTTTTGTGTGACGACATATAGTTTTCAAGTGCGGCGTTTATGTCCGCAAGCTGCGTTTTAAGCTCGTCTGTAAGCTGTGTGTCGCTCAGGCCTATTATGACCTCCTCCGCATTTGAAAAGTCAATGGTGGTGGTCTCCGACGGGGTCTCCGCAGGCGAGGTCATGGGCGTTGTTTCGGCGGGAGGCTGCGGGCTGTTTTTGCTCATGACCGCCGCGCCTATCGCCGCCGCGCCTATCACCAATGCGGCAACCGCGGATATTATCGCTTTTTTATGTTTCATCTGTCAGTCCTCCGAATATTCGCTTTCCTTGTCCTTGATGGTCTCAAACACATCGACAAGTTCCGTGTGGTGCAGCTCCAGCACCTTTTCCACGGCCTGCTGCGCCGTTTCCTCGTCAAAGGGGAGGGCGGCCAGCCATACGGGGTTATAATCATCGGTCATTTCGGTAAGCGAAACGCCGTTTTCTTCAAGTGCAGAGGGGTCGTAATAGTCGTATATCGCATCGTACTCCCAATCGCTGACATCCCTGCCCGTTGAAAGGCGGATATTCAGCATAAGGCCGTCGTCTGTCTCGGCGGCATACAAATTAACGATATATTCGTCGTGCTTTGCAAGCGTTATGCTGCACAGCTCTTTTTCAAGGAAACCCGTGACGGCATCTTTCAGCATTATCACATATATCGTTTCCATATATTATTCACTCCAATCGTGCCTGTGAAGGCTGCCCCGGGTCACAAAGCCGTCAAAGCCCTGCTGCCTTAATGCCTCGTAAAGCACAATGGCAACGGAGTTGGAAAGATTAAGGCTTCTGTAGCTGCCTATCATGGGTATCCTTACGCAATTTTCCTTGTATTTTAAAAGTATTTCCTCGGGAATGCCGCTTCCCTCGCTGCCGAACATTATATAGTCGTCCGGCCTGTAGTCTATGCTGTCGTATGTCCTGCGTGCCTTGGTGGTGGCCATGATGATACGGCAGCCGGGATGCCGAGAGACAAAGTCCTCAAAGTTGTCGTAATAATGCACATCCAGATCCTTCCAATAGTCCATACCCGCGCGTTTGAGCGTTTTATCGCTCGTATCAAAGCCAAGGGGACGGATAAGGTGCAGCGATGTGCCCGTTGCAACACAGGTCCTGCCGATATTGCCCGTGTTTTGGGGTATCTCGGGCTGATGTAAAACTATATTCATTAGTATTTCCTGCTTTTTGAATTTGAATTATGAAAAATTTTCCTTGCTTTCCTTATTTTCTACACAGTAGTTTACCATATAAAAATGCTTTTTTCAAGGTCTTTTGTTCACTCTTCATAGAAATTTAAACATTCGGTGTATATTTTAAGCGCGTGCTCGGCAAAATGCCTGAGCGAATAATGCTGCTCTATCATGTTTACGGCATTTTCGGATATCTGCGACGTATCCATTGACAAAAGCTTGTTAAGATACACCTCAAACTCGGTAAAATTGCTGTAGGCATAGCCCGTAACGCCGTCTATAAGCACATCTTCAAGGCACTTGTCGCGTCTGCACAAAAGCGGCAGGCCGTTTGCAAGCGCCTCTATATAGGTAAGACCCTGTGTTTCGCTTTGCGAAGCATTGATAAAGATGTCGCTTATGCCGTAGTAAAAGCGCATATCGCGCGGCTTTACCATGCCCGTCATTATTGCGCAGTCCAGCGAATTTTCGGCTATGCAGCGCTCTATATCCTTTCTTGCGGGGCCGTCGCCGACTATCAGGAAAACAGCGTTTTCAGGCCTGATGCGGCCAAGCATGGTTATAAGCTCCTCTATATTTTTTTCGCTGGCGAGACGGCCTGCATAAAGCAGTACCCTGCTTTCCTGCGGTATGCCCAGCTTTTCTTTAAGCGCCGCCTTTTGCACCTCGTCGCTGTGCGAGGCTATCTTTGCCAGGTCAAGACCCGTGGGCATTACCCAGATGGGCGTGTGACAGCCGTAGCGTATAAGCAGCTCCGACACCTTTTGCGTGGGGGCTATCATGCCGTTTACGCGCTTTGCTATCTGCTTGGTAAAGGTTATCATCGCATTTTTGCCAAGGCGCTTGTTATGTATGATATAGTGGGTATAATCCTCGTAAATGGTGTGATATGTATGCACTATCGGACAATGCACACGCTTTGCTATGCGCCGCGCCATAATAAAGGTGCTGAATTCGCACTGGGAGTGTATGATGTCGGGCTTCCAGTCTATCAGGTCCTTTATCAGTTTTCGGCGCACCAATGCCGATATGCGTGCGTTCGGGTATATTTTGCCCGCGCTGATAGAGCTTATGTAGGTGGTGCTGCCCTTTACATATGAGCGATAGTTGGGTGAAAGGGTGAGTATGCGTACCTCTGCGCCGCATTCGCGCAGACCCTTTTCAAGATTTTTTACCGAGGTGGCTACGCCGTTTGTTGCGGTCTTGAACCAGTCGGTCGTGATAAGAACTTTCATATTTTTTACTGCCTTTAATATATTGCACAGGGCTTTTGCCTAAGACAAAAGCCCCGTAGATCATTGCTTTATATCGTGATACCAGCGGTGGTCGTTCCTGCCCGCGTCCTTAACAACGTAAAGTGCCTTATCGGCGCAGTCTTTAAGCGATTTAAGGTCATGTGCATCCTGCGGACAAACCGCAAGACCCGCGCTGAAGCTTATGGGAAGCGCTTCTCCGTTTTCAAGCTTGAAGTTTTTCAGCTTCTGGCGGAGGTTTGCCAGTATATCGTCTATATCGGCAACCGTAAGCGGCTCGTAGATAAATACGTTGAACTCGTCGCCGCCTATACGCGCCGCAAGACCCGTGTCCGCAAAGGCGTGGTCAATAGCGCCCGCCACTGCGCAAAGCACGGTATCGCCCGCAGCGTGGCCGTGGTTGTCGTTTACGCTTTTAAAATAGTCTATGTCAAAAAACATAAATGTACAGGTATCCTCGGGCGGACCCGAACCAAACACATCCTCCAGCCGCTCGTCAAAGGCACGGCGGTTGTAGAGCCCCGTAAGCGGGTCATGGTCCGAAAGGTCCTGCAAGGTCTCGTTTTGACGATGCTCCTGCTCGTAAAGGTGCGCAGCCAGCAATACCGTCGCAAGTATGAGCAATGCGGCGCAGATGCCCACACCCAAGGTGTATTGGTGCATTGCGTAGGACAGCTCTTCAAGGGGTATGCGGATGACCAGATACCAGTTTTTCATACCGTGGATATCCATATATACCTCGGTATAGGCTGTGTTGTTGTAGTTGTAATTTACCAGATTGTCGGCCGAATTTATACGCATATTTTCAAGCCATCTGTTGTAGTCATAGCCGTTTATGCCCTGTATGCCCGCCTTTATAAGCCTTAAATTGCTCCATGTGCCCGCGGGCGTACCCCCGTCCTCGGAGCAGCTTACATAATTGCCCGAAAACGGGTTCATCAAAAAGACGGATGTGCGGTCGGACAGGACGTTGGTGTATGCCAGCTCCTGCACCGTTTCAAGGGCATAGTTTGCATAAAGATAGCCCGCCTTTTTGCCGTTTTGATGTATGGGCGCAAACATGGTTATCATATTGCTGCCCGTTACGCTTGAACGGTAAGGCTCCGATATATAGATGTCGTCAGCCTCTTCAAGGTGTGCCGCAAAGCCCTGCTTTTCTATATCGAGCTTTTCGCCCGCCTTGCCGTATACCCTGCCGCTGCCGTCTATTATGCCTATACCGCTGTACGGCATGGCTTCCACGGTCTTTTGCAGCTGTTCGTAGCTTTTCAGGGGATCGCACTCCTCGTCTGCGGCTATTATCTCCGCGGCCTCGCCGACATAGTTCACCATCATATTAAAGGATGTGTTCACCTTTTCCGACATAAGGCTTAAGATATTGTTGGCCTGTATGCTTGTACTGGTGCGCACAAGGTGGTTGAGCGATATCGCCATAGACAGCAGAACTATCACGCAAAACACGATGTACACAGTCACAAGCCGTGACACGGAGGATGGTCTTTCGCCATTCATTTTTTATCCACCCCCGCTTCGTATTCCTTGTAGTTGCTTTTGTTTATAACAACTACGCCGGTATCTATAAACTTATATTCATTCTCGTCGCCGTCAAGTATGCCGACAGCGTTTTTAAGGCCGTCATAGCCCATGTCGTACTGGTTTTGCACCACCGTGGAGGCGCGGTATTCGTCATCTGCCACAAGTGCGGCGGTCTCGTCGGCGTAGTCAAAGCCCACAAGCACTATGTCCTTCCTGCCCGCCTCGGTCACGCCCTCTACAAAGCCCACGGTAGAGCTGTTGTTGCAGCCGAAAAAGCCCTTTATATCGGGGTAGTCCGCCAGAAAGTCCACGCAGTTCTGCTTTGCTCTTTCCTTGCTGCCGTTGTTTGTCTTGACCTCGTCCAAAACCACCCAGCCCGACGGAGCATTTACCGCCCAATACTGGTTAAAGCCCGCAAGACGGTCGATTATCGTCTGTGACGAAACGGAGGTTATCTGTATGGCTATGCCGGCGTTTTCATCGGGTGATACGCCGCTTTCAAGCAGGGCATCGACCATTTCCTTTGCCGCAAGCTCGCCCGCCCGGAGATTATCCGTCATATAGCAGGCATCATAACCGCTGCCGTTTATTGTGGTATCCACAAGTATAACGGGCAAACCGCTGTCGTGTATCTCACTCAGGTCGTCTATAAGCGCGGAGGAGCTTGCGGGTGAAATGATGATGGCATCTGCGCCAAGCTCGTTCACGGCCTTGTCAAGCAGCTTTTTCTGGCTTTCCCAGTCTCCCTCGCCCGAGGAGCCGCCGATATAGACATTGCAGTTAAGCTCTTTGCCCGCATCGGTAATACCGCGGATTATATCCTGCCAGTATTGGCTGGTCATTACCTTTAATACGACATAAATATTCTTTTGTCCGTCTTTTATTTCGGTCACGGGCTCAAAATCGTGCAGCTCCGCCTGTTCCTGCGGCGAAGCGCCCCCGCCCGTGCCGTTTTCGCAACCGACTGCGGCAAGTATGCCGATAAGCAGCAAGACTGCGGCAAAATGTAAAAATCTGTTCATATAATAAACCTGTTAAAGCAGCCAATCAGCCAAAATTACTCAAAAGATATCTCAAAGTGGTTTCGGGAACGATACGGCTTATGGTGCCGAAGTCCTTCTTTTCAAGGCAGCGTCTTACGCGGCTGGCGCTGATGACCTCACCGCCGTTTTCAAGACGCGGTATAACACGGAACTCCATGCCGCAGGCAGGAAGTATGCGCTTCATGGTCTCGTTGTACTGCCTTGTTACCATATCCAGCGGTTCCTCGCCCGCAAAACGTATCTTTATACCCAGCGCGGGCGCAATGTAGTTTGCAAACAGCTCAACGTCGTTTGACGGGTCGATGGTCGCAGAGCCCACATTGTCCTTGTTGAAGTATTCGGGGAAGGTAAGCGTGGATATCATAAAGTTACCGCTCGGCAGCACCTCCACGTTGGGCAGGTCGGCCGTACCCTGCTGTACCAGCATAAAGCGGTCCTTGAAGCTGAATATGGACTTATCCTCCTCAACGACGAACACATACAGCTTTTCAACCTGCTTTGAGGCCGTTTCTATAAGGTATCTGTGTCCGAGGGTAAACGGGTTGCAGTTCATAACTATAGAGCCTATCTTGCCCTTGGGGTTCTTTACGCGGTGCGTTTTGAGCTCCTCCAGAAACTCCGCCAGCTCCGGATAGGGCGGCGCAAGGTCGGGAGCCGTGCCGTCCGACATCGAGAAGAAGTGGTCGCTTACCTCGTAGTCGTCGCGCAGGTAGTCCTCTATGCTCATATAAATATATTCGGCTATCTTGTTGTTTACCACATGGTTGAAATGCTCGGGCGAGTCAAGGAAGTATTCGCGCTTTTCAAGCGTAAGCTTCATGATAAGGTCAAGCAGATAGTTGACATCTATGCCCTTTTTGCGGTAAACCTCGTAATGGCGGTAAAGTATTATTACGATATCGCCGTCGCGCACCTTGATATTGCGCAGCTTTTTGTTTATCGCGGTATCGGCCTCGACACCGTAGTTTATTACCTGATACTGGTCAAAGCCTATGTTTATATAGCGCTGAAGCTGACTCGGTATGGTAAATTTATCCTCCACAAAGCGGCCCATGGCAACACATTTACCGAAGAAATGTATGGTATGTATCGGGTTTTCGGGTACGTTTGTCGTCAGGCGGCAGCCGTTTACCGTGTTGTAAAACGGCGAGTGGAACTCCGCGTACTTTCTTACGCCGTTGACCTCCACAGCCTGCGGACGGGTAAGGATGCCCTCCACATACTCTGGCGAATAAAGCTCGCAGAAGAACTTGCGCACATCCAGATCGTACTTTTTGTCCTTTACCATATTATGCAGAAACGGCGTTCTTTTAAAGGTCTCCAGACCCCTTGCCTTTAACATATAGTTAAGGGTGAATATCTCGGGGTAGAGATAGGTGAACACCTGCACACCGCCCGCCTTAAGCACGGGCAGCACGTTTACGGCCAGGTCGTAGCTCATTGCAAGCTCCGCACAGATGGAGTTGTGGTTTATGGCATCCACCTTAAGGCCGTCCTGCGTTACGTTTATCTCCTGCACTATACCGAAATAAAGTATAGCGTCAAACTTTTTTTCAAGCGGGGCCTTTATGACCAGCACCCTGCCCGCATCGGTGAGCTTGACCTGCTTTTGTGTGATAAGCGCCGTGTTTTCCTCGCCGCATTTTTCGGCAAGGGCTGTGTACATCTTGCGTGCAAGCTGTCCGTTGCCGTATACCAGTATGGACTTGTAGCGCATATCGACTATATCTATAAATTCGTCAAACATTTCGTCATAATACGAATAATCGTTTACGAACCAGTCAAATATCTCCGTATCGTTTACGCGCCTTAAAAGCTCCGAAAGCATACAGCTTTCCAGCGTATATTTGTCGTAGGATGCCCTGCGCAGCTTATACATTGATATATCAGTTTCAAGCACAAGCTTCGCATTTCTGCATACCTGAAGAGACTCGTTGAGTGATTTGGTCACGGGAACACGCTTTTCATCGCAGAATGCGTCCTCCGTCACTTCCACCACAATATTGACGCCCGTACCGTGTACCGCGTCTATAAACTGCTTTACCATTTCGTTGTAACCCATTATAACGATACCGTCATAACCCATATACAGCAGATATGCGGCAATAAGGCCGATGTCGCGTTTTTCTATCCTGCGCCATTCGCGCGTGAAAACACCCGCCTCATTTTGTTTGGGCTTTTCCTTCGGCTGACCCGAAAATCCCATAGTCTGCTCACCTCTGAATAGTTTATTTCAGCAAAATTTTGTCGTTTTTGCTGTATTAACTCGTTATTATTACATTTATTATACAATATTTTAACAAAAATTACAAGACAATATTGTAAATTAGTGTTTAAAATATTGTAACAAAAATTTAATTTGTTTTTGGGCAAAAAGTGTGGTATACTTGATATGAAGAATAAATGGATAAGGGGTTATTTATTTTGAAAAGAAAATATTCAATTGCGGAGACTACCAAGGTCGAGCGCGAAAAGATCGTAAACGATGCACTGGCGCTGTCTACACTTGATGCTGCTGAGCCTACGGAGGTCACAAAGGGTCTTATAGACCGCTATATCATGGGCGAAATGGAGATAGCAGAGGTGCTGAAAAGAACCATTGAAAGATACAGAGCCGTATGACGAAAGTGCTGTAACCGAATGAAAGATATTTATATGTACGACGATGCCGAGGTGCTCAAAAACAAACTCGGCATTAAAAACGAGGACGAACTGAACAAGGCCGAGGGCGACATAACGTGCATAAGACTGCTTGACATAGATATTAAAATATCGGGCAGTCTTTTTGATTATGCAAGGCTGAAAGCCATACACAAGTATATTTTCGGCGATATTTACGACTGGGCGGGCAAGGAACGCGCCGTGCCCGTTGTAAAAGGCGAGCGGGTGCTCGGCGGCGATACGGTGCGCTATTCCCTGCCGGGCTGTATAGAAAAGGACGCGGAAAACGCCATAGCCGAGCTTAACGCCGTTAAATGGGACGAGCTTAGCATAGACGAAACGGCATCCATTTTTTCGGTGCAGCTTGCGGCGCTGTGGCAGGTGCATCCCTTCCGCGAGGGCAATACGCGGGCTATCGTCACCTTTGCCACCCAGTTTGCGGAGCATCACGGTTTTAAAATGAACAAGGCGCTTTTGCGCGACAATGCCGAATATGTGCGCGACTCCCTTGTAAAGGCATCCGACGGCCCGTATTCCGACTACCAGTATTTAAGACGCATAATACGGGACTCCATCGAAAAGGGCTGAACCGCCCGGATATATCACACAAACTCAAAAAGGCCGAAGCAATATATCCTCATTGCTTCGGCCTTATTTTATTTTGTTCCGAAAATCCTGTCGCCCGCATCGCCGAGACCCGGTACAATATATGCGTCGCTGTTGAGTCTTTCGTCAACACAGCCCACATAAACCTCAATGTCGGGGTGTGCCTTTTCCAGCGCCGCAAGACCCTCGGGTGCGGCAAGTATACATATAAATTTTATCCGCTTGCAGCCATGCTCCTTTAAAAAGCTTACCGCCTGTATTGCGGAACCGCCCGTTGCAAGCATGGGGTCGGGCACGATAACAAGTCTTTCCTTTATTTTGTCGGGCAGCTTGCAGAAATATTCGTGCGGCTCATGCGTTACCTCGTCGCGGTAAAGGCCGATATGGCCTATCTTTGCCGTCGGCACAAGGGCGGTAAGACCGTTTACCATGCCGAGACCAGCACGCAGTATAGGCACGATGGCAGGCTTTTTGCCCGCTATCATGGGCACCTCCGCCTGCGAAATGGGTGTTTCCACCTTTACAAGCTCCGTAGGCAGGTCGCGCAAGGCCTCATAGCCCATGAGCATAGATATTTCCTCTACCAGTATGCGAAAGAACATAGTGCCCGTGTTTTTGTCGCGCAGCATGGATATTTTGTGCTTAATAAGCGGATGATCCAATACATGAACATTTCCCATAAATATACCTTCTTTCTTTAAAGATGCTTTGTACCGTCTTTACAGTATAACCGATTTTGCGCCGCCCGTCAATGACCGACCCCGCTGTTTTGCAGGCATTTCCGCAAAGCCGTGCCGTTTTTATTTATGATACGGCTGGTTATGGCTTATCCTTTGGCTGCGGTACAGCTGTTCCAGCAGTATCACGCGCATAAGCTGATGCGGGAAGGTCATTTTTGAAAAGCTGAGTCGCATATCGGCGCGTTTTAGCACCTCCTCGCCCAGACCGAGCGAGCCGCCGATAACAAAGCTGAGGTGGCTGTTTCCACGCGACATGGTGTCCTCGATAAATTCGCTCAGCTGTACGCTGTCAAGCATCCTGCCGCCGATATCAAGGGCGATGACATAGCCCTTAAGCCCCTTCAAAAGCTTTTGCGCTTCCTTGTCCTTTACCTGTTTTTCCTGCGCGGGGCTTAAATTTTCGGGTGCCTTTTCGTCGTCCACCTGAAAAATATCCACATCCGCATAGGCCGAAAGGCGTTTCAGATATTCCTCTATCGCCATTGTATAGAATTTTTCCTTTATTTTGCCCACACAGGCTATCGTTATTTTCATCTGCGCTCTCTTTTCCGCCCTGCGGCATTTACCGCATATATCAGTATAAGCACGACCGCCGTGCCGAACAGGTCTATACACACATCCTCAAAATGCCCGTTGCGCGACACGGTAAAGTGTTGGTGCACTTCGTCGCTCGCCGCGTACAATATGCTTATAAGCATAGCAAAAATATTGGCCGTATACGGCGTTTTGCCTATGGAAACAATATACAAAAACAAAAACGCCCCCAGAAGTCCGTACAGAAAAACGTGCGCACACTTGCGAAACGCCGTATTCAATTTGGCTTTCAGCGCCGTAAAATGCTCCGTTTTTGCCTCCTGCGTTTCAAAGCTCTCCCCGGAGGTCGCCTCTATCAGGCTGCCCACGGGGTCGGCGATACAATGGCTAAGCTCGTCCGAGGACTCGCCGTCCTGCGCCGAAAAGGCAAAAATTATTACCATAAGTGCCAGAACACAGCACAAATATATCCTGCTTTTCAAAACTGCTTTCCTTTCGGTCTATTCAAGAAGATATGCGGTTTCCGGCACTATCCTGCCGTATTTTTTGCTGAATATCATCCAGTCGGTAACATCGTCAACCGTGTATTCACCCCTGTCGCCCGTGTGCATATCGGGCACGTCATACGGCTCCTGCGTAAGTATCGCGGAAAACTTGTCCCCGTTAAAGCTCTCCAGCTCAAACCAGATATGCTCGGGCGTTTCTCCGCTTGCCGTGGGCAGGCCTATCTTTATGATTATCTGTTTTTCCCCTATGTCGTTTTCTGCCGCAGTTTTAACGTATTCAAAGCGTTCTCTTGCCAGCATACTCATCCTTTGGGTCTCCTCCGAGCTTATAAAAAACAGGGGATTGTCGGCAAGTATTTTGTTGTAGTCGGTAACGGGGCTGAGCAGGCCGTTTTCCTCACACATAAACACAATAGAGGTCTCGCTGTTGTGACCGTCCCTGCGGTCGGCCGCACCGCCCGACACATTTGCCTTGTACCTGCCGAGCGCCTCCGTCCAGATAACGGCGGTAACGACTATCGGGTCGTTGTTTGAAAACCTGCCTATCAGCACGGGCTCGCCCTCTTTTACGCTGCCGTCCAGATAACGTCCCGCAAGCGCGGAGATGATATAATAATGGTTGTTGTAGTTTTCCTTGTCGGAGCACAGTATCTCCAGCTCCGTTATGCCGCAGCGCGCAAGGCCGTGAGTATGCAGCCATACCTCGCCGTTTTTGGCGCTTATCGCCTGTACGGTGTAAAGACTGTCGTTTGCAGGCAGCACATAGGAACGCGCCGCCATTTTTACCCAGCGCGGGCAAAGCAGCTTTTCCGCACTCTCGTCTATAAGCCCCATAAGATCGGGCATCATGGCACAGGCCAGTTTAAGCTGCAAATGGTAGGACTTTTTGGGCTCGCTGCCGAATTTCATATGAAAGACAAGCGCCTTTTTGACCCTTTTGAGTGCCTGCATCTCCTTTTCGGTAAAAAACTGGTTGTTGTGCCTGTACATCTGCGGCAGTTCAAACGATGCCCAGAAAAACGACACCTTGTATTCCTCCCCGCCGTAATCGAGCAGAAGCTCGCCCTCGCTGCCCGTGGCGGGCATTGCAAAGCTTTTTACATCCAGTCCCTCTATGCCGCCCACTCTGTCAAGTATGCCCTCATCCAGCATATATCCGTCACTTGGCGGGACAAGCTGCATATAGGAGCTTTCTTCCCAATAGCCGAGCGGCTGTTTTACAAGCGCGGCCTTATCCGCATCGCCCGACTTTTTAAAAAAATCAAATAATCCCATAATTATTTCTTCTCTTTTTCGGTAGTTTCCTCTGTTGTTTCGTCCTTGTCCTCTTTGTCGGAGTCCTTATCCTTTTTGTCGGTGTCCTCGCCCGTCTCGTCCTCGGACGATATTTCGGTGCTTTCCTCCTGCGTGGTCTGCTCGGACTCTTCCTCAACTATCTTTTCAAAGTAATAATCCGCGCCGTGTGTTGCTGCCTTGGATATTTCCTCTATCTTTTTGCCCGCGCCCACTTCCTTTGCCATGGTGTCGCAGAAAAATACCTCCAGCTTTTTAAGCTCGCCGAATATTTTCTCCGTTTCCTCCTGCGTCAGGTCGCCCGCCGCCTTTTGCATATATTCGTTAAGAACATCGCTGTTTGCATCAAAGGTAGTTCTGAGCTTTTCGGGTATTTTGTCTTTGTAGTCGGCAAGTATGGCATTTCTTGCCGCATCAAGCGATACGCAGTAGGTGCGTATATCTGCAACATCGGGCTTTACCTGCACGGGGACATCCTCCGTTGTTATTTCCGTCTGTACCTGTGTCGGCTCCGTTTGTGTCGGCTGCTCGACCTGTTCCGTCTTGCCGCAGCCCGTAAACGCAAGCACAACTGCCGTAAGGGCAATATACCTTCTCATGTGGTCACACCTCTTTCCGTAAGCGTAAATTATCAATACTCAAAAACATCTATCGAATTTATGACTATATCCTCCAGCGGCTTGTCGCTGTCGTTGGTCTCCACCTCGGCAATGGCATCCACAACATCCATGCCCGCATATACCTGGCCGAATACGGTGTAGCCGCCGTCAAGCGAGGGATAACCGCCGTTATTGATATACTCGTCTATTACCTTGTCGGGGAAAACATCGCCGTAGGTGAGCTTGCCCGTCTCGGAATGCTCGAAATAAACATCGTCCTTCATGCTGCGCACCTGCTCCAGCTGCGATTTAAGGTCGTCACCCAGATCCTTGTTCTGCACGATATAGAACTGGCTGCCGTTTGTTGCCGTGCCGCCCGCATTTGCCATACACAAAGCACCGCGGAAGTTTCTTAAATTAAAGGTGACTTCGTTTTCAAACTCACCGCCCCAGATGCTCTCGCCGCCTGTGCCTGTGCCCTGCGGGTCGCCGCCCTGTATCATAAAGTCCTTGATAACGCGGTGGAAGATAACGCCGTTATAATAGCCCTCCTTTGCGTGTGTCACAAAGTTTTCGACCGCCTTGGGCGCATATTCGGGGAAAAAGCGCACGCTTATATCGCCCTTTGTGGTGTGCAGCGTTGCAACGGTCTCGCCCTTTTCGGGTACGTCCCTGTCAAGCTGCGGAAGCTCCGTAACAGGCTTTAAAAGCTGTTTTTCAACGTCTGAAAGCTCCACTTCCTCCGTTTCGCCCTCCGATGCGCTTTCGCCCGCGGCAGTCTCCGAGGTCTGCTCCGTGCCCGATGTCTGTGCGTTCTCCGTTTTGCCGCAGCCCGAAAGCACCAGCGCAAGTGCAAGCACGGCTGCGGATATGATAGCAATTTTACGTTTCATTTATATTTTCCTCCCGTTAAGTTTCGTTAAAAATTTTGCATACAATATAATGATATTATTTTATTGGGCTTTTGTCAATAATATAATTAAAAAAAATCTGCCCCGACACGCATTAAAGCGCAATTATCTATTGAATTATTTGACATTTGGTGATATAATGTGTAGTATGTATAAATATGTTTATATATACAAGCACCGCATTATACATATGACAAGTGGAGGTAAAGTAATATGTGTGGCTTCTGTGGATTTACAGGAAACGTACCTGACAGGGAAAATATAATAATAGACATGATGGACCGCATTGTGCACCGCGGGCCCGACAGCGCCGGCACCCACAGCGACAGCAAGGTGACGCTGGGCTTCAGGCGGCTTAGCATAATAGACCTTAAAGACGGCTCCCAGCCCATGTACAACAAGGACAAGAGCATAGTTATAGTCTTTAACGGCGAGATATACAACTACAAAGAGCTGAGGGCGGAGCTTATCGAAAAGGGCTATGAATTCAGCACCCAATCCGATACGGAGACCCTTTTGCATATGTACGAGGACAGGGGCGAGGATATGCTCGGCGAGCTGCGGGGTATGTTTGCCTTTGTGATATACGACACAAAGAAAAACCACCTGTTCTGCGCACGCGACTTTTTCGGCATAAAGCCGTTTTACTACGGCAAATTCGGCGGCAGCCTTATTTTCGGCAGCGAGATAAAAAGCTTTCTGGATTTCCCGAAATTCAAAAAAGAGGTCAATCCCGTTGCACTTGAAAACTACCTTACATTCCAGTATTCCGTGCTGGACGAGACATTTTTCAAGGGTGTGTACAAGCTTAAACCGGGTCACTGCATGGTATACGACATAAAAAGCGGCAAAACCAAGGTGCGCCGTTATTTCCAGCCCAAGTTCGAGCCCGAGGAAGCAGGGCTTCAGGACAGCATAAAAAAGGTCGAGGACGTTATGAAGGACAGCATACTTGCCCACAAGGTAAGTGATGTGGAGGTCGGCTCCTTCCTTTCAAGCGGCGTGGACTCCAGCTTTGTTGCGGCCACCTTTAACGGCGACAAGACCTTTACCGTGGGCTTTGACTACGAAAAGTACAACGAGATAGGCTATGCCGAGGCACTTTCGGAAAAGGTGGGCATAGACAACTACAGCAAGATAATAACCACAAGAGAGTATTGGGACAACCTTTCAAAGGTGCAGTATCACATGGACGAGCCCCTTGCGGACCCGTCCGCGATAGCGCTGTACTTTGTCAGCCGCCTTGCGTCAAAGCACGTTAAAGTCGCACTTTCGGGCGAGGGTGCGGACGAATTTTTCGGCGGCTACAACATTTACAGGGAGCCTATGGATCTTGGCATAATGACGGCTATCCCCAAGCCCGTAAGAAAGCTTATGGCAAATATCTGCCGCGTACTGCCGTTCAAGGTAAAGGGTATGAACTACATCATCCGTTCCTCTATGGATCTGGAAGAAAGATTTATCGGCAACGCAAAAATGTTTTCCGAAAAGGAGCGTGCGGAGATACTTAAAAACCCCACGGGCAAGTACGACCACAAGGAGATAACAAAGCCCTATTATGACTTTACCAAGGGTCTCGATCCCGTAACAAGGATGCAGTTTATCGACCTTAATTTGTGGATGGTAGGCGACATTCTTCTTAAAGCCGATAAAATGAGTATGGCAAACTCCCTTGAGGTGCGCGTGCCCTTCCTTGACAAAAAGGTTTTTGATGTTGCAAGGAAAATACCTGCGGATTACCGCGTAAACCGCCGCGCCACAAAATATGTTTTCAGAATGGCAGCAAAGGACTACCTGCCCGAAGAGGTCGCAAGCAAGAAAAAGCTGGGCTTCCCCGTGCCTATCCGCGTATGGCTGAAAGAGGACAAGTATTACGCAAGGGTAAAGCACGCCTTTAACAGTGAGGGTGCAAAAAAATATTTCAATACCGACAAAATCATGAAATATCTTGACGATCACCGCGCCGGCAAGGCCGACAACAGCCGCAAGATATGGACGATATATATGTTTTTGGTTTGGTACGACAAATTTTTCGGCGAAGAAAAAGCAGCCTGAATATCTTTTGAAAGGAACTCCATACACAATGAAAATATTATTTACATTTTCACTTCTGTGCCTGCTGCCGGCACTTTCGGGCTGTGCGGATAATTTTCAAAAGGCAATAGATATGTTCGGCGGCTCGGTACCCCTTGACGAAAGCGAGCGAAGCAAGTCACTCGACAAATTATCCGAAAGCGAGGGCTTTGACGGTTTTAACGCGCCGGATGATTTTTATTACGATAACAACCCGTATCAGCTGATGAACGATTATATAAAAGCACATCCGGATAAATTTGTAATAGACGGGGATTATCCCTGCTACGAATAATAAAGGACATATTTAAAAGGAGGAATTATAAAAATGAGCGATTGTATTTTTTGTAAGATAGCAAACGGGGATATCCCCACAAACACGGTATACGAGGATGCGGATTTTCGCGTTATTTTAGATGCGAACCCCGCGAACCCCGGTCATTGTCTGGTTCTGCCCAAAAAGCACGGCGCGGACATATTCGAGCTTGACTCGGACACCGTGGCAAAGGCGCACGCAGTTGCAAAAAAGACCGCGGAGGCCGTTAAAAAGGCCATGAACGCAGACGGTGTGAATATCCTGCAAAACAGCGGCGAGGCGGCATGGCAGTCGGTAATGCACTACCATATCCACGTTATCCCGCGCCACAAGGGCGACTGGCCCTCGTTCCCGGGTCACGTTGCAAAGGTAACGGACGACGAGCAAAAAACGATTTGTGCTAAAATAGCGGGAGAGATAAAATAATTGAGTGTTTTTATTGTTTTGTCGCTGTTTTTTCTGCCGCATCTTGCGGGGATAGGCTATCTGATATTCAAATACCTTCCCCTGCCGTGGCTGTGGCTTTTGTGTCTTTTGCCTGTTTTTGCATATGCGTTTTTAAGGCTTTTTATTATACCGACAAAGCGCGTAAAGGGCGAGACCGTCCGTCTTTATGCAATGCACGGCGGCGAGCTGCAGCTTTCCGCCTGCTTTTTGTGTCAGCTGATACAGGCGGCTCTGTACTGTACGCTTATCCTGCGCTGCGGCGTAGATCCGCACACGGGGATATTTATAACCGACCTTGTGCTGACCCTGCTTTTTATATGGGCGCTCGGTATGTCGGGCATAATAAGGATAATACTTACAAGCAGCTGGCTGAGCGTGGTAAAGCGCATTGTCTGCATTATCGCGCTGCATCTGCCCGTGCTGGGGCTTATCGCAATGGTGTATATGGCACGCACCGCCGCCCTTGAATACGAGTATTTCAGCTATAAGATAAAAGAGGATCTCGGCCGCAGCAGCGATGTATGCTGTACAAAGTACCCGCTTGTCATGGTACACGGGCTGGGCTTTCGTGACCTGCACTACTTCAACTACTGGGGCAGGATACCCAAGGTGCTGCAAAAAAACGGCGCTGTCGTCTACTACGGCCATCAGGAGGCCTGGGGCGATATACGGCACAACGCGGAGGACCTTTGCGAGACCGTAAAGTTGGTCTTGCAGGAAACGGGTGCGGAAAAGGTAAATATCATCGCCCACTCAAAGGGCGGCCTTGATGCCAGATATGCAATAAGCAAGCTGGGGCTTGCGCCGTACACGGCAAGCCTTACCACCATCGGCACCCCGCACAGGGGCTCGCCCATAGCGGATTTTCTGACCAAGATGCCCAAACCGCTGTTCAAGCTTGCGGAGCGTTATGTCAACGCCATGTTCCGCCGTTTCGGCGATGTGCGCCCCGACTTTTGCGCGGCCGCCTTTGACCTGACCTCGGCGCAGGCGGAGGTGTTCAACCAAAACTGTCCCGATGCCGACGGGGTATACTACCAAAGCTACACCGCTGTCCTGAAAAACTTTTTCAGCGACCGCATACTGCCGCTGCCCTACGCCTTTATCGCGCTGACCGACAGCAGGCAAAACGACGGCCTTGTGACTGTTGAATCTGCAAAATGGGGCGAGTACCAGGGCACGATAGTCAACAAATACCGCAGGGGTATTTCGCACGGCGACATCATAGATTTAAAAAGAGAGAACTTCCGCGGCTTTGATGTCACGGAAAAATACATAGATATAGTTTCGCAGCTTAAAAACAAAGGCTTCTGAAACAGACAAACGGGAGGTAAATTTCATGCCCAAGATAATGCTTTTGGACGGCAACAGTCTTATAAACCGCGCATTTTACGCAATGCCGCTTCTGACCGACAAAAACGGCGAGTACACAAACGCAGTTTACGGCTTTTTAAACATATTTTTCAAGCTTTTTGACGACGAGCGCCCCGATATGTGCGCCGTTTGCTTTGATGTACACCAGCCCACCTTCCGTCACCTTGAATTTGCGCAGTACAAGGGCACCAGAAGATCCATGCCCGAGGAGCTTCGCCCGCAGATACCGCTTTTAAAAAAGGTGCTTGCGGCCATGGATATAAAAACCGTGGAGCTGGGCGGCTATGAGGCGGACGACCTGCTGGGCACACTTGCGGTAAGGGCGGAAAAGGAGGGGCTTACCCCCGTTATCGTATCGGGCGACCGCGACCTTTTGCAGCTGGCAACCGATACCATACAGATACGCATACCCAAAACAAAGGGCGGACAGACCGTTGTGGAGGATTACTTTGCAAAACAGGTGGAGGAGACCTACGGCGTGACTCCGCTTGAATTTATCGAGATGAAGGCGCTTATGGGCGATGCCAGCGACAACGTGCCCGGCGTGCCCAAGGTGGGCGAAAAGACCGCCGCCAAGATAATCAGTCAGTTTCACACGGTGGAAAACGCCATCGAGCACGCAGACGAGGTAAAGCCCCGCCTTGCAAGCGAAAATTTAAAGACATACGCACAGCAGGCACGGCTTAGCAAATGGCTCGTCACCATAAAGACCGATGTCCCGATAGAGCTTGATTTTGCGGACACAAAGGCCGACAACATTTTTAACGAAAAGGCCTTTGAGGAATTCAGGGCGCATAATTTCAAAAGCCTTTTAAATCGCTTTTCGGCCGTGGATACGGGTGCGGAAAAGGCGGAAAAGGCAAAGAAAAACTATATTTTTACCGATGATAAGGCACAGGCGCTGGATATAGCGGCCAAAATAAAGGACACCGCGGCCTTTGCCCTGTTTTTTGAGGACGGCAGGCTTCAGGCTGTTGCCGTAAGCGGCTGCGGCATTGACGGTGCGGTCGCCGCCCTGCCCGAGACCGAGCTTCTGGAGGTTTTTGCCCCCGTATTCGAGGGCGATACACCGAAAATTTTTCACGATATAAAGGCGGCCTACGTCTATCTTAAAAAGCACGGCACTACGCTTAAAAACGCCGTGTTTGACACCTCGATAGCCGCATATCTTTTAAATGCAAGCAAAAACGACTATTCCCACGCAAGCCTTGCGGCCGATTATCTCAACACGGCATTCCCCGACGAGGACAGCTTTTTCGGCAAGGGCAAGTCACGCAAGCCGCTCGGCGAGCTTATAGTGACAGAGCGCGAAAAGACGATTGATTACTGCTGCGGCTGTGCCGATATCGACTTTTCGGCAAAGGCCGTGCTTGAAAAGGAAATGGCCGAAAAGGGGCTTGATGCGCTTTACCGCGATATAGAACTGCCGCTTGTGTATGTGCTGGGCGACATGGAGCTTTACGGTATGCGCGTGGATGCGGACGGCATAAGGGAATACGGCGAAAAGCTTCAATTAAAGATAGACGAGCTGACAAAAGAGATATACTGGCTTGCCGACGAGGAATTCAATATAAATTCGCCCAAGCAGCTCGGTACCATACTGTTTGAAAAGCTGGGCTTAAAGGGCGGCAAAAAGACAAAAACGGGTTGGTCAACAAACGCCGACATACTGGAAAAGCTGGCCGACAAGGAAGAGATAGTAAGAAAGGTACTGGAGTACCGCAGCCATACAAAGCTTAAAAGCACCTATGTTGACGGGCTGCTTGCCGTTATCTGCAAGGACGACGGCAGGATACACTCCACCTTTAACCAGACCATAACCGCAACGGGACGCATAAGCTCCACCGAGCCGAATTTGCAGAATATCCCCATACGCATGGAGCTTGGCAGGCAGCTAAGGAAGGTCTTTATCCCCGACAAAGACTATGTACTGCTTGACGGCGATTATTCGCAGATAGAGCTTTGCCTGCTGGCGCATATATCGGGCGACGAGACCTTTATAAACGCCTTTAAAAACGGCATGGATATCCACCGTCTGACGGCATCGCAGGTGTTTGATGTGCCCTTTGAGCAGGTAACGCCGCTGCAGCGCTCCAATGCAAAGGCGGTCAATTTCGGCATAGTTTACGGCATAAGCGGCTATTCCTTAAGCCGTGACCTTAACATCACCAAGGCCGAGGCCGACAGCTATATAAACGGCTATTTCGCGCGTTATCCAAGGGTAAAGGAATACCTTGACAGGGCGGTCGAAACGGCGCACAAAACAGGCTTTGCCCGCACCGAATACGGCAGGATAAGATACATCCCCGAAATTTCGAGCAGCAACTTCAACCTGCGCAGCTTCGGCGAGCGCGTGGCGATGAATATGCCCATACAGGGCACCGCCGCCGACATTATCAAAATTGCGATGATAAGGGTGCACAAGGCACTTGAAAACCACAAATCGCGCCTTATTTTGCAGGTGCATGACGAGCTTTTGCTGGAGGTCTACAAGCCCGAGCTGGAAGAGGTCACAAAAATACTTATTGACGAGATGCAGAATGCGGCCAGCCTTTCGGTGCCGCTTGTGGTGGATGTAAAATACGGAGAAAATTGGTATGACGCAAAATAAACCGTATATAATAGGACTGACGGGAAACAGCGGCAGCGGCAAGGGCGAGGTATGCAGGATACTGGAAAAGCTGGGCTGCCATATCATAGACTGCGACAGGCTTGCCCACGAAAACATGGCAAAGGGCGGCTGTGCCTACGACGACATAGTAAATGCCTTCGGCAAAGAAATACTCGGCGAAAACGGCGAGATAGACCGCAGGATACTCGGCGGCATAGTTTTTAACGACAAAAAAAAGCTTGAGCTTTTAAACGGGATATCCCACGGCCATATAACAAAGCGCATTGCCGACATCATTGCCGAAAACGCCGACAAGGCGTATATCGTCATAGATGCGCCGCTTTTGCGCGAGGCGGGGCTTATGCCGCTTTGCGATGCCGCGTGGCTTGTGGATGCGGACGAAAAGCTGCGTCTTGAGCGCGTTATGCGCCGTGACGGCATAACCCGTGAAAAGGCACTCGAGCGTTTTAAAAACCAGGTGCCGTCGTTTGATCACCACGATATATTCGATATTATTATCATGAACAACTACGATGATATATCGCAGCTTGGACCCATTGTAAAAAAAGCATTTTACGCTTTAAATGAGCAGGCGAAGCAAAACGGGAGAATATAATGTTTAAAGAACTACGCAAGCGCTTCAAACGCTTTGTAATATTGCTGCTTTTGACGGTATTGGTGCTTTACTGCGCAATAAGCATATTATTTCCGCTGCAGCATTACGATACCATAAAAAAATATGCCGCCGAGTACGACCTTGACCCCGCGCTGGTGTGTGCGGTCATAAACACCGAAAGCGGCTTTGATACGGATGCGCAGTCCGCAAAGGGCGCAAAGGGGCTTATGCAGCTTATGGACGAGACCGCAAACTGGATAGCGCCGCAGATACCCGTGGAAAACTTCAATATTTTCCGCATAAAGGAGCCCGAGCTTAATATACAGATGGGCTGCTGGTATCTCCATTACCTGAGCGCCCGCTTTGACGGCGACCTTACGCTTATGGTGGCGGCGTACAACGCAGGCACGGGCAATATATCAAAATGGCTCGACGACGAGACCTACAGCCCCGACGGAAAGACCCTGCGCCTTAAAAACATCCCCTACAAGGAGACCCAGGATTACGTTATAAAAATACGGATAAACCAATATATTTACAGATTTTTGATAAAGGTAAATTTTTATGGACAAGAAACAGAGTTTTAAAAGTATATTTGCATTGCTTTTAATTTTTATATATACGGTCGGCTGTGCGCAGACCCCCGAAACGGAACAGCCCGCCGAGGGTCAGCAGTCCATAGTGGACAGCCGCACGGGCGAGGAGATATTTATAGACAGCGGCGGCTCGATAAGCCTGTCAATGGGCTATCCCGAGACCCTTAACCCGCTTGAAAACAGAGACCTGCGTGTTGACAGGGTGCTGGGGCTTATATTTCTGCCGCTGTTCACCCTTGATGACGAGCAGCAGATATCCCCGTGTATTGCCCGTGAATACAAGCTTTCCGCGGACGGCAGCACACTCAGCATAGTCCTTAACGACGACCTTGTCTGGCAGGACGGCACGCCAATAACCGCCGCAGACGTTATTTTTTCATTGCAGACGATAAAAAATGCCCCGTCGGACTCTATTTACAAGCCCGCCATGGCAAATGTGGAAAGCTGTTACCAATCCAGCCGCCATGTGGCGGTCATAAACTACTCCGAGCCCTACGGCGGCTGTGCGTACAACCTGTGCTTTCCCGTTATACCAAAGCACCACTACCGCACGGGCACAAACGATATGAAGCCGCTGGGCAGCGGCTGCTACCGCATGGCGGATTACCGCGAAAAGCACCATATGACGCTTGAAGCGGTCAATTCCTCCGTCAAGGGCACGCCCTACATACAAAGGGTGGATGTTATGCTTGCGCCAAACCTGCAAAGCGACACGGATGCCTTTCGTGCGGGCATGACGGATGTGCTGTGCGCGGACCTTAGCACCATGGGCTCTATGAATATAGGCCGCGATGTAAACGCAACGGCATACAACAGCAACCGTTTTGAATTTATCGGCTTTAACTTTACGCAGCCCGTACTGCGAAACAACAGCTTCCGTCAGGGTCTTGCCTACGGCATACCGCTTGATGACATAGTAAAGGACATATATCTGGGCAACGCCGCAAGAAGCATTACCCCGATAAATCCCGCATCGGCGCTTTCGGCACCCGCGGGGCTTGACAACTACAGCTACAACCCCGAGCTTGCGCACAATATGATGGCCGCCTCGGGCTATGACCTGTCAAAGCTTACCCTGTCCATACTTGTAAACAACGACAGCACAGAGCGGCTGCGCGTGGCCAACATTGTGGCAGGTGCTCTGCGCGATATGGGCATAACGGTCGAGATAGAGGCCGTTGACTTCGGCACATATTTCAGCCGTCTGCAAAGGGGCGATTTTCAGCTGTATATCGGCGGCACGGAGTTTACGCCCCGTATAGAGCCGTCAATGCTGCTGCAAACGGGCGGCACCATAAACTACGGCAAATACAGCGATGCGCACATGAACGAGCTGCTTGCGGCCTGCAAAAGCGCACTCGGTGACGAAAACTACAAAAAAAGCGTGAGGGAGCTTCAGGCGTACTGCGCGGACGAGCTGCCATGCATAGGCATTGCCTTTAAATCCTCTGTTTTGCTTACAAGCAGCAAGATAAAGGGCGATATACACCCCTCGCTTACAAGTATTTTTGACAACGAAGAAAAATGGTATATTTCGGAAGAAAAGTAAAAGGATGTGATATTCTATGATGAAGCGATGTTTCTTAACGGGTGAATATGTGTTTTACGCTACCGACCGCGCCAACAGGCCGCACAGCTTCAAAAAGATAAACGTGCGCACCACCCCGCGGGAATACTGCCCGTTTTGTCTTGAAAACGCGCACATGACCCCGCCGCTTATCAGCGCAACGGAGGATAACCAGATAAGGATAGTGCCCAACAAATACCCGTTTCTTGCCAACACGGCGGAGCATTACGGCGTGCATGACGTGCTGATAGACACCGCCGACCACGAGGAAAGGCTGTCGCAGTTCAGCATCGACCATATGCACAGGCTGATGCAGGTGATACAGCAGCGTTTTATACAGCTGGAGGGCGACGAGCGGTGCAGCTTTGTGCAGGTGTTTAAAAATCAGGGCATAGATGCGGGTGCAAGCCAGAGCCACAGCCATTGGCAGATAACTGCAATGTGTGTGGTGCCGCTTAAAATGGAGCATTTATGTCAGGTGCTGGGTGATTATTACAAGGAGCACGGCGTTTGCTACTACTGCAATCTGGACTTCGGCACCCGTGTCGTTGAGGAGAGCGAGCATTTCCGCGTTTATATGCCCGCGGATGCAAAATTTGCCTACGAGATGGATATACTGCCCAAGCGCCACATTGCCTCCATACGCGATTTTACGGACGAGGAGCTGCGGGACTTCGGCATAATGCTGAAACACTCCGTATCACGTCTTAACAAGGTGTACGAGGGACTTTGCTACAATGTGTGCTTTTACAGCGCACCCAAAAGCCGCCAATTTGACGACTGCTTTCACTTCTATGCACAGATAATACCGCGCATAGGCCATATGGCGGGCTTTGAATTCAGCACGGGGTGCTACATAAATTCCATTTTGCCCGAGGTCGGGGCACAAAAATTAAGAGAGGTCGGATACGATGAATAAATTAAAGCTTGCCGTGCTTACGGGCGGCAGCTCCATAGAGCGCGAGGTCTCTTTCAGATCTGCCGAAAATATACTTAAAAATCTTGATACGCAAAAATACGATATACACACCATAGAACTGCCCAAGGACAAGCGCGACACCGCATGGGTGATGCAGCTTATAGCGCTTGCCCCCGATTTTGTTTTAAGTGCGCTGCACGGCGGCCGCGGTGAAAACGGCGCTGTACAGGGGCTTTTGCAGTGTCTTAACATACCCTATGCGGGCAGCGGCATACTTTCGTGCGCACTTTGCATGAACAAGCAGGCGGCAAAGGACATTATGTCAAAGGCACATATCCCCGTTATCGACGGCGAATTTATCCCGCTCGATGCCGATATAAACACCTTTGAGCAAAGGCTCGAGCAGCTTGAATACCCGCTTATCGTCAAGCCTAACCGCGGCGGTTCAAGTATAGGCATTGAGGTCGCGGAGGACTTTGCCGCACTTAAAAAGGCCGTTGAAAACATACGCACGGCCTATGCCGACGATGCGGTCACAGAAAAATACATAGACGGCAAGGAGGTCACCTGCGCCGTGGTGCAGACCGAGGACGGGCTGCGGATAATGTCCGTGCTTGACATCAACAAGGCAAAGGGCATTTACGATTACGATGCAAAGTATTTAAGCCGCGAAAGTGCGGTATCGTTCACCACCCTGCCCGAATACATGAAAAAAATGATAGAGGATATAGCCGTAAAGGCCTTTAACATACTGCACTGCAAGGGCTACGGCTGTGTGGATATGCTGGTAAAGGACGAGCAGATATATGTTATCGAGATAAACACCCTGCCCGGTATGACCGACCACAGCCTTATACCCGCCGCCGCTGCGCAGACGGGCATGAGTCTGGGCGAATTTCTGGATATACTTATAAAGCAAAGGATAAAAAAATAAACAAAAAGCACCCGCACGGTATGTTTCCGACATCACCGCAGGTGCTTTTATTTTGCGTTATTGCTGCTCCTTTGCCTTTCCTATACGCTTATGCTCATACATTATCTTATCGGCGCGGCGTATGGTATCGCTGATGGAGCCGTCAAAATCCGAGTCGTATACCGCAATGCCTATTGCGATATGTATTTCTTCCCACTTGTTTGTGACCGACTCGTTATTCTCACAGCGCAGCTTTTCAAACTGCTCTATCAGCTCGTCCTTGTTGTCAAAATCCTCGTTTTGCAGTACAACGGCAAACTCGTCGCCACCTATCCTGAACACGGGGCTGTGGTAAAATACCTTGCAGATAAGCTGACAAGCGGTCTTTAAATAAATATCGCCCTTGTCATGACCGAATTGGTCGTTTACCTGTTTAAGGTTGTTGCAGTCGAATATGCCCATGCCGAACTCTATCCGCTCCTCGTTGTCCACACGGTCCTGAAGGTTTTGGATATACTCGTCAAATGCGCCCTTGTTCCTTACGGAGGTGAGTGCATCCACAAACACACGCTTGTTAAGCGCCTTTACAAGATGCTCCTCCTCTATTATCTTGCGCTCGGCACGGATGCTGCGAAGCAGCAGAAGCAATATAACAAGCAGCACCGACACTATCGCGATCATTATGGTAACAAGGTTTTCCTTTATAACATCCACCGCGCCCGTTTTTACATCCTCGGTGGAATAATAGGTCAGGGCGGTATGTACAGCGGATTCGGGCAGGATATTCGTAAGCCTTGCAAGGATGGAGTAAAGCTGTGTGTCATCCTCGCGCACGGCAAAGTAAAAGTCCATGTCAACACCCGTATAGACCGTTGTAAGATGCAGTCTTTCGCATTGCTTGGAAATATTGCCGTAGCGGTAGCTGCTTATTATAACGCAGTCCGCCTTTTTGTCTGCCACGGCAGCAAGCCCCGTCGGGGTGTCCTTAAAATACGCCCTGTCCCATGTGGGATAATGCTCCGCAAGGAAGATGTCGTAGTTTGTATTGCCCTCGTTTACGGCAACAACGACCTTTTCCTGCTTTACAAACTCCTTCTGCTCCGATGCGCGCACCACCGCCTCCATTTCCGAGTGCATTATCGCCGGTGTCATCAGCAGGTCAAGCTGCTCCGCATCGTAATCCGTCAGATTGGCGGGGAACACACAGTCGATTTCGCCGCTTTTAAGCGCCTCAATGGCCGCAGCCGCCGTCGGGAAGCAGACGGGTTCAAAACTTATATCCGCATTTTCAAACGCAGTCGAGGCATAATCCAGATAATCCTTGAGTGCGCCCGTCAGCGTCCCCGTTTCGGGGTCCTTTGCGCAAAACGCAAGGTAATTGTCCTGATAGCCTACCTTTATACTGCCGTGAGAGGCAAGCCACTTTCTTTCGGCCGTGCCGAGGTAGAGGTTGGTCTCCCTTGCTTTAAGGTATTTGTCGTGAAGCTGCTGGTCGTAATACTTATTTTCATCCTGTATTTTATTAAGCGCCGCATCCAGCTCGGCAAGCAGGTCGGGGCGGTCCTTGTTTACCGCAAAATAGAAATCCGACGAGCCTATCTTGCAAACGGGCACGGCCGTATCGTTTGAGCCATACACATCCATTGTAACATAGGCATCAAACTCCTTGCCGAGCAGCTTGATCGACTCCTCGCCGCCGCCGTTTATTTCCTTAAGCTTTACCTTTATGCCGTGCTTTTCTGCCCAGTCAACAAAAATATCCCTTTGTATGCTGCCCTTTGTAACGCCCACGCACTTTCCGTTAAGCGACATAAGGTTTTCCGCCGTTATCTCGTCGTTGTCGGGCGGGACGAAGATATAATACGCCTCCGTGCCCATGGGGATAGACGAAAACAGCATATAATTTGTACGATCCTGCGTGTAGGACACATCGCTCATCAGGTCGATCTCGCCGTCTTTGAGCTTTTGCATAAGCTCTGTCCAGGTACCCTCCACATATTCGTACTCCCAGCCGGTATATGCAGCGACCTTGCGCTGGTACTCATAGGAATAGCCCGACTGTCTGCCCGTTTCGTTCGTGATAAAATAAGGCGGCTCGTGCCAGCCCACACGCACGACCTTTTTGCCGCTGTCCGCGTATGCCGTGAGCGGTAGAGCAATATTAAAAACAAGTATTATAACAAACGCCAAAAGCGTTATTCGTTTTGATTTTTTATACCACTGCACCGTAACTCACCTCCAAACAAAATCTATCGGCCTATTGCCTGTCAAAATAGCGCCTGCCCGCATCGGGCTTGAAATACGTCCTTATATAGCCGTCTGTGGAAACCACGACAAACTCGTTTGTGTCCTCTATATAATAAACGTCGTCGCCGTCTTCCTTTTCCGTCTTATGCAGCGCCTTGTCGCTGTGTGCAGCCTTATCCGCGCCCGTTTCGTACTCCTGCGGGGTCGCATACGCGCCGCCGAACTCGCCGCCGTGCTTTTTAAAGTGCGAGTCCCTTGTGTTTTTGTTTCTGAAATAATATTCCTGCACATAGGCATCCTCTGCCGTTTCCGCAGGCTGTACCGCCTCTGCGGCGGGCTGTGCGATATTCTCCTGTTCCGCGCTTTGCACGCTTATTTCCTGCTGAACACTTTGCTGAACAGGCGCGGCTGTGTCGTGGTTTACGGCACTATGTCCCGCCATAAGTCCTACGGCAGCGATAACGGCCGCAGCCGCAGCGCCCCATTTTTTACCGGACTTTTTCGCGTTGTTTTCCTTTTTATTCGACTCGCGGCATTGTGCGCAGCGCTTGGGCAGCGACAGTCCCTTGTCCTTGTAAAACTTTATCTCGCCCTCGGTCAGCTCAAATTCCTTACCGCATTGCTTGCACGTCTGCTTCATTGCCCTTCACCGCCTTCAAGTGCCGCTATCTTTGCGCATACCTGCTCGCGCGTTACCGTATTCAAGGCAGAAATATTGCATTTTTCGGCCTTTTTGTAAAACTCCAGCGCCTTTTCCTTATCGCCGCCGTCCTCGCTGATAACACCCATGTAATACAGGCTGTCCACCATTGTCGGGCGGTATTCAAGCGCCTTTTCAAAGTGCCCGCGGGCATCGTCATAGTTTCCCCGTGCAAAGGCTATCTGCCCCATGTTGTCCCATGCGGGCGCATACTCGTCGTTGTCCTCTATTGCGACCTTTGTGTATTCCTCGGCCTTGTCCAGCTCTCCCTTTAAAAGATAAAAATATCCCAGCGTGATATAAACGCTGCAGTTTACATAGCCGTAGCTGTCCTTCAGCTTTTCCAGTATCTCTATGCCCTTTTGTATGTTTTCCTCGCCGCCCATTATCCAGTAGCAGCTGCTGACCGCAAGCGGTATATTTTTTTCATACAAAAGCGCTGTATTGTACTTTTCGGCGCGTTCAAGGTAGATGAGTGCCTCCTCCGCATTGCCGAGGTGCAGCATCTCCAGCGAGTAATTGTAGAGCGCCGCCACATTTTTGGTGTTTTTGGCCACCGCCTTGCGGTAGTAATAAAGCGCCTTGTCGGGGTTGCGCGTAAAGTAATAAAAATTGCCCACCATACCCAGAAAATAGCTGTAAAATATAATAATATTTATCACCAGATAAACAAAGGTTATGGGTATCATTATCCACAGCGGATAACGCAGGTAAAACACGGCTATTATCCACGCCAGCATCAAAAAGCCCAGCGTAAAGCCCTTCCAGTATTTCACCCAATCTATCTTTTGCTGTTTGTTCATTTCAATTTCCTTCCGGTACTGTATTGCGGCATCTCCGAAAACGCTGTGGCTGTGTAAAAATCAGATCACGGAGAGTCCCTGTTACTATTTTACCCTAAAACCGCGTAATTTGCAAGCACAAAAAACGGGGGCCGCTTTCGCAGCCCCCAAAGGATGATTTCTGTTTGTTTTTATCAATCGATAGCGTATACTATTCTGCTGTTCTGTGCGCCCGCATTAGCCTTTGCCCAGTTCTTTGCATCGTTTGCGCTTCTTGTTGCATAACCGTAGTTGTTGCCGGGTCTCCAGTTGGTCTGACCTGTCTTAAGACCGGATACGCTTGATGTAAGAACGGAACCGTTGTCTGTGAATGCGCCAACACCGTGGTCGTCAACTACGCGGCCTGCATAGCTGCCCTTCTCGAAGTAGTTCTTCTCGGAGTAGATGTTGCAGCCTGTGTAAGGTGTATAACCTAAGTTGAAGCCGTAAACATAGTTGTTGTAGCAATGGAAGTTACCGTAGCGCATAAGGCCGGGTGCTCTTGTATAGTTGTTGTAGAAGTAGTTGTTTGCTATTGTCATGCGAGGATAACCGCTGTAACCCTTGCCTGCACCGTCTTCCTGAGGATAGCCGAGGATAAGACCGTACTTATGGCCGCCGAAGTAGCAAGCTGTTATTGAGCAGTAGTCTGCCTTTGCACCGACATAAACGTGCTTGTCAAGGTCGTTGCTCTGCATACCGCTGTGACCTGCCCATGTGCAGTGGTCAAGCCAGAAGTTGTTGCCCTCTGTGATATACATCTGGATATCGTCGTTGTCATTTATGTTCGAGTTGTGCTGGAATCTTATGTTCTTGAATATAAGGTTGCCTGTGCCCGAACCGCATCTGAAATGTACGTTGTTAAGTGTGCCTGCACCGAACTTGCCGATAAAGGTCTTGTTCTTGCCGACATTTACCTTTGTAAGGCTGCCCTGTGAAATATTGCCGTTGATAACGATGGTGTAAGCAGTTGAGCCGCTTGCATATTTCTGAAGGTCGCCTATGCTGTTTACATATACTACCTGGCCGAGTACACCGCCCGTAACGCTTGCCTTCTCTGCGCCGTTCATGGTCTTGCAGTAGCCTGCGAAGCCCTCAGCACCGTGAGAGTTGAAGCGGAAATTCTGTGATGCGGAGCCGTTGTAGCCCGATAATGTGTAGTTGGAGCCCGAAAGCGTAAGTGCGTTTGAGCCGTTTGTTATCTTGTAGTTAAGGCCGTTGCCGTTGGAATCGTTCTTAACTGCGGAGATGTTCCATGTGTTTACACCGTTTACGGTAAGTGCATTGCCTGTAGCTGCGTTGAAGATCTGGTAGCTTCCGCCGCCCTTTGAAACGATCTTCCAACGGTTAGCCGTTGAGGATGTACCGCTTGATACGATGCTGCTGCCGTTTGCCGTTACAAACTTGCCGTCGCTTGTCGATACGAATTCCATAAGCTGATCGGGGTAGCCGTTTGAGTCGATCTTGGAAGATACGTTGCTTGCGCCCGTGTTGCTTGAAGAACCGCTGTTGCTATTATTGTGGTTATTATTGTTGTTATTGTTGTTGGTATTATTGCTGCTGCCGCTTGATGAACCGCCGCCGCCGGGTACCGAACCTGTGGTATCTATCTGGATCTTGTAGATGTTGATACCCTTTGCCTTTGAGTAGATGTAGATAGTGCCGTTGCCGTTGATGGTAACAGTACCTGTTGCAAGGTTGCCGTTGCAGTCGATAGTGCCGATCTGCTGGCCGCTGCCGTTTACTACTACAAGTGTTCTTGTATCTGTACCGCTTGATTTAGCTGTTACTTTAAGTGCTGTAGAGCCGCTTACGCTGAGTGCTACCGCACGGTATGTGGTCGTACCGCCGCCGCCGAGTGCGAGGCAATACTGATAGCCCGATACGGGTGCCGAAGGAACGGATACCGTCTTGCTGCTGTTTGCAAGGATGGTAAGACCGTCGATCGTTACGTTTGATGATACGGTGCGAAGACCGTTGAACTGTGTATCGGAGAAGTTCCAGCTCTTGGATGCTGTGTAGCCGCCCGAAGATGAGCTGCTGCTTGAAGAACCGGAGTTATTGTTGTTTGTATTTGTGTTTGTATTTGTGTTGGTATTTGTGTTTGAGCTTGAGCTTGAGCCGCTGTTGCTTCCGTTAGGCCACTGTGCATTTTCAAAATACCAAACCTGGTTGTCTGCGCCGTAGAACTGATACTGTAATACGTTTGCGCCCGAGTTTTTGCTCTTGCCCGAAACGTCAAGACCCTTTGAGTGATTTGAACATTCCGTTGTGATAGCATAGCCGTCGCCGCTTGCCTTTATACCAAAGTTCTGGGGAGACTGACCGTTGTTCTGATAGATCTGTATATTTGCACCGTTGTCCTGGCTGCCGTATGCAACGTCAAGGGACATACCGCCGCTCATATCTGTTGCGGGATGTAAGCGGTAGGTGCCGTTTGAATTCTTTTCAAGGATCCAGCGCTGTCCGAGTGAGCCTGTACCTGTTGACTGTATTACGTTTGCCGCATTAGCCTTTGAGTCGCCCTGTACGGTGAGGTAAAGGCCGCTGTTCTTGCTCTTGATGTAGTAGATATTGCCTGCCGAGGGAGTAACGCCCGCTGCACTGACATTCATAACCATCGAGAACATTGAACCGAGAACAAGTATAAGACTCATAATAAAGCTTATTGTTCTTCTTGTCATTTAAAAAACCTCCTTGTTTGTGATAACGCCGTGTCTTCTTCACGGCCCCTATTTTCCTTATACTGTGATTATAACAGCATTGCCGTCCCAAAATCAATAATCATAATAACTCAAAAAACTTTTGGGCAAATATAACAATCGCACTATATGAAAAATAGGTTCGGGGCAGGAGGTTTTTGTGCAAAGCGCACCACTAAAATTAGATTTCTAATAATTATTGCAAATGCGCAAACCCTGTCTTTATGTCAATTTTTGCTTATTTGCAATTTATTCATACTTAATAAATAGTTTGTTTACACATTATTCACATTTGAAACAGCCGACTTTGCGGGCCTTGTGCATTTTTTACAAGGCTTTGCGCCGTATACAGCGGTTAATTATCGTGAACGTCAAAAACGATCGGACGCCCGCGATATGACGGGGCTTATAAGTGATCGGACCCGATCATTAAATTTGCTTGCTGTATTTGACATTTAAAACGGCACTCGTGCCCGCCTCCGTTTTTATCGCAACAAACGCACTTTCGCCGTCCCTGCGGCACAAAACACGCGCATCATCGCCGTAGTGAAGCTCCTTTTTATAGGATATCTCCACAAAATCGGGCTCCGCCCCCTCCAGCAGCTCATACGCCATATCAAGGTAGACAAGGTTATGCACATGGCCGTTTATGTCGATATCCGTCCTGCGCACGGGACAGGCGGCCTGCGTATCGTAGGCGGGCTGCTCCTTCATCTTTTCAAACTCCTCTATGCCGAAAACATTTTTATCGGGCTCGGGCATATATTTTGAGATAAGCTCGTCCGTAATGCGCATGGGGCGCAGGTTTTTAATATCCACCGCCATCCATTTTGACGATGCTATCACCTTTAAAGCACCGCCGCAGTACACCTCAAAATCCCTGTAGCAGTAAAATTTGCCGCTGTTGCGTGCCCATGTATGCACATCCAGCTTTTCCCCATAGGCGGGACGATCTATGACCTGCATCTTCCACTCCAGTATCACCCAGGTAAAGCCCGTTTCGATTATGTCGTACAGGCCGTTTTTCACGCTGTCCGCGTGCAGACCCGCTATATTTTCCAGATAAGTCAGAAGCGACTTGTTTTTCACCTTTTTTTCGTTGTTTATGTCGGCCAGACCCGACTCAAAGCTATGTGTAAATATCATTTTCACGCCTCCTTTTCTTTATCTTACCATACGCGGGCGGTTTTTGCAATAACCTGCCGTTATTGACACCTGCCGAAAAAACCTGTATAATTAATACAGACCTGCCAAGAATAAGACCGTACCCTTTTAAGGAGTGATGATATGGACAAAGCCGACATAGCGATAATCGGCACGGGCCCCGCGGGCATATCCGCGGCGATAACCGCGGCACAGCGCGGCAAAAGCGTGCTGCTGTTCGGCCGCGCCGGGCTGTCGCAGAAGATAACCAAGGCCGAAAAAATAAGAAATTACCCCGGCCTGCCCGATATTTCGGGTGCCGACCTTGCGGCCGCATTGAAGCGCCACCTTGAACGCATGGAAATAAGCATTACCGAGGAAAAAATAACCGCGGTGTACGATATGGGCAAAGGCTTTGCCCTGCAGGGCTCGTCATCCGCGATGTACAGCGCCGCCGCGCTTATAATAGCAGCGGGCGTTGTGCCCTCCGCCCTTTATGCGGGCGAAAAGGAGCTTTTAGGCACGGGTGTAAGCTACTGCGCCACCTGCGATGCTCCCCTGCACAGGGACAGACCCGTTGCGGTGATAGCCGACAGCCCCGAAGAGGAGGGCGAGGTAAAATACCTGTCGCAGACGGCACAAACCGTGCATTTTTTCCCGCTTTACAAGGATAAGCCCGACTTTGGCGGCAATATACTGGTGCATGACGATATCCCAAAGGAAATAATATCGCCCGATATATCCACGCGCCGTCTTATGACCGACAAGGGCAGCTATGACGTGTCCTGCGTGTTTATACTGCGGCGTGCCATAGCCGCAGACCGCCTTTTGCCGCAGCTTGAAACAAAGGACGGGCACATTGTGGCCGACAGGCTGATGCGCACCAATGTCGGGGGCTGTTTTGCCTGCGGTGATGTAACCGGCAGACCCTACCAATATATAAAGGCAGCGGGAGAGGGCAATATTGCCGCCCTGTCTGCCGTGGAGTACCTTTCGCAAAAGGAGGAATGACCTATGATAAACAAAATAGAAAACAACGACCTGAGTGCGGCAAAGGCCGCCAAAATAGCGCTGGTGGATTTTTCCGCCGAATGGTGCGGCCCGTGCCGTATGCTTGCGCCGATATTTGACGAGCTGAGCGAGGAGCTTGCGGGAAAGGTGGAGTTTTACAGCTGTGACGTGGACCAAAACAACGCCGCCGCAAGGGAATTTGCCGTTATGAGCATACCCAATATCGTGCTTTTAAAAAACGGTGCCCTCGCCGACAGACAGGTGGGCTTTATGCCAAAGGAAATGCTGAAAAACTGGATAGAAGAATATTTTGACTAAAACAAAGCCGATGCGCAAAACGCATCGGCTTTTATTTTATCTGTTGCTGTACATTTTTTCGTAATAATCCTGATATTCGCCCGAAATGATGGTCTCCCACCACTGCTTGTTATCAAGATACCACTTTATCGTCTTTTTGATGCCGTCCTCAAACTTGGTCTCGGGCAGCCAGCCAAGCTCGTTATGTATCTTGGTGGGGTCTATTGCGTAGCGCATATCATGACCCTTTCTGTCGGTAACGTAGGTTATAAGGCTCTCGGGCTTGCCCAGCTCCTTACAGATAAGCTTGACTATGTCGATATTGCGCTTTTCGTTATGTCCGCCGACATTATACACCTCGCCCACGGTGCCCTTGTGGATGATAAGGTCGATAGCCTTGCAGTGATCCTCCACATAAAGCCAGTCGCGCACGTTAAGACCCTCGCCGTAAACGGGAAGCGGCTTGTCGTTAAGCGCATTTGCTATCATCAGGGGTATCAGCTTTTCGGGGAAGTGATACGGGCCGTAGTTGTTTGAACAGCGGCTGATGGTAACGGGCAGGCCGTATGTCCTTTGGTACGCCAGCACAAGCAGGTCGGCCGAGGCCTTTGACGAGCTGTAGGGGCTGGAGGTATGTATGGGCGTATCCTCGGTAAAGAACAGGTCGGGTCTGTCAAGCGGCAGATCGCCGTAGACCTCGTCCGTGGACACCTGATGATAACGCTCTATGCCAAACTTACGGCACGCATCCATAAGCACAGATGTACCGATTATATTTGTATAAAGGAAGATAGACGGATCCTCTATGCTGCGGTCAACATGGCTTTCCGCCGCAAAGTTGACAAGGATGTCGGGCTTTTCCTCCTCAAACAGTCTGTATACAGCCTCTCTGTCGCAAATGTCGGCCTTTACAAACCTGAACCTCGGGTCGTTTATAACGCTTTTAAGTGTACTGAGATTGCCTGCGTATGTAAGCTTATCAAGGCAGATAACGCGGTAATCGGGGTATTTGTCCATTAAATGAAAAATAAAGTTGGAGCCGATAAAGCCCGCGCCGCCCGTAACAATAATGGTTTTTTTCATAATATCGTCCTCTTTTTCACGGATTTTTGAAATTCTCCTATTATTATACAATATAAAGTGTGTATTTGCAAGGCATAAATACTTTGACTTTACCTTTTTTGCATAATTACTGTTTAAAACAGCTATGCTTGCCGACCGCATAAACCTGCCGCAGGAGAATTTATCAGACAGATGTCCTCCGTCAAGGCTGTCGGCTTTTTCGACAGCAAAAAAAGAGAGCGCAAACGCGCTCTCCTAAAAACAAGGTGGTTTTTATTTATCAGCTTAAGCCCTTGATAGCGTTGTCAAAGTTTGTACCGTCGGGTATCTTGTTTGACTTAACTGTGCTTTCAATGCTGTTTCTTACAGAGTAGAAGCTGTTTGTAGCAGACGATGTGTTGCTCGGCTTCTTAAGTGTCTGGCTCTGCTTGGACTGGTCTGCCTTCTTAGCACCCCAGCTCCAGTTGTTTGACCATGAAGCGAATGTGTAAGGAAGCTGATAGTTTATGTTGTTGTTGAAGGATGCGCAGTTTGTGATGTAGCCTGTGCAGCCCTCGCTGTTGTTGTTGTCAAAGCCCTTCGATTTGTGGTCGAAAGCTACGCAGTAATCTGCTGTTCTCTTAACGGATGTGCTCTTTTCTGTTGTCTTGGAACCGAACTTGAAGCCGTTGCCGTTCATCTCGCTCTGTGCCTTTGAGTACCAGCTTGAAGCGCTTGTGCCGTTGATCTTGCCCTTTGAAAGGTCGATCTTGCCGCTCTTGTAGTTGCTCTCATAGCTTGAATCGGATGAGCAGAGATACTGGATAGTCCACATATTCTTATCAAGGGAGTTGCCTCTGGAGAGGTCATACTTACCTGTGAATACATCGGGGTTACCGTTGTTCCAGCAAGCGGAATGTTTGTAGGTAACTGTTGCGGACTTGTCGCCCGACTTGTCATAGCTGTCCCAGCCGTCATCGCTGTTGTCCCATGCGAAGCAGTATTCAAATACTGTGTTAGAAGCACCGAGCTTGGGTGCGAAACCGTCTGCATTTGCGCCGTATGTAGGTACGTCGCAGTTTCTGTATGCGTAGCAGTACTTCAGGCTGTTGCCGTTTGCATTGTCGGAAAGCTGGATACCCGAGTCATTGTTGTAGCGTGCGATGATATGGTCAAGTGTGTTCTTTGCACCCGATACCCAGATACCGTTGTCGCCTGCGTTTTCAATGATAAGGTTCTTCATGTACTGGTTGGAACCGCTGATAGTGAAACCTCTTGCTGTCGAGCCCTTGCTTCTTGCATTTACGAAGTTGATGCGGGGATATGTGCCGTCGGACTGCTTAACACCAACGATACCGCCCGACTTGCTGCCCGAAAGCTTGATGGTAGAGGTCGTGCTTATATTAACAACGGGAGTATTGATATAGATAGTACCGCCGCTGCTGTTTACTGTCTTGATAGCGTTTGTAAGTGCGGATTCGCTGTCGCTTGTAATTGTAGCAACGCCGCCTGCTATCGTTGTGCCGCTGCTGCTCGAGGACGAACTGCTGCTTGAAGATGAGCTGCTGCTCGAACTTGAACTGCTTGAACTGCTGCTCGAAGAAGAACTGCTTGAGCTTGAACTGCTGCTCGAAGAAGAACTGCTTGAGCTGCTTGAGCTTGAACCGCCGGGAAGTGAGCCCGTTGTGTCAAGCTGTACCTTATAAATGTTGATGCCGCTGCCTGCGGAGTAGATGTAAACAGTACCCGAGTAATCAAGGGTAACGCTGCCTACTGCTGCCGTAGAAGCGCAGCTTATTTTGCCGAGCACCTTGCCCGTAGCATCCGTAACATTAAGTGTCCTTGTTTCGGAGCCGCTGGAGCGTGCCGTAACTTTAATTGTAGACTTGCCGCTGATAGGCATTGCAACTGCCCTGTATGTTGTAGAGCCGCTGCCGCCGAGTGCAAGCGTATAGCTGTATGTTGTGCCGCTTACCGTAACGCTCTCTGACTTAACGTTCATAGTCTTTGAGGAGTTTGCAACAAGCTGGAGACCGTCCACAGTCTTGGTGGAATTTATTGTGCTGAGGCTCTTGAAATTGCTGTCGCCCATGTTCCAGCTCTTGGACTGTGCCGTAGCTGTTGTCGAGCTGCTGCTTGATGAGCTGCTTGACGAAGAGCTGCTTGACGAAGAACTGCTTGAACTGCTTGATGAACTGCTGTCGCTTGAATCTACCTGTATTTTGTAAAGGTTGATGCCGCTGTCACCCGAGTAGATGAATACGGTACCTGTATATGTTATCTTTGCGGATACAAGGCTTGCGGACGAGCCAACATTAAGTGTGGCAAGCTTATTGCCCTTGCCGTCTGCAATAACGACAGGCCTTGTAGCGGAGCCCGAAGATCTTGCGGTGATCTTTACTGTGGATGTGCCGCTGTTTTCAAACGAGACCGATCTGTAGGAAGCTGCGCCCGAGCCGCCGAGTGCAAGCGCATACTTGAATGTGGTGCCGTCAACGGTAACCGATTCTGCCTTTACCTGCATTGTCTTGCTGTCCGTTGCGTGGAAGCGAAGACCGTTTACCGTAAATGCCTTGCTTATCGTTCCAAGGCTTTTGAATGCCGAGTCGCCGAAGTTCCAGCTGGTGGTGGCCGCCTGGGTCACTACCGCAGTAGGAAGGTATGATACATCATTTACTGCCATGATGCCGCTTGCTGCGATCATCATTACGCTGAGTGCCAAAGAGAGCGGTCTTTTAAATTTTTTCATTTTAATTATCCTCCTTGAAAAAATCCCTGATTTAACGTTTGCCCTTATCCCTCTGTTTTGTGCATTAAAAACATTACTACCAAGTTACCACAAAAATATTTCTTTGTAAATCATGTAAAATTTCTAAATATAGCAAACGGTTTTTGTGCATCTTGACCATAAACCTACGGAAAATGGGTATTTTTAACTAAATATGAATAAACCGTGAACGAAGGTTGACACAATGTCAACCTTTAAACCCGCTGTTTTACTGCGTTTTTCATTTTCGCAATTTTATTGGCACAAAATAATTGACAGGATAATAAAAATCTTAATTAAAAACCAAATCTTCCGTAATTGTAAACAATTTTTGTCATTGTGCATATTTTTAACAATATTTGTAAGGTTTTTTAACAATATTGCGCGGGTACCGTAACAAACCCCGCAAAACAGCAAAAAAAGGAGACCCTTTTGGGGTCTCCTTGTATTAGGTATATTAGGTATATTTATAATATTTATGGTTTTTGGTAATTGTGTTTATTATGCCTGCTCAGCCGACAAATCGTCTAACAGCTTAATGGAATCCAGAAGATTTATCTCGCCATTACGGTCATAATCTGCCTGAACAGTATCATATGTACCGCTTATAGATGCAACGAGCTGAATAATAGCCTTAGCATCAAGATTATCAACAACACCGTCACCGTTTACGTCGCCGTGATTTGAAAATACATAACTATCGGGTATCCACGCTTTCAGCACATCCGCTACTATTTTGTCGGTAGTATAGGAAGCATGAAGTGCCTCGGGAATATCCTGTGCCGCAACATCACTGACAGAACCGTCCTTCTTCTGACGACCCGTCGAGTTAAATGCCTCACCGTTGTTTGTATTTTCACACTCGTAGAATGTTGCCGAATTCAAATCGTTCGCATTCATTTCGCCCCAACTTACGAGGTCGATCATGCCATTTGTTTCCGTCTTATAGAATGTAGCGTTTGATCCGCCTGCCCATGTTCTGCCGTATTTACCTACAACAGCCTTTGATTCATCATCCTTTGTCACGGTACAGTTTCTGAAAACATACGGCTTGGACTTAGGTGCGCAAATGTAACCTATCTTATCATTATTCTTGTCGCTGAATGTCTTCCACTGTAATTTACATTCATCAAAGACCATTGCACCGCTGCCGCAGATATAGTCTACATTACCGCCGATAGTACAGTTTTTGAAATATGCAACTGTATTTCTTTCACCGTTTACACCAAGTGTATCCTGTGATGAAAGAATGTCACAATCTACTATTTCAATATAATTTGCATTTGTATAAAGTGCATTTGAACGCTCCTTATATGCGTACTCCTGAACCTTGGTATCTTTTGTCCTGAGTGCGCCGCTCTGCTCTGCGCCGTCCTCTATTTCCATGTCGGTAACTTCATAGTTGAATGTGTTTCTGAATACAACATTCTTTGCCTTGAAGTAATCACCGGTTACGATAACGACACCGCCCCAAAGCGCTTCAGCACCGTTTTTCTTGGAATACTTGTCCATAAACAACGTTCTGTTGAAATATCCGTTTGAGTCTACCGAGTAATATTTACCCGCCATGCCGTAATACCAGTTTATCTCATGTTTGTCGTCGCCGCCGTCAAATGTAACATAGGGTACATCCACAAGAACCTGCTCCTGAAGGTCTGCCTTAAGGTTGATCGTTACACGGCCCGCCTCACCTGCAGGTCGGTCCATACTCTTGATTGCTGTGATAGCATCCTTAAGCGTTGCATAATCGCCGGGTACATCTATACTTGATGTAAACGCAACATCGTTTATAGGTGTAATGTTTATCTCCTTTACATAGGATGTGCCGTTGATGGTTACGGTAACGGTTTCTGCACTCGGTGCAGTATAGGTAGCCTCGGCAGTTGAGCCGTTTGTTTCTGTGGCAGCCGAAACAGTCTCGCCTTTACCTGTTATGGTGAAACTGCCCTGGTAGCTTACCATTACCCTTACAGCAGCCGCTGCGGGGAGTTTTATGCTGATAGTTGCGCCGTTTCCCGCAGTAGGACCATGACCGCCGCCATGCTTGCTGAAGTTGTTTAAGGTCACATACTTATCTGTAGTAACACCTACCAATGCTTCCAGATCGGCCGCACCGTATGAAGCACTTGTAAAGCCCAAAGGTTCAATATAGATATTGTTTACATTTGCCGAAGCATCCGTCGAAACCGAAACACGGTCTTTTGTTTCATAGCCCTCAGCCGAAACAACGCTTGTGTTAAACTCGCCGGGCTTCATTGTTACGGTATAATTGCCTTCCGCATCAATATTTGTTGTAGAGTATGATACACTGCTGTCGTTCATACTTGTAAACTTGATCTCGGTTATCTTGCTAACGTCAAAGTCAGCATCATCACTTACTATATTACCGGTAAGAGTAACATCGGCAACCTCCTCGATATTTATTTCAATATTTTCCGATGTCGCCTTAAATGTCTCTTTACCGTCTATAAGCGGTTTCTTGGCCGCATCACTCGATACCAGCTTGTATGTATGATTTTTGTTAAGTATAAGTGAGTCCGTACCCGCTTTAAATTGGCCGGCTTCCTCTCCCGTTGCGGTATCGATAAGTGTGATGGCCGCGCTGCCAAGTTCAAGACCCGTGCTGCTGTAGGATGCCGTTACCGTTATAGGCTCGCTTACTATATATTCCAGACCCGCAAAACCCAAATCGTCAGAGCTGCAGGGTGCGAAAAGATATTGATGACCCGCCTTAACGGATATCGAATAGGACTCGGGACCCGTTTCTGTGTCGGTATACTTTAAAAATTTACCGTCACCGTCAAAGTCATGGATCCTAAAATACTTCGCAGGATTACAATATACATATACCGTAGCCATACCGTCAGCCACAGGTTGGAACAAAAGCGAACTGCCGTCGCCCTGTTTGGGCAGAGCACTGAATGTGTTGTTGTATCTTACGCCGCCTCTGTATGCGTTGCAGGTTTTTCCGGCTCTTGTGATATTCTTGTAATTATCATTGATCGATTTAAAGTTTTCATCGGTCTTGGCAAAAAGTGTTATTTTGCTGTCACCCCAATCCTCCGATGTATACTCGCCGGGGGCAACAAAAACTTCAGTGCCTTCACCTTTCGCAACATCATCAAGCCAAAATTCAAAGGTTTTTGCCACGCCGACAGGAGCAGCCGCATTTTCAACGGTAACACCGCCAAGATACGTTGTGCCCGAATCAACGGTAAATTTAAGTGTAGTCGCAGCGCCAACGTAATCAAAGCTTACCGAACCCTTTTCTGTTTCTCCGACAGTCGAAGCCGATTTGCTGTAGCCCGCATCCGCAGATGAAGTTACCGTAAAGGTCTGCGGCGCTTTGGAATAATTGGGAGAAGTACCCGTAAATGTAATGGTCGCATTGCCCGCAACATTTATCTCAAATGTATCACCTGCCTTCAATGCTGAACCGTAGCTGTGATAGCTGCCCGAACCCATATATCTGACAGTACGGTTTGTTGAGTATAACTTGCCTATGCTGCCCGATTTTGTCGCATCAAATGTCAGGGTATCGGTCGCGCCCGCAACAGCCTCCGACAGGCCCGGGTCGTATACATAATCCGATACTGCTATCGAATGAAGGTAGCCGCCGTTGCCTTCGTACTTAACGGTAAGTGTTGCTGCCTCCTCACCGTCATAAACAAGTGTACCGACAGCTCCGCACGCTTTGCCCGTAGACCCTATCGGTTCGCCGACAGCAGTCTCGCCGTTATACAGAGTATAGGTACCCGCATTGCCATACTGGCAAAGGCCAAGGTCAATTTGTGTGGGACCCGTCACATCTATTGTGATATATGCGCCATTGCCCACATTCACACCATGATCGTTTGCATTTCTTGCCGTAAATGCTCCGTGCAGGGTTATCGCACCGTTCGCAAACGAAACACCATCCAAAGAAGCGCCCGATTCATAGCCGGTCTGGCCAAGATCAACACTTGCTTCCGCAGCCATTACCGTTGTGCCAAACAGCATCAAATTCGGCACGGTCACGCTTGTCATTGTCATGACCGCGACCATTGCGCTGCTGATAAGCATTTTTAATGATTTTTTCAATTTAATTCCTCCTTTTTAAATCATTTTGTGGTCGTTTTGTAAATTACCCGTAATATCCTTGTAATATATATTATCACATTTATCAAATAAACGCAATAATTTTTTTGTAATTTGTCTACTTTTAATAAACTAATAAAAGCCCCTTTTTAGGGGGCTTTTATCTGTCAGTTTTGGTTTATCACGATGCGTCTTCCTTGACCTGTGCGGGCTTTGCATCGATGTTTTTGATCGCCTTTGTGGGGCACTTTTCGGTGCATACGCCGCATTGCGTACATTTTTCGTAATCTACCTTTGCCAGGAAGTTTGTGACCGAAACAGCCGCACTCGGGCAGTTGCGCTCACACAT
>JAFYGI010000007.1 GCA_017543265.1 Bacillota bacterium | reverse complement strand
TTGTGCTGAAACAGCTTATGCAAGACTTATCACACAGCTTTACGGTGACAGAATGTACATAGCAAACGCTACAGGTTGTTCTTCGATCTGGGGCGGCTCCGCACCTTCCACACCTTATACAACAAACGAAAAGGGTCAGGGTCCCGCATGGTGTAACTCACTGTTCGAGGATAACGCAGAGTTTGGTTACGGTATGTACACAGGTGTTAAGCAGCAGAGAGAAAAACTTGCCGAGCACGTTACAAATATCGTAAACAACACAAGCGATGCAAATGTTAAGGAAGCTGCACAGGCTTGGCTTGACACAATGTTCAAGGGCGAAGAGTCCAAGGCTACATCTGCTGCACTTGTTGCTGCACTTGAGGCTAAGGGCGCAAGCTGCGAGGACTGCAAGTATGTTCTCGATCACAAGGATCACCTTGTTAAGAAGAGCCAGTGGATCTTCGGTGGTGACGGCTGGGCATACGACATCGGCTTCGGCGGTGTTGACCATGTTCTTGCTTCCGGCGAAGACGTAAACGTATTCGTATTCGACACAGAAGTTTACTCCAACACAGGCGGTCAGGCTTCCAAGGCTACTCCTACCGCTGCTATAGCTAAGTTTGCAGCTTCCGGTAAGAGAGTACGCAAGAAAGACCTTGGTATGATAGCTAAGAGCTACGGCTATGTATACGTTGCACAGGTTTGTATGGGCGCAGATAAGAATCAGCTTATGAAGGCACTTAAGGAAGCAGAAGCTTACAACGGTCCTTCACTCATCATTGCTTATGCTCCTTGTATCAACCACGGCCTCAGAACTAACTTCCATACAGAGGCTAAGAAGGCTGTTGACTGCGGTTACTGGCAGCTTTACAGATACAATCCCGAGGGTGAAGTATTTACACTTGACTCCAAGGAGCCCACAGCAGACTTTAAGGAATTTATCAAGGGTGAGGTTCGTTATGCTTCACTTGCAAAGGCATTCCCCGAGGTTGCTGAGGAATTGTTTGACAGATGTGCCGAGGACGCTAAGAGAAGACTTGACGGTTACAAGGTACTTGCAGGCAAGTAATAAAATAAATAATGCGTTATGCGCATAAAAAATGCCCCCTCGTTTCGAGGGGGTGTTTTTATTTGAAACTTAATCTATGAACATTGCGTCGCCAAAGGAAAAAAATCTGTATTTTTCCTCAACTGCCGCCTTATATGCGTCAAGCACATTTTCTCTGCCTGCAAGTGCGCTTACAAGCATGATAAGCGTACTTTCGGGCAGGTGGAAATTAGTTATAAGGCAGTCTATCGCCTTGAATTTATATCCCGGATAGATAAAAATATCCGTCCAGCCGCTTTTTGCGGGTATAAAGCCGTTTTCGTCGGCCACGGATTCAAGTGTGCGCGTGCTTGTGGTGCCGACTGCAATGACCCTGCCGCCGTTTTTGCGGGCATTATTGATAATATCGGCCTGTTCGGGCTCTATACAATAGTATTCGCTGTGCATTTTGTGGTCAAGGATATCGTCCTCCTTAACGGGTCTGAATGTGCCGAGACCCACATGAAGCGTAAGCCTTGCTATTTTTACGCCCTTATCCTCTATCTTTTTAAGCAGCTCGGGCGTGAAATGCAGTCCCGCCGTGGGTGCTGCGGCAGAACCGTTGTTTTTTGCGTAAACGGTCTGATACCTGTCCTTGTCCTCCAGCTTTTCCTTTATATAGGGAGGCAGCGGCATCTGTCCCAGCTTGTCCAGTATTTCCTCAAAAATACCGTCATACTCAAAGCGGACTATGCGGTTGCCCTCCTCCACTATGTCGATAACCTCGGCCTTTAAAAGTCCGCCGCCAAAGACTACTCTTTTGCCTATCCTTGCCTTTTTGCCCGGGTAAACTATACATTCCCAGCAGTTTTGGTCGGTAAGGCGCTTTAAAAGCAGTATCTCCACACGGGTACCCGTGTCCTCCCTTTCGCCTATAAGGCGGGCCGGAAGCACCTTTGTTTCGTTTATCACAAGGCAGTCACCCGCGTTAAGGTAATCGGTTATATCCTTAAAAATTCTATGCTCCACCGCTCCCGTTTTTTTGTCAAGCACCAAAAGCCTTGATGCACTACGGTCCTTTAACGGGGTCTGCGCTATCAGTTCCTCGGGCAGCTCAAAATAAAAATCCGATTTTTTCATTTAACTTCAATTCCCTTGTAGTAATATTTAAGTATTTCTTTGTAATCATGACCCTTTTCGGCCATACCGTAGGCACCGCATTGGCTCATGCCGACACCGTGTCCCCAGCCTGTGCCGGAAAATACTATGCTGTCATGCGCCTCGGTAAGTGTGCCGCCGCTTGCGCTTATTACAACATCGCCGTCCTTGCCGCGCAGCACGCAGTTTATATCGTCAAGCACAGTCACCTGTCCCTTGCTGTCAACTGCCGAAACCACATTAAGCCTTAAATTGTCGGCACTTCCGTCAACGCCCGTAACATAGACATTGTTGCTTGGTGCGGACGAGCCCGAAACGGTAAAGGCACGCGACCAAAGGTTCTCGCCGTCCTTTTGGAAAAACGTCTTTATGTCCTGTCCTTTTATAACATCGCTGCCCTTTGTTCCCGTAAGCTTTATCTCCTCGGCAAGTATATCGCCGCGCTTTTTGGTTATCTCAACGGCGGTAACATCGCCTATATCCATATCGTTCTGCTTGGCAAGAGCCGTTATCTCGTCAAGGGTAAAGGACTTTTCCCACTTTCTTGCGTTCAGCTCATAGGGGTCGGGGACCGACTGCAAATACGGTATATCGCTGCCCCACACTTCCTCGGCGGATAAGGTGTAGCCACCGTCACAATCGTAATATACCGAGTTAATAGGTCTGCCGTTGTAGTAGGCTATCTCTCCCGAGGTGGCATCAACAGCCTTGTTCGTGCTTGCCTCCTCCTTGCGGTAGCCGCTGTACTGCTGGCAGTGGGTATGGTCGCAAAGATCATAGTTTGAATGCTTGCCTATATGATACTGCGCATAGGTACGCGCCGCGACAGCCTGCGCCTTAAGCGCCTCCTGCGGCCATTCGGGGTATACCTCGGACGGCACAACACCGTAAAGGTACTGATCCATTGTAAGTATATTTACCGTATTTATCGCATTTCCAACGGAAGTAAACTCTATTTTGCCGCGATATGCCATTTCGCCCAGGTCGATAACGTTGTCTGCGGATGTAAGCGTAACACAGCCGTCCGTGTTGAGTACGAAACTGCCGCCCTGATATGTCACCTTTATCGCCGTAGGCAGATAGGTGTATGTATCCGCAGGTGCCGCCGTAACGTGAGCTGCCGCCTGTGTTGTCGTTTCCGATACAAACTCCGCATTGGGTAAAACGGTGGCTTCTTCAAAATATGTCTGTGCGGTGGTGGTCTCCGACGCTGTCTCCTTTTCTGCACCGTCTGCCGCGATATAGCTGCACCAGCCGTCCGCATCGTACACGGCATTGCCGCTTTCAAGTGCATCTTTCATGGACGAGAACTGCCTGCGTGCGGAAAAGCTGCCGCTGACAGGCTCAAATGTAAAGCCCGATGTACTGTCAAGCTTTTGACTGCCGCCCTTATAGGCTATGGTAAGGGATGTATTTTTGGCCGTAACGGTCTGTACCCCCATATAGTATCTTTCAAGACCAACACGAAGAGTCTGCTCGCCGTAGCTGTTGTACGCAGCCACACCGCCGATAATCAAAACGCAGCTCAATACCGCCGCGGTAAGTTTTTTAAATAGCTTCAAAGCGTATTTTCCTCCTAACGTAAACCAAAACTCTTTATAAGTATACAACATTTTTAAAAATAATGCTATAGTATGTAATAAAGTGTAATGATTTTGTAAAATACAATTTTTGTAAAAGCTATTGAAAACCTTGCCGAAAAATTATATAATTTATTGTAGGAATTTTTTTATATTTACGGAGGACAAAATGAGATCTATAGCAGAAGTAAAGCAGGAGCTTCTTTCAATAAATATCGCCGATATCCCGTCGGCGCTGGAAAAATATCGCGATGATACGAGAGCGGGCATAATCAGCCTTGTAAAAAGCTATGACAAAAAATACGACGCTTACCTTAAGGAGATGCAGCGTCTTGACAATATGCTTGAATACGAGCGTACATACTATAAAAAAGGCATTAAGCTTATTGCGGGCATTGACGAGGTTGGACGCGGTCCGCTTGCGGGCCCTGTTGTGGCCGCCGCTGTAATTCTGCCCGAAAACTGTGTTATAGACGGTCTTAACGACAGCAAAAAGTTAAGCCCCAAAAAGCGTGAGGAGCTTTTTGATATTATTATGGACAAAGCCGTTGCCGTGGGTATAGGTGCGGTCGATAACCGCGTTATAGACAGAATAAATATTTTGCAGGCCACCTACAAGGCAATGCAGGCCGCCGTTTCGGAGCTTAAAACAGCACCGCAGCAGTTGCTTGTGGATGCGGTCACTATACCCGATATTTCCATACCGCAGGAGGCCATTGTAAAGGGCGATGCGAAAAGTCTTTCCATTGCCGCCGCAAGCGTTGTGGCCAAGGTAACAAGGGACAGATATATGCTGCAGGTGGCACAGGTATACCGAGGCTATGATTTTGAAAACAATATGGGCTACGGTACGCCGAAGCACTACGAAGGTATAAGAAACCTCGGCTTCAGCGCTATCCACCGCCAGAGTTTTTGCAAGGATGTATTCAAATGAACAACGTAACAAAGGGCAAAAGCGGTGAGCAGATAGCCGCCGCATATTTAAAGCGGCGCTTTTACAAGATACTGGAGCAGAATTACCGCTGCCGTATGGGCGAGATAGATATAATCGCGCAAAAGGGCAGCTATATAGTTTTTGTAGAGGTAAAATACCGCAGGGATGCCGAAAAGGGTATGCCGTATGAGGCTGTAAACTACCCCAAGCAGCAGCATATAAAAAACACGGCGCAGTATTATCTTTTGCAAAACTCTCTTCAAAACTGCGACTGCCGCTTTGATGTGATATCCATTCTCGGCAACGAAGTAACGCATTATAAAAATGCTTTTTAGGAGAAAAAAATGAAACTTGTAAAAAAGGGTGACCTTGAATACTATATATTTGAAAATCTTGAACGTGCGGGTGTAAAGCATTGCTTTTCCACGCGGCTGGGCGGCGTGAGCGAGGGTGTGTATTCATCGCTTAATCTTGCCTTTCGTGAGGATAAGCCCGAAAATGTTATTGAAAATTACAGGATAATTTGTGAGGCCATAGGCACGGACAGCAAAAATACCGTCTGGACAAGGCAGGTACACACCGACAATGTTATAGAGGTGACGGAAAACGACCGCGGAAAGGGTCTTTTTACCGAAAGGCAGGCGGAGGGCTATGACGGCATTTACACCGATAAAAAGGATGTTGTGCTGACAGGCTTTTCGGCGGACTGCGTGTTGCTGTTTTTCTATGCGCCCGATGTAAAAGCCGTTGCCATGACGCACAGCGGCTGGCGCGGCACGGTTTTGGAGATAGGCGGCAAAACGGCGGATATCCTTGCAAAAAGATACGGCGCGGACAAAAGCAAAATACTTGCGGGCATTTCCCCTGCTATAGGAAAATGCTGTTTTCAGGTGGACAGCCCCGTTGTTGACGAGTTTTCAGATAAGCTGCCGTGGTCGAAGGACTTCATCACAGACGATAAAACCGAGGAAGGCAAGTTCTTTATCGACCTGCACGGCATAAATCAGCGTATACTTGAAAACCACGGATTAAGCCCCGAAAACATCGAAAACAGCCGTATATGCACCAAATGTCATCCGGAGCGCTTTTTCTCGCACAGGATAACGGGCAATGCACGCGGCTCGCTGGCAGGGCTTATATCATTATAGGGTGATGCTATGAGGGAAAATATTATAATTAAAATAGAGCAGGACAGCATCGCGCAGGAGCTGGGCATAGAGGTCGGCGATATCCTTTTGGACATAAACGGACAGCCCGTCAAGGATGTTTTTGACTACCGATATCTTATACAAGACGAGTATATAGAGATCGGCATAAGAAAGCAGGACGGCGAGGAATGGCTGCTTGAAATAGAAAAGGACGAGTACGAGGATATAGGCATCGTATTTGAAACAGGACTTATGGACAAGGCAAAAAGCTGCTCCAACAAGTGTATTTTCTGCTTTATAGACCAGCTGCCAAAGGGCATGAGAGATACCCTTTATTTCAAGGACGACGACTCCCGTCTTTCGTTTTTGCAGGGAAATTATGTCACCCTGACAAATATGAAGGACGAGGATCTTGACAGGATAATATTCTATCACCTATCGCCCATAAATGTTTCCGTGCAGACTACCGATATGGAGCTGCGCAAATTTATGCTTAAAAACCCCAATGCCACAAGGCTTTTTACGCAGCTTGAAAAGCTGTATAAAGCGCATATAGAGATGAATTTTCAGATAGTTTTGTGCTCGGGGATAAATGACGGAAAATACCTTGACAAAAGCATAGAGGATCTGAGCAGGTTTATACCCATAGGAAAAAGTATGTCTATAGTGCCCTTCGGAAAAAGCGCACACCGCGAGGGGCTGTACGATATACCGCTTTTTACGCCCGAGCAGGCAAAAGAGGTCATCGGGCAGGTAACAAAATGGCAGGAAAAGCTTTTAAAGGAAAAGGGCACAAGATTTTGCTTTTTATCGGATGAATTTTATTTGACAGCGGGACTTCCCCTGCCCCATTATGACGATTACGAGGGCTTCCCGCAGCTTGAAAACGGTGTCGGTATGCTGACGCTTATGCAGGACGAATTTGACGAGGCATTGAGCGAATTAAAGCCCGACAGCAAAAAACGCAGGCTTTCCATTGCCACGGGACGCATAGCCTATGATTTTATTTCGGGCTTATGCAGCAGGATACGGGAAAAGCTGACAGATACGGAGATATATGTTTATCCCGTCAGAAACGACTTTTTCGGTGAAACGATAACCGTCAGCGGCCTTTTGACGGGCAGGGATATAATTGCCCAGTTAAAGGACAAACCGCTGGGCACGCATCTGCTTATACCCGAAAATGCCTTTCGCGCCGAAACGACAATTATGCTTGATGATATAGACATTACGGATATAGAAAAGGCGCTGGGCGTAAATGTGGTCGTTTCCGCAGACGAAGGCCACCGCTTTGTAAAACAAATAGAACAAATATAAAAAGAGCCGCGAACGGCTCTTTTTTATTTTACAAAATATATCTCATACCATACAAGGAAGGTATATATCGTCCAGACCTTACGCCAAAGGTCGGAGTTGCCGTCGATGTATTCCTTAAAAATGGCGTTTATCTCGTCAAGCTTAAAGAATTCTGCGGCATAGTCGCTGTTGAATTTTTCCACAACGTCCTTGTTGTAGCGTTCGTCCGCAAGCCATATCCTGATAGGCACGATAAAGCCAAGCTTTTTGCGGAAAGCTATCTCCTCGGGCAGGACTTTGGCGGCGGCGGTACGGAATGCCACCTTATTGTTTTCCTCGTTTACCTTAAATCTTGACGGCATACGGGATGCAATGTCAAACACACGTCTGTCGGTAAGCGGCATCCTTATTTCAAGCCCCGCAGCCTCGCTCATTTTATCGACATTAAGGTAAATATCGCCCTCCAGCCAGATCTGTATATCCACATCGGACATCTTGGCAAGGGAGTCAAGACCCTCGGTCTCCTCGTAAATGGGTTTTGCTATATCTATGGGGAGGACGTTTTCATTGTAATACTTAAGTATCTTCTTTTTCTCGTCCTCTTTCATGATATTGGTGTTGCCGACATAGAAGGTCTTTAAATTATCGCCGTAGCGTTTGGCATTGCGGTACATATTGTAGCCGCCGAAGAACTCATCCGCACCCTCGCCGGAATAGCAAAGCTTTGTATGCTCCGCCGTTGCGCGGCAGGCAATGGCAAACACTATCGCCGAAGCATCGCCCAGGGGCTGCTCCATATTTTCCATTACATAAGGCACGGTCTCAAAATATCTTTCGGGAGTAATAAGGCAAACTGCCTGCTTTCTGCCCAAAAGCTCTGCCGTTTTTGCCGCCACGCGGCTCTCGTCAAAGCGCTCCTCGTCATAACCGCAGGAGTCGCATATATTTGCATCGGACAAGGCCAGTACATAGCTTGAATCCACGCCGCCCGAAAGGAAGGACTCCGCAGTTTCGTTTTCGGTCTTGACCTCTTTCATAACGCTCTGCACGGTGCTGTGTATCTCGTCTGCCCAGTCCTCAAGGCTTTTGCTCTCATCGGGGCAAAAGGTCGGTGTCCAGTAACGCCCCGTTGTAAGCTTGCCGTCCTTGAATTCCAGCCAATGACCCGGCATAAGCTTTTTAAGGCCCTTGAAAAAGGTATCCTCGCCCGCAGCATAGGTAAGCGATAAATAAAGCTGGAGCATATCCGTATTAAGCTCCTTTTTGAAGCCTTGCTCCGACATTATCTTTCTTATCGACGAGCCGCAAAGCAGCCTGTTATCATCCGTTACATAGTAGAAAAACGGCTTTGTACCGAAATGATCCCTGCAGCAAAAAAGCTTTTTCTCGTCGGTGTCCCAAAGCGAAAAGGCAAACATACCGTATAAATGGTCGGCAATATCCCTGCCCCATTTTTCGTATGCCTTGACTACTATCTCCCTTTCGCGTTTTTTATCCTCCAGGGACATATCAACGGAAAGCTCTTCGCAAAGAGCTTTCCAGTTTCTTATATGTCCCCTGTATTCCTTAATTTCGATCATACTAACCTTTCACCCGATCAGTCGGTCACCTTGACATTAAAGTCATATTCCTCTGTATTGTCGTCCTCGTCCTCGATAGTGATGGTAAAGGTATTTCTGCCCTTAACCTCGGGGCTGAAGGATGCCTCCCAGATATATACATCGTCCTTTTCCTTGGTGGGCTTGGTCTTTTTGTATACTCTGTTGTCGTCCTGGTCAACAATAACAAGCTTTTCAACATTATTTGATGTCTCGATGGTAACTTCCACATCGTCGTCGATGTCTACCTTGCTGCTGAGTACGTCAACGCTTATTATCTCAAGGTCGCCTGACGAACTGCCAATAACGCGGAACTTATATGTGCTCTGCTTGTCGTCATGATCGTCATAGCCGTAGATGTAATAATCCTCGTCAACATCGCTGATCTCGCCCTTAACGGTAAATTCGCGGTTGCCGCTGCTCTTGCTGCTGGTAGATTCCTCGCCAAGCTCTCTTCCGCGGTAGTCGGCAAGTACGACTCTGGAGATACCGCTTGTACACATTACGTTGAACTTGCAGGTATCGCCGTCCTTGACGTTGGTCGTTCTCTGGTCAACGCTCAATACCACGGCATCGCTCTTTGAATATCTTTCACCGTCAAGCTTAAAGCTTTCGGATGTCTTTTCGTCGTCATTGTTGTATGCAAATACGGTAAACTTCTGTCTGCCGCTGGTCTTTACCTCAAAGCTCATGTTCCAGACAAGCTTGCCGTCTTCTTTTGAATAATAGTAGTAGCTTGTTGCAACCTTCTTGTCATCCTCGTCATAAATGGAGACCTCGGCTACATCTGTGGAGGTGTATACAAGTGCATGAGCGCTTTCGCCGATATATACCGTGTCGTTCAGGACATCTATATCAACTATTTCAAGCTCGTCATAGGTCTTTTTGCTGCTATTGCCGGCTTTGCCTACAGTAGTCTGAACCTTCTGCTGAACGGCCTCATAGCCCTCGCCCTCGATATAAAGGGTGATGTAAAGGTAGATAGTACCCTTTTTTGAAAGCCTTGTTTTTAACTCAAACTTTCTTTCGCCGTTTTTGTCGGTGTAATCCGAGCTTTCGGCTCTGCCGCTTGAAAAGCTGTTGGTCACTCTTACCTTGGAAACATCCTTGGTAGTAACTACGGTAAGGTATGCATAATCATCCTCGTCATAGGATGACTTGTCAAGCTTGTAGCTTTTAAGATAATCGGACTTTATGGTCTCCTCTTCGTCATCATCATCATCATCGTCCTTGCTGCTCTTTTTATCGGCAGTAACGGCGTAGCTGAGTGTTTTTGTATCGGAGAGAGACTCGAAAAATTCCTTGTCGTTGCCCGCAATGGCAATAATGCTCTTAACTGCGGTATCGCCTGTTTCATTTTCGCCCCTTAACAGCGCCTCGAAGATGCGTGTGCCGTCATCGCCCTCGCCGTATTCGGTTATTACCTCAAGCTCTTTTTGTGTCTGTGCATCTATCAGCTTTACGCGCGTAGCATCCTTTGCCGAAATATTGACCTTGACATTTTCGCCGACCGCGATACTTGTTTTGTTAAGTGATGCGGAGGTTATCTGCGGCTTGGCCTGAACAGGCTCTGCTGTGGTCGTTTCTGTAGTGGTCTCTGTATAATCCGCTGTTTTGATGTATACACAGCGTTTTTCGTTATCCCAGTCTACCGTTGCGCCGATGGACTCACCAAGCATACGGATAGGCATAAGCGTTCTGTTTTGTACATTGATGGAACGTGTATCAAATGTAAGAGGATTGCCGCTTACATACACGATGTTTGAACGCATGGTATGGTCGATGGTGATACCCTCACGCGAGAAGGTAAGGGTCTCCGTCTTTGAGTTCCAGTTAATGGAAAGGCCCAGATATTCAGCCGTTTTTCTGATAGGTACATAAGTCCTGTTCTGATAGATCTGCGGCTGAGCATCGTTAGCCGGAAATTCAAGCTGCTTACCGTTAAGATAAACAGGTATTACCTCCGCTGCGGCTGCGGGTGTTACCGCAAAGCATACGGAAGAAATAAGCATAACTGCCGATACTGCAATACTTGCAAGTTTTTTCAAGCATTTCATAAAAACTGCACTTCCTTTCAATATTTAAACTCCATAGACTTTTCTGTACTCCTTCATGGCATCAAGATATTCGCTGCCTGGGATAGTACCGTCCTCTATGGACTCTATAATATCATTTATTGTAACTATAGGATAGACCCTGATGCCGAATTCTTCAAAGACCTCCTGCACCGCGGATCTGTCACTTTTGTTTTTTTCCATACGGTCTACCGAGATAACAACACCGCACACCTCGACATCAGCTGCCGCCTTCAAAATAGGAAGACTTTCTCTGATGGCTGTACCTGCCGTTATAACATCCTCGATAATAAGGACCTTGTCGCCGTCCTGCAGCTTATGGCCTACCATAACGCCGCCCTCGCCGTGATCCTTTGCCTCTTTGCGGTTAAAACAATAATTTACGTTTTCACCGTTTTGCTTATAATTGGATATTGCTGCGGTAACCGCAAGCGGAATGCCCTTATATGCGGGACCGAAGAACACATCAGCATGAATGCCGTTTTCCTTTATGCACTTTGCATAGAACTCGCCAAGCTTTGCAATATGCTCGCCCGTCTTGTAGTTGCCGGTATTTATAAAATACGGAGCCTTGCGCCCGCTCTTCAGCGTAAACTCACCAAAGGTCAGTACGCCTGCCTCCCACATAAATTTTACAAACTCTTTTTTGTAGCTCATTATATGCCTCCTTTTGTAAAATTTTATCATAACACACTATATATTGTAGCATAACCCTTAAAAATAATCAAGATATTTGTATATATTTAATAAAACTGTAAAAAAAGAGACTGCACAAAAAGCGGAAATATCTTTAAAAGACAGATCTGCTTTTTTGCAGTCCCAATATTATTTATGAAAAATTACGATGACAGGCACTTCCTTAGCCGAAAAGCGGGGTCGAAAGGTATCTGTCGCCCGAATCGGGAAGCAGAGCCACTATAGTCTTGCCCTTGTTTTCGGGTCTTTGTGCCAATATAAGCGCGGCCTTTAATGCGGCACCCGAGGAAATACCCACAAGAATACCCTCCGTGACGCCGAATTCACGTCCCTCCGCAAAGGCATCGTCATTTTCAATGGCAATAACCTCGTCATACACATTTGTATCAAGCACTTCGGGGACAAAGCCCGCACCTATACCCTGTATCTTATGTGCGCCTGCCGTACCCTTTGATAAAACGGGGCTTGTTGCAGGTTCCACCGCCACTACCCTGATATTCGGGTCTTTTTCTTTAAGGTAGGAGCCTACGCCCGTGACCGTGCCGCCCGTACCTACGCCCGCAACAAAAATATCGACCTTTCCGCCCGTCTGCTCCCATATTTCGGGACCTGTTGTTGCCTTATGCACGGCAGGATTTGCGGGATTTACAAATTGTCCGAGTATCACGGAGCCCTCTATTTCCTTGTTAAGCTCCTCCGCCTTTGCAATAGCGCCTTTCATGCCCTTGCTGCCGTCCGTAAGCACCAGCTCCGCACCGTAAGCGTGCAAAAGTGTCCTTCTTTCGATACTCATGGTCTCGGGCAGGGTCAGCACAGCCTTATAGCCCTTTGCAGCCGCAACAGCGGCAAGGCCTATGCCCGTATTGCCCGATGTAGGCTCTATAATGGTTGCACCCGGCTTTAAAATACCCTTTTTTTCCGCATCCTCTATCATGGCCAGCGCTACTCTGTCCTTAACGGAGCCTGCGGGGTTAAGATATTCAAGCTTTGCAAGCAGGGTCGCTTCGCCCGCGCCCCTTTTTTGTGCAAAACGGCTTATTTCCAATAAAGGTGTCTTACCTATCAGCTCTAACGAGCTTTTTTTGATATCACTCATTTTTATCTCTCCTCTTTAATCCCTATCTTTTTTATGGGTTTTCTTTATGGTTATATTATAATCGCATCAGCGTAATATGTCAACCACTAAAACCGAGTAAATTTATATATTTTCAAAAAAAGAGGCTGCCCATATGGACAGCCTCGATAGGTTGATGATAATTAAGCCTCTGCAGTCTCGGAAACGGTCTCTTCAGCCGCTCCCTCGGTTACTTCCTCTGCTGCTTCATCTGTAGTCTCCTCGGATTCCTCCTCGATGACTTCGATGATCTCTTCTTCGGGCTCAACAGCCTGTTCGCCAAAGCCAAAAGCATCGATAAGGTTATATACGATAACCGCAACCTCTGCTCTGGTTATGTTGTTCTTAGGCTGGATATTGCCGTTAGCGCCGTTTACAACGCCGTTTGCAACAAGGAATGCCACATAAGGCTTAGCCCAGTCGGCGATATCTGCTGCATCGCCAAACTTGTCAAGTACGGTAATATCGGACTCAAGTTCGATACCTGTTGCCGCAACAGCATTGGCAACCATGACCATAAGCTCCTCTCTTGTGCAGAGGTTTTCGGGGCCGAAGTTACCGTCGCCGTAGCCGTTTACTATATTTGCCTCTTTTGCAAGACCAACATAGTTGTAGTAATACTTGCCTTCGGATACATCGTCGAAGTTATCGGATGCCGTACCCTCGATGCCAAGCAGCTTAACAAGCATAATTGCAAAGTCTGCACGCTTGCAGCCCGCATCGGGAGTGAATGTCCTGTAGCCTGTGCCGTTTATAACGCCCATAGATGCAAGAGCATTGACAGCGTCCTCTGCCCAAGGCTTGCTTGCAAGATCGTCAAACATGCCTGCGCTTACATAGGACTCGGTAGTTGTTTCGGTATCGTCTTCGGACGATGATGCCTTTTGTGTTGTTTCTTCGGTTTCATCTGCCACAGTTGTAGTGGTAGAAGCCAGCTTGGAGGATGTACCTCCTGCTCCGC
>JAFYGI010000006.1 GCA_017543265.1 Bacillota bacterium | reverse complement strand
GGTTCAAGCGTAACTGTAGGCGCTCCCACAGTAAAGGGTGCAAGCGTTAAGGCAAGTGTTATCGGTGACGGCAAGGCTAAAAAGGTCATCGTTTACAAGTATAAGCCTAAGAAGGGCTTCCACAAGAAAAACGGTCACAGACAGCCTTTCACAAAGCTTAAGATCGAAGCTATCAATGGCTAAGCATATAAAAGCTAAAATTTTCAAAAAAAACGGTCTTATATACGGTTTTGATATTAAAGACCACGGCGACCCTATCGTATGCAGCGGCGTATCGGTGCTGACAATGAACACCGTAAACAGCCTTGAAGCACTGCTTGGCGTAGAGCCCTATGCAGAGATAGACGACAGCGGCGAGATATACTTCACCGTCAGCGAATATCGTGACGATAAGGTGCAGCTTCTTTTAAAAACCCTTGAATTGGGGTTAAGATCTATTGAAGAAGAATATTCTGACGATATAAAAGTTTCCGAGGAGGTGCAGAGATAATGTTAAGAATTAACCTTCAGTTTTTTGCTCATAAAAAAGGTGTTGGTTCCACAAAGAACGGCCGTGACTCCGAGTCCAAGAGATTAGGCGCAAAGCGTGCTGACGGACAGGTTGTAAAGGCAGGCAACATCCTTTATACACAGAGAGGTACTAAAATACATCCCGGTACAAACGTAGGTAAGGGCGGCAACGATACCTTATTTGCACTTGTAGACGGCAGAGTTAAGTACGAAAGATTAGGCAGAAGCAAGAAGCAGGTTTCTGTTTACCCTGTTGCAGAGTAAAAATAAAGAAAAACTAAAGGTGTTGCATATTTGTAACACCTTTTTTAATACGGTTCTAAAATGATATTGGAAATAAAGTATTACAGGGTGACCCCTTTTTATACGAAAAACCTGTTTTTCGCCAAATAAAGAAAGGAGAGTAATATGTTTGTTGACAGAGTGAAAATACACATAAAGGGCGGCAACGGCGGCAACGGCTGTGTCAGCTTTTACCGCGCAAAGTATATCACACACGGCGGTCCCGACGGCGGCGACGGCGGCAAGGGCGGCGATGTGATCTTTGTTGCGGACGAGGGTCTTAATACGCTGATGGATTTCAGGTTCAAGCGTATGTTCAAGGCTATGCCCGGTGTTGACGGCGGCAAGCGCAACTGCACGGGCGCAGACGGCGAGAATGTCGTTATCAAGGTACCCGTAGGCACGGTCATACGCGAGGCAAACTCAAACAAGATAATGGCCGACCTTACCGTACCCAACGAGCCGCGCATAATCATAAAAGGCGGCAAGGGCGGCAAGGGAAACCAGCATTTTGCCACCCCTACCCGTCAGGCACCACGCTATGCCGAGCGCGGCAGGACAGCCAAGGAATATGACGTTATACTGGAGTTAAAGCTTATTGCGGATGTAGGACTTGTGGGGCTTCCCAATGTCGGAAAATCCACCTTGCTTTCTATGGTAACAAATGCCAATCCCAAAATAGCCAACTACCACTTCACTACTTTAAGTCCCAATCTGGGTGTGGTACGCAGCCGCTGGGGCGAAGATTTTGTTATGGCGGATATTCCCGGCCTTATCGAGGGCGCAAGCGAGGGTGTCGGCTTGGGACACGAATTTTTACGCCATGTCGAGCGTACAAAGGTATTTATACACGTTGTGGACGGTGCTGCGCTGGAGGGCGTTTCCCCCATTGAGAACATTGAAAAGATAAACGAGGAGCTTGAAAAGTACAAGGAGGGGCTTTCACAGCGTCCCACGGTAATTGCCGTAAACAAGATGGATCTGCCCGAGGCCGAGGAGCATTTTGCCGAGATAAAGGCAAAATATGAGCCTTTGGGTATTGAGGTATGCCCCATTTCGGCGGCCACAAACACGGGTCTTGACGATCTGATGCAAAAGGTAGCCGATATTTTAAAGGACTATCCCGACGATATAGTCTTTGACGAGGACTACGAGGAATTTGACGAACTTGAAATACCCGAGGATACCGAGCCCTTCACCATTACCGTATTTGACGGAAATTACTATGTTGTTGAGGGTGTGGGCGTTGAAAAGATGATGGGCTACACCAATATAGACACCGAAAAGGGCTTTAATTTCTTCCAGAAATATCTGCGTGAAAAGGGCATTATAGATGCGCTTGAAGAAAAGGGCATCCAAGAGGGCGACACCGTTAAGATCTACGATCTGGAATTTGAATTCTATCATTAAGGAGTTGAAACTATGCTTACAAGTAAACAACGCGCCTATTTAAGATCCAAGGCGACCAAGATAGAGCCCGTTTTGATGATAGGCAAGGGCGGCGCCTCGCCCGAGGTGGTCGAAAGCGCAAACGAGGCGCTTGAGGCCCGCGAGCTTATCAAGGCAAAGGTGCTTGACAACTGCTTTGAGGATATACGCGAGATCGCGCACACCATTGCCGAGCGTACCCGCTCCGATGTTGTGGCGGTCATAGGCAGAAAATTTGTGCTTTTCCGCAAGGCAAAGGAAAAATCGGCATTTGAGGATATGCCTAAAAACTAAGGCCGTATACAAAACAAAAGGCGGATATATCTTTCCCGACATAAAAGTCTGCGAAAGATATATCCGCTTTTTTATCAGCCGTATGTTTCCATAAGTTTTACACTCTCGCCGCGGGGCATGATGATCGTCATATCATCACTGCCGTATACAAGGGTGTATATCTCATCCTTTGCTTTGTCCTTATACTCAACGCAGTAGCCAAGGTTTTCAAACTCGGCCTCGGCCTTGCCGGCCTTGCCGTGTACGGTCACACCGCCCGGCACTATGGAATATGCCTTGCCGTCACTGCCGAGATAGTACACTCTCTCCGTATCCGCAGCCTTATTGCGCTCGTCGTTTTCATCGTAGGTAAGAGTTACCTTCTTGCCGTCCATCGATTCAAGCACGGACACGATAGGACTTTCATGATGCAGTGTATAGGTATCGTCATCCAGATCAAGCAGCTCATAATCGTTTACAAAGGGAAGCTCACGCATAACATTGAACTCGTCGTCCAGCACTACCAGCGTTTCGTTTGCCCATGTATAGGTAAGGCCGTCGCTGCCAAGATAGGTGACAAAATACTCTCTTTCAAGCATTGCCGAAGTACCCTCACCCGTGATATAATCATCGGGGCCGCCGTTTTTGGCGTGTGCGTAAAGCAGCTTGCCGCCGTTTTCGTCGGCATATACCGCGTCATATTCGCCTGTTTGTGTCAGTTTATTTACGGTCTTGCCGTCCTTATCGCAAACATACATCGTCCTTGATGCAAGGCTTTTGTAAAGCATACCGTCACTGCCCTGCGCATCGAGCGATACGGCCGTTTCGGTAATATCATCAAATGTCACGGCATCGCCGCCTTTTTTGATAAGCTCGTACTTCTGGTTTTCAAGATCGACATTGAGCATATACATCTTACCTGCCTCGTCCGAATACACCACGCCCGTACTGCCCATATAGGTATATACCGCCTCGGGCTTTTTGTCCTTGCCGAGTACGAAGATAGTTGCATCATCCGCGTCTATGGCGTATATCTTGCCGTCCGTGCCGCCGCGCTCGTTATATCTCCAGTCGGAGTTGTCGTATTCCACAGCCGCCTTGCCCTGTGTAACGGTAATGCTTTTGGTCTCGGCATCCCAGTCGGTAACAAAGCCGAAGCCCTCCGCAATAAAGCGAAGCGGGAGCATCGTCCTGCCGTTTATTATAACGGGTGCCGTGTCGAGTGTATCTGCACTACCGTTTAAATATGCGGTCTTGCTGCCTATGGTAAGCTGTATATTGTCGTCGTCCTTTTTAAGGGTGGTTGTTTTGGTCTCGGCATCCCACTCTGCCGTGCCGCCCATTGCCTCAACAACGGCGCGTATCGGCAAAAGTGTGCGTCCATCTGCAATAACGGGTGCCGTACCCTTGCCGGGGTCTATTTCGGCAGGTACGCCGTTTACCTTCATATAGGCATTATTAATGGTAAATTCCAGTTTTGTTTCCTCCGCCTGTACGGCAGCCGCCGCACCTATGGCAAGCGCCGCGGTAAGTCCTGCGGCAAATAATGTCTTGTAATTTTTCATTTTTTTCACTCTTTAATCCTTTTTTATTTTTTCTGTAACCGTCTTTACATATTCATCTTCTTTGACGCTCAGCTTTATATCTTCCTTGATATAGTTGAATGCGCTTGTTGCCCTTACAACGGGCTTTGTATTGGCATAGCCCGCATACATGGTTATCAATGCGGCGATTATGCCGAATATAACACCCGCAGCGGCGCTTGACAGCGCAAAATAGCATATAAGAAACGGGATAAGAAAGGCTATAAGCCCCGTAAACAGCATTTTCGGCACGGATATGGGCAGGTCGCCTATAAGCTTTCCCGTCTGGCCGTTCATGGCAAAGCTGTAATTTTTGTCGCCCCACTTGCTGGTAAAATACCATACGGGCAGCATAGCATACTTGTCCGCATCGTAGGTCACATTTATCTTCTCATGCACCACATCCATCTCATCATAATCCGTTGTTGCCCTCGTTTTCTGGCTTGTGGTGTTTTTAACACGTTCTTCCGTGCGTTTTCTGTTTTCGTCCGCAGTCTCGTCGTAACGCTCCGCCAGAAAGCCCGGCAGGTATGTAATGGAGAACTTTTTACAGCCCTCAAAATTATACGGCTCTATAGAGTCCATAAGGTCGTTTGGCATACGCTTTGACGCATCCGCAGGCACGTTTTCAAAATCCAGCGTACCCTTTCTTTTTACATCGTAATATTTAATGGTCTTGGTATCGCCCTTTTCGGTCTCCTCACGGCCCTCATACTCCGCATCCACGTCCGCCTTGCCGCTGTACAGCCAAAACGGCACATAAACGCCCTGTATTTCCTCTATCTTGTTGTTATTGATAAAGGACTTGGGGACAAGAAAACGCTTTTGATAATACGCCTTATAGTTTGTGATAAGCTGTTCCTTGGTAAAGCCAAAGGGTATTATCACATCGGGGCGCAGACTTCCCTCAAACTGCGAGGGTGCCACCGTGCTGTTGCCGCAGTACGGACAGCGCATTACCGCCGTGTTGGCATCTGTCATAAGCTCGGCGCTGCAGTTGGAGCAGGTGTAGGACTTCATATCGCCCGACTCCTCCTCGCTGCCCGACGAGCGCTCTATCGTCTTTTGCTCCTTTTCGGCAAACGCGGCCTCGACCTCCTCCACGGTAAATGTCGAGTCGCAGTAGATACATTTCAGTTTATCCAGCGTCGGGTCGAACTGCATCTCACCGCCGCAGCGCGGGCATTCCATAGCCATTGCGCCTTTTGCCATATAAAAACCCCCTTTTGTGCCCCATACAGACACTTTTTTCTTTATTTTAACATTTATTTCAGCCGCGGTCAATAAAAAATTGACGGAAGAGTATAAGTCTTCCGTCAATATTGTCAGTTCGTAGATATTGCGGCATCTTTAAGAAGCTGCCATCAGTTTTTCTTAACGCCAAGGGTAACGGTCTCGCCGTTGATATTCCATTCCTTGCTGTAGGCATCCGTCGTACCCTCGGTAATGCTGTCTGCAAGCACGTCATGGGCGATGCTGTCCTTGTTGGCATCAAATATTTTGGCAATATTTGCATTGCCGCTGTAGAACACGCTTATTCTGTCAAGCACCTCAAAGCCCGCTTCCTTACGCATGGTCTGTATCTTGGATATAAGCTCTCTTACAAAGCCCTCCTCGATAAGCTCGGGTGTAAGGTTGGTGTCAAGAACGACCGTTGTGGACTTGTCGCTTTCGGCAACAAAGCCTTCCATCTGTGCTGTTTCGTAAAGCACATCTTCCTCTGCAAGCTCAATTGCCGTGCCGTCTGTTTCAAACCTGATAGCGCCGTCATTTTTAAGCTGTGACATAAGCATATTGCCGTCGTTTGACTTAAGGTACTCGCCTATGGCGGGAACCAGCTTGCCGTATTTCTTGCCCAGCGTTCTGAGCTGCGGCTTGAACGAGTAGCTTGTAAAGTCGGAAACATCGTCCTTGAACTCAACGCTCTTTACATTAAGCTCCTCGCGGATAATGTCAACATACATATCCTCCAGCTTTTTGTCGGCCTTTATAAACATATTGCCGATAGGCTGGCGGTTTTTGATATTGGCGGTATTTCTTGCCGCACGTCCCGCAACAACAGCCGAAAGCACAAGATCCATATTATGCTCGAGCTTTTCGTCTATCATGCTTTCATCCGCTTCGGGGAAGGAGCAAAGATGTACGGACTCCTCCGAATTTTTGTCTACCTTTCTTACAAGGTTCTGGTAGATGCTCTCTGCCATGAACGGTGTAAACGGTGCGGAAAGCTTAGCCATGGTAACAAGTACGGTATAAAGCGTCATATACGCATTTACCTTATCCTGCGGCATATCTTTGCCCCAGAAACGCTCACGCGAGCGGCGTACATACCAGTTTGAAAGCTCGTCTGTAAAATCTGCCATAGCTCTTGCGGACTCTGTTATCTTGTAGTTTTCCATATTTGTATCTACGGTCTTTACAAGTGTATTGAGCTTTGAAAGCACCCACTTGTCCATAGCGGAAAGCTTGTCATATTCAAGTTTGTAATTTGTCGGGTCAAAGTTGTCGATATTAGCGTAAAGCACGAAGAACGCATAGGTATTCCAAAGTGTGCCCATAAACTTACGCTGATACTCGTTTACGGCCTTGTCGTCAAAACGGTTGGGAAGCCATGGTGCGCTGTTTGCATAGAAATACCATCTTGCGGCATCTGCGCCCTGCTTGTTAAGTACATCCCAGGGGTCTACAACATTACCGATATGCTTTGACATTTTACGACCCTCTTTATCCTGTACAAGACCCAAAACTATAACGTTTTTGTAAGGGCTCTTGTCAAAGATAAGTGTCGATATAGCCATAAGTGTATAGAACCAACCTCTTGTCTGGTCGATAGCCTCGGAGATAAAGTCCGCGGGATAGTTCTCGTCAAATATCTCTTTGTTTTCAAAGGGATAATGCCACTGTGCAAAAGGCATGGAGCCGCTGTCGAACCAGCAGTCGATAACCTCGGTAACACGCTGCATCTTTTTACCGCACTTGGGGCAGTTAAGATGTACATTGTCAATATAGGGCTTGTGCAGCTCGATATCATCGGGGCAGTCGTCGCTCATGGACTTTAACTGCTCGATAGAGCCTACAGCCTCTCTGTGGCCGCACTCACACTCCCAGATAGGAAGCGGCGTACCCCAGTAACGCTCTCTGGAAAGACCCCAGTCTATAACATTTTCAAGGAAGTTGCCGAAACGGCCGTGCTTGATGTTGTCGGGCATCCAGTTTACTGTCTCGTTGTTCTTTAAAAGTTTGTCACGCACCTTTGTCATGGCAATGAACCATGTGTCGCGTGCATAGTATAAAAGCGGTGTATCGCAGCGCCAGCAGAACGGATAATCATGCTCGAAAGGAAGCGCAGCAAACAGCTTGCCGCTTTCTTCAAGGCGCTTTAATATCTCCTTGTCGCCGTCCTTTACAAAGGTGCCCGCAAGCCCCTCTACCTCCTCGGTAAAGCAGCCCTGCTCGTTTACAAGCTGTACAAAGGGCAGGTCAAAACGGCGGCCGACATTGGCATCGTCCTCACCAAAAGCGGGAGCGATATGAACGATACCCGTACCGTCGGTAAGAGTTACATAGTTATCCTCAACAATGTAAAATGCCTTTTTGTCGCCTGTTTTTGCATAGGGGAACAAAGGCTCGTATTCCGTGCCTACATAGTCTGCACCGAGCTTTGTTTCGATAACTTCATAGCCGTCTTTCAATACCTCATCAAGGAGTGCCTCGGCCATGATGTATATTCTGCCGTCATTTGCCTTTACCTTTGAATAATTCTCGTTTTTATTCATACAAAGGGCAACATTTGAGGGAAGTGTCCACGGTGTTGTCGTCCATGCAAGGAAGAATGTGTTATCCTCGCCCTTAACGGCAAAGCGTGCAATACACGATGTCTCCTTTACCCTTTTATAGCCCTGAGCAACCTCGTGGCTTGAAAGTGCGGTACCGCAGCGGGGGCAGTAAGGAACTATCTTGTGACCCTTGTAAAGAAGGTCTTTGTCCCATATCTGCTTTAATGCCCACCAAACGGACTCTATATAGCTGTTGTGATAGGTAACGTAGGGGTCGTCCATATCAGCCCAGAAGCCAACACGGTCGCTCATGTCGCGCCAAAGGCTCTCATAGGTGAATACGCTTGCCTTACACTTTTTGATAAACGGCTCCACGCCGTAGTTTTCTATCTGCGGCTTGCCGCTTATGCCAAGCTGCTTTTCAATTTCAAGCTCAACGGGAAGGCCGTGTGTGTCCCAGCCCGCCTTTCTTAATACCTTATATCCCTTCATGGTCTTGTAACGCGGGATAAGGTCCTTTATAACACGGGTAAGAATGTGGCCGATATGCGGCTTGCCGTTTGCTGTGGGCGGGCCGTCATAAAAGGTGAACACGGGGCAGCCCTCACGCGCCTTTACACTCTTGCCGAAAATATCGTTTTCCTTCCAGAAAGAAAGGACTTCTTTCTCTCTCTCAACAAAGTTCATATCCGAACTGACTTTATCGTACACGGTAGGTACCTCCTAAAGATATAAATAAGTGCTTGCATATACCCGCAAAAAACACTATTCTAATGTATTATTATACTATTTTTTATCGCGTTTGTAAAGGAAAATTTTCTTTTTTATGTAATAAACAAGCACCGCCGCCGACACCGCCGCCGCGGCCAGACTTATGCAGATACCCGCATAAAGGCCGGGGACCCTGTATCTTACGGCTATATCGTGCCTGCCCGCGGGCACCTCAAAGCCCAGAAATGTCTGTGCCGTTTGTATTGTTTCTACGGGCGCGCCGTCCACATACACCCGTGTGCCGTCCTCATATGCAAGAGTGGTAAACACAAAGCTGTCCTTGTCAAACTCCGACACGGCATCGATTATCCCGCCGCGCTCGTACACATTTTTAAGGCCGTTTTCGTTTGCTTTTTTAGATATCTGCGAAAGCGCAGACGTATCAAGAAGCATCAGCTTGGGCTGCATAAAGACGGTGTCGTTATATCTTGTCAATATCCTTATATGTATAATATCGCCTTTTTTTAGGTGTCCGAGCGAACGTATGGTATCGTTTTTCTGATAGTCAAATTCGATATAGGCACCGTTTACCATTACAACATAGCTTAAAAACGCCTGAGATACGGGCATATTTTTAAAGTAAAGGTCAAGCGAATATTCGCCATCCTCGTCCGCCTGTGTAATATATTCCATAACACCCACCTGCTCCGCGTCAATGGCCGATACCATGCCTTCGGGCAGATTGTCGAGCATTATATGTTCCGTATCGCCGTCCTGTACGGTATGACAGTTCAAAAACGAGGGCTCACCCATATCCTTTTGTGTGTACAATCTATAGTCCGTACCGTAAAGGCTGTTCAAAAACGCCTCTCTGTCGTGGTATACATCCCCGGGGCCGCCGTAAAAGCCCGATATGCAGTCATCCACACCCTTATCGGCCGCAAACATCAGCGGAAACGCAAGTGTGTTTTCAAAAATCTCCGTGTCGTCGTCTTTGTAAATGCTTTTGTACATATCGCTTACAAGGCGCGCGCCGTCGGGCAGATAAATTTTGTTTTTGTTTATATCCTCTGCCGTATTGGCGGTATCACTTGCAAACACATACTTAACACCGAATATGCTCTCGGTGAATATATCGTTGTCGGCATTGTTTACGGTGCGTCCGTCGCTGACCGCGTGCAGACCCATCGCCTTTTCAAACTTTGACGACTTTTGGTTTGCGGTGGACAGAAACGTAGAAAACGAGTTGTAGCCCTCACTCAGCTGTGAAAGACTGCACTGTCTGTCGATATTTGCCGCCCTGTAAAAACCGCTGTCGCCCGCTTTCATCACATCGGCCGCTTTTGTCGCATTTGTTATCTGCCTGTTGTACAGTGCATAATCATCATAGCCCACATATTTTTTTATGATATATACGCCTGCCGCAGTGCAGATAACCGTTTCGGCAGCCGCAATTACCGCCATTGCCGCACGTCCGCGCGGTGTGCCCGACATAAAAGTATAGGCCGCGGCAAGTGCAAGGTCAACAAGCGCAAACAATATATAATACAGATTTATCTGCTTGCCCAGCACCAAAGCCAAAGCCAGAATAACAAGCATCAAAGGCACAAACCTTGGCTTTTTGCCGTATGCCGCCTCATCGTCCTGCCACAGTTTAAGCATTCTTGCGGCAAAAACAAGGTGTATAAATACCGCCGTATAGATATAACGGCAGGGGAAGCCCGTGGGTGCCCTGAAAACGTGCATTGCCTTATACAAAGGCCTTAAAAACATAACAAGAAAGAAGAATACGACCGTACACAGCACCGCCGCGCGTTCTTTTTTTGAAACAGACGGTGAAAACACAAGGCAAGCAGTCAAAAACAGCGGCGCAATGCCGAAAAATACGGACGGATATTCCGTCAGCACGGGCATACCGTCGTTTATAAACAGATAACTTCTGCATATATCGATTATACTGTAGTTTATATAGCCTTCCTTAACTTCCGAAAATACCTGCGTATAATTATTGCGCACAGTACTTACCCACGGCAGGATAACGACCGCGGACAAGGCTATAGCCGCAGCGGCGCAAGCCACCATTTTAAGTGTGCCCAAAAGCATATCGCGTGCTTTTTTCCCCGTTGCCGCCCCGTAATAAATATAAAACACAAATGTCGCTATTCCCGTCATATACGCCATATAACAAGACGAAAACACACTCAGCGCATAAACTACCGCAAACGGTACGCCGTCCTTTTTATCCGACATATACGCCGCGGCAAGCAGGCAAAGCGGAAAAAGGATCACGGGGTTAAGAAAGAAAAAGTTTATGCTGTTTGTGATATTGAACATACAAAGCGCATAAAGTGCCGAAAGAGCCACGTTCCATATACCCTTTGTTCTTGTGAGAACACAGTTGTATAAAAACAGCGATGCGGCAAGGCCGCAAAGGCCGAGTTTTATAACATAGGCCGCAATATACGCACTTTGAAAATGCTTTGCAGGGGCGGCAAGAAAAAGCAGATTAACGGGGTCTATATAACCCCAGAACTGCGTATACCAATCCACACCAAGCCCTGCCCTGTATGAATAGAGCACACTTTCTCCGTTTTTTATTTTATTTGCCGTTTCCGCAATAACATGTACATACTGGTCTTTAAGATCGGAGTTGAATATGCACAGCCCGCCGAAGGGATAAAGCCCCGCTGCGGCAAGCGCCGCCGTCATTATTATCACGGGCACAAAAAATGCCAATATATATTCCCGCGCTATACGGTTTTTTTTTATTTCCATAACAGTTTCCTTTCGTATCCGACGTTTTTACAGGTCTTTATACGCTTTCAGCCCGTACATCGGTTCTGCGTTTTTTACCGCATTTATTACGGCTTTTTCAAGCACCTGTGCCGCAAGCGTACCCGTAACATTTATATCCGCCCTGACTTTTCCCGTGCATATTGCGTACACGCTGTCGCCGTCGGCCGTGGTGTTTACGGGGTCAATAGCACGCACAAGGCCGTTTTGCGCCATTGATGCTACTTTGCCTGCCTGCGCTTTGTCAAAATCGGCGTTTGTGACAACACAACATATGGTGGTATTGCCCGTAAAGAGATTTTCCGCGATGACCGTATTTTTATACATTTCCTCACGGGTATCGGAAAGCCCTGTTTTATCTTCGTTTAAAAGTCCCGCTATACGCTCTTTGTTTTCATATACATCGCCCAAAGCATTCACAACAGCAGCGGCACCCACCTTAAGTCCGTTAAGCTCGACCGCATAAAAGCCTATACCGCTTTTCATAGCTCTGTCCATGCCGTAAAGCTTGCCCACGGAAGCACCCGTGCCTGCACCGACACAGCCCTGCACAAGCTTTTCACCCGAAAAGGCCGCCTCGCAGGCCTTATACGCCATATCCGCATCGGGACGGCAGTTTTTGTCCGCTACCGTCAGGTCGAATATGCACGACTGGCAGACCAGAGGCACCACCGTAACACCCACATCAAAGCCTATTTTTCTTTCCTCCAGAAAGCGCATAACGCCGCCTGCCGCATCCAGCCCAAAGGCCGAGCCTCCGCTTAAAAGCACGGCATTTATGCTGTCTGCCGCCGCACGGGGCTCCAGCAGCGTGGTCTCGCGCGATGCGGGGCCTCCGCCGCGCACATCGACCCCCGCCGCCGCACCGTCGGGCGCAATAAACACGGTACAACCCGTACCGCCCGCCATATCCTGTGCCTGTCCTATTTTTATACCCTCTATGTCGGTAATACTTATCTCACGCATGATAACACCTCCGTAAATCCATATAAAAATTATACAGCCTTTTGCACAAAATGTAAAGATTATTATTTGACGTGCCGACCCTAAACAGTCAAGACGTACTGCGCCAAAAAAAACGGAACTGTCGCATTAAAGATTTTGATATCTTCAATGTTTCAGCTCCGTTTTTTTAAAGACAGATATGATAATTTTATTTCTGTCAAATTTAATTAGTAAAAACAGGCAATTTAGGTGTCGCAGACTTTAATCCGCAGGCGGAATTGAATTTCGCCGAGGAGCAGACGAAGTCTGCATACCTTGCGGGTATTGCAAGTGTCGCAGTTTAAGGCACGCAGCAATCCCGCCCAATTTGGCGAAAAAACTGCTCGGTCATTGGCGGGCGTACCGCTTTTTCGCCAGAGGCTGGAGCTTAATGCGACAGCCCCATGCGCTTATGCAAAATTCTTTTTTACGATAATATCCACATTTTTGCCCTTGATGCCTACCACAACATCATCGGCAAGGTTTGCAACGATGGATTTTTCCAGCTCGTCCCAGGCATCCTCGTTTTGCTCGGCAGCCTGTCTGTACTGCTCCAGCGACCAGAGCGAGGAATAGTAATACGGCTCGGGCATCATGCCCATGGTGTAGTAGTCGTTGTAAATTTCGGGCGGCAGGGACGCATACTCAAAAAGCATGGTCTCAAACGCAGAGCGTATCTTGCCCATAATGCCCTTTGCAGCGGCATTTTTGCCTGATTTTGACAGCGACATAAGCTTATCCCTGTCGGCGGAGAACATATCGTCAAGCGTAGCCGAAATATGCAGCTCAAACGCCTTGCCTTCGCTCTCTATCCAAAAGTCGCCCGTCACATACTCCACAAGCTCGGGCACCATACCTATAAGCTCCTCCGCAAGAAGTCTTAACCTGATGGTCTGTTTTTTGTCCAAATCGCTGTACTTTGCGGCCTTTTCGGACTCGTCAAGCATTCTTTCAAGTTCCGCACGGTCGCCTGTCAGCTTAAAAACATCTGTTTTCATTATTTGCTTCTCCTCTTCAAAACGGCATTACTCAATGTCTAAGATGTCCACAAAGCCCGTTACCTCGAATATTTCCATAACGGCCTCGTTTGCACCCTTGACTGTCATTTTGCCCTGCTTGTTCATCACCTTCTGTGCGGTAAGCAGCACACGCAGACCCGCAGACGATATGTATTCAAGCTCGCTTATGTCAAACACAAGCTCCTTTACATCGTCCATGTCGTTTTTAAGCTCTGCCTCCAGCGTGGGAGCTGTTGTCGTGTCCAGACGGCCTCCGACAGCTACGATAAGTTTGTTGTCTTCCTTTGTTTTGTTGATCGTCATAATATTCTTTCCTTTCTGAATAAAATTTTATTTTTCAAGACGCTGCCTTTTTACCAGCTCGGCAAAAATGCCTCCCCTTTCAAGCAGTTCGTCATACTTTCCTTCCTCGGCTATTTTACCGCCGTCCAGCACTATTATCCTGTCACAGTGCATAATGGTCGAAAGCCTGTGCGCGATGACCAATCTTGTGCATTTAAGCTTTTCAAGTGCATCCGATACCCGCTTTTGCGTTATGTTGTCAAGTGCGCTCGTGGCCTCGTCAAACATAAGTACCTTCGGCTTGGCGGCTATTGCCCTGGCTATCATTATCCTTTGGCGCTGACCGCCCGATATGCCGCCCGAGCCCTCCGAAATAAGGGTGTGCATACCCATCGGCATCTGCCGTATATCCTCGGCAATGCCCGCAATTTCGGCCGCCTCCCACACCTCGTCAAGGGTAAGTCCCGGTGCCGATATGGCTATATTTGAAAAGATATCGCCCTGAAACAGCTTGCCGTCCTGCATCACCACGCCTATTTTTTGCCGCAGAGAGCGCAGATCCATGCGCTGTATGTCTATGCCGTCATAGTAGACCGCACCCCTTTGCGGTACCTCAAAGCCCAGCAAAAGGCGCAGTAGCGTTGACTTGCCGCAGCCTGTGCTGCCGACTATCGCCACATACTGTCCCGCGCGTATTTTAAGGTTAAGGTCGTTTATGACCCTTGGCATATCCTTTTTGTAGGCAAAGCTTACATTGCTCAGCTCTATACTGCCGCTTATGCGGGTTATGGGCTGTTTGCCCTCCGAAATTTCGGGCTCCGCCTCCAGTATCGGTCTGCACATTTCAAGTATGGGCTTTGCATCCGCGGTTATAAGCACGGCAGCCGCCAGCGCCATAAATGCGCCCTGCACCATGCCAAAGGCCGTGATAAACGCATAATAATCCGCCACGCTCACATGGGTAGTAACGGCAAAGTAATACATCATCATAGTACCGATAAGCGATATTGCGGAGGTTATGGCCGTGTTTATCTTTAAAAACAGCGGCGGGTCATAGGCCGTCTTGGCCTCCTGCGCATAGATCTCCGCCCACCTTGCAAAGGCACGCTTTTCCGCGCCCGCAAGCCTTATCTTCTGTATGCCCGATATAAGCGAAAAGCCTATGCCGTTTTCCTTTGCGGCGTATTCCATACGCCTGCGGCTTATGCGCATCTGCCATACCGACGTTACGACCATGACCACTACCGTAGCGACTATTACGTTTATGGCCGTTACGACCAGCTTTGGCGCATAGAAGAATATCTGGCCTATGTAAACAAGTGAAAATATACTTGTAAGACCCAGCGAAAACACAGAATTTACAAGTGTCGAGCAAAACACCTGTATATACCCCATCCTGTTTGAAAGCTCACCCGCGCTGTAGTTTTTGAAAAAATCGGGTTTGAGCGAAAGTACGCGCATCATTGCCGCGGACTCGACCGACAGGCTTATCCTTGTATTTATGGCCTGCGAAAGGATCTCTTTTATCTCCTCAAACATAAGCCTTGATATAACGGCACACAGCATGAATACCGCCATGGCGGCCAGCACCTGTACCGAGCCCGAATCCGCCACCGTTGAAAACAGGCGTTTGTTAAGTGCGGGGATAAAAAGGCCGACAAGTATAGTCACAAATATAGCAAGCACAAGGTTTGTCACATCGCGCAGGGTAAACCTGCCCATCATATATTTCAAAAGATCGGCCGTGGTCATTTTTTTAAGCGGGAAAGGCGCATAAAACAATATTGCTTCCTCGGATATAAGCTTTTGCGTTTTTTTGCCTGCCCTTACTGTTTTGCCGCAGCGCTCGTCGTAGAAGCGATATCCCGTACCCTTTGGCAGCAGCGCTATGGGCTCCCCCGTATCGGTGCGCCATGCCAGCATCGGGCCGTAGGCCTCCTCGTACCACTCTTCCTCCAGCAAAACGTTACGCCGCATTATACCCTTGGGGCGAAAAACATATTCCAGCTTGTCGTCAAGCTCCGTTATGCTGAGGGGGATATCCCCCGTTTTAAAGCCGTAATAGCGCATTATTGCCTTTATGGCATCACGCACATTGGGATTTTTACCGCTGCACCGCGCGGCCTCCTCTTCGCCGATGACCGAGCCCGCCAGCCTGATGAACGAGTCCTCAAAAACCTCGTTGTCACGTTTTTTTCTCTGTTCTATCTGTTCACTGAACCAACCCATCAGCAATTCCTCTCACAAAGTTTAATCGTTGCTTACCAGCTTGGCATAATAGCCGTTTTTTGCTATAAGCTGCTCATGCGTACCGTGCTCGGCTATGCGGCCGTTATCCAGCACGATTATCTCGTCACAGTCCCTTATTGCGGACAGACGGTGCGCAATTACAAGGCAGGTGATGCCGCGCTGATTTATCGCACTTACGACCTCGTTCTCCGTCCTGGCATCAAGCGCACTCGTTGCCTCGTCCAATATGACAAGCGTGGGATCCTGCGCAAGCACGCGGGCTATCTCCAGCCTTTGCTTCTGGCCGCCCGAAAGGTCCTTGCCGCCCTCGCACAGCCTGTACTGATAGCCGCCGGGGCGCTGCATAATGTCGTCATGCAGCCTTGCGTCCCTTGCCGCAAGTATCACCTCAAAGTCCTCTATGCTCTCGTCCCACATACGGATATTGTTTGCAACGGTGTCCTCAAACAGCGTTATATCCTGATCCACCACCGCAACGGAGCCCGTAAACACATTTCTGTCTATTTCGTCAAAGCGCTTTCCGTCAAAGAGTATCTCCCCGTCCCACGGCTTGTAAAGCCCCGAGATAAGCTTGGAGAGCGTTGACTTGCCGCAGCCCGATGCACCTACAACGGCGATGCGGCTGCCGCGCTTTATCGTAAGATCAAGTCCCTTTATAAGCGGCTTATCCAGCCTTGAATAGCCAAAGGTAAGGTTTTTTATCTCGACCTGTCCGCTGAGCTTGTTAAGCTCTTCGCCGCTTTGCACCTCATTTTCGCTCACGGCAGCGGGATATTTCATAACATCGTCTATACGTTCCATATCTGTACGCATTTCTATAAATTTCTGGCCTACATTGACCATCTGGTTCGCAGGTGCGGTAAAGTTTGACAAGAAGCCCTGAAATACCAGTATCATACCCATTGTAAAGCGGTTTTGCATAACAAGGTACACACCCAGCACCACTACGATAACATTCGCCGCCTGTGTAACGATATGCGGCAAAAGACCCAGATAATATCCCTGTTCCTCGTAATCCTCGTTTTGGGTGTTGACAGAGGCCTGATAGCCCGACCAGCGCTCGAACCAGCCGTTTTCCGCGCCGCTTGCCTTTATGGTCTCCATCATTTCTATACCCGACACGCTGACCGAGGCCAGCTTGCCCCTGTCGCGCATCAATACCCTTGCGATATTGCGTCTTCTGACGGCCACAAGCCTTGACAAGAATATGTTAAGTATCACCGCCGTAACACCCACCGCCGTAAGCAGGGGCGAATATCTCAGCATGACCGCAAAGTAGAAAATAAGCATAATAAAATTCAGCATAAGCGGTGCAACGCTGTTTACCATGCTTGCCGCAACTGCGGCGTTGTCCTTTTGTCTTAAAAGGATATCGCCCGCCGTGCGCTGGGAGAAAAACTCCATAGGCAGCCTTAAAACGTGCCACATAAACGATGTATTGCCCACAACGGCCATTCTGCCGTTAAGGCGCAGGGAATATATCGACCCGAGCGTTTCCAGCAATATTTTCAGCGCCGTAAGCACGCCCAGTCCCAGCATAAACCAAAACAGCAGCTTTTCGTTGCCGCCGGGCAGAAGATAATCCATAAACACACGCGAAAAGCCCGCTGCGGTAACATTCAGCACCGTTGCGACAAGTGCGGATAAAAATACAAACGCTATCGCCATCGCCGTGCCGCTCATGTGTTCTTTTACAAATTTTAAAACGCCTTGTCTGCTGCCCTCGGGGGTAAAATCCTCCTTTGGCTCAAACATAATACACACACCCGTAAACGCACGGTCAAACTCCTCCATGCTCACGCTGATACTGCCCTTTGCGGGGTCGTTAAGGCTGACCTTGCCGTTTTTCATGCCGTTGCAGACAACAAAATGGTTGAATTCCCAGTGCAGTATACACGGGAACTGACCCTCCGCAAACAGCTCCTCGGGCTCGGTCTTAAAGCCCTGCGCATCAAGGCCGTAGTTTCTTGCGGCTGCCATAATATTATGCGCATTGCTGCCGTCGCGCGATACACCGCAGTCAAGACGCACCCGTTCGGGCGGTATCCACTTGCCGTAATACGCCAGCACCATCGCAAGCGCGGCAGAGCCGCACTCCAGCGCCTCCATCTGCATTATGACGGGTGTTTTTGCAATACCCTTTTTTACCGGTTGTTTTATCTTTTTATCCATAGTCCTGCCGTCAGTTTATTATAAATTCTATAGGATGTACCTGTTTTACCGCGCCGTGACGATCCGTTACCTCTATCAGTCCGAAGGCCGCCCATACGGCCGCACCGATAATAAGCAGTATTACAGCCGTCATTATAAACCACGCCCGCGGACGTGCGACCTTTAAAATGTCGTTAAGCTGCTCGGGAGAGGATAGCCTGTCTATTGACTTTTTTCTGTAAACATCGTTGTCCATTTTATCCCTCCTACAGCTTTTTTATAAGCGTAAGCGTGTTTTTGCCGTCCCTGCGCTCGTATTTTACCTCATCCATAAGCTTTTTGGTCAAAAATATACCAAGGCCGCCTATTTCTCTTTCCTCGATGGGTGCGTCCACATCGGGGTCGGGTCTTTCAAGCGGGTCGAACTTTACACCCTCGTCCATAAACACGATGGTCAAAAACTCCTTATTGCTGTCAAGCATACAGTCTATCCATACCTTGCCCGCCTTGTCCTTGTAGGCATAGGAGGCAATATTGACAAACACTTCCTCCACCACCAGATCTATCTGCATAAGCAGCTTCATGGGGCAGCCCATAAGCTTTTCGGCAATATAATCATTGACCTTTTCAAGATTTTCGGTTTTTGCATCAATTTCAAATTCAGGCATATCATTTTACCTCTGTTTTATGTTTAAATTTAAACCCAAGCATCGTTATATCGTCAAACTGATCGGCATCGCCGACAAAATCGGCTATGCGCCGTCTTATAAACGGCAGCAGCAGCCTGACATTGTTTGTTTTGTCCTCATTCAGCCATTTAAGCATCCTGTCGGTGCCGAACTGCTCCTCGTCGGCATTTATGGCCTCGGGCACGCCGTCTGTGTATACATACAGCATATCGCCCTCACCAAGCTGTATCTCGTACTCGCGGTAGAGCATACCCTCCATCGCCGCAAGCGCAAGCGCGTGCCTGTCCTTATACAGCTCCCATTTGCCGTCGGCACGCTTTACCGCAGGATATTCGTGTCCCGCATTGGCACATTTTACAACGCCCGTTTCAAGATCGACAATGCCTATCCATGCCGTAACGAACATATCCGCATCATTGCCCTCGCACAGGGTATCGTTTGCCTTTGCAAAGATCTCCGCGGGCGAGCGTCCCGCCTCGGCAAGACCCTTTATCGCGGTCTTGCTTCGCATCATAAACAGCGCCGCAGGTATACCCTTGCCCGAAACATCGGCTATTACCAGCGCTATCTTGTTTTTGTCAACAAAGAAAAAGTCGTAAAAATCGCCGCCGACCTCTTTTGCGGGGTCCATAAGCGCAAATATGCCAAACTCCGTGCGCGGAAGTTCAAACACACTCGGCAGCGCCGCCGACTGTATCTGCCTTGCAAACTCCAGTTCTTCCTCTATGCGCTTCTCGGCCTGATCTATATATCCCTTGAGCGCATCCACGGTAAGGTTGATGTCGTCGGAAAGCGACGCAAACTCGCTTGTGGAGCGCACGTTCACTACCTCGTTAAGGTTGCCCTTTGTTATTTTGGTAAGTGAGTGATTTATCCTGTCAAGGTTATTTACGACCAATTTCTGTACAAGAATGTATATAAGTATAAACACGAGCGCAAACAGCTGTATGTCCGCAAAGCCCGTCTCATACGCCGCCATATCGCGGCTTATGTAAACCTCTTCCTTCGGCAGTACGGTCAGGAATTTAAAGCCCGTGTCCTCTGCCAGTTCAAAGCGGCAGTAGCTGGGTGCGCCGAGTATATCGCCCTCAAAGTATATCGCATCGCCCTTTTGTATGTCGGGAAGCTCGCCAAGGGCATCTATCACCTTACCGCGCATATCCCCCGATATGATGATATCCGACTCATCCGCAACGTACACCACGCCGTTTTCGCCTATATGCCTGTTGCCGAAAAGGTTTGAATATTCCTCCTCGCTGCCGTACTCGTCCATGGCAGCCCTGTCAAGTGCCACCTGCACCATGCCGTTTGAGCATTTAACGCCCACATACATAAGCGAGATATTTCTGTCACGGCCTATGGGCATAAAGTCCTGCGCATACTCCGCCATTTCGCCGCTTAAAATGCCCATAAAGGCGGACGACTGTTTGGACGAAGCCATATCAAAGCCGTTATTCAGCGGATTTGACGAGGCGACTATAATACCGTTTTCGTCTATAAGATTGATCTCGTAAAAACCGTAGGTATCGCGCATACTTTCAAGACCCTCGACGGGCATATTGTTTATACCGCCAAAGTAGTCCACCGCGCTTGCCACGGCGTGCGCCATTATAAGCGTCTGTTTTTTTATAAGCGCCTGAAGCGACTCATAATCGTCCCTTAGATATTTGTACGACGTTTTGGCATCCTCGGTATTTATGGTCATGGTCTTTTGCGTATTTTGCAGTACGGTCCTTGTCTGCACCGAATACGAGAACAAAAACGTGACCGTAAGTACAAAAATGATACAAATAAATAGCCATGCCTGAAACTTTGCGCTTATGGGTATATCCTCGTTTTTGGGCTTTTGTATGCACGCCTTAAGCTTCCCCGACAGCGCATACAGCACTATGGCCGAGAAGAAAAGGCTGAGACCCGTAAACACCATCATCGGCTTTGCACAGGTATCCACCACATAAAACGCCATTTTCATATCGCTGCGGTGCGTTATAAGCACGGCGTACATATGAAAGACCTCTGTAACTATGCCCAGAAAAAACGCATAAAACGGCGACGGCTTTTTGCCGTGGAATATCCTCATGTTCATAGCCGCGGCAAGAAAGCCCGCAAGGCAGGTGGAAATACTGCACGCCACCCTTGTATACGAGCCCACGCCGAAGTATGTACCTGCTATATAGCGCTCTATACCGCCGACAAGGCCTGCGATGATGCCCGATACGGGGTCAAAGAAAAGACCCGCCGCCAACGGTGCCGCATCACGCACGTTTATTGTCATTTCATCGTAAACAACGCCGAAATGTGTGGACAGTATGGCACATATACCGTATATCACGCCGATAAGTATTCTTTTTTTAAATGTCAGCACCGATCTTTCCGTATGTACCCACAGTCTCAGTCCTGCCGTAAGCGCCACATACAAAAACACGATAAGCGACATTTTCATTATCATCGTTACCATTTATTTTGTCCGCTCCCGCAAATCAATATCACAAAACGCCCGTTTTGCTGCCGAATGTCCACGAATAGCCGCAGGAACATATCTGGCCTATCTTTGTGCTTTTGCCGTCGGGCATTACAAAGGTGCCGTATGTAAGGCTGCTGCCGCCGCACTTGGGGCAGTTTTTAAGCTCCGAGGCATAATTTTCCATACCCTCTATCGTCTTTGTGGGCGTGCTGCCCGCACCGCCCGATACCTTTTTCATTTCTTCGCTGCTTAAAGCTTTTGCATTTCCCATATTCATTAAAACCAACCTTTCATTTAATTTAACTTTCAATTGTTACCGTCTTTGTTTCGCCGTCCCAGCCCACTTTCGCGCCGAGCGCCTCCGAAACAAACCTCAGCGGTACCATAGTGCGGCCGTTTTTGACCTGCGCGGGTGCATTGAGCGCACACTCGCTGCCGTTTATGTAAGCGGTATTGCCGCCTATTGTAAGCCGTATTTTCGTACCGTCCTTTTCGGCCGTTACGGTCTTGTCCTCGCTGTTCCACTCCACCTGTGCGCCGAGAGCCTCAAATATGGCACGCATGGGTACGCGGGTCGTACCGTCTTCTATATAGGGTGCCGTGTCAAACTTCATCGGCTCCCCGTTAAAGACAACTTTAAGGCCGTACCGGATAAGTGTTTTTATTTTAGTTTTATCATCTACGGATAAGGTTATGCGGCCTTCCTTTTCAATATGCTCCATACTGTTTTCATAGCCGTATTTTTCGATAAGGTCAAAGACATTTGTGCTTGTCAGTATATCGACTATCATTTCCTTGTCCTTTTCAAGCGCACCGATATTGAAGCCGCCGTATTCCTCGTTGCCCGCGCCGCCGTAATAGGGCGAAAAATAGTATTCTGTCGTGCCGTCCTCGTCTTTGTGCGGCTCAAAATAATCAAAAACGCCCGTAAGGCCTGCCTCTTTAAAGGCATCCGCCTCCTTTTGGGAGATGGAATACATACTGCCCACACCGCTGTAGTCAAACACGGTTTCAAACCCGTCACCGTTATAGTCAAGACCCAGTATGCGGAAATCCGCGCCGTCGGCATAGCTGTTTATCTCGCCCGTATACTGCATAAAGATACGGGGTCTGCCGTTCACGTTTTTGACAAACATACAGCCGCCGCCCTTTTCGCCGGAGAGGAAGTTTGTTATCTTTTCGGACTCGTCCGCCAGCGATGCAACGCCGTTTGTTTCCTCTATCATCTGCGCATAAACGGAGTTTTCGCCGCTTAATTTGTGGCTTGCGTAAAACACAAGCAGCTCGTCCGCGCCGTCTGCATCAAAATCGGCAATTTTGCCGCCCACAGCGCCCGACCCGAACTCAAAGCCCTCGGGTGCGCAGTACGGATAGTCCCGGTCGTTTATTTTTTCATAGCGGCTCGTCATCGTGCCGAAATCGGCCTTTGCAAGCTCGTTATATGTTTTTGTCAGCACGTCGGACGCATAGGCCGTGCCCGCAAGTGCCAGAGTCATGGCTGCCGTAAGCAGCACAGTGATCTTCTTTTTCATATTTTGCTCCTTTTATGCCTCGTATTCAAGGTTGCCGCCTATAGTCCACGAATAGCCGCAGCCCTCTTTCATACATTTTTGTCCCAGACGGCAATGACAGTTGTCGCCCGTCACATAAAACTTGTATTCAAGGGCCGAACCGCCGCATATCGGACAGCTTGTGCGTGCAGCGTCATAATGCACCATCTCGTCCGCGGAGGTCTCGTGCGATACCTCAAGCGTGCCGCCCGTAATGTTTTTCATTATATCGTCGTCTATCTTGTTTTCAAATTTAAGCTTCATGAAAATACCCTCTTTCCTATAGATCATAAGCCATGTATATATTCTACGCCCTTATTATATCACAAACCGCTTGAAATGTCAAAAAAAATTAACCGCAGCCCAAAAAAAACACTTGCTTTGGCAAAGCCAATATTTTCTCTTGTATAATGCCGCAAGGTGTGTTATAATGTGAGACGTATACAGTTGTAACATTTTAAAGGAGTGTGATTTTGTGAACCCCGATCCCGACAGTTCACATTTATTTATGCTTGCGGACACCTTTACCGAGACGGTGACGCGGGCGGCTGAAAATGCAGTTAAAAACGTAAGTCCCGCACAGGTGGTGCTTTTGCTTGTATTGCTTGTGTTATCGGGCTTTTTCTCGGCAGCGGAGACCTCGCTGACAAGCATCGGCCAGATACGTTTAAGGAACATGGTGGATGAAAAGGTCAAAAACGCACAGCTGATACAGCGTGTGCTGGAAACGCCGTCCAAGCTTCTGACGGCCATACTTATAGGCAACAATCTGGTAAATATAGGCGCATCCGCCCTGTCCACCGTTATTGCGACGGATCTGTTCGGCAGCAAGGGTGTCGGCATTGCAACGGGTCTTACCACTATTGCGGTGCTTATCTGCGGCGAGATAACGCCAAAGACCTATGCAAAGCAAAACTGCGAAAAGGTGGCGGCAATGTTCGTTAAGCCCATTGCGTTTTGTATGTTTGTGTTTACGCCGTTTATTGCGGTGCTTGACCTTATCACGGGCGGCATATTCAGGCTGCTTGGCATAGACCCCGACACAGATCGCGATGCCCCGCTCGTTACCGAGTCGGAGTTTCTTACAATGGTAAACGTGAGCCACGAGGAGGGCGTGCTGGAAACGCCCGAGCGCGAGATGATAACAAACGTGGTGGAATTCGGCGATACGCGGGCGGAAAATGTTATGGTACCCAGGACAGAGATGACGGCTATACCCGTCACGGCCACCTTTGCCGAGACCGTAAGCTGTTTCAGGGAGAGCCAGTTTACACGTTTGCCCGTATACAACGAAACAATGGATAATATAATCGGCATTTTGTCCTTCAAGGACATTATGCTGCTTGAGGATACAAAGGACTTTCGCATAGACGACTATATGCACGAGCCCTACTTCACATACGAGTCCAAGCCCTGTTCGCAGCTTTTCGGCATAATGCGCACCAACAGCGTGCGTATGGCCATAGTGCTGGATGAATACGGCGGCACGGCGGGTCTGCTGACACTTCAGGATATGATAGAGGAGATAGTCGGCGACATACTCGAGGAGGACGAGGAAGAGCAGGAGGACATCGTACCCGTAAGCGAAAACGAATTTATCGTTGAGGCCGTAACAAGGCTCGATGATGTAAACGATATGCTCGGCATAAGCCTTGAAAGCGAGGATGCCGAGACAGTAGGCGGCTATGTGCTCGGCCTTATAGGCAGATTCCCCGAAACGGGCGAGACCGTAGAGGACACCGCACACGGCCTTGACTTTGTGATAGAAAAGGCAGAAAAAAACAGGATAGTTATGCTCCGTATACTTAAAAAGGAGCAGCCTGCGGAGGAAAATAAATGAGTTTTATTATGTTGGCAGGTGCTGCGGCATCGGTCATATGTATCGCAGTAGTAATTATTTTACTGATAAAAAAGTGAGGAAAAGAAAATGTGGTTTTACGGTTCCGATATCGGCATAGACCTTGGCACGGCAAGTGTCCTGGTATATAAAAAGGGTCAGGGCATAGTCCTGCAGGAGCCTTCTGTCGTGGCTGTGGACAAGTACACGGGCGAAACGCTGGCAGTCGGTGAGGAAGCAAGGCGTATGCTTGGCAAGACACCGCAGCATATAGAGGCCATACGTCCGCTGCGTGAGGGCGTTATATCCAATTTTGACGTGACCGAGCGCATGATACGCTATTTTATAGAAAAATCCGTCGGCAGGCATTGGTTCCGCAAGCCGCGTATCGCCGTATGCGTACCCAGCAAGGTAACGGAGGTGGAGCGCCGCGCCGTGGAGGAAACAACGCGCATAGCGGGCGCAAGCCGTGTATACATCATTGAGGAGCCGATGGCCGCAGCCATAGGCGCAGGCATAGAGATAAACCGTGCCCGCGGCAGTATGGTGGTGGATATAGGCGGCGGCACCACGGATATTGCCGTTATATCCCTCGGCGGCAATGTTGTCAGCACCAGTATAAAAATGGCAGGCGACAACTTTGACGATGCGATAATAAAGTATATGAAGAAAAAGCATAATATGCTGATAGGCGAGCGCACGGCGGAGTCGCTTAAAATAAACATAGGCACGGCCTACAGCGATACGGCGGTGGTCACTATGGACGTAAGCGGCAGAAACCTTGTCAACGGCCTGCCCGCGCAGATAAAGGTCACATCGGACGAGATGAACGAGGCCATGAAGGAATGCGCCCTTGCCATTGTGGATGCGGTGCATTATGTGCTGGAGCGCACACCGCCCGAGCTGGCCGCCGATATATCCGAGCGCGGTATCGTTATGACGGGCGGCGGGTCGATGCTGTACGGGCTTGACAAGCTTATAAAAGAAAAAACGGGCATAAACGCCGTTATAGCGGACGAGGCCGTAAGCTGTGTCGCCATAGGCACGGGCAAATATATAGAATACGCCACGGAAAACGAAAAAGGCATGCTTTTGCACGCTTAAATGCGGCTTTTAAAAAAATTTCAATTTTTTTTAATTTATGCTTGCATTTTATACCGTTTTCTGCTATTATATTTATTGATGTGTTTACTATGAAAACACTGATTAAATCAATTGAGCAAAAATAATTTTAGCCGGAAGGCGGCATATTTGTCGGCGACCATGCGTATTTTCGGCTTTAAAAGCGGAAAATAGCAATCAGAGCCGCAAAACAAATGTGCAAAATTATTTTTGGTTTCCTATAAATCAGTGCTTTTCTAAATAATTTATGAAGAAATAATTCAACTATTTTCAAGGAGGTGCAAGCAATGGCTAAGTGTGAAATATGTGAAAAGTCTATGCTTACCGGCCGCAGGATCAGCATTAACAGAAGTCAGGTCTCCAGACGTGCAAAAAAGACCTGGAAGGCTAATGTGCGCAAGGTAAAGATCATTGATAACGGTACGGTTAAATCTATCAACGTATGCGCAAGATGCATTCGTGCAGGTAAGGTTACACGCGCCATCTGATAAGATAAATCTGGGCTGTCATTTGACAGTCCTTTTTTATTTTCCGCATCAAAAAGGCCGAAGCATTAAAGACTTATATCTTCAATGCTTCGGCCGGATTTTTGGTTTTTATTGCAGCGCCTTTAAATCTCTACGCCGCTGCCGATAAACTTGTCATGTATGGCATTGCCTGCCCTATCGGCATCCTTTTCGTCAACCAGTATGGATATCTTTATCTCGGAGGTCGAGATCATGTTTACGTTGATGCCCGCATCAAAGGTCGCCTCAAACATCTTTGCGGCAACACCGGGGTTTGTAGCCATGCCCGCGCCCACAACGGATACCTTTGCAACACGGTCGTTATAGCTTACGCTGTCAAAGCCGAGTCTTTCCTTGTTCTGATCGAGCAGCGACAAAGTCTGTGCCAGATCCTCGCGTGTGGTGGTAAATGAAATATCCTTTTTGTCGTCGCGTCCGATGGACTGGATGATGATATCAACGCTTATTTTTTCCTTGCTTAATACGGAGAACAGCTTGAATGCCACACCGGGCTCGTTCTTAACGCCAACAAGCGATATTCTTGCAACATCCTTATCTACGGCAACACCGTTTACCAACATTTTTTCCACTTTTGTTTCCTCCTTAACGATGGTACCCTCTGCATCTGTCATACTGGAGCGTACTACCAAGTTTACATTGTATTTTTTAGCCAGTTCGACCGAGCGGTTATGCAGCACCTTTGCGCCAAGGCTTGCCAGCTCGAGCATTTCGTCGTATGTTATTTCGTTTAACTTTTTTGCGCCCTTTATAACACGCGGGTCACCCGTGTACACGCCGTCAACATCCGTGTATATCTCGCAGATATCGGCCTCCAGCTTTGCAGCCAGCGCAACTGCCGATGTATCGCTGCCGCCGCGGCCGAGTGTCGTTACGTCAAGGCTGCGGTTCACGCCCTGGAAGCCCGTGATTATAACGATCTTCTTGTTATCCAGCTCGTTTAATATCCTTTCTGTCGCGATATCCTTTATCCTTGCATTGCTGTAGTTGGATGTGGATGATATCTTGCACTGGAAGGCATTTAATGATATAACGGGTACATCCAATGCCTGAATGGCCATTGCCATAAGCGCGACCGACTGCTGCTCGCCCGTTGCAAGAAGCATATCCATCTCACGCTTGCTTGCGTTGGGGTTTATCTCGTTTGCCTTTTCGATAAGCTCGTCCGTTGTATCGCCCTGCGCACTGAGCACGACAACAACGCGGTTGCCCTCATTGTAGCTGTTGACGATAGTCTGTGCAACATGCTTTATTCTTTCTGCGTTGGCAACGGAACTGCCGCCAAACTTTTTAACTATTAACACGTCCGTGTCCTCCTTGATATTTTCGCCTGTGCGAATTGAACTTTCGGCCTTTATCAGCCCATTCTTACGGTGTTGATTATCTCACCCACACCGTCTGTGTTTTCCAGCTCGACAAGCTTTTTGTTAAGGCTGCCCTCGGTGTATACGGGGGTAACAAAGGCAAACTCGCCCTTAACATTGTCAAGCTCTATTATATCGCAGTCGCCGAAGCCTGTTTTAACGGCAAACAGCGCCTTTGCCTTATCATTATATGCAAGCCTTACCAGTTTGCTGACCTGCATTGTGTTTATATCGGACAGCTTCTGCTTGTCCTCCGACCAGCTGAGACCCAGATTTACGTTTTTGTTCCGCACCGCATCCACAATATCGCTTACGACAGCACTTGCCGTGGGCAGCTTGCCCGCGCCTGCGCCGTAGAACATAACGTCACCCAGCATATCGCCCTTTACAAGTATGCCGTTAAATACGTCGCTTACAAAGCTTAACGGATGCTCCTTGCCCACAACGGCGGGAGCTACCCTTGCCCATACCTTGTCGCCGTCCAGCTTGGCCGTAGCAAACAGCTTTATCGACATACCCATTTTCTTTACATAGTCCATATCGCGCTTGGATATCTTTGTGATGCCCTCTGTGGGTATATCCTCAAAGCTTACCTCCTTGCCCGTTGCTATGGACGCAAGTATAGCTATCTTACGGCAGGTATCCCAGCCCTCCACATCGGCGGAGGGGTCGCGCTCCGCATAGCCGCGTGCCTGCGCATCCTTTAATACATCGTCATATTCAAGACCCTCGTCTGCCATTTTGGTAAGCATATAGTTTGTTGTACCGTTAAGGATACCCGTTATCTCCTGTATATTGTCGGAGGTTATGCTTCTGTTGAGCGGACGGATGATGGGTATACCGCCGCCTACACTTGCCTCAAACAGGAAATTAACGCCGTTTTCCTTGGCTATCCTCAAAAGCTCCGAGCCGTGTGCCGCAACCAGCGCCTTGTTTGACGTACAAACGCTTTTGCCCTTTTCAAGCGACTTTTTCACAAACTCGTATGCGGGCTTTGTACCGCCCATAACCTCTACAACGACGGATACCTCGTCATCGCCGAGGATGTCGTTAAAATCGTGTGTAAGTATATCCTGCACAGGATCGCCCGGAAACTCCCTGAGATCCAGCACATATTTTACCTCCAGCGGTTCTCCCGCCTTTTTGCTGACTACCGCGCTGTTTGTCTTTATGACCTCCACAACGCCCGAACCGACGGTACCGTAGCCCAATACAGCAATCTTTGCCATACATCTTCACTCCCTTGCAATTACTTTAAGTGCCATAACACCGGTTATTTTTTTTAAGCTTTCTATCAGCGCCGTTATATCAAAGCTGCTGCCGGTGTCAACACTTATGGTAACATTGGCTACGCCGTTGATAGGTATGGTCTGATTGATGGTAAGTATATTTACCCCGTGACGGGCGATCACATTAAGCACGGTGGATAACAGCCCCGCCCTGTCCTCCAGGTTGCAGGCCACCGTCATTATTCGCCCGCGCTTGCTTTCGCTTAAGCGGGAAACATGGTCCTTGTATTTATAAAATGCGCTGCGGCTGATGCCTGCCGCCGACACCGCATCCTGCACCGTCATTTTTTCGTCCTCAAGCATAAGCTGCTTTGCCTTAATGACCTTAACAAAAACCTCGGGCAGAACCTGTTTGTCTACTATATAATAGTCCGAATCATTCTGCATATTTTGTTCTCCTGTAAAATACATTTGTTTCCCATAGGTGGAAATATACCATAAATCGACGAAAAAATCAAGCCCTTTTTTTATATTTTTTATTTTATTTTTGTTTTTATACATAAAGCCATGCAAAAACGGCGGATATATCACCCGCAGAATGCAGACAAAAAACGCGCAGAGCCCCGACGGGGATGTCCCCACCCCGGAAAGAGCGTTTGCGCGTTTTTGCGAGAGACCCTTGCATGGCCCCGTAGATATTCTTTTGCTTAAAAATCGGTCACAGCCACTTCCATTATCTTTGACATGGTAAGCAGCATCCTTGTATCGAATGACGACCATACCTGATAGCGGTTATGGGTCGTGTATACGAAAATACCCAGAAACTTGCCGTCAAGTGCCCTGTGCTCCGTAATAAACATGGAGAAAAGCTTGTATTTTACCATATAGCTTACAAGCTCGGGCATGACAAACTTGGAGTTTTCGTAATTGCCTATGGAGATATAGCCGCTCGGCTCTATCCTGTCCTTGTAGGTGTCGTACAGCTCCAGCACTCTTGTCGGCTCGTCAATGTCGTAATCGGCCTTTTGTATATATCTGCCGTCCGCGCTTATATACTGCACCGCATCCACATCATAGCAGTCCATTATCTCGCGCATAACGGTATCCAGCGTTTCACGCAGCCTGTCGCTGTTTGATACGTTCTCGTTAAAGCGCTGTATGACCTCGCGCAGATGCTCATACTTTTCGGCCTCCGACACATAGCTTGACATCTGGACAACGGTATTGCTGTTAAGTATATCCTCAACCGAGCCGAGTCTGTCGGCTGTGTAGATGATAAAGCGGTTTCTGCCCAGCGCCTTGCCGACATACAGACAATGGTCGGCCAGCTTGAACAGGTCGTCGTAATTGTCCGCATCCAGCGGGAAGGTTGCCGTACCGACGGTACAGGTGACCTTTACGGTGGAGATACGCTGCTTGAAGTACCACTCTATATGCGAGCGTATGGAGCGAAGAAGCGGCCTTATCGCAGGGTCGCCGTCCTCAAAGCCCTCCAGCACGATGAAAAACTCATCGCCGCCGACACGTCCCGCAACACCGCGCTCACCCACGGCATCGGTGATTATTCGTGCCACGTTTACAAGCGTTGTATCGCCGAACATATGTCCGAAGGTATCGTTTATCGTCTTGAAATTATCCAGGTCTATCATTACAAAGGTAGCGAGCGTACCCTTTATTTTGGCCTTTTGAAGCGCCTTCATGGCGTATTCCTTGATAGCGCCCTTATTAAGCATACCCGTAAGCGGGTCAAGGTCTGTGCGCACGGACTCGTAAGCCGTTTTGCCGCTGACGCTTTCGCCCAAGGTAAGGAAGCCCGATACATAAAGCACCTGGGAGTTGAACTCTATCGTTGCAAAGCGCACTGCCGTAGAGCGGAAGGTATCGTCCCCATCCTTGTTGCAGAAGGTGGTGTTAAGCTTGAAAAAGCCGTCACCGTTTGCGGACTCTATCGCATCGCACATCTGCCTGAACTGCTCCATGCTGCTGTCCTCTATGCAGCCCTGCTCCAGCCTTGTGGCGCGGTAAAGCTCCATACTGCCCTTGAAAAGGGTCTTGCCGCATTGGTATATATATATCTGTCCCGTTTCCGGATAGTAGTAGAAAAATCTTTCGCCCGAAAGCTCCACCATTTTTTTTATCATGCGGTCGCCCACGGCAAAGCTGGTATATTCCCTTGACATATAGCCAATATCAAAAAGGTCTATATTTATGTACTTGGTATCGGCTATATACTTTGTTTTCATAACTATAGATACATCAAAGTACACACCGTCGTAATGCTTGAGCCCCGCGGTAAAGGTGACGGGTTCCTCGCCCGCCTCCGCCATATGGTGCATAAACTCCTCAACACAATCGGGGTGCAGATAATCGGTAAAGAGGATGCTGTAGCTTGCGCCGAGGAAAAGATATATCACCTCGTCCGATAAAATGATATTCGATTTTTCGCTTAATATAGCGGAACCGATAAGCCTGTCCTTATCCGGCAGATCAACAAGACAAAATTTATCTAACAAGCCTTCACCCCTTTTCTATAGTATTACAATTATTATAATTCTATTTTATAACAAAACCCGTAATAATGCAATACAAATTTTTATCGAGCCGCCTTTTTTTGTAAAAATCGCCGTCGGGCAAGAGACCCGACGGCATATTTTTACTCGTCTGCTTTAAGGTAAAGCTTCGGATCCTGTGTTTTGTTATCCAGCGTTACAGCAAAATCAAGATGACTGCCGAGCGCCGATGCGTACTTTGTGGGCTGTGCAATACAACCGATAACATCGCCCTGCTTGACTATCTGTCCCTCCGCAAGTGAGATATTATCTATCTGGCTGTATGTAGTACACCAGCCGTTGCCGTGATCCAATGCCACGGTATTACCCTTTTCGTCGCTGTTTGTGACAGCCTTTGCAACGCCGTCCGCCGCCGCGATAACACTTTCGCCCACCGCCGCGGATATACATATACTGTCGTGCGTGCGGTACTGCTCCAGCGTTTTGTCAAATATGCCCGTCTGCACGCTGTAGTCCATAACAACGGGGCCGTCAACGGGCCAAAGCATCTCCTTTGTATCGTCAAAAAGCATATACAAAGGCTCCGCCTCCCTTACCTCGGGCACGGGTGCCTCTGCCGTCTTTGGTGCCGCCGTCTGCACCTCCTGCGCCGTGGTCGTTTCCGTCACGCTTTCGGTCTCGGTCACGGTGGTGCTTTCCTTATAGCTGCGCACGGGGCTTTGGTTTACCGCCAGCTCCTGCTGCTCGCCGCGCATTTCGGGTTCTATCTCGGGCAGGGGCGTATCCGTGTTGGTAACGCCTATCGCCACAAGCGCTATCACGGCCACCGCACAATAAAGCGCAATGTAAAACCCGCGCCTGCTGTTTTTATTTTTTTCTTCCATTTCTCTTACACCTCCGAATGTATTATTGTCAAAGACGGAGGATATTATACCGAAATTTTTGCCTTTGGTCGGAAAAATCGCACCAGGCACACTTACAAAAAGCATTTGCGCTTTCCCGACAAAAAAAAAGCGGATATATTTTGCATACATCCGCTTTGACTTTTATATTATGCCGAATACTTTTTGTCGGCCGTTCTTACAGCCGAAATATCCTTTATTTTCCTGAGTTTTAAATACTCTGCGCCGACCTTTTCGCTTTCCCATTTGCGCACTATCCTGTAGCCTATGGGCGAGAACACTACCTCGCACAAAAGCTCCACACAAGCGCCGAAAAGCGCACATACGATACACTGTCTTAAATTCCAGCCAAAGAAATGCAGGCTTACGATAAGGGCAAATGTAAGGTTGTCCACAAACTGTCCTATAATGGTGGATGCATAGCTTCTTATATAATACGCAGCCGCATTGTCCTTTTTAAGGTGTCTGCCTATAAGATCGTTAAGTACGTTGTTTACAACACTTGCAAGCAAAAACGCCGTAACGCTGCCGAAGATGATAAACCACGACCCCGCAAGGGTGCTGTTAAGGGCGCTGTTTATTATGCCCTGACTGCCTTCAACATAGCTGGCGCTCCAATCGCCCGGCATTGCGGAGACCACCCAGAATATGCCCGCAACAAAGGTGTTTATGATAATTGCAGCTATCGACACCGATATCGACGCTTTAACGCCGAAGTGCTTTACAATGATGTCCATTGACAAAAACGACAGCCACGACACAACGATACCCGCGTCGAGCGCTATCCAGTCAAGCGCCACAAGACCCTTGTTTGCGAATAAATTCATCAATACCACCGACAGCACAAACATAGTAAGTGTAAGCGGCGGTACGCTCCTTAACAATACCTTAAACTCGTTAAGCTCTTTTTTAAGATCGATCTTCATTATTAAATTCTCCTTTGTTTTGTTAAAGCGGGTTAGCAAAGTACCGCTCTTTGTTTTTTATAGTTGGTTTTCAAAAAGACAACTTAAGGGGAATTTGCCGTAGGCAAAACCCCTTTACCATATAAAATTTGCTTTTGCCTGTTCGCCGTTATCTATAAGTATATCCTGCGCGGTCATGCTTTTATTCACGACTGCGACAAAATATATCCACTCGGCTATTTCCTCGGGCTGTGCCCATTTATACAAAAGCGACTCGTCCATAACGGCCGCCCACAGGCGTTCATCATCTATGATATGCCTGTTTATATCGGTCATAACGCCGCCCGGGGAAAGGCTGTTGCAGGTAGCACCGTATTTGGCCACCTGCAAAGCCGTATTTTTTGTATAGGTCATAACGCCGCCCTTTGACACGCTGTACTCGGGGAACTCGGCGCCGTTGTGTGCGGACGCGCTTGCCATATTGACAATAGCCTTTATTTTGGGCTGAAGCCCGTATTTTTCGGTGCAGTACATGGTGCCGAAAAGGTTTACGAAAATATCCCTTTCGGTCATAGTCTGCACGCCCGCATTATTGACTAAAACCTCGACATCCTCAATTTCGGGAAGAGCGCTTTTATCGCTCACATCGGCAATAAAGTGGGTGTAATTTTTGTCGTCTATGCTGCTTTCTTTAACATCTATGCCCAAAACGGTATGTCCCATGGACAAAAATTTAAGTGCAGCCGCCCTGCCGATACCCGACGAGGTGCCCGTGATAAGAACCTTCATATTATTTATTGCTTAAATACTCGTCAATGGCAGCTGCGGCCTTTTTGCCCGCACCCATTGCAAGGATAACGGTAGCTGCGCCCGTAACGGCATCGCCGCCCGCATAAACGGCCTCACGGCTCGTCTTGCCCGTTTCTTCCTCTGCAACGATACATCTTCTCTTGTTTGTTTCAAGACCGGGTGTATTGCTGCTGATAAGGGGATTGGGTGAAGTACCCAGACTCATTATTACGGTATCGACATCCATTACAAAGTCGCTGCCTTCGATAACAACGGGGCTTCTTCTGCCGCTCTCGTCGGGCTCGCCAAGCTCCATCTTGACACACTTCATACCCTTTACCCAACCGTTTTCGTCAACCAGGATTTCGGTGGGGTTTGTAAGAAGGTCGAATACGATGCCCTCCTCCATAGCGTGATGGACTTCCTCAACACGCGCGGGGAGCTGCTCAAGCGCACGTCTGTATACGATATGGCTTTCGCTGCCAAGTCTTAATGCGGTTCTTGCGGCATCCATGGCAACGTTGCCGCCGCCGATAACTGCGACTTTTTTGCCTATCTTAACGGGTGTGTCGAAGTTTTCGTCAAATGCCTTCATAAGATTTACTCTTGTAAGGAACTCGTTGGCGGAAAGCACACCGTTTGCCTGCTCGCCGGGGATGCCCATAAACTTGGGAAGGCCTGCGCCGCTTCCGATAAATACAGCCTCGAAACCTTCTTCGTCAAAAAGCTGGTCAATGGTTATCGTTCTGCCGATAATTACGTTTGTCTCTATCTTAACGCCAAGCTTTTTGATGTTTTCCACCTCTGCCTTAACGACCTTTTCCTTGGGCAGACGGAATTCGGGTATACCGTATTCAAGCACACCGCCCGCCTTGTGAAGAGCCTCGAAGATAGTAACATCGTAGCCCTTTTTGGCAAGATCGCCTGCACAGGTAAGGCCTGCGGGGCCCGCACCTATAACTGCAACCTTTTTGCCGTTTGAAGGCTCCTTTGCGGTAAGGTCTATGCCCTGCTCGCGTGCATTGTCTGCGGTAAATCTTTCAAGCTTGCCTATGGAAACGGGCTCACCCTTGATGCCCAGCACACACTTGCCCTCGCACTGGTTCTCCTGGGGACAAACACGTCCGCAGACAGCGGGAAGCGCACTGTACTTTGCAATGGTCTTTGCAGCGCCCTCAAAGTCGTTTTCTTTAATATGGCTGATAAAGCCGGGGATATCTATGCCTACGGGGCAGCCCTTTACACACTGGGGGTTTTTGCAGTTAAGGCAGCGGTTTGCCTCCTCAACGGCCTCCTGTGCATTGTAACCCAGACATACCTCGTCAAAATTCGTTGCTCTTACCTTAGCGTCCTGTTCCCTTACGGGTACCTTGTGCATTCTGTCAGCCATTATTTGTCACCTCCGCAGCCGCAGCCACCGTTTTTATGTGTGCTGCCTTCTTCAAATTTAAGTCTTGCACGGCCTTCCTCTGTTTTATACATAGCGCTTCTGCGCATAGCCTGGTCGTAATCCACCTGATGTCCGTCAAACTCGGGGCCGTCAACGCAGGCAAACTTCACCTCGCCGCCGACGGTCACACGACAGGCACCGCACATACCCGTACCGTCTACCATAATGGGGTTAAGGCTGACAATCGTGGGGATACCGAGCGCCTTTGTTGTCATGGATGTAAACTTCATCATTATCATGGGGCCGATGACTACCGCATGGTTGTACTGCTTGCCGTCCTCGTTTATAAGCTTTTCAAGCAGCTTGGAGCCAACGCCGTGGAAGCCGTAGGAGCCGTCGTCCGTAGAGATGTAAAGGTTGTCCGCAACAGCCTTCATCTCGTCCTCAAGGATAATAAGGTCCTTTGTCCTTGCGCCGATGATAACATCCGCCTTGATGCCTTTTTCCTTAAGATACTTCACCTGCGGATAAATGGGTGCCGCACCGACACCGCCCGCAACAAAGATGATATTCTTCTTTGCAAGTTCCTCATCACTCATCTCGCAAAGGTCGGACGGTCTGCCGAGCGGGCCCACAAAGTCCGCAACGCAGTCGCCCTCGTTAAAGCCCATAAGCTCCATCGTGGACTTGCCCACAGCCTGTGCAACAATGGTCACTGTGCCTGCTTCCCTGTCATAATCACATACCGTAAGGGGTATTCTTTCGCCCTTGTCGGTAGTCTTGATGATAATAAACTGTCCGGGCATCGCTGACTTGGCAACTCTCGGTGCCTCAATATCCATAAGATAAATCGTATCCGTCAGCATACGTTTTTTTACGATCTTATACATTTTCTATTCCTCCTGTGTGCGGAAAATCGTCCCGCAATCCTCTGTTTGAGCCGTTTTTACGATATGCGGCCAAAACACGCATAAAAAAACCACATATATTATACTACAAAATATCAAATAATACAATTATTATTTTTATAAAAATAAATTTTTTTGAGGGACAGTCGTCTGTCTCCGTGCACAAACGGATAAACCGTTGACAATATAAAAAAAATCCGTTTGTGAGTGAAACCCGCTGAATAAGCGACTTGTACACAAACGGACAAATCCGTTTGTGAGTCTTACACAAACGGATAAATCCGTTTGTGCAGAGCCCGCTATATAAGCCACTTTCATCCACAAACGGATAAAAAAAACATTGTGTTAACAAAAATCCGTTTGTGGGGGATATCAACACAACCGTCCCTTATCTCTTACGGGTGTATATTTTCCTCGACCGCATCAACGGCATTTCTTACGCAGTCGTCACAGCTGCACAGCGGTCTGCCGTTTGTCATTTGCTTCAGCTCGCGGCAGATGGATGCGCCGCTTTTTTGTGTAAAGGCCGCGTGTATCTGCTTTGCCTGCTTTGTGACGGGGCCGTTTTTGCAGTTTTTTAACCCCAGCACCATTTCCGCGCCGCACAGCGCACCGCAGGTGCCGTCCATACCACCCATGCCCGAGCCAAAGCCCGCGCCGAGCTGTTTCAGTATCTCCACAGGCATTCCCAGCTCGTCCGCATAGGCCGCAAGCACCGCCTGACAGCAGTTCATACCGTTTTGCTTGTATCTTACAGCATTTTCTCTTTTGTCCATTTTGCATTCTCCCGTAACAGTTTTTTATACATAGCCAAAAACAAAGCACGAATATCATCGGCTTCGCTTAACGTATATTTTACAATAAATACCGACAAAAATCAATATTCCGTTTGGTAAAATGTTAATGCGATAGGTTGGCACGGTCGGCAAGCATAGCCAATAACTTGCGGTAATAACACAAATCTTTCCTTTTTATTTCCACTCTGAGGAAAACTCATTTGCGGAGCTTGCCGTTATTAACATTTCATATCACGAGAAAGATAAACAATGTTAATGTTGACCGCGGCGGTGTTTAATGGTAAAATAAAAATAGTTTCAAACAAGATGATCGAAAGAGGAAGACAAAATGACAAAGATCGGCATAATAGGCTTTGGGCTGATAGGCGGCAGTATCGCGCGTGCGCTCAAGGCAAAAGCAGGGTTTGACATTGCTGCGCTTAGCCGCAGCGCCCGTCCGCTTGAAGCGGGTGCGGCCGAGGGTATACTTTCGGCGTGGTCAACAGATGATATGAGCATTTTTAAGGGCTGCAAGTATATTTTTATATGCACGCCCGTTGACCTTATCCCGTCCTATGTGGAAAGGCTTCTGCCTGTAATAGACAAGGACTGCATCATTACCGATGCGGGCAGTACAAAATACGGCATATACAAAAGTATGCAGGCGTTCAAGGGCTTGAAGTTTATCGCGGGACACCCTATGGCGGGCTCGGAAAAGACGGGCTTTTTTGCGGCAAACGAGCATCTCTACGAAAATGCTTTTTATATACTTGCCCCCAACGAGAACATCACCCCGGAGGAGCGCAAAGCCTTTAAAAAGATAGTTATGCTTATGGGTGCCATCCCGCTGGAGATAGACCCCAAGCGCCATGACCATATCGTTGCGGCGGTCAGCCATGTACCGCATATTGTGGCATCCGCGCTGGCGGCCACGGTAAAAAGTCTTGACGGCGAGGACGAGCTTATGCACACCATAGCGGCGGGCGGGTTCAAGGACACCACGCGCATTGCGGCCTCGGGTCCCGAGATATGGACAAGTATCTGCTTTGAGAACCGCAGCGAGATACTGAATGTGACAGACCGCTTTATCGAAATTTTAAGCAAATACAGAAATGATATTTTAAACAACGACAAAGACAGCTTTTACGCACGTTTTGACGATGCAAGCCAATACCGCGCCACCTTTGCGGGCAAGCGCGACACGGACAACTATCACACCCTGTTTATCGATATTGCGGACGAGCAGGGCATACTTGCAAAGATCGTTACCCTGCTTAGCCAAAACGGTGTGAATATAAAAAACATTGGCATAAGAAACAGCCGCGAATACGCGGGCGGTGTTTTGCAGATAGCCTTTGACAAAAAGGAGTACAGCGACAAAAGCGCAAGGCTTCTGCGCGAGGCGGGATATTCCGTAAAAGAAGGATAAAAAGGGAGAAAAGTATATGGATAAAACAATAAGACCTATCGAAAGCATAAATGCCGTTATTACGGTACCGGGCGACAAATCCGTTTCGCACCGTGCGGTAATGTTCGGCAGCATAGCAAAGGGCGATACAAAGATAACGGGTTTTCTTACGGGCGACGACTGTATGTCCACCATATCCTGCTTTAAAAAGCTGGGTATAGACATAGAGACAGACGGCGAAAATGTGGTCGTACACGGCAAGGGTCTGCACGGGCTCACCGCCCCGACAGAGCTTTTGGATGTGGGCAACAGCGGCACCACGATAAGGCTTATTTCGGGTCTTTTGTCGGGACAGGACTTCGTCTGCCGCTTAAACGGTGACGCATCCATACAAAAAAGGCCTATGAACCGTGTGATAAAGCCGCTTTCGCTTATGGGCGCAAAAATAAAAAGCACGGGGGACGGCTATGCGCCGCTTGAAATAACGGGCACCGGATTAAAGGGCCTCGAGTATAAAATGCCCGTGGCAAGCGCACAGGTGAAAAGCGCGATACTGCTGGCCTCACTCTATGCCGACGGTGAGACTGTTGTTATAGAGGATATGCCCTCGCGCGACCATACCGAGATAATGCTCAACTACTTCGGCGCGGACATCACCAACCAAAACGGCCGTATAACCTCGCGCCCCGTTAAGGAGCTTTATGCGCGTCCCGTTACCGTGCCCGCGGATATTTCGTCGGCTGCGTTTTTCATTGCTGCCGCACTTCTCACACCAAATTCCGAAATAACCGTAACAAATGTCGGCATCAACAAAACAAGGACGGGCATACTTGATGCCTTTGCCGAAATGGGTGCGGATATAAAAATAGTAAACGAGCATCTTGCGGGCGGCGAGCCTGTGGGCGACATAGTTGCAAAAACCTCGTCACTTAAGGCAATAACTCTCGGCGGCGACATGATACCGCGCATGATAGACGAGATACCCGTGTTTGTTGTGGCGGCACTTGCGGCAAACGGCACCACGGTAATAAAGGATGCGCAGGAGCTGAAAGTAAAGGAAAGCAACCGTATAGCCACCATGGCGCAGGAGCTTGGCAAAATGGGCGCAAAGATAACCGAGACCGAGGACGGTATGATAATAGAGGGCGGACAGCCCCTGCACGGTGCAGTCACCTACAGCCATCTTGACCACCGCGTTGCAATGAGTATTGCAGTTGCGGCGCTAAATGCAAAGGGCGAGACCGTGATAACCGATGCCGACTGCGTGGGTATCTCCTTCCCCAATTTTTATGAATTGCTTGAAAAAATAACACTTTGACGCAAATTTGTGATGACAAAATAAATTTTCATTGAAAGTTTTTTGTCATCACTTTTTTTGTTTGCGGATATATGCTAAAATGTAAATATAAACGGCAAACCGAAAGGGGGAAATAATATGTTTAAACCTAAGAGATTATTGGCGGCCGTGCTGGCCGTATGTATGACAGCCTGTGTTGTCCCCACCGCCTGTGTATATGCGCAGAGCGTGGACGACTACAAGCTGCTCAGCTCCAACTTCAATACCGATGCCGTATATAACGGCCCCGATGCACACGCGGAGTTCACCCTGCCCCAGCCCATAAGGCTGGATGTGATAACCATTTATCACTGGAACAACGGCAAGGGCGCAAAGCCCGGCTCCATAAGCCTGTACAGTTCGGACACGAGGGAGCCCGTGGGCACATTTCTTGCCTACGGCAGAAACGGCAACACCTATTGGGACTGCTATCCCGATATCGTTGTCGGCCCCGGCTCGTATTATGTAAAGGACTCCGACTGGGATACAGCCAGCTGGAATGAGGGCGCTTCGGGCGGTATGGTAGAGCTGCGCGGCGAATGGGTGGACGATGCCGACATAGGTCAGTATTCCACAAGCAAGCCTCAAAAACAGCAAAGCAGCGAGCAGCAGACAACGCCGCAAAAATATTACTGCTCGGACTGGGCAAAAGGCGATATAAACCGCGCCGAGACCCTCGGCCTTATACCCGAGGCACTTTACGGCGACGATTTGCGTAAGCCCATTATAAGGGGGCATTTTGCGGCTATCGCGGTAAAGGTATACGAATATATGTCGGGCGATACGCTCTCGGCGGGCTCAAACCCGTTTAACGACAGCTCCGACAGCTATGTTTTAAAGGCATACAATGCGGATATAGTTGCGGGCACGTCGGCCAATACTTTCTCGCCCAACAGCGACCTTACAAGGGAGCAGGCGGCGGCTATGCTTACCCGCGCATACAAAAAGACAGTTTTCGAGGGCTGGACCCTCAACAACGACTACGCGCTTGAATACAACAGCAGCAGCCGTTTTTCCGACTATGACGACATACGCCCCTACGCAAGGGACAGCGTTGAATACATGGCTGCAAACGGTGTTATAACGGGCATGGGCAACAATATGTTCGTACCCGCGGGCACGCTTACCAAGGAGCAGGCCATCGCCATTGCGGTAAGAATGGCCGACAAGCTTGACACCACACCGCGCACAGGCCAAAAGCCCGTTGAGGAGGAAAAGGAAAAGCCAAAGACACAGACAAGCGACGAGGATACAGAGCCTGTTTCTCCGTCCGAGGTCAAAAAGGTAACCATGTCCACCACGGAGCTGGACGAGTACAAGACATCCTCGTTCACACCGCTTCAGGGCATTGAGGCGGACAGCGATACATCGGGTCATGTAATACTTGACAAATACGACACGGTATCCTTTGACGTATCCGACATACCCGAAGACAGGCGCAAAAACCTTATCGCAATGAGTGTTCTGGACGGCGACACGCCGTTTTATATCCTGCCCGACCCAGATGCGCTGGCAAACGGCACATATACCTATGAAACATCGCACTACAGCGGCCATATCTTAGGCGAAATGAGCGATGAGGAGCTTATGGACATATGGTGCGAAAAGGCGGCACAGCAGGAGGTAATGCGCGGCGTTTCGGAGGAAGAGCTTCGCAAGAACCTTTCCGAGATAATCGACGATTCGCTGTCGGAGTACGGCTTTGGCAGAAACCAGTACGGCGGCGCTATCGCAAGATACATCCTTTCACACGACACCAAGGGCGAGATACTTACGGCAGCTATGGACGGCGATACGGGTACCCTGACCGCAAAGATAGCAAACGGCATAAGCGATTATGCTATGGACAAGATACTTAAAGACGGCAGCAAGGACTTTATCACCGGCGAGGACAGCGAGGCAAATCCGTTTGCAAAGGCACTCGGCAGCAATATGGGCGACAACGGCAAGGAGGCCTACGATGCCGTAAAGGAGGGCAAGCCCGAGGCCTACGGCAAGGCCATACTTGAAATGGTCAAAAACTATGAAAAGAGTGTAATGCCGTATGTTGACAAGGCGGAAAAATTCGGCAAGCTGGTTGACAAGATGGGCGATATCTTTGCCGACGACATGATGGAATGGACATACGAGAAATACTACGCAAAGTGGATGAACGAAGAGGGTCAGGTGGACTCCGGCCAATGGGGCATCATCTGCGAAAAGATGAAGGGCGGCCTTAACAGACTTAATTCAAAGGGCGTTTCGGACTCGGATGTAAAGAAATACTTTGAAAAGCGCTATAAAAACGAAAAGACCATACAGGCACGCAAAAAGGATATACGCAAGTTTATCAAATACTGTGACGAGTATAACCTGCTTGAAGACAGGATATGGATGGGCGACGGCAAGTTAAAGACAAGACCTACCATAGCACAGAAGCTCAACTCCATTTTCAGGATAAGAGAGTGGCTCAGCGAAGCACTTAAAGACAAAAAAGGCAATTATGTAAAGGGTCCCGAATTTAAGGATTCGGACGACAACTCCTTCCTTGCCTATATGGTATCTATGTTTGTGGAGTGCGGCTCCAAAAACAGGGGAGATTTCTATAAATTCCTTGTTGAAAACAAGATATATACCCCGCAGATAGCAGAGCTTGCAAAGCCATATCTGGACGAGGACAAGGACAAAGACAAAGACCAGGATACAAGCGGCAGCGACGGCAAGAACACGCCGTTTGACCCCGACCTTGAGATAACAAACGTGCAAAGTGTAAGCGGAAAAGAGCTTGAAGACGTTGCAAAGGTATATACATCATCCGATTCGGGACTTGAAACCAATGATACACAAAGAAATTAACGGAAACGGAGGGATAATATGCTTGATTTTAACGGAAACGACAACCTTTATGTGGGCTTTTCGGACAAAATATACGACCCTGCGGTACAGGCTGCGCTGAAAAAGAACAAAAGGGCGGCTGCGATATTTTTTATCCTGCTTATACTTGCGCCGATAGTTATCTGTATAATCTTAAGCGTTAAAAACGATGACAACAGCCTTGTTGCGGTAGGCTTCGGCATTTCGGCGGTATTTCTTGTAATAAATATCATAAGCTTTATATCGCAAAAGACCAAGCGCCAATGGGACGGCGTGGTAGTCAACAAGTACACCGAAGTAAAGCGCAGAGACCCCAACAGCGACTCCACGCAGACCTATCGCACGGTCGAGCTGCGCACCGACAGCGGCAAGAAAAAGAAAATATCCGCCAGCATAAACCCCTATTACGAATACCTTAACGTGGGCGACAGGGTAAGGTACTATCCGCAGTTCAACAACTACTACGAAAAGTACGACAAGACCAACGACACCTATGTCATCTGCCCCGTATGCGGTATAAAAAACGACATTACGCAGGATACCTGCAAGCGCTGCAAGGTACCCATCATAAAGTAAAGGGTGGTGCGTATGGCAGAGAAAAATACGGTAAACGAAAAACCGCAGGGAAAAATGGTAACGGAGAATATCTGCTTATGTGCGGACGGCAAATACCGCTGGACGTACGAGTTTGATATGCTGCGCAATCCGTCGCTGCTGTTTACTATCTGGAAGGTCATAGGCATTTCCTTTTTTGCGGTGTACGCCCTGACCTTTATTATGGACCTTATAGAAAACGGCTTTGAGCTTGACGGCTTTATAGACCTGTCGAGGGGCTTTTTGCTGCTGTGTCTTTTTATGGAGTTTCTGGGACTTATTGCCTATTTTATCGTTGCAAAGCAGTATGGCATGAAGTATATGGTCATATTTGAGATGGATGACGAGGGGATAGTTCACAGACAGATGAAGGAGCAGTTCGACAAGGCAAAAGCAATGGGTGCGCTGGCAGCCCTGGCAGGCGGGACCCTTACCGCAAAGGGCGCGGGCATACTTGCGGCCACGCGCGACAGCCTTGCCACCGATTTTGCGCACGTCAAACGTGTAAAGTCGATAAAAAGGCGCAATATCATATATGTAAATGCACCGTTCAGCAACAACCAGATATACGCGGACAAGGACGATCTTGACTTCGTGCTTGAATACATCCTTGCGCGTGTACCCGACACGGCAAAGATCAAACAGATATAAAAAAGCGCCGCATTGCCCGATAAAAGATGTTTTCGGGCTGCGGCAGCCTTTTACTAATTGTACATAAGATTAAAATACATCTTGTCAATTTGCCCGTCATAGAGGCGTACCATACCGAGTGAGGTGTCTCCCCCCTGCTCGGCAGCCTTTATGGCGGGTTTTTTCAGCTTTAAGGCAATACCTGCGGCAAGCTCGCCCGCATTTTGTCCCATAAGCTCCTGTATGCCGTCCTCCATGCCAAAGGCATAGGCCTTGCCGTCGGTATAAACATAGCCGCCAAGGGCATTGAACATATCTATCTGACTGTGCCAGTACCCCTCGTCCCGCACGGGATGCGGCAGATCTAAAAGCGATGTTTCGTAGATACGGTTTAAAAGCGCGGTGTCGCTTTTGTCCGCACGGCGCATTTCGGCGGGGGCTGCGGTATATATAGAATTACGCACAAAAAAGGCCTCGCTGTAGCCAAGCCTTTTATAAAAAGCAAACAGGCCTTTATCGGCGGGGATAAGCATGGAGCCTGCCATGCCGTTTTGCTTGTCAAGTGCAAAGCTTTTTTCGATAAGCCTTGTCATAATGCCACGGCCGCGCAGGTCGGGGCGGGTGGCCGCACCGTATATGTAGGTCAGGCGGCCTATGCCCTTTATCTCGTACACGGGCATCTGCACCATTGCGGCAAGCGTGCCGTCACAAAAGGATAAAAGCGTATTGCCCGTATCAAATTTGTTTTTAAAATACCAGTCGTTAAAATCCGCATCCTCACCAAAGGCAATATTCCACAGCCCGCGCACATCGGGGGCATCGGCGGGAACGGCAAAACGCATTTCTTCCATATTATCCCCGCTCTCTCGGACGCGCGGAGTACACCTCGGCAATAAAATCGGGGAAGTAGGAAAGCTTTGCCTTGCGCAGTCCCTCTATGCCCAGATCCTCCTCGCGGTCTATATAAGTGTATTTTTCAAAATTATTAAGTGCAAACTGTTGGTTTATCATCTGATACGCACCGGGTATCGTGTGGTCGGCCTTTTCTATATGCACGGTAAAGGTGTCGGGAAAGGTCTCGCTGCCGAGCGTAACGGCAATTATACGGCCGTCAAGCCTTAACAGACCACCCTTTATGCCAAGCGCCGTGCGGTTTCTGAGCGCCGCCGATACCGCACAGGTCTCGCCCAGAAAATCGTCGGGGTTATCCTTGCACCAATCCAGCTGATAGTCGAAAAACTCCTTTGTGTTATCGTCCGTAAGCGGCTCATAGCTCCAGTTATCGTAGGTCTGCAAAAATTTGTTTATATGGTTGCGCTTGCCGTGAAGCTTTTTGCCCTTAAGGTACATAAGCTTTTCCGCGGAGTAGATATAATCCGCATAATCGCGCTCCCGTACAAAGTCAAAATACCCCGGCATGGCCTGCTCCGTCTTTATTTTATATTCGGGCGGGATCGTATCTATACAAAACGGCTGTGAGATACTGTCCGCGTACTCTTTCAGGCGCAAAAGTGCCGCCCTGTAGTCCCCCTCGCCCATAGGCGCGGAAAACATCGTCATGCCGCCGTCCTCAAAGGTAAGGTATATAAAGCCGTCCTCCACGGCAAATGCGGTCTTATACGCATTTTTCCATATAAATATATCCGTAAAGCAGTATGCACATAAAAAGTAGTTTGTCCTTTTGTAAAACTTGTCAAATATCGGTTTATCTGACAGTTCCACGGGTTTGAATGTCAGCATAGAATTATCCTCTTATATTTTTTCCACGAGGAATATAATAACAAATTTTCGTGCGATTGTCAAATCGGCGGCCGTTTCCCGTTTCGGGCCTCACCTTTCCTCCAGCTTTTTTCCCGCCCTGCTGTCCTTTTTGCGTTTTGCCATTATGCCGCCTATCCTGCCGCTTTCCTTTGCGGTAAGGCTTTTCCAGCCAAACTGCTTTATCTTGTCTGTCAGCCCCAGCTCCCCCGCTATTTCGTACTTCATTATATCCTCCGCAGTCGGTATTTTCTTTCCTTTCATTTTTTATGCTCCTTTCAAAATTTATCATTGAATATTTTGTGCCTGTATGATAAAATTTATTATGGCAAAAAAAACACCGTTTAATAAGGAGTAATGGAAAAATGAAAAAATTTATATCGGGCATTGTTTCCCTGTCAATGCTATTTGGCAGTTTCGGGCTTACAAATGTCCATGCGGCACCCACGGTCACTTCGGGCAGCGGCTTTGAAAGCGTATGGGGCGAGTTTGCGGGCAGCGGCGATTACAACGCCTATGTCTCGGAAAACGGCACCGATTTTACCAAAACAGACACCGCGCTTATAAGGACGGACGGCAGCGGAAACTACCGTGTCGAGCCGCTCGGTCTTAAAGGCAATACCGAATACACCGTCAAGGTCGTACCCGTTGCCAACGGCACGGAAAACGAGGCGGAGGCCTTTACCTTTACCGCATTTTCAAAAAGCTATGACCGCTCGGGTTATGCGTTTTTCGGCACGACAAATGCCCCCGGCGCATATCTTTCGGACGGCACGCTGCCGTCAAATGCGGATGTTATCTATGTCAACGACGCAAACAAAAACACCGTTTCACTTTACGGCAAAACGGGTCTTTCAAATGTGCTCGATGCGCACAGCAAGCAGTCAAGGCCGCTTGTTGTCCGTATTATCGGCAAAATAAACGCAAGCGGCTTTTCGGGGCTTGACAGTACAAAAATGACCGAAACAAAGGGCACGGCAGGCCTTACGATAGAGGGTGTGGGCACGGATGCAAGCTTTTACACCTGGGGCATAAAGATAGCCCACGCAGCCGATGTCGAGATAAGGAACATAACCTTTGACACGCCCTACGAGGATGCAACGGAGATACAGGAAAGCACCCATGTATGGATACATGACAACACCTATACGCAGGGCTTTCAGGACCCGCCCAAGGAGTATGACAAAAACCACGGCGACGGCTCCTGTGATGCAAAGCGCAGCGACTATGTGACGATAAGCTACAACCGTTTTACCAGAACGGCCAAGACCTGTCTTTTGGGTTCCAGTGCAAAATCCCGCGAGGATGTCGGACACTACAGCTATCACCACAACTTTTTCGACAACGCCGAGCAGCGTCTGCCGCGTATACGCTGGCACGATGTCCACATTTACAACAACTACTACAAAAATGTCGGCTATGCGGTAGGCATACACTACGACAGCAAATATAACGTGACCGCACACGAGGGCGACAAAGTGGGTTACGGCATAGGCGCGACCTGCAACAGCTCTGTATTTGCGGAAAACAACTATTTTGAAAACACCTACCGTCCCATGCTTACATCGGACAAAAACTGCGGCTCGTTAAGTTCAAACGACGGCGGTGTAATAAAGGCATACGGCAATTATATTGACGAATACAGCGCATCCACTATGGAGAAAAAGGATTATTTTGCCGCTCCCTCAAAGGACTACAAACTTACGGCGGCCGATTACACCTGTACTTTGGGCGGCTGGACATACGACAACTTTGATACCTCGGACAAGTTCTACACCGATAATTATTTCCTTGAGACCGCCGAAAACTGTAAAACCACGGTCGAGGAAAATGCGGGCTCCGAGAAGAACACAACGGGGCTTGTGCTTAACAATGCCATAAACGGCAGCAGCACGGGCGGCGGCGGTACGGGCGATCCCGATGACCCCATCGACCCCGACGATCCCGTTGATCCGCATCCCACAGACCCCGGCGTAAACATAGACTGCACCTATTACTACGACTTCCCGTCAAGCGGCAGCACGGCAGCCTCCTTCGGCGGCGAAAACGGCAGCGGTACATTCTTCACAGCCGACAAGGGGCTGAGTGCAAGCGGCAAAACAGGCACCGTGACCGTAAACGGCAAGACCTATACCTTTGAGGGCGTAGGCGGCTTTGCAAATAACGGCACAATAAAATTCACGGCAGAGAAAAATGGTACGCTTAACATAGTTTCCTGTTCGGGCTCCACAACACAGCGCAAGCTTGTTGTTACAAACAGCGCGGGCAAGGAGGTCGGCACTATCCTTTCCGGCACAAGCTCACAGGACAGCGCAGCGGCGCTGGCGCTGGAGGCAGGCAGCTACACCGTCACCAACAAGGGCGGCGGCGAGGCCAAGCTTTACTACATCGGCTATAAAAACGACGGGGAAACGCCACAAAACGACGAGATGATCGGCGATGCGGACCTCGACAATATGATAACCGCATCCGATGCCCTGATGGTGCTGCAATACACACTTGCACCCATGACAACGGACGCTAACTTTGTAAAGCGCTGTGACGTTGACAAGGATAACTTTATCACCGCAACGGACGCTTCCATCATACTTCAGGCTACATTGACCGAAAAGCTTGTTTTACAATAAGACACAAAAAACGCAGGCACAAGACCTGCGTTTTTTTATTGCATAATTACTTAAGCTTTATTTTTATTTTCTTTTTTTTGTTTGTTGTCTGCTTTTTATGTCCCTTGCGCTTTTTCTGGCTGATAAACCATGCACGCAGGCCGAAGACCACGGCCGCAAATGCTATTACCAGTACCAGCACGGTAATACCGAGCATTTTAAGTCCCTTTACAAAGGCCTCGTGTCTTTTCTGACGTGCAAGCTCCTTTTCGGGGATAGCCTCGACCTCACGGTCGGCCACCACATCCACGGTGCCGAGCACGGTGTCGCCGTAGCTTACCGTTACCGTACCCAAGGCCTGTCCAAGCTCGATCGGTGCGGTCAGCTTTTCGGGCATCTCGCACTTTACGGCTACTGTGTCCTCATTGATAAAGCTGGGCGTATAAGCGGTTAGGTCGTTGGCAAGCGTAACATTTACCGTACCCAAGTCTATCTCTTCATCCTTGTAATACTGTACAACGGGAAGTATGCGCTCGAAGCTTGAACGGCCGTACAGCTTACGCTCGCTGTAAAGGCCGAAGCCGTAGTCCAGCAGAGCCTTTGTGTCCCTGTATGTGGCATCATAGCCGTCATCTTTCATAACAACTGCCGCAAGCTTCACCTCGCCGTTTACGGCATAGGATGCAAGCGTATTCATTGCCTGATTGTGGAAGCCCGTTTTGCCGCCCTTAACACGCTCGTCATAAAAAGATGTGGTGGGCTGGAGCATTTTATCCGAATGGTTCAAAAGCCTTGCCTCGTGCTTTGCGGTGGCATTTATGCTGTGGTCGGCCTCGCCCCATACTTTGTTGACATCCTCGTTCCGGCAGGCCGCCCTTACGATAAGCGCCATATCATGCGGTGTTGTATAGTGGTCTTCGTCATGGTAGCCGTGCGGATTGACAAAATGTGTGTTTTCACAGCCAAGCTCCTTGGCCTTTTTGTTCATCATCTCCACAAAGCCCTCTTCGCTGCCGCCTACATGCTCCGCCACGGCCACAGCCGCATCATTTCCCGATACCAGTATGACCGAGTATAAAAGGTCGCGCAGGGAAAGCTCCTCCCCCGCCACCAGATCGGCCTTACTGCTGTCCCACGGGATATTGTTGACCGCATTTTCGGACACCGTGACCATATCGTCAAGCTTGCCGTTTTCACAGGCCACAAGCAATGTCATGACCTTTGTCATGCTGGCGGGGTAAAAACGCTCCTCGGCGTGCTTGCCGTAAAGCATTATGCCCGTGTTGACATCCAAAAGCGCAGCACCAGCCGCCGTGATATTTACATTTGCGACAATGCCCTCGGGTGCGGAGATACCGCTTTGATCCACCACCATAGATACGGTGGTCATTTCCGTTGTGGTCTCGTCGGAGTAGACAAACTGCGAGTCGCCGTGTCTTGCAGGCGTTTCGTCATCATCGTTTTGTCTGCGTCTTGTCGATGCGGGCTCGTCGTCATCATCGTCATCGTACTCTATCGCCGCCCCGCTGGGCACGGCAAACACTTCACAGGGTACGGCCGCAAAAAGCACCGACACGGCCAGTATACCGGTTATAAATTTCTTAAACAGCATTTTAAACCTCTTTCTTCGGTAAATAAAACTTCTTAGTTCAGTATCCCGCAGTCGTCTATACTGCGTATCGCCTTTTCAAGCATCTCACACGGCTGTACAAGCGCCATGCGCACATAGCCCCTGCCGTGTTCGCCGAAGCTTGAGCCCGGCACACATACCACGCCCGCCCTTTCAAGCAGGTCAAGGGTGAATTTTTCGTCGTCCGTGCCGTATTTTTCGGGTATGGGGTACCATGTAAACATGGTCGCGCCGCCCTCGGGCACCTTCCAGCCTATTTTGTTAAGACCGCCGCAAAGACAGTCCCTGCGCTTTTTGTACTCCGCACGGTTTCTTTCCAGTATGTCCTGCGGGCCGTTGAGTGCGGCTATAGCTGCCCTTTGTACGCCCATGCAGATACCGTAATCTATCTGCGAGCGGAAGGCGCGGAAACGCTTGATTATCTCCGCATTGCCCAGCGCAAAGCTAAGCCTCAGCCCCGTAAGGTTGTAGGACTTTGAAAGGCTGTTGAACTCTATGCCCACATCCATAGCCCCGGGTATCTGCAAAAACGAGATACCCGCCTTGTCATAGACAAGCTCGGAGTAGGCGTTGTCGTGTATAACGATAATATCGTACTTTTTGGCAAAGGCTACAAGCCTCACATAAAAGTCCCTGTCGGCCTGTGCGGTCGTGGGATTGTTGGGATAGGACACCACCATCACCCTTGCCCTTTTGGCCGTTTCCTCGGGTATGGCATCCAGATCTATTATATAGCCGTTTTCCTTTAAAAGCGGCATATATTCAAGGTTTGCATCGGCAAGCTTAGGGCCGAAGCCGAATATCTGATAGCAGGGGTCGGGCACCAGCACCGTTTCCCCGCTGTCGATAAGCGGAAAGGCGATATGGGCAATGCCCTCCTGCGAGCCGTTTACCGCGGTGATGTTCTGCGCTTCAAGCGTTACGCCGTATCTGCGGCTGTACCAGTTTTGCACCGCATGCACAAGCTCTGGGCTTTCGGTCATGCCGTATTTGTAATTTTCGGGGTCGAGAAATCCCTCCGAGACCGCCTCCATAACAAATTTATCGGGCGGAAGATCGGGTGTGCCTATGGAAAGGTTTATAACCTCCCTGCCCTGTTTTTCAAGCCTGTTTTTCGCATCGTCAAGGTCCATAAGGATATTGGCCTCGGACCTGCCGAATTTATCCGAAAACTTCATTTTGGTATCTCCTAATTCTTATCGTTTATTATACATCTGTTAATGTCTATGTCTACCACTATTATATCGACACCTATTTTTTTGATGTCGCACCATTTTATATACAGCTCCTTGCGGCCAAATATGCCAAACAGCCGTCCCGGCGCAGGCACTATCACCGCCGCCACACAGCCGTTGGCCGTATCGACGACTATATCCTCCACACAGCCCAGCCGCAGGCCGTCGCAAAGGTTTACTACCTCTTTTTGTTTAAGGGATTGTATCCTGTCCATATAACACTTCCAAAAATGTATTTGGTGTATTATATGCCAAAGCCCACTCCTTTAAGCCATTTAAGCATCAGCCAGAACCATTGGTCGGTGCCGTAAACACCCGTTGCCAGCCCCAGGCCGTGTCTGCCGTGCGGGAAAAGATGCAGCTCCACGGGAATATCGTTTTCCTTTAATGCCGTTGCAAGGCGCAGGCTGTTTATGCAGTTTACGGAGGCATCCTCAAAGGTATGCCACATAAAAACGGGACCCATATCCTTGCGCACGTTAAGGTTAAGCGAAAGACTGCGTTTAAGGTCGTCGTCATCGCCCGCAATATTCTCCGCCGTCTTTATATGCCTGTAGGCATCGTAATTGCTCGATACCGTGTAGCACAGTATAAGTGCATCGGGCTTTGCGCTGACCGTGTCCTGGTCGTCGCGGTGCTCGTAATCGAATTTATCGTGATACTCCGCCAGAAGTCCCGCCAGATTGCCGCCCGCCGAAAAGCCGAGCGCGGCTATCTTATAAGGGTCGATCCTGAGCTTTTGCGCATTGTAGCGTATGTAGCGCATGGCACGCTGTGCATCGTTTAGCATGACGGGATGCTTATACGGTGCGACCCTGTAATTAAGCACAAAAGCGTTGTAGCCGTTGCCCACAAACTCGTTTGCTATGGTGCCGCCCTCATGCTCCGCGCGGTGGTCATAGCCGCCGCCGGGTATGATAAGTATGGCGGGGCGTATCTGATCCCCCTCGCAGATATAGCAGTCAAGCGAGGGACAGTTGGCATTGTTTTCGTTTGTAAATTCTTCGTTAAAATGCGGGATGTCGCTATCCCATAAGCTTATTCTGTACATAAAAGCCCAAAGCCTCCCATGCAAATTATACGGTCAGTATCTCCACACCCGTTTCCGTTACCACAACGGTATGCTCCCACTGCGCCGAAAGACTGCCGTCGCGCGTAACGACCGTCCACTCGTCCTCCAGCACCTCAACATCCCATGTGCCTGCGTTTATCATAGGCTCCACGGTAAGCACCATGCCCGGCACAAGTATCATGGACTTGGCCTTGCTTCTGTAATGGTTTACCGTCGGCTCGGAGTGGAATTTAAGTCCCACGCCGTGACCGCACAGCGCCCTTACAACGCCGTAGCCGTATTTGTCGGCAATGTCGTGTATGGTGTTTCCTATCTCGGCAACGGGCATATAAGGCTTGATAACATCAATGCCCGCAAACATCATTTCCTTGGTGCGCTCTATAAGCTTTGCGGCCTCGTCCGATATATCGCCGATGGTGTACATACGGCTCATATCCGAGTAGTAGCCGTCCAGTATGGTGGTAACATCGACATTTATGATATCGCCGTTTTTAAGCCTTGTATCATCGGGTATACCGTGGCAGACAACATCATTTATCGACGTACAGCAGCTTTTGGGGAAGCCGCAGTAGTTGAGCGGTGCAGGTATCGCACCCGCCTCCGCCGTCATCTTCGACACCAGCGCGTCTATCTCGTTTGTGGTCACGCCCTCTTTTATAAAGTCCTCAAGCGCATCCATTATAGCGACCGATACCCTTGCGCTTTTTCTGATGCCGTCTATCTGTCCGGGCTCCAGTATAAGCGAGCGGTCGGGTATGGGATAGCCCTTTGCGGCAAATTCCGCCATGTTCGCCTCGTCACTTTTTTCGTGACAGGATTTGTATTTTTTGCCGCTGCCGCACCAGCAGCGGTCGTTTCTGCCAATTTTATACATTTTCCTTAACCTCTTTCCTATAATGCTCTATCAGTTCTTTGTATTCCTCGCCCTCCAGCGCCTCCAGTCCCTTTACGGACAGGCCGTATTCATAGGCGCTGTTGCGCTCAAACCAGCCAAAGACGTTGGAGTGCAGGGCGTTTTTCATTTTTTCGGGATAGCCCAGCTTTTTTATCTGCTTTACCATTATTTTATCGTATTTTTCCATGTGACAAAGCGCCAGCACCGAGGCCTCCTTATAGGCCGTCACTATCTTTTTGCCCGTACTGCCGCCCGTATTTCTGTCGCCCGAACGCTGGTCAAACTCTTTTTTGACGGCATCCGTGCGGCGCTTGCCCGTCTTTTTCACCTGCTGCGGCTCTATCCATATATCGGCATTTCTCAGGGAATTGTTGCCCACCGTGATAAGGCCTATCCCCAGCTCCTTTAAAAGCGTCATCATCATGCGTGTGCTTTTTTCGCGCAGGCTTGACGGACGCGGTATCGCAACATATACGTTCGGCGTTATGCTGCGCCTGTCCATTGCCTGATAGACAACGGTGATATTAAACGAGCGCTTCATCTCCACCACCGCCATCTCGTCGTCCCTGACCGCAACTATGTCGCAGTCCTTGACCTCGGCACGCACGGTATATCCCATGCCCTCCAGCAATTTTTTGACGGGGGCGTACATCTCGGTTTCTTTTTCTATCTTTGCCATATTATCCGTTCATCGCGCTTTCTATCTCCTCAACGGTTTTGGGTATGCCGTCGGAAAGCACGCTGCAGCCGTTTTCGGTAACAACGACATCGTCCTCTATCCTTATGCCTATACCCTCCTCGGCTATATAAAGCCCCGGCTCCACGGTAAGCACCATACCCGGCTCCAGAAGCCCCTCGTTGTGCCTGCCCGCATCGTGTGTTTCTATGCCCAGCATATGACTTACGCCGTGCCAGTAGTATTTTTTCACCTGCTCTGCCGTGTCGATAAGGCCGATATCCGCAAGTGCCGTTTCGTAGTATTTTAAAAGTGTTTCGTTAAGGCTTTTAAACGGCACGCCCGGACGTATCGCAGACATGACCCTGCGCTGACCCTCCAGCACGGTGTTGTAAAGAAGCCTTTGCCTGTCGCTGAAATGTCCGTTTGCGGGGAAGGTTCGGGTCACATCGCCGCAGTAATACTCCCACCTTGCGCCGACATCGCAAAGCACAAGGCTGTTGTCCGCTATAACGTCGCTGTTGTCGCTGTAATGCAGGACGGCGGCATTTTTGCCCGATGCCACTATGGACTTGAAGGCGTGCTCCTTTACGCCGTTTGTTTTAAGCGCAAAATCAAAATATGCCTCCAGCGCATACTCGCGCATACCGGGATGCACGTTTTTAAGCATAGCCTCTATGCCCATGCCCGTTATTTCTGCGGCGCGGCGTATTTTTTCCAGCTCGTGCGGCTGTTTTGTGCGGCGCATATCCGCCAGCACATTGTAAAGATTTTTTATGCCGATATGCGGATAGCCCCGTTTTATCATGTCGGCAAGGTCGTTTTCGCCGCTGTTTCTGAAAAACGTCCTGTTTTCAAGGTCAAGCCATACGCTTTGTATGCGCTTGCCGAAAAGCACGCCCGCAAGGATATCATAAAATTTATAGTCGTATTTTATATCGTCTATGCCGCTTACGACCTTTGCCTCGTCGGGCAGCATGACCGCACCCGTCCATCTGGCCTGCTCCTCGTCAAAGGGCGGTATGAAAAGGGTCTGCGACACCTCGCCGCCCTGCTTTGCCAAAAGCAGTATCACACCCGGCTGTGCAATGCCCGTCAGGTACAAAAAATTGCATGACGGCGTAAACGGATAATTCTCGTCCCCAGTCTTTGTGACCTCCCCGCCCGAAAGCAAGATCGCGGCGGAATTGTCGTCCATAAGCTGTGCCAGACGTTCCCGGTTTGATATATAAAAATTTTTCATTTATCTGCGCCTCTGTTTATACGGTTTTAAAGGTATTCCTTACCTAACTATACTATTATACTCCAAATTTTCGTATCTGTAAACAGTAAAATTGCCGTCTTTATACACAAAAGCTGTCATTTCGTCATAGGTTTTGTACAATTTAACGCCATATTTTCTCATCCGTGCAACAATTTCCTTTGACGGATGCCCGAAGGTATTGTTAAGCCCCGCCGAGGCAACGGCAAATTCGGGCGAGGCATTTTTGACCAGATAAACACTTGTAGAGGTACGGCTGCCGTGATGGGCAAGCTTCAGTATATCGGTATCCAGCACCTCCTTTGGAAGTGTCTTTTCCGCCTTTTTGCTTATATCACCCGTAAACAGCGCACTTTTGCCACCGTATTCCCATTTAAGCACCATAGAATTGTCGTTTTTGTCCGAAATATGCCCGCTTGGGTAAAGACAGCTTATATCCATGCCGTCAAGCGTGACCTTTTCCCCTGCGGACAGCCGCATGACGGGTATGCCGCGCTCCGCCGCCATGTCGAGCAAAAGCGCATGATTTTCGTTTTCGTCCGCATAGGCCGAAATATATATCCTGTCTATGTCCGTACCGCCCTTCATCAGGTCAAAAAGCCCCTTTACATGGTCGGTGTCCATGTGCGATACAAACACGGCACCCACACTGCGCACGCCGCTGTAGTCAAGAAACGGCATTATGCGGTATGTACCCGTATCCGCACCTATGTCCGACAGGGCACTGCCTCCGCAGTCGATAATATATGCACGCCTGCCCTTGTTTATTACACAGCAGTCCCCCTGCCCCACATACAAAAAGTTCAGCACGGGCTCCTTGTTGTAAGTCAAAAGCATCGGCACGGCCGAAAACAGCAGCAGTACCGACAATGCAAGCCTTTTGGCGCACGGCCGCAGCAGAAAAAGCACAAACACCAAAAGTCCGGCCAATATCAGGCCAAGCGCCGTTTTTGACGGACAGCCGACGGGTACGACACAGACACGCCCGAGCCTGTCGGTCACAGCCAGAAGCATATCCGCCATAAAGCCCAAAGGCCGCGCCGCAGGCCCCACATCAAAGATAAGACCCGCAAAGCCGTAAACGGCCGCACCTATAACGATGACGATCATAAGCGGCATAAGCGCTACATTGATAAGAATGTCGTATTTGTTGACGGTGTAAAAGCGGGCAAGCGTTATCACCCTTGTAAACAATGTTGCGCCGAAGGAAACAGCGGCGGCACAGGCGATATAGCCGACAACGCCCTTTGAAAACCTTTTTGTGACGTGCGGAACAACAAGCGCAATGCCGAACACCGCGCCGAAGGAGTACAAAAAGCCCGTGTCAAACAAATACAGCGGGTCACAAACAAGCAGTATCAGCGCCGCCAGCGAGGCCGCGTTTATCAGGTCGTACCGCCTGTATATCACCCTGCCCGCCAAAAGAATATATATCATCAGCACAGCCCTTGTCACCGCAACGCCCGCGCCCGTCATTATCCAGTAAAGACCCAGAAGCACCGCCGTAATGACACAGGCCGCCCTTTTGTCCGCCCTGCCGAGCAGCAGCATGATAAAAGCGGCAGCCGCCGAAAGATGCAGGCCCGATATGGCCAGAAAATGGTATATCCCGCTGCCCTTGAAATTTTGCTTTATATCGTAGTCCAGCCCGCTTCTGTCACCCGTAGTCACGGCCTTTAAAAGCCCTGCCTGCGCAGGGGTAAAGTTTTTGTCAAAGACCCCCGACACTTTGCAGCGCACCCCGTACATCAGGTTTCTTGCGGCGTATATCGGGCTGTTTTCCCTGCCGACACGCCTTATATCCGCCCCGCTGTCGGTATACATACTGTAGCTTATGCCCTGTGTACGCAGATAAAGCCTGTTGTCAAAATCCGACGGGTTAAATTTGCCGTAATGCATATAAATACGCGATATTATAACAACACGCTCGCCGCAGGAAAGCTTTTGCGGCGTTATCAGCCTTACGCCGCAGGGCGATGTTATTTTTGTACCGTCCTCCAGCGCGATAAGGTCAGTTTTTATTTTATACGCCGTTTTGCCGTCCTTTGGCGAAAGATCCGTTACAACACCGCTGACTGCGGCGCTTTCACGCGCAGCGGCGGCACGGTCGATAAGGACATCCGTCATTGGGTCGCCAAGAAAGGCTTTAAACAAAAAAATCCCCGCAAATACCATAAGCGGGAATAAGGCCGTATAGATACGGTCGGTGAAAAATGCGCAGAACAAGCAGGCTATCAGCACGGCCGCCGACAGCACAGCCAGCCTTTGCAGGCTGTTTGCGGCGTTTGCGGCATATATGCCGATACATAAAAATATAAGCAAATACGGCATCGGTCTTTTGACCGTAATATATTTCCTGCTTTGCTTTTGTGCTTTTTTTGTACTGCACATAGTTTTCACCACCAGATCATCTTGCCATGTGTACAAGCAGCATATTTACATCCGCGGGGCTGACACCGCTTATCCTGCCCGCCTGCCCTATGCTTACGGGACGGACGGCCTCCAGCTTCTGCCTTGCCTCTATCCTGAGACCCTGCACCTGCGAATAATCTATGTCTGCGGGTATTTTCTTTGCCTCCAGCTTTTTGAACTGCTCCACCTGTTTAAGCTGGCGGTCGATATAGCCCTCGTACTTTATCTGTATATTCACCTGCTCGCGCACCTCGTCGTCAAGCGCGGGGCGGTCGGGGTCTGCGGGGGCAAGCTTGTCATAGTCCATTTCGGGGCGCTTGATAACATCCGACATTTTTATACCCGTTGTCAGGGGCGCACTGCCGTTTGCCTCCAGAACGGCATTTATTTTTGCCGTGGGCGCAAGGTTTATCTTTTTCACCCTTTTTATCTCTTCCTCTATCTGTCTGCGCTTTTCGACAAAGTGCGCATAGCGCTCGTCGCTTATAAGACCGATCTCATGGCCTATATCCGTCAATCTTAAATCGGCGTTATCCTGCCTTAAAAGCAGACGATACTCCGCGCGGGAGGTCATCATGCGGTAGGGCTCCCTGCTCTCCTTGGTGATTATGTCATCTATCAGCACGCCTATATAGGCCTGACTTCTGTCAATGATAAGCGGCTCCTCGCCCTTACAGTATTTGGCGGCGTTTATACCGCCGATAAGACCCTGTGCGGCGGCTTCCTCGTAGCCCGAGGTGCCGTTGAACTGGCCTGCGCTGAACAGGCCGTGTATGTTTTTAAATTCCAGCGACAGCTTCAGCTGTGCGCCGTTTATGCAGTCGTACTCTATTGCGTAGGCGGTACGCATGATACGGCAGTTTTCAAGCCCGGGCAGGGTGCGGTACATAGCCACCTGCACATCCTCGGGCAGGGACGAACTCATGCCGCTGACATAAAGCTCGTTAGTGTTTTCGCCCTCGGGCTCGATAAATATCTGATGCCGTTCCTTATCCGAAAAACGCACCACCTTATCCTCGATAGACGGACAATAGCGCGGCCCCGTGCCCTTTATAACACCGCCGTAAAGCGGGGAGCGGTCAAGATTGGCACGGATTATGTCGTGCGTTTCGCTGTTGGTATAGGTAAGATAACAGCTTATCTGCTCGCGCTTTATATCCTCGGGACGGTTTTCAAAGCTGAACGGCACAAGCTTTTCGTCACCCTTTTGCTCCTGCATTTTTGAAAAATCCACCGTACGCTTGTCAATCCTTGCGGGCGTACCCGTTTTGAAGCGGTACAGCGTAACGCCCAGCCTTTCAAGGCAGGCGCTTAAATTGTTGGACGGCCTGAGACCGTTGGGACCGCTTTGGATAATGGTATCGCCGTAAAGGCAGCGTGCCTTTAAATATGTACCCGTGCAGATGACCACCGCACGGCAGGCGTGCAGCGCACCCGACTCCGACACAACGCCCGTTATGGTGTTGTTTTCGTCCACACGGATGTCCACCACCTCGCCCTGACGGATGATAAGGTTGTCGGTATTTTCAAGCGTTTTTTTCATCTGCGTATGATAATTCTGCTTGTCCGCCTGCGCCCTGAGCGAATATACCGCAGGCCCCTTGCCCATGTTGAGCATACGCGACTGTATATAGGTCTTGTCGATATTTTTGCCCATCTCGCCGCCGAGCGCATCTATCTCGCGCACCAGATGTCCCTTGGAGCTTCCGCCGATATTGGGGTTGCAGGGCATCATGCCTATACTGTCCAGATTTATGGTGAACATCATTGTTTTAAGCCCCATGCGTGCCGCCGCCAGCGCAGCCTCACAGCCCGCATGGCCGCCCCCTATCACAACAACGTCCACACCTTCACCGTCATACGTTTTTGTATACATAAATTATTCCTCTTTTTTCCCGAAAACGGAGAAGGCCGTTAAAAGCCCTCTCCGTTTGTGTGTTATTTTTTTTCGCACGGCATGGAATAGCTGTCCATGAGCACCTTTTGGAGTATTGCCGTGGCATCGTCTGCTGCAAGTATGCCGTCTGCCGTGGCATCGACATATTTCAACCAGTTATCGGTCTTTTTCTGTATCGGCAATTCATACTTGTCCACAAGCACCTTCTGAAGCACAGCCGCAGCATCGTCAGCCGCAAGTATGCCGTCCGCCGTGGCATCGCCGTAAAGGAAGGCCACACCGCCGTCCACGGTTATGTTAAATTCCGCAGCATAGCGATCGTCACAGGTATAAACATCATAGGATACGCCCGAATAGGAGGCCGTATTTGATTTTGTGCAGTCTGCGGCCTCTGCGCGTATCACCGCCGTACCGCCCGATACTGCCGTAACGACACCGTTTTCATCCACAACCGCAACGGACGGGTCGGAGCTTGTCCAGTTTATCCTCTGATCCGTAGCGTTTGCGGGAGATATAACGACACCGAGCTGCACCGATGCACCTTTGTCAAGCATGGCATCCACACCGCCTGCGGGCTCCTCCGCCTTTGCGACCGAGTATACGGGCTCGTATGACGACGGGTCGTCAAGTACGGCCTTTAACTCATCAAATGCGGCGTTCAGCATACCGCGCAGGTCTGTGGTTTCCTTGCAGTCTGCGGAGACCATGTACGGACCCATATTTGTACTTTTTTCGACATAATCGCATTTTTCGTTATAGAAATTTTTTAAATAGTCATAACCGCTTTGGGTCATAAAGCCCATTTTTATCTGGCGCTTATAGGAACCTACACGGCTTTTTACGGTTTCAATATCGTTTTTAAGCGAAACATTCTGCGCACTCATACCGTCAAAATCCTGCCAGAGCTTTCGCGTTTTTTCGGCGTTTGCCGCCTGCTCCGCCGTTATATCGTAATCGCCGTTGTATCTTACGTCCAAATATTTATTGCTGGCCTGTGAAACAGCCTCGTAATCATCGCCGAACACGGGTGCGTCGCCGTGATTAAGCCTCCATCTGTCTACCTGCGCATAAGCGGAGCGGAAAGCTGCCTCCGCCTGTTCAAGCTCCGCATCGTATCTGGTATATTTGTCGTAGGCCGCAGCCAGATTTTTTGCCTCCGCCTTATACTGTGCGGGGCTTGCCGCAGCGGGATCAAATGTCCCATCATCGTCCGCATACAGCTTTACCGTATCGCCGTAAACATAACCGGGCATACCTTTATTCAAAAGGTCCTGCTCCTTGGCTGCGGCGCTGCCGTACTTTTCCCATAATTCCAGCATTTCCTTGCCCATATCCTTGGTGTAATCCGCAAACTGCTTGTCACGATCGGCCTTGGCTTGGTACTTCTCCTGATACCATTGGAAATTTCTGTTTATATCGTTTATGGAATCCTCTGCCGACCACAGCGTATTTTTATAGAACGAAAGGCAGCTTTTAGCCCATGCGGCACGGGAGGTATCGTTGGTGGTTATATAATGGTATGTAATATATTTATAGCAATAGTTTGTATCAAAATATTTGTCAAAGCCCTTGCCCTTTGCAATAAGCGCGATCTCCTCGCTGATAAAGTCGTTTTCAAAGGTCTCATACTGCGTTTGCAGGTAGCTGAGCGCGGCAATGCGGCGTTCATAGAAATCCACAAGCCTGTTCTTTTCTATTTCAAGCTCCGCAATACCATCGGCTGTATAGAACCTGTCAAAGGCCGAGCTGGAGTAGCCGCTGCTTGGGTTTATGTCAAGCGCATCCAGCGCATCGGACTCGGGCGGATCCAGAAGCATGGCATTGTTTATTGTGCGCTTGCCGTCTGTTTCCTCCACAAAATAGGTACCGACATACTTTTCAGTATCCACGCTGTCTCTTTCCTCCTGCGAGGTCACGGGGCAAAAGCCCGCAGCCTTTAAAATAGGCTCGGCCTGCGCAACTTTTTTGTCCGCCCAGCTTTGTATGCTTTTGCTTAAATTTTCACGCGCCCTTACCTGTGCATCATAATTGTCCTTGTCTATGCCCGAAAAAGCGCCCGTATTTGTGCCGACATTTGAGTAACGGACGCTAACGGATGCGGTATGCTCCTCGTTTTTCTTGTTTTCCTGCTCGACCTCGCCGTCACGGCCGTTTTCTACCCTGTGTGCCTCTGCCTTATCTACCGCCTCGACTATATCGTGGGCATCGCTGAGCATTTTGTTGTGCAGCGCAAGCGATTGATTATAGTAATACCTTGCCAGTTCCTTGTTGGCATCGGCTATCTGCCTGAAATAAGTTATCTGGCTTTTTGCCGCCGCGCCGTCCGTCATTTTGCCTATCACGGCATCCTGAAGCTGGCCGCTGTAGCCCGTTATCCTGTCCGTAAGTTCAAGACCCGCCGAAAAAATATCCTTTGCGGTGCTGCTTATGGATGAGGTCGGGGTAATGGCAGGAACCAGCGCCTTATCGCAGATAAGGGAAATAAGCTCCTTGGACGAGCCTTTTACCGCTGCCTGCGTTGCCGAAAGCATGGAACCCGCAAGTATCTTGTAGCATTCGCGGCCGTCCTGCATAAGCAGCTCTATGGCATCGCGCTCCGCTATAAATTCCCTTGCCTCAAAGGAATAGTAATATTTATTATCGTGCAAGATCTTGTAGGCATCCGTTTCCTCGGGAAATTCCAAAAGCTCGTCAAGTGTTGTCGAATAGTTTTTGGACGGACTTATGCTCGGGTCGCCGTAATAGGGGATAAGCTCGCTGCAGTAGCTTGTTTCTATGTTCTTTTTAAATTGCTCCCAAAGCGCCTTCCAGCCCGTATCGGTGTTATATTTGTCCATAAGCACCTCTGCGCCGCTTTCTCCGAACTGGCGCACACGGCCGCTGTAGCCCGCATTGACCATCCATTTTGCAACACTTGCCTTGTCGCTTTCCGTCATAAGATTGTAGGCGTTAAGATTAAAGGATGTGCCCATTTCGCGGCTGTCACACTCCATACCGTTTATAGTGTAGGTAATGTAGCGCGAACGCACAAGATCCCAGCTTTTGCACATTTTTACGTTGGTTATGGGCGAAATCTCGTCGGCAGCCACGGTATGCGGCATAGCTGAAAACAGCATACATACCGCCAGTATAACCGCTGTTAGCCTTTGTTTTTTCATGTTTTTCATCTCCGATCTTCATAATTTTCCGTGTCCTTTATATAAAAACTATACCACAAAATAAAGTAATTGTAAATAGCCCACCTTATCCCGTAATACCGTTTTTTGATATTGTTTGTATAAGCGGTGCCTGCCGTCAGCCCTCCACGGTCTCCTTATAGTATCTTTCCTTTTGCTTCGGGGTCAGATGCTCCACAAAGGTCATTTTAAGGTCGGAAAAATACAAAAGCTCGTTAAGAATGTCCATAAGCGCCGCCATATTTATCATTTCGGTCATGCCCGTGGGCAGCGGCAGTTTTTTATACTTGCTTATAACGCCCGCAATAAGCGGACGGTTGTAGACAAAGCATTCGCGCTTGTTTACGTTGTCGGCAAGCCGGCGAAATATCTCCGATATGTCCTCTTTAAGCGGAAAATCGTTGCGCAGACGCTCCAGCGACTCATAGATACGGATAAGCGTATCAAGCTGATTTTGCCGCATTGTCATATATTCGTGATAATATGCGGAGTCGTCAAACACATTTTTTGTGTATTCAAGCCCCGCCCTTGCGCCGTCCTCCAGATGTGCGGATATAAAGTGCAGCCAATCCTTGTCGGGCAGAGGCTCTGTGCCGAGCAAAAACCGCTCCATCCTGTGCAGAAACGATTTAAGGTCACTTTCTATGTACTCCATTTTACGCCGCAGCTCGTCCGAGTTATCGCTGAACATAAGGTTTGAGAGTATAGCGGCCGAGGTGCCCACTATTACCAGAAATATCTCATCCAGCACAAAATCGGGCGCAAAGCTTTGCTGCAGCAGGAAATGGGTAACGACAACCGTACTTGACGACAGCGTGTTAAGCCAGTTTAGCTTGTAGCAAACGCTTACCAGTATAAGCATAAAAAGAAAAAATGCAGGCGCATTGTAGCCTATCGCCGTGAACAGCAAAAATGCCGTCACCATTGAAAAAAGATAGGAAAAAAAGCGCTTTACAACATCCGAAAGGGTGTCCTTTTTTGTGTCCCGTACAGAGAGCAGCGTGATGACTGCCGCAGACGCGCTGTTTTGTATGCCGAGCATATGGCAGACAAAAAACGACAGCGTACTGCCTACGGCAATGCGTATCACGCGGTTAAAATTTATTTTTTTCATAGCATTTTTATAAGTCTGTCAATATCCTGTGTTATAAGCTTTACACCCGACAGCCAGAAGTCGCGGCTGTAAAGGTCTATGCCCGCAAGCCCCGCAACATCGGCAAGCTTCATGCTGCCCGTGGCCGCCAGCATTTTGTTGTACATGGGCATAAAGCCCTCCCTGTCCCGTAAATACTTTGCATAAAGTCCCTTGCTTAAAAGCATACCAAAGGCATAGGGGAAATTGTAGTAGTTATAGTCGGCATCGTAATAATGCGGCTTGCACGCCCACATATAGGGGTGATAGCTGCCAAGTCTGCCGTAGGTGCGTTTCTGGGCATCGGTCATTATATCGCAAAGTTCCCGCGCAGACAGCGAGCCCTCCCTGCGCAGCTCAAACACCCTGTCCTCAAACAAAAAGCGGCTGTAAATATCCACAAGTGTCTGTGCGGCACCCTGGATATCGGTCTCCAGTATATATATCTGCTGTTTTTCGTCCGCAAGAGTCATGGCGTGGTTTATGAAAATATTTTCGCAAAGTGTTGAAGCGGTCTCCGCAATAGGCATGGGATAATCGCTGTTCAAAAAGCTGTTTTCAAACAGTAGGTGGCTGTGGTAGCCGTGTCCCAGCTCGTGCGCTATGGTGACGGCATCATTGAAGCTGCCCGTAAAGTTTATAAGATACCGCCCCTGCTTTCTGCCGTGCACCGCCTCGCTGAACGCACCGCCGACCTTGCCTTTTTTAGGCAGCAGGTCAAGACGTTTCTGCGCAAACTCGTTTTCGGCAAAAGCGCCAAGCTCGCGGTCAAAGCCGTAAAAAGCGTCGAGCACGGCTTGTTTTGCCCCGTCAAGCGTATAATTTATGCAGGCATCGTTTATGGGTGCGAAAATATCGCAAAATTCAAGCCCGTTTTTATCCCCCAGCACCTCGGCCTTTTTGTCAAAGTATCTGCGAAAGGCGGGCAAAGACTCGTTTACGGCATCGAGCAGAGCATCGAGTATTTTACGGTCTATGCGCGATTGCAGCAATACCTCGTCAAGTGCGCTGTCATAGCCGCGCATTTCGGACGTTGTCAGCACCTCGCCCTTAATGCCGTTCATGGCAAAGGCCGCCGCGGACTCAAAGCGCGGATAGGCCGCAAGCTCCGCCAGATAGGCATTTTTGCGCACATCGGGGTCGGAATTGTCGGCAAGGGCGCGTATCTGCGAAAGCGTAAGCACCTCGCCGTTATACTCCACATCCGCGGTAGAGCTTGCCTGCTCCCAAAGCTTCTGCCATGCGGTCGAGCCCGTTGTTTTAAGGCGCGAGATAATAAGCTCTTTGTCGGGCGAAAGCGTATGCGTCGCAAGCTGCGCCTGCTCGCGTATAAAAAATTCGTGCTGTTTAAGGGTGTCGCTTTTTTGTATAAACGAAAAGTCTCCGCAGCCCTTTATCCATTGTAAAAACAAGGCCTCATGCACGGCACAAAGCGCCGCAATGCCCTCGTACTTATCCATAAGGCGCTGTAATGCGGCATTTTCGGTGTCCACACTAAGCCCAAGCTGTAAATATATCCCAATTGTAGAGTAATATTCAAGTGCGTTTTTGCGGTTTATATATTCCTCGCAGACCTCCGCACACGGCGTGCCCGTCAGATTTTCCCGCGCCCAGCTGTTGAGCGCCTCCACCTTTGCGGGGAAATCCCCGAGATCACGCAAAAACTCCGCATCGTCAATACCCTTGTATATAGGGTCGAGCGTCCAGTTTGTCTCCATTTTATCGTCTCCTGTCGGTTGTTGGTCGTTATGGTGATTATATCATATATTTTTTGTTTTGTATATATTTTGCCAAAAATTTTGGGAAATAAACATCGGCACAAAAAAAGACCCCTTGAAAATATCAAGGAGCCTTTGTGTAATGTATCTTCTTAATTCCAGCCTATTTCATCGCCGCTGATACCGTCGCCCGAAAGGTCAAGCTCACCGCCGCCCGTGGACACCGTGATTATATCGGTCGAGCGGATAACGGTAACATCTATTTCCGGAATTTCATAAAACTTTTTCATTGTAATTTGTCCTTTCTGTTTTAACTATGATATTCAGCCTGCATTTACCCATTTGTAGGAAGCGGCAGAGGGTGCGGTGGTCTTATTTACCTTGACCGCATACAAATAGCTGCCCTCGGGTGCCGTAATGACCGAGCCGTCGGGGAATTTTACACTGCTGTATACGCTTGTGGTCTTTGTTGCAGCAATAGCGTCACCGCTTGTGGGTGCCATTGCAAGGCTTGCATAAGCTAATTCGTCGCTTGTTACCGTATGGATGATATAGCTTGCCGCTGCATCAACTGCGTATCGGTCACCTGCGGGGGCAGATTCGGAAGTAATGTCAGCTGCACTTTCAGCCGTAGTTTCGACTTTGATATAAAAAATATTTATACTTCCCGTGCTACTATCAGTTTTGCTTGATGCTATAGAATAAGTGCCCTGTTCTGTAATACTGATTTTTCCTGAACTAAGTGAATCGCCAACTGCCGTAGCTGCGTTTTCAATAGGTTTACCATCATTGCTATATAACTGAACGTGTCTGGTCTTACCACTTTTTCCGGATGAAGCAACAATTGTTACTGTTGACGGCTTATCTACTGTAAATCTTATTGCTCTAAATTCATTGGTAAAATCAGGGGTCCCATTTGTTTTAAGTTGCTTAGTGTAGGTTATACCCTCACAACTTTTGCTTTTTTCTTCAATTGTCATATGCTGGTTATACTTACTATCTTTTTGCCCATCCTTTGCAAGTAAAGTAAAGAAACTATCCGTTCCGACAGATGTGTTTTCCGTTATATCTCCTGCTGTTAAATTGCCGACATTTAATTCATACGTCTTTGCCCATGCCGCAACGCTTGATAACGCCATAGTAACACCGACTATTGCTGTTGCCGCAACAGTCTTTAATAATGATTTTCTCATTTTTAAAATTTCCTCCTGTAATGTTTTGTCCCCAAGGACAGCGGGGACGGTTATTTTGTCCTTTTGGGAAAGCTTATCTGCAAGCCCTCTCATTATAATTTGCAAATCAACCAATCATTTACGGTGATTGATAAACCGTTTACCCTTATCCTCCCTTTTTCATTATTTTATTTGACCGCTGCGCTATGCACCTGCGCTGCGGGAAATAATCATCACAGTATCCCCTCTTCGATAAGTTCTTTTTTCATACGGCGGTAAACATAGGGGCTTGACCCTATAATCTCTATAGTTTGTTTTTGTGTCAGTTCGCCGTGGGCTTCACGCCTGTATACCTCGATGTAATCATGTGCATTATACCGCTGATGCCGTCCGAAATGTACACCCGCCGCCATTGCGTTTTCTATTCCATGTCTTTGGCGCTGTTTGCGTGCCAGCTTATTATTTACCTTTACATAGGCAAGCAGCTGCAAAAAAATGCTGTACATCTGTTCCTCAAACAGGGCGCGACCCTCCTTGGTATCAAGCAGCGGAAGATTTGCGCGTATCGCATCGGCGGCCATGCGCTTGAACATAACACGGCATTCCTCCATAAGCTCGTCATCGTCTTTTATGTGATTTTCGTCCGTATTTATGCAAGCGGTATCATCCATGACATACTCCTTAATAATTTAGAGTTATATACTCTATACGCAATTATTATAGAGTATATAACTCTATTTGTCAATATTTAATAATATTTCGTTTATACTAAAACCGAGAAAATATTTGAGATTTGTTAAAAACGGAGATATATTTATGAAATATAACGAAAGAATACGCGAGATAAGAGAAGATAATGCTTACACACAGCAAAAAATAGCAGACCTTTTGCATATAGGACAAAGAACATATTCGGATTACGAAAGCGGAAAAACCAGAATACCCGTTGACAGCCTGCTTATACTTGCAAAATTTTATGATGTATCCCTTGATTACATAACGGGTGCAAGCAACGTAAAACGGCCATATCCCAAAAATTAAAAGGAACCGAAGCGATCGGTTCCTTTTTTATGAGTTTTAAATGTAAATCGGCGAAAAGCCTGTTTTTTGCCGGAGGCCACAGCCTCTTACATCATGCCGCCCATACCGCCTGCGGGCATCGGAGGCTCGGGCTCCTTGATGTCTGCAACAACGGATTCGGTGGTAAGTATTGTGCTTGCAACGCTGTTTGCGTTAAGAAGTGCGCTTCTTGTAACCTTGGTGGGGTCGATTATACCTGCCTCAACCATGTTTACATACTCGTCTGTAAGTGCGTTGTAGCCAACACCCTTAGCGCTTTCCTTTACCTTGTTTACAATAACGGCACCTTCAAGGCCTGCGTTTGTAACGATCTGGTGAAGGGGTGCTTCAAGTGCCTTAAGGATGATAGCGGCACCTGTCTTTTCGTCGCCCTTAAGCTCGCTGTAAACCTTTTCAACAGCGGGGATAGAGTGGATATATGCGGAGCCGCCGCCGCTGATGATACCCTCCTCAACAGCTGCGCGTGTAGCTGCAAGAGCATCCTCCATACGAAGCTTCTTTTCCTTTAATGCTACCTCTGTAGCTGCACCTACCTTGATAACGGCAACACCGCCGGCAAGCTTTGCAAGTCTTTCCTGAAGCTTTTCCTTATCAAACTCGGATGTTGTTTCTTCAAGTGCTGCGCGGATCTGTGCAACTCTTGCCTCAATGTCCTCCTTCTTGCCTGCGCCGTTTACGATAGTTGTGTTTTCCTTTGTAACATTAACTGTCTTTGCGCGGCCGAGTACGTCGATAGTAGCCTCTTTAAGCTCAAGGCCAAGCTCGCTGGAGATCACCTGACCGCCTGTAAGTGCGGCGATGTCGGCAAGCATTTCCTTTCTTCTGTCGCCGAAGCCGGGTGCCTTAACGGCAACAACATTAAATGTGCCCCTTAACTTGTTTACGATAAGTGTTGTAAGAGCCTCGCCCTCAACATCCTCTGCGATGATAAGAAGCTTGCTGCCCGTCTGAACGATCTGTTCAAGCAAGGGAAGTATATCCTGGATATTTGATATCTTTTTGTCTGTGATAAGGATATAGGGGTTGTCAAGGCTTGCAACCATCTTTTCCATATCCGTAGCCATGTAAGCCGAAAGATAACCGCGGTCAAACTGCATACCTTCAACAAGCTCCAGCTCGGTATCCATTGTCTTGGACTCCTCAACTGTGATAACGCCGTCGTTTGATACCTTTTCCATAGCGTCTGCTATCATTGCGCCTACCTCTTCATCGGCTGCGGAGATAGAAGCGACCATAGCGATATGCTTTTTGCCCTCTACACTCTGGCTCATTTCCTTGATAGCCTCAACAGCGGCCTTTGTTGCCTTGTCCATACCCTTTCTGAGGATAATGGGGTTAGCGCCCGCAGCGATATTTTTAAGACCCTCGTGTACCATAGCCTGCGCAAGTACGGTAGCTGTTGTGGTACCGTCGCCCGCTACATCGTTTGTCTTGGTAGCAACTTCCTTAACAAGCTGTGCGCCGATGTTTTCAAAGGGATCTTCAAGCTCTATTTCCTTTGCGATGGTAACACCGTCGTTTGTAACAAGTGGTGTACCAAACTTTTTGTCAAGCACTACATTTCTGCCCTTGGGGCCTATTGTTACCTTAACCGTATCGGCAAGCTGGTTGATGCCCGCCTCTAAAGCTGTTCTTGCCTCAATGCCGTATTTGATCTGCTTTGCCATTATTTTTGCCTCCTATCACTCAACTATTGCAAGGATATCGCTTTCCTTGACAACGATAAATTCTTCGCCGTTATACTTTACCTCTGTACCTGCGTACTTGCTGTAAACTACCTTCTGGCCTGCCTGTACGGTCATGGGTATTGTCTTGCCGTCTACAACTGCGCCGGGGCCTACTGCGATGACCTCTGCCTCCTGCGGCTTTTCCTTGGACTGTGTTGTCAGGATAATGCCGCCCTTTGTGGTCTCTTCGGCTTCAAGCTGCTTTAAAATAACTCTGTCGTTTAATGGTCTTAAACTCATCTATGCTTCCTCCTTAATAATAAAATCAATTTTGTTAGCACTCATTTGTGTTGAGTGCTAATTTATTGATATAGTAAACCAATATCCATATTTTTGCAATACCATTTATGGGCGTTATTTACGGGTATATATCCTATTATCTTTAATTATCTTTATTTTTCTTTTATTTTCTTTAGTTTTTGTTTTAAGCACGTCTCCGCAAAAAAACAGCAGACACATCCCCCGCAGGAAAACCGCCCCGCAAAAGACACATCCGCTGTTATATTAAAACTTTGTATTACGGCAGTCAAAAAGCCGTTATATTATTTCTGGAGAGCCTCCATTACCTGCTGATACTTTGCCGCATTCTGTGCAAACTCGGTCATTACTGTGTTAAGCTTTGCAATATAATCCTGTGCGGAAACCTTGCCGTCTGCAAAATCAGCGATAAGCTTTGTTACATCCTTGTAGCTCTTGATAAGGTCAAGTACGGATGACTTTGTGTCCGCATAAGCAGCGGGGATGTTAACGGCGTTGATCTTTGTCTCTGCCGCAACCGCATCGTCATAAGCCTTCTGTGCCTTTGTCTTTATTGTCGCAAGATCAAGGTCACCTGATTCGGTAACGCCCGTGAAGTAGTTCATAAACTCATTTGCGGAATCGTTAAGTTCGCGGATAGCTGCGGAATACTCCTCAACAGCATCGACCTCTGCCTGTGAGTTAAGCTCTACATATACCTCGTCGGGTATACCCTCGCCCATGCCCTTCTCGATGATAGTTGCTGTCTTTGTCTCGCCGTCCCAGAATACCTCTGCGCCCGCAGCATCACCGATAGCGCGTAAAGGAAGCATGGTGCTGCCGTTGATTATCTGTGCGGGTACGTCTATTGCGTGTGCCTGGCCGTTAAGAGAATAGCTTGCCTGACCGATAACAATAGTGATGGTGTCGCTGTTTTTTGTAAGTGTAACGGTCTTTGTCTCGCCGTCCCAGCCAATACCGTAACCCATGTTGTCAAATACGCCTCTTAACGGGATAAGGGTTCTGCCCTCAACAACAACAGGCTTCTGGTTCGGGAAGGAAACGATATTGCCGTTAAGGCTTACATTGATGTCCTGTGCATAGCAGGCTGTGCTCATTGCAGCAGCTGCAAGTGCTGTTACCAAAAGTGTTTTGATTTTCATACTGTTTTCCCCCTGATTTTGTTTTATTAAGGATATTTACTCTTTCAGTATACATTATAGAGCGAATTTTGTCAATGCCGTTTGTGTCATTGCCCGACTATCATACCGCGGCTGTATTCGCTGCCCGTTTCACCGTCCGTAAGCAGGTGATACAGGTCTGCTGCGGCTATTTCACGCGAAAGCAGGCTTTCGTTATCCTTGACGCGGGTGATGACGGGAAGACTGCTTTTTTGCGTAAGCTCACTCAAAAGCGGCAGTTTTTCTTTCCTTACGCCCAAAACACGGATATACGCAGGCGGAGCCTGCTGCGCGGCCTTTGTTATGCCCAAAATGCAGTGCAGTACCGCCCTTTGCAGCTTTGTGTAGGTATAGCGCTTTGTCTTGACCGCCGCCAGAATATCGGATATATTTTTAAGCCGTGCATATTTCAAAAACCTGTTTTCAAGCCCCTCCGTCATATCGGCGATCTCCGCAAGCCGCTCTGCGGGCGTTGTTCTTAAAATATAGGCAAAAATATCGCTGTACCCGTCAAGCACGGGCAAAGCGGAGCCGTCATAATCGCAAATGGTGTTGGGCGGCAAGGCCTGTTTTGGTATGCTGCCGCTTAAAAGCGCCTGTCTTATCGCGGCCGCGGAGGATATCTCCCCGCTGAGGGTCTTGTCGTTGTAGCCGTTTTGCACTCTTTTTACGGTAAACGGGCATATTTTGGCGTTTATGCGCTTTATCGCCGTTAAATATTCAAGCCCCAGTATATTGTTGGGCTGTGATAAAAAGGACAGGTCGGCCTTAAGTATCTTTGCCGCGGCTGCCTCACGCGCGGCGGGATAGGAGAGCCCCTCGGCGGAAAAGGCCGAAATAAGCGCCTTAAACTCCTCCGTTTCATGGGCAAAAAGCTCCGCTGCCGCCTCCATATCGGCGATACTGCCCGACTCGCTGCCAAAGCAGAGCACATCGGCAATACCGCTTTTTTCAAGTATACCGACAGCCGCACCCGCAAAAACATCCGCCGCACCGCAGGCATACTCCACGGGCAGCTCCAGCACCATGTCCGCACCGTTTTTCAGCGCCTGTGCCGTGCGCGTGTGCTTGTCAAATACGGCAGGCTCTCCGCGCTGGACAAAATTGCCGCTCATTATTACTATTATATTGTCGCAGCCCGTTAATGCACGGGTCTTTTCAAGATGCAGGGCGTGTCCGTTGTGGAACGGATTGTACTCGGCAATTACGGCTGTATTCATTGTTTTCTCCCTTTTGGGCCCCCTGATTTTTTTTGAGACCCCCTTTTATCTTATCATAACACATAGCAAAAGACAATATAAAATCGGGGAAGCACAAATCTGTGAATTTTCTTGTAAAACACGTCAAAGTATGCTATAATTTACCCAACTAATATCGGGGAGGTAATGATATGTTAGCCGGAAAAACCGTTGTACTCGGCGTAACGGGCTCTATCGCGGCATACAAGACCGCAAGCCTTGCAAGCGCCTTAAAAAAGCTTGATTGTGATGTACACGTCATTATGACAAAAAATGCGTGCGAGATAATAACGCCCCTGACCTTCGAGCGTCTTACGGGCAACAAGTGCATTGTGGAGACCTTTGACAAAATAAATGCCTTTGAGGTGGAGCATATATCCATTGCGCAAAAGGCGGATATGTTTATGGTAGCCCCCGCCAGCGCAAATATACTGGGCAAAGCGGCAAACGGCATAGCGGACGATATGCTGTCCACTACCCTGCTTGCAACCAAGGCACCCATATATTTTGCACCCGCCATGAATACAAATATGTACCTTAATCCGATAGTGCAGGACAATATGAAAAAGCTTGAAAGCTACGGCTGTCATATCATAGAGGCCGCCAGCGGCAGACTGGCATGCGGGGATGTGGGCATAGGCAAGATGCCCGAGCCCGAGGTACTGCTGCAGTACATCCTTAAAGAGCTTGCCTTTGAAAAGGATCTTGCGGGCAAACGCATCATCGTGACCGCAGGTGCGACCTGCGAGGATATAGACCCCGTAAGATATATAACAAACCGCTCCACGGGCAAGATGGGTATTGCCATTGCAAGGGCGGCAATGCTGCGCGGCGCGGATGTCACGCTTATAAAAGCAAAGACCGATGTCGAGCCGCCTATGTTTGTGGATGTTGTAAACGTGCGCTCGGCCGCGGATATGTTTGATGCGGTAACATCGCGCTTTGACAAGTGTGATATCGTGATAAAGGCCGCCGCCGTTGCGGACTACACCCCCGCCAATGTTGCGGACGAAAAAATAAAAAAAGCCGACGGCGATATGAGTCTTTCCCTCGACAGGACAAAGGATATTTTAAAATATCTCGGCGAGCATAAAACACACCAGTTTATCTGCGGTTTTTCCATGGAGACCGAAAATGTGCTTGAAAACAGCCGCAAAAAGCTGGCAAAGAAAAATGCCGATATGATAGCCGCAAATTCGCTGCGCACAGCGGGTGCGGGCTTCGGTACGGACACAAACGTCCTTACCCTTATAACAAAGGATAAGGAGGTCGAGCTGCCCATTATGTCCAAGGACGAGGCGGCACATAAGCTGCTTGATACGATAATAAAGCCATAAATAAAATCAACCCCTGTATGTTTTATATGGAAGATATTCCGACTTCAAGCAATGCTTTAGGATATGACCCCTATCTTGATAAGGATGGATATACAACCTCATACCAAAGATAATATTTCAAAAAACGGCTTCTCAAATGCGGGAGCCGTTTTTTTCTTTTCTGACAAAAAAAGCAAAAATTCTACTGTCAGGATAACAACACCGCCAAAAATTATGATAGAATTCTACTATAAATCATATTTCGTGCCTGACAGCACAAAAAAGATATAATACGGAAAGGGGTAGTGATCATGGCAGGAAAAATAAAATCATGCAAGCACTGCGGTGCCGAGATAGCCAAATCCGCAAAGGTATGTCCCAAGTGCGGCGGGAAAAACCGCAGGCCGAACGGCTGCCTTATAGCCATTGGTATAATTTTTATTTGGAGCATCCTTGCATACGGTTTTAACGGAGCGCGTAAGCCGCCCGCAAATGATACTGTGCAGGGAGGAACCGGCGCGGTGCAGAATAATATACCGAATTCACCCGACACGAATGGCACAGAGCAAAAACTTCTGCCTACCGCAATATTCGGATTATTATCCATGGAATTTGAAAATTCGGTCGGCTGCCAAATGAACAGCGATTCCGCAGCCTTTATGAACGCACATCCCGATTTTTTCCCATGGGAATTCGGCGGAGATGATTTTATGCCTTATGTTGATTTTGACATAAAATACAGCGATATAATGGGTGCCGGCAAGCAATACGGAAACAAATTGATGTATGTAACGGGAAAGGCCGTGCTTGTGGAAAAGCTTTCCGCAGCGGAGTCGAGTACCGGTATGCCTGCATCTTATGCAGTCTTTTATGACGAGAACAATAACTATTACTGTGTGTACTGCCTGGACTCTATCAAGGTCTCCGAGGGCGATAATATAGAGGTCGTAGGACTTCCTATCGGCACATCGTCATTGACAAGCAGCACGGGCGGCGAAATACCCTGTATCGTTATTGCAGGTGTGCAGACCACACAGCTTGCCGGCTAAGGTCGGCCGCCAAGCGCAGACATACAAGTAAAAATGCAAAGGAGGTATCTTTATGATCTTATTGATTATTTACGGAATTCTCGGATATTGGGCCGTAGGACAAACCATCTGGGCAAACCGGATCGTCTTTGGTTCTTGGAGTGCCATATTTCTGCAAAGAATATTGTTGGGCGGAGTATTTGGCATAGTATTGATACCGTGGGCTATTTTGAAACTGATATTCGGACGGTAGCCCTCGGAGTTGAATATTCCCCGAAATAAATTTGTGTTTTTCGTCTTTATATGTTAAAATAGTACAAACAAACATACGGAGGCGGTTTTGTGGAATATTTTGACGAAAAAACAATAAGCGGCAACATAAAACTTATCAGAAACACGGACGGCGAATTGTTCATTAAAAAAAGTATATCCAAAGAATATGTTGAAATATACACGAGGCTTAAGACCCTGCAAAACAAAAATGTTGTCGGGATATATGATATTTTGCCCGATAAAAACGGACAATACGCAGTAATAGAGGAATTCGCCGACGGTGTTTCCATTTACGATGCAGCGCAGAAACGCAGCTTTTCTCCCGAAGAGATACGCTTGTTTGCCGCCGAGATATGCAGCGGCGTTTCCGCACTGCACAGCCTTGGTATTATACACCGCGATATTACATACAACAATGTTATTATAACAAAATACGGGGAAATAAAGCTTCTTGACTTTGATATTTCAAGGCTTTACAAAAAGGACAGCAAGGCCGATACCGTGATAATGGGTACACCGGGCTTTGCCGCCCCCGAGCAATACGGCTTTTTACAAAGCGGGGAGACGGCCGATATTTATGCCGTCGGCGCACTTATGGCATTTATGCTGGAGCATTGCGACGGTGCCGCAAAGGGAAGCGAGCTTTCATACATCGCCCAAAAATGTATGAAATTCCAGCCCGAGCTGCGGTACAAAAGCGCCGACAGCCTGCGTAAGGCTATTTTAAGTGCCGACAAAAGGCATTCGACAAAAATCGGCAATTTAGCAAAAATATCCTACTATGTTATAATTTTTTTAACATTTGTACCGCCCGTTTTTTCAAGTGATAGCATAAATAAGCCGCTGTTTTTGCTTGAGGCATTCGGGATATATATTTTCCCCGTTATGCTTTTTTCAAACGAGTGGGATTGGCAAAAGCATTTCCCCGAATTGAAATATGCAAGAAAACCAATAAAATACATTACTTTATCCCTTATCTATTTTTTGGTTATTATGTGTATAATAATACTTGAGGCAATACGTTGGTCAAACAGGTGAGAAAATTGAAAAAAACAACAACCGAGTTATGGGAAACATTAAAAAACAACAAAAATATCGAAGCATATATCGAAGAAAACAAAGACGAGCTTTTGGATATGGATCTGCACAGCTACTTAAATACATTGCTTAAAGAGTGTCCCTACTCAAAATCGGAAATATTTAAAAACGCAAATATCCAGCAGTCCTACGGATATCATTTATTTGCGGGGACAAAAAAAAATCCGTCCAGAAACCATCTTTTGCAAATTGCCTTCGGTATGCAGCTTGACTTGGACAAAACCCAGCGTTTGCTGCGTATAGCGGGCTTGAGTGAGCTGCATCCCCGCAGCAAGCGCGATATTATTATAATATACTGCATAGACAATAAGCGCACTCTTGACGAATGCTGCGTTATGCTTGAACAAAAGGGCTGCGAACAAATATATAATATTTAAAAATGCGGAAAGCACGAAGCTTTCCGCATTTTGCTTACAGTCGGGACAGAAAAGTCATGTGAGGTCTTTTCGGCAAAAGTGCCCTGTATTTTCATTTTTCCCAAATTTTTTTGTTGATTTTTAATAAAAAAAGAGTTATAATATAAGAGAGTATGTAAAACTCCACTTTTATTAAAACAACAAAGGAGTGAGGAAAATGCCCGGCAAAATACTGGTAGTTGACGATGAAGCGAGTATCGTCAATATAATTTCATTTAACCTTAAAAAGGAAGGCTACGAGGTCATCACCGCCAACGACGGCGAGACGGGACTGGAGCTTGCACTTAGCGAAAAGCCCGACCTTGTACTGCTTGATATAATGATGCCGCAGATGGACGGTTACGAGGTCTGCCGCAAAATACGCGAGAAAAGCGCGGTGCCTATCATTATGCTTACCGCCCGTGCAGACGAGGTGGACAAGGTAATAGGCCTTGAAATGGGCGCGGACGACTATGTGACCAAGCCCTTTGGCAACCGTGAGCTTATCGCCCGCGTAAAGGCCAACCTGCGCCGCACCCTTGCAAACGAGACGGCAAAGAACGCCAAAAACACCAATGTTGCCGAATATGGCGATATAACCATAGATTTTAAGCGGTACGAGGTCAAAAAACGCGGTGAGGTCATCAATCTTACCGTGCGTGAGACCGAGCTTTTAAACTTTCTTGCAACACAGCAGTCGCAGATATTCACACGCGAGACCCTGCTTGAAAAGGTATGGGGCTATGAGTATCTGGGCGATGTGCGTGCCGTTGACGTTACCATACGCCGCCTGCGCGAAAAAATAGAGGACGACCCCGGCAAGCCGCAGTATATCATCACCAAGCGCGGCGTTGGCTACTATTTCACCTGCTAAAAGGACGGTTATATGAAAAGTATTCGCTGGAAGCTTGTTTTTATGTACCTTACGCTGGTTTTTATAGTTATGCTTGTAAGCGGTACGTTTATCATTATAAGCATAAACCGCCAGGAAAACGACAAGGCACGCGACGAGCTTGTACAATATGCCTCCTACATAGAGGAGCAGATAATAAACCAGTACAGCCCCGATGAATTTCAGCAGGGCTTTACAAACTATATCGTGTCCATATCCTCCGCCAGAAACCTGCGCGGACATATACTTGACGAAAACGGCAAGACCCTTGCCAGCTCCACCGCCACCGATGCATCGGAGCTTCAAACCTACAACAATTCCGCAATAATTGCCGCCATAAACGGCAAGGCCAGCTTTAACAGCGGCCGCAAGGGTTATGACCAAAACGCTCAGGTAAAGGAATGGATAAGCTATGCCTGCCCCGTATTTTCGCGGACACAGCCCGAGAAGGTAAACTATATAATCTTTGTACAGCTGGATGCCACGACGATAAAGTCGGGGCTTGACCGCACTATCGGCACAATATGTATCGCGGTGCTGCTTGCGCTTTTGCTGTCCGTACTTCTGGGCATACTGTTTGCGGGCACCATCACCGACCCTATCGCGGTGCTTACGCGCAAGGCTAACCTGCTTGCAAAGGGCAGGCTGGAGCAGCACGTTGCCGTTAAGTCAAACGACGAGATAGGCCAGCTTACACGCAGCTTCAATATAATGGCCAAGGAGCTTCGCAAGACCCTTACCGAAATGGAGTCGCAAAACAGCAAGCTGGAAATAATCATGCACAACATGACCGACGGCATACTTGCCTTTGACGAGCGCGGCGTACTGCTGCACGCCAACAAGATATGCTACGAGATGCTTGATATCGACGAGGTGAAGATCTCGCTGACATGGCTTTTGAACAAGCTGGGCATAGACAAAAACGCCATTGCGGACAAAACGGCCGACATTGACATAACCATAGAGGAAAACGGCAAATACATCAATGTAAACCTTATCCCCTACACCGTCAGCCGCCGCAATATAAACGGTATAATCGCCGTTTTGCACGACATAACCAAGCACCAGCAGCTTGACGATATGCGCAAGGAATTTGTCGCAAACGTAAGCCACGAGATAGGCACGCCTCTTACGACCGTAATGGGCTACACCGATCTGCTGCTTGACGGCGCAATAGACGACAGAGAGCTTGCAATGAGCTTTTTAAAGGAAATAAGCATTGCGGCGGAGCGAATGAAGCTTTTGCGTGACGACCTTTTGGATCTGTCGCGTTTTGATACCAAGGTAAACAAATTCAACAAAACGATAATAAATCTGGTCGATCTGATAGAAAGCTGTGTAAGGCAGAATATCATTGTTGCGACCAACAAAAAACAGACGATAACCTTTGACAAGCCCGACGAGGAAATGCTTATTTTTGCCGATACGGCGCGTATCAGTCAGGTGCTTACAAACATTGTGTCAAACGCAATGAAGTACAGCCCCGAAAACTCGGCGATAAAAATAACCGTGGAGGAGAAAAAGCACTCCTATTACGTCAGCATTGCCGACAACGGTATAGGTATGCCAAAGGAGGCGCTTACCCGTATTTTCGACCGTTTTTACCGTGTGGATAAGGCACGCAGCCGCGCAATGGGCGGCAACGGTCTGGGGCTTTCCATCGCAAAGGAGATAATGGATGCCCATCACGGCATGATACACGCCTACAGCGAGCTTGGCAAGGGTACCACAATGGTACTTATCTTCCCGAAATATACGGATCTGTAAACAAACAAAAAAGGCTGCATACGCAGCCTTTTTATTTTATAATCTTGCCTCAAGTGCAGCCTTGGCTTCTTCATAGCCGGGCTTGCCCAGAAGTGCGAACATATTTTTCTTATACGCCTCAACACCGGGCTGGTCAAACGGATTTACGCCTAAAAGGTAGCCGCTTATTGCCAGCGCCTTTTCAAAGAAGTAAACTATATAGCCAAAGTTATAGGCATCGGCCTTGTCGATCTCCACTACCATTGTGGGCACGCCGCCGTCAACGTGTGCAAGGAAGGTACCCGCATAGGCCTTGGAATTTACCTCCTGTATGGTCTTGCCCGCAAGGAAGTTAAGGCCGTCAACATTCTCGGGATCCGACTCTATGGTTATATCCTTTTTTGCATTTTTTATCCATAAAACAGTCTCAAACAGGTTTCTGTTGCCGTCCTGGATAAACTGGCCGATAGAATGCAGGTCGGTGGAGAAGTTTGCGCTTACGGGGAAGGTACCCTTCTGGTCCTTGCCTTCGGACTCCGCATAAAGCTGCTTATACCACTCGCCGAACATTGTCAGGGACGGCTCGTAGTTTGCAAGTATCTCCGTTGTTTTGCCCTTGCGCTGTAAAATATTGCGCATTACCGCATATTTAAGGCAGGGGTTGTTTTCTATATCCTTGTTGTCAAAATCGCTTCTTGCATCGGCAGCGCCCTTCATTACGGCATCTATATCAATGCCCGCAGCGGCCATAAGCAAAAGGCCTACGGGTGTGAGCACCGAGAAGCGTCCGCCGATATCGTCCGTGATAACAAAGGTCTCGTAACCCTCTTTGTTGCAAAGGTTTTTAAGTGCGCCGCGTGCCTTGTCGGTGGTTGCAAAGATACGCTCCTTTGCGCCCTCCTTGCCGTACTTGTCCTCCACCATTTTCTTGAAGATCCTGAATGCGATGGCAGGCTCCGTTGTTGTACCCGACTTGGAGATAACATTTACCGAAAAGTCCCTGTCGCCTATCATTTCTATAATATCGTTAAGATAGTCGGACGAAATGCTGTTGCCGACAAAGTAAATATCGGGCAGACCCGGATGCTTTTTGCTGTTGTAGTTGTTGCCGTTTATAAAATCAAGTGCAGCACGGCCGCCAAGATAGGAACCGCCGATACCGATAACCACCAGCACCTCGCTGTTTGACTGTATTCTCTTTGCCGCAGCCTTGATGCGTGCAAATTCTTCCTTGTCGTAATCAACGGGAAGATCTACCCAGCCTATAAAGTCGTTGCCCGCGCCCGTACCGGTGTTAAGAAGGTCCACCGCCACGTCTGCAAACGGCTTCATCTTGCCGAGCTCGTCCTCTCTTACGAAAGGTGCCAATCCGTTTGTTTTTAATGTTATTGCCATAAATTACCACTCCTTTATGATAAATATTTTTTTACCAGTTGCGTACAAAGTTTTCAACATAAGCAATGTCGCAGTTATATCTGTAATCGTCATCGCTTATAAAGTAGTTGTTTTGCTTGTATGTGATGCCCACACCGAGCATATCCAGCTCCTTGAGCATATTGAGCCTGTGGTTTTCGGAATTTATCCAGCCGTTTGTAACGCCCGTTGCCCAGACATCGCCTATAGCGATATTCTCGCACGCATAGCTGAAGTCAACACCCTGTGCATCCAGTCTTGCACCTACCCTTGTGGAGCCTTCGCCGACATGGCTGAATATATGGTTTTCACTCATGTAATCGGCGTGTGCCTGTGCCGCCCTCGCCGTAGCATCGTCAAATTTCAGCGCGGGAACATCGTGACGGGCACGGAAGGCATTTGCCATGTCAAGTATCTCGTACTTGGCATTTCTTATCGTGGTCTCGTCGTATATCTCCTGCAGGGTAAAATCCGATGAAACAAGCATAAGGCCGTAAACCTTGTTTTCGTCATTTTCGTCAAAGTAAACATAGCACACCGCATCGTCAAAGGTGCCGTACCTGTAGACGAAATACTCGCCGACATAATCCAGGTCAAACCTCGATGCATCCGCATTATAGGTTATATCGCGGTATTTAAGGTCCTCCGACATGGTGTAGATACACTTGACCGTACTGCCGCTGACACCGACCTGCGTGTAGTGATGATAATCGCTGTTGTAAATATACCAGTAGCAGCCCTCTATGCCGCGGTCGATACGCACGGGGTCGGGAAGCTCCTCATCACTCTGGCCGAGATAAAATCTCGTGCCCGCAATATCGAGCGACCTGTCGGGGGAAACCGTTGTCGTTTCCGTAGACTCCTCCGTCACGGCAGTTGTCGTCGTGGTCTCGGTGGTAGTTTCCGTGGTGGTCTCTGTAGTGGTCTCGGTAGATGTTTCGGGAACATTTACCAGCACATTCATATATGTAATATAGCCGATTATCTTGTCGTAATACTTTTCGGGCGTACTGCCGCTCATTGCCTGGAACAGCGCCGTATTAAGGTCGGCATAGACCGAAAGGCTGTCATTTTTGGCATTAAGGTCATTTACCCTTGCAAGCCATGTATAGGCCGTATCGCTGACCGCCGAGCTGCTGCGCACCGACTTGCCGAGATTTATAAGCTCGGGCAGGTCGTCCGTCGTATCGCTGTACTTAAACGAAACAAGGTAGCCGATTATCTTGTCGTAATACTTTTCGGGCGTACCGCCGCTCATTGCATGGAACAGCGCCGTATTAAGGTAAGCATACACATTGTCGCCGCTGTGGTTTTCGTTGTAGTTTTCCACCTCTGCCAGCCATACATAGACATTTTCGTCTTTTGCCGAGGTACTGCGCAAACGCTTGCCCGTTTCTATAAGCCTGTCCAAAAGCTCCTGAGTGGTCGTCTGTGTGGTGGTCTGTGTGGTAGTTTCCGTAGTCGTTTCCGTGGTGGTCACGGTCGTAGTCTCGGTCGTAGTTTCCGTTGTGGTCTGTGTCGCGGCCTTTGTTGTGACCTCTTCGCCGAGGATATATCTTTCTATGGCACTGCACACACCCGCAATGCCAAAGCCCACAAGCTTTATGCGGTTATCCCCGTCAATAACAACGGTAAGCGGTTCGGCCGTATTTTCGTCATCGATCATAGACCTGTACTGTGCCTCCAGCTTGGGATGATCCTTTCTGTAGGGACAAAAGCCTATTTCCGAATAGCCTATGCCCGTTATTACCTCCTCGACCATCTCGTCGTCGTTGGACGTGTCGGTAAACAGAGCGATAACATCCGCGCTGCCCGTAAGGTCCGTGCCGTTAAGTGCGGAAATAAGGCTGTATACCCTGCGGCTTTCGGCATCGCCGAATACAAGCACCTTGTATCTGCCGTTTTCGCCCGCGGCGTTGATATCCTCGCCGTCATAGGTGGCAACATACAGCTCCTCACTTATATTGGTGCCGTCGGTATAGTAAACATTGCCCTCGCGGCTTATCACCTCAAGGTCTGTCTCGAGCTTGTTTTGCTCCGCCTTGAATTTATATCTTTCAACCAGCGCCTTTTGCAGTATATCCGTTGCATCCGACGCGGTTATATATCCGTCGTCATCCACATCGCAGTATTCAACGGGCACGGTGCCCGACCATCTGCCGTTAAGCGTGTATTGCAGCACCATTGCCGCATCCGATGCGGTTATTTTCTTATCGCCGTCCGCATCACCTATAATGTAGCCTGCCGCATAGACCTTTGGGCACAGCATACAAAAAACAAGAATAAGCGCCGTCGAAATTTGTATTTTTTTATACATAAGCGGTATACACCTCCTTATGCTATTATACAACATTATCAATTTTATTTCAATAATTATTTTTTATTCTCTACACAAGATGTCCCTTCAGCACCAGCCTGTGTGTGGCCGTTCTTATGGGCGTACAGGTTATAAGGGTGATAGTGGCATCATCCGTTGTGTCGAGCACCGACAGCTCCGTGGGCTCCACCACCTGCTTTGTATCTATGCAGTATGTGAAAATGCCGTCCACCGTCTTTATGCGCACGGTATCGCCCGCCTCCAGCTCGTCCAGCCTGTTGAAGTATGCGCCGTAGCGGTAGCTTCTGTGGCCGACTATAGCACAGTTGCCCGCCTGTCCGGGCATGGCGCTGTTGGGAAAGTGACCGACGGACAGGGTTATGCTTTTGTTGTCCGTACCATCTGCCATGGTCACAACAAGGTCTATTTTGTCTATCTCCATAATGCCTATTATGCCGTTGGGGATAGACATTTCCCGCAGCTTGTCCTGCTGCGCGGGCGCGGAGGCATCCGCCTGTGCCGAGGCTATCTCGCTTGCCTCCTCCGCCCTGCGCTTTGACATGGCATCCTCTATCTCGTCCACATTGAGCTCGCTGTCGTTCACCCAGTTGATATAATCCTCGTACTGTGCGACCAGTTCGTCCTTCTGCGCCTCAACGTGCTTGTTTATGTATATCGCATATACCATACATAAGGCGCCTGCCGCAACGAGCAGGCCGCCTGCTATTTTTCTTATCTTCATAATTTTCAATCGTCTATCACATGAGTCTCTATGCCTGAAAGACCGTCTATTTTTTCCGTATCTATAGGCTTTACACCATTTCTTTCCACCGTATCCACCATGATCAAAAAGGTATCGGGCGTTACGAGTGCATCCTCAAAATCGCCGTCATCACTTGCAAGCGCTATCGGATACGTCTCAAAAATGCCGTTGTTTATACCGCAAAGCTGATATGTGCCGTCCTCGCCCGCGATCATAACATAATAGCGTGCGCCGTTTTTATCCTTTATTACGGCGGAAAATACAACGCCCTCGTCCGTATGCCTTGTCTTGGACTTTGCTATAACCATGCGGAAGGTGCCGTCCTTGTCAAAGGTGCTGTTATACGAAAAATTGGGCTTTACATTCAATTTAAGCGTATCCATCATTGCCTCGACTTCATCCAGCCGTCTTTGGTCATCGGCAGAAAGAGCATCCGAAGCGCCCTCCCCAAGGATGAGCTTTGTCAGATCACTCTCGCCGACCTTTGTCAGAACGGACGACAGCCAGTTTTCGGCAATAAATCTGTCCATACCCACGTTTTCAACGGTTTTTTCAACAAAGTCGCTCTCGTCCATGATATCTGTCAGCTTAGGCATGAACACCATAACAAAAAACTCTTTCAGCATATAGTTGTCGGCTGCGTATTCCTCGGAAAGATCCAGTTCCGCGGGGCGCATAACGCCCTTTGAAAGCTCCTTGACCCATTGCGGCTTCTCGCTTTCCACATAATCGACCGTCTCCTCCGCATCCGTTTCAATGTAAACGGTCTTTGTTTCGCCGTCCCACCTTACAAGGCAGTCAAGGCTTTCGGACACCGCCCTTGCGGGGACAAAAGTCCTGCCGTCTATTATCTGCGCAGGCACGCTTAATTCAACGCTTTTGCCGTCCTTTACAAGGCTTTGGGCACCTACGGTAAGGCTTATACTGTGTCCGTTTGCCGCCGCATTTACGGTCTTTGTTTCCGCATCCCAGTCTATTTTTGCGCCCAAGGCCTCAAAAATGGCACGCATAGGCACAAGTGTCCTGCCCTGTATTATCTGTGCGGGCGGCTGTGTATCAAGCGGCGTACCGTCTATTTGTATACTTACGGCCTCGGCCGCCGAAACGACACCGCAAACGGCCAATACAGCCGCGGCGGTAACAAAAGGAGCAATGATTTTTTTAAGCATATCCACACTTCCTCCCATTTTACAGTCCAAGCAGTTTTATTGCATCCACATAGGCCGCAATGCCCTCTACGACCTTTTTGGCCTCCTTCATGGCAAGCACAACGGTCGCGGGCTGATGCACAACGTCACCGCCTGCAAATACGCCTTTGAGTGTAGTCATGCCGTAGGGTCTTTCGCTGGTTATAAGATAACCGTTTTCGTTTACCTCAATGCCCTTTGTGGTGGAGATGATACGTCTTGCGGGCTTTGCGCCTATAGCCACAAGCACCTTGTCCGCAGGCACGATAAGCTCACAGTCATCCTTATCCTTTATTTTAAGGCCGATAAGCTTGCCGTCCGCATCGCCGACATATTCAACGGGTGTGGAATTCCACATAAATTTTACGCCGTCCTCCACAGCGCCCTCATATTCCACCTGTGCGGCGCTTATGGTCTCAAAAGTGCTTCTGTAGACCACGGTAACATTTTTTGCACCCATTCTTATGGACTGACGCGATGCATCCATTGCCACGTTGCCCGCACCGATGATAAGCACGTTGTCGCCCTCCGCAACGGGCACTTCCTCGCGGCCAAGCTCGTTGCTGCGGTAAAGTGCGACCATGCGCAGGAAGTAATGGGACTGGATAACGCCCTTTAACTCCTTGCCGGGGATATTAAGCTCCTTGGAAAGCGCCGTACCCGTGCCGATAAAGATAGCATCGAAGCCGCGCTCAAACATCTGGTCGAGGGTTATGTCGTCACCGACCATAACATTGTTGATAAAGCTTACGCCAAGCTCCGCTATACGCTTTGTCTCGCGGCGCACAACGTCCTTTGGCAGACGGAATTCGGGTATGCCGTACAAAAGCACGCCGCCGGGCTCGCTCTCCGCCTCGTAAACGGTAACGTTAAAGCCCATATGCGCCAGATCGCCGGCCACGGTAAGGCCTGCGGGGCCCGAGCCGATAACGGCCACATTGCCGCGTGTTTTCGGCGGGATATTCTCGCGCGTAAGCGCCATTTCCGCATCAAAATCCGCAACAAACTGCTCCAGACGGCCTATATTTATGGCCTCGCCCTTTTTGCCCAGCACACAATGTCCCTGGCACTGTGTCTCGTGCGGGCACACACGGCCGCAGACAGCGGGAAGATTTGTCTTGCCCGCAAGTATCTGGCGTGCTTCGCCCAGATTACCCTTTGAAAGGGCATGAATAAAATCGGGTATATCGTTTTCTATGGGACAGCCCGTTTTGCACATGGGCTTTTTGCAGTTAAGACAGCGCTGTGCCTCTGCTATCGCCTCTTTCATCGTGTAAGGTGTGTCTACATACTTGCTGTGTTCATCCATAAAAATTTCCTCCTCTTTTCGGTTTATTTGAATATTTCTTTCAGGCTGTCAAGCAGTATATCGTTTTCCTCGGGTGAGAGGATGCAAAAGCGGAAATACGTTTCGTCCAGAAACGGAAAGTTGTCCGCATTGCGTATCAGGATATTCTTTTCTATCAGCCTTAAAAACAGCTCTTTTGCCGTTATATCGCCGCCAAGTATCTTAACCAGAAAGAAATTTGACTGCGTATTGTAAAGCTTTAATTTATCGAGCGCCCCAAGCTCCCTGCGTATGCGTGCCCTTTCGGTATTGATAAGGCCGCGCGTTTTGCGTATAAAATCCGTATCGGTAAACATAACGCAGCCCGCAAGCTCCGCAAAGACATTTACGCTCCACAGGTCGCGGCTTTGCACCACCTTGTCAAGCACGGCCTTATTGCCCGTTATGCCGTAGCCGAGCCTTAACCCCGGACAGGCAAAAAACTTGGATGTGCCGCGTATAACGCCGATATTGTCGTACTCGCCCGTCAGCTCCACCGCGGAGATATGCTCCGCCGCATCGGCAAACTCCACATAGGTCTCGTCTATCATAATAAAACAGCCGTGCTGCTTACAGCGCCGCGCAAGTGCCGCTATCTGCTTTGCGGTAAGATATGTACCCGTGGGGTTGTTGGGGTTGCAGATGACCAGAAGATCCGTATCGTCCGTTATGTCAAAGGCATCGGGATCGGGCATAAAATCGTTTTTTTCGTTCATTGGCGAAAGCACGGTCTCACAGCCCGTCTGCGACAGTATGCGCAGATACTCCGAATAAGCGGGCTCCGCGATGATAGCCTTTTTTGGCATGACCGCCTTGATAAAGCCCGTTATAAGCTCGGTCGAGCCGTTGCCCGCCGTTATGTGCTCCGCTTTTGCGCCCGTGTACTGCGCTATGGCACCGCGCAGCGCCCTGTACTCCACATCGGGGTAGCCCGTAGCCGCATCCACATTCTGCGCTATTGCCCGTTTTACGCTGTCGGGCAGACCCAGCGGATTTACATTGCCGCTGAAATTCATTATTTTGCTTTTGTCTATGCCGTACAGACGGGAGATCTCGTCCAGATCCCCGCCGTGCAAGCTGCTTGACTGCATATTAACACCGACCTTTTTGTATTATTTTCAGCCCTTGGGCAGTTCTATACGATAGCTTTGATCGACTATCCTGACTATCATAGCCGCCGCCTCGCTGCGCTTGATATTGTCGCCCGGATGGAAGGTATAGGCCGCATCGCTGCCCACAGCCGCGCCAAGGTTATACATATCTATAATTTCGTGATAATACGGCGTGTCGCCGTCAACATCGGGGATGTCGGTTATCGGCACATCGTTTATATACTTTTGTGTCACATCCGCACGCGAGAACAGGTAGGCTACCTCCGCACGGGTGGCGGGCTTGGTATAATCAAGGGTAACGTGCGGTTCGATAATGCCAAAGCTTTTTGCATAGTCAACATATTTGTCATACCAGTTTTCACCGCCGCCCGTAATAGTGGCATTTTGCGCCTGTGCATAAGCGCAGGCCGCTATCTTGACAGCCTCCGCCACGGTAATATTGTCGTCGGGAGCAAATCTGCCGTCGCCCTTGCCGCTTAAAATGCCCGCTTCCGCCGCAGTTTCCACATAGTCAAAATACCACGCATCCTTCGGCACATCCGCAAATGTGGGCTCGCCCCACTTGCCGTCGCCGTTTATGTCCCACGCGCTCGCATCGGGGCCGCCGCCGTCCATCGGACCGTCCCCCTCGCCGGGCTCACGTCCGTCATCCAGAAGGCCGCCCTCGCCGATGATATCCTTGCCCGGGTCGTATTTGTCACCGCACCAGCTGCAGATATAAACACCGTTGTCGTCTACCGTGTAATCGTGTATCTTTTCTATTTCAAGGTTGTCGTCACCCTTTGCCTCGACAAGGTTGTCCAGCAGACGCTGTTCCTCCGCCCAGCTTGTAGAGCAGTCTATCCAGAAAACAATATTGCCCGTCTTGGCAAAAGCGCCCTTTTCAAAGCGTGTATCGGCATTGACCACCGTCACGTTGGCAAGATTTTTGCACTCCGCAAATGCCCCCTCGGCAACGCTTTCCATTGTGTCGCATATAGCCAGCGAGCTCATCTGCGCACCGCGAAAGGCATCCTTTTCTATACTTTTTATGCCGGACTCTATCTGTATATCCTTTGCCTTTTGTCCCGCAAAGGCCTTTTCGCCTATTTTGGTAACGGGCTTGCCGTCCGACTGTGCAGGTACAAGAATAAACTCCTCTGTGCCCACATAGCTGATGATCGTGCCCTTTTGCGCCGTAAAGCCATACTCGTCCGCCGTGGAGCAAAACGCAGGCTGTGCCGCAAGCATAGCCGCTATGGCCGAAGCAACAATAAATCTTTTCATTTGGTCAAACCACCTTTCCTTTATAAAAAGCTTGCATCCGCAATATATATTATGATTATAACATAACAGCGCTTTTTTAGCAAGGTTTTGTTAATGTATTTCCATAATATTGCAGACGAAAAAACAGGATTTGATTTTTTGCCGCAGATGTGTTATACTATTTAATAATATGCTTTAAAGAGGAGTGACACATATGCAGATATACCCTGCAATAGATATAATAGACGGCAAGGCCGTGCGCCTGACACAGGGGCGTTTTGACAATGTGGAGGTATTTAACGACGACCCCGTATCCGCCGCAAAAAATTGGATAGACAAGGGTGCGACCTACATACATCTGGTTGACCTTGACGGGGCACGCTACGGCAAGACATTTGTAATAGACATAATCAAAAACATCAAAAATGCGTATGACATACCCATTGAAACGGGCGGCGGCGTGCGTACCATGCAGGACATAGACGAGCGTATAGAGGCGGGTGCATCCCGCGTTATCATCGGCACGGCAGCTGTCAAAAGCCCGTGGCTGGTGGAGGATGCCGTAAAGCGCCACGGCACAAAGATAGCCCTCGGGGTGGATGCCAAAAACGGCATGGCAGCCATTTCTGGCTGGGAGGAAGTCAGCGAGATATCCGCTGTCGATCTTTGCCTTAAAATGAAGGCCTACGGCGTTAAGGACGTTATTTACACCGATATCTCAAAGGACGGCATGATGAGCGGCCCCAATATCGAGGCGACCAAGGAGCTTATTGAAAAAACAGGCATGGATATAATAGCAAGCGGCGGCGTAAGCACCATGAAGGACCTTGAAAACGTGCGATCTATAGGCGCTGCGGGCGTTATTATCGGTAAGGCGCTGTTTAACGGCGCACTCGATCTGTCGGAAGTCATTAAAAAATTTCAGTAAAGAGGCGATAGTATGCCGCAGAAAAAAGCAAACCGCATACAACTGATAATTTCGTATTTTATAATAACCCTCGGGGCGGTCATAGCCGCCTTTGCCATTGAGGAATTTCTGGTCGCAAAGCAGATACTTGACGGCGGCATTGTGGGTATTTCAATTATCCTGAACAATCTGACAAAAATACCGCTGAGCCTTTTTATAGTGGTTATAAATATCCCGTTTTTGATACTCGGGCTTAAGCAGCTCGGCAAGACCTTTGCATTCAAGGCGACCTACGCAATGATAGTGTTTTCCCTTGCACTTGCCAATTTTGAGGAGCTGCACGAGATAACCGACGACCCTTTGCTTGCCACGGTCTACGGCGGCCTGTTTCTCGGCGTGGGCGTTGGGCTTGTTATGCGCGGCGGCGGCTGTGTTGACGGTATGGACACGCTCTCGCTTTTGATAAGCAAGCGCACCCAATTTTCAACGGGTCAGATAATACTGGGCTTTAACCTTATCATCTACACCATAGCGGGCTTTATTTTCGGCCCCGACAGGGCGCTTTACAGCATACTGACCTACTTTATCACATCAAAGGTGATAGACACGGTGGAAACGGGGCTTGAACAGGGCAAGGCGGTAATGATAATCACCGAAAACGGCGAACGCATAGCCGAGGAGATATACAAGCAGCTTGGCCGCACCGTTACGCTTTTAACGGGCGAGGGCCTTATAAGCGGCAAAAAGACCGTGCTGTACTGTGTTGTAACAAGAATTGAATTAAGCGAGATGAAGCGAATAATAAAAGAGGACGAAGGCTCGGCCTTTGCAACCATTTCCGATGTGTCGGATATAGTAGGAGCACATATAAAGAAAAAAGGAGTAAAAAATGCACACAAAGAGGATAATCCCCTGCCTTGACGTAAACAACGGCAGGGTGGTAAAAGGAGTAAATTTTGTTAATTTAAGGGATGCGGGCGACCCCGTTGAGATAGCATCATACTACAACAAATCGCTTGCGGATGAAATTGTATTTTTGGATATAACCGCATCCTCGGATGCGCGAAATATTATGCTTGACGTGGTGTCAAGAACGGCCGAGGAGGTATTTATCCCCCTTACGGTCGGTGGCGGCATAAGGACTATCGAGGACTTCCGCGCTATTTTATCTGCGGGTGCGGATAAAATTTCGGTAAACTCCGCGGCGATAAAGCGTCCCGAGCTTATAACCGAAGCGGCGGAGCGTTTCGGCAGTCAATGTGTTGTCGTGGCTATTGATGCAAAAAGGCGCCAAGACGGCAGCGGCTTTGATGTTTATTTAAACGGCGGCCGCGTAAATACGGGCATAGATGCGATAGAATGGGCAATAAAAGCCGAAAAGCTGGGCGCGGGCGAGATACTTTTGACAAGTATGGACTGTGACGGCACCAAGGCGGGCTATGATATACCGCTGACAAAGGCTATTTCAAGCAGCGTGCAGATACCCGTTATTGCAAGCGGCGGCGCGGGCACAATGGAGCATTTTGCCGAGGCACTTACGGACGGCGGCGCAGAGGCGGCACTTGCGGCAAGCCTTTTCCACTACAGGGAAATGGATATAGCCGATCTGAAAAAGTATCTTGATAAAGAGGGAATACCCGTCAGACTGAAATGAGGTAAATTATGGAAATAAAGTTTAACGAGCAGGGGCTTGTACCCGTTATTGCACAGGACTACAAAACAAAAGAGGTTTTAATGCTTGCCTATATGAACCAGGAGGCCTTTGACCTGACGCTTAAAACGGGCAAGGGTACATATTACAGCCGCTCGCGCCAAAGCCTTTGGGTAAAGGGCGAGACCAGCGGGCATTTCCAGTATGTAAAGGAAATACGCTACGACTGCGACTGTGATACCATATTGCTGCTTATAGACCAGGTGGGGGCTGCCTGCCATACGGGAAACCGCAGCTGTTTTTACAGAAAAATAGAGGAATTTGAACCAAAGGAATAAATCAAAAAAGGAGAATATTATGAACTTACAGGACGCACTTACACAGGAATTTGAGGTCATACAAAAAAGAAAGGCAGAGCCGCAGGAGGGCTCGTATACAAGCTATCTTTTCGGCAAGGGTATCGACAAGATACTTAAAAAGATAGGTGAAGAAGCCACCGAGGTAATAATCGCGGCAAAGGACAAGAAAAACGACGAGGTGGTCGGCGAGGTATGCGACGTACTTTTCCACACCGAGGTCATGATGTGCGAGCTGGGCATAACCTGGGACGATATCGCCGCAGAGCTTACGCGCCGCCGCGAAAAGGAAAACATGAATATCGAAAAAGAGGCCAAAAGAAAGGCCGAGAACCGCACGGACGAGACCGTGATAAATTGAGGACGATATGGAAATAAAGATCTATTCGGAGCAAAACGAAGATATTTTAAGCACAAACGAGCCCAAACTCGCACTTATTTCCTACAGCGGGGAAACTGCTGTGATCGGGCTTTTGGACGAGGGGGTCGAGCATCATATCCTGCTTGAAAAGGCAGGTCTTGACAGCCGCAGCCTTGACAAATATTTCAGGATAATTTTTGACGATGAGACAGCCGACTGGACCTTTGTATGTCCTGTGGATTATAAAGGCATAACTAACCGCGAAAAGCGCATAAAGGCATTTTACAATGACGGTTTTACGGCAATATCGCATTTTCTCTCCGAAATTGATTATTTTTGTGATATAAATATACCGAAAAGATACAGAAGGCACTTTAACGCCTTGGGTGATTAAAATGATAATAGGTTTAAAAGACATACAAAAGGCCTTCGGTGTTGAGGAGGTCTTAAAAAATGTGACCTTTACCCTGGAGGAAAAGGAAAAGGCGGCGCTTATCGGCGTAAACGGCGCGGGCAAATCGACCCTGTTCAAGATAATCACGGGTGAGATGTCGGCGGATGCGGGCGAGATATTTCTGCCAAAGACGGCAAAGGTGGGCTATTTTTCGCAGTCGCTTGAAATAGACAGCGAAAAGAGCATTTATGACGAGCTTTTGACGGTTTTTGACGATGTTATCGCAATAGAGGACGAAATGCGCACGCTGGAGCAGCAGATGTCCTCCCTTTCGGGTGAGGCGCTTGAGAAAAATATGCAGGATTACTCCACCCTTTCGCACGAGCTGGAGCAGAAAAACGGCTATGAGTACCAAAGCCGCATACGCGGTGTTATAAAGGGTCTGGGCTTTGACGAAAGCGAGTTTTACAAGCCCATACACACGCTTTCGGGCGGGCAAAAGACCCGTGTTGCGCTGGGACGCTTGCTGCTTTCCGCGCCCGACCTGCTTTTGCTTGACGAGCCCACAAACCACCTTGATATAGACAGCATCGGGTGGCTGGAGGACTATTTGAACGGCTATCCCAACAGCCTTATCATAATCTCTCACGACCGCTATTTCCTTAACCGCGTCACAAAAAAGACCATAGAGATAGAAAACGGCAGATCAAGCGTATACTTCGGCAACTACAGCTTTTATGTGACCCAAAAGGAGACCGAAAGAGAGATACAGCGCAGGCATTTTATAAACCAGCAGCGCGAGATAAAGCATCAGCAGCAGGTGATAGAAAAGCTGCGCTCGTTCAACCGCGAAAAATCCATAAAACGCGCGGAAAGCCGCGAAAAGCAGCTTGAAAAGATAGATTTGGTCGAGGCTCCCGAAAATCTGCCCGATAAGATACGTCTTGCCTTTACGCCCGAAAGGGAGAGCGGCAATGACGTGCTGACCGTAAAGGGGCTTGAAAAAGGCTTTGACGGCAGACGGCTTTTCAAAAATGTAAACTTTGAGATAAAAAAGGGCGAAAGAATTGCCCTTATCGGCGCAAACGGCATAGGCAAGACCACGCTTTTTAAAATAATAATGCAAAGGCTGGCTCCCGATGCGGGCAGCAGCGTTCTTGGCGCAAATGTGTTTATAGGCTACTATGACCAGGAGCAGGAGGATCTGTCGCTTGACAAGACCATTTTTGACGAAGTGTCGGACACCCACCCCACCCTGTCAAACCTTGCCATAAGAAATGCTCTTGCCGCCTTTGTGTTTACGGGCGATGATGTATTCAAGACCATATCCTCGCTCAGCGGCGGTGAAAAGGGACGTGTCGCACTTGCAAAGATAATGCTCGGCAAGGCAAATTTTCTTATCCTTGACGAGCCGACGAACCATCTTGACCTTAACAGCAAGGAAATACTGGAAAACGCGCTTATAAACTATCCCGGCACCGTGCTGTACATATCCCACGACCGCTATTTTATAAACCGTACCGCTACCCGCGTGCTGGAGCTGACACCCGACGGTGTGACCGGCTATCCGGGTAATTACGACTATTATCTGGAAACAAAGTCTGTCCCCGCCGCAAGCGATGAAATACAGCCCGCCGTGCAGACACAAAGCAGTATGGACTGGAAAAAGCAAAAGCAGGAGCAGGCCGCAAGGCGCAAGCTTGAAAACCAAATAAACAAAATCGAGGAAAAGATAGCCGAGACCGAGGCCGCGATAGCCGAATGCGACAGCCTGCTCGAGCAGGAGGAGGTATTCAGCAGCGCCGCAAAGTCGGCAGAGGTATTCAACAAAAAAACAAAGCTTGAAGAGGAACTTTCCGCGCTTTATGAGCAGTGGGAGTCCTTGCAGGAATAGTGCAAAAAGGCACCCGAAGCAATATGGCGGGTGCCTTTTTTGGATATTTTCATCAACTCATAATCAAAGGAATTACGAATGATCCCTTTGATTAAAAGCCCGTATTGGCCTTTGTAAGTTTTGCACTCTTTCTGAGTGTTTCGCCCTCGCGGACTACCGTAATGCTGACGGTATCGCCCACTTTGCGCTGGCGTATGGTGTTTATAAGCTGCTCCGATGTGAAGATGGGGTTGTCGTTAAAGGCGGTAACTATGTCGCCCACTTCAAGACCCGCTGCCTGTGCGGCGCTGCCCGTAAATACCTTGCTTATTACCACGCCCGCCTGCGGCAGGCCGTAATACTGGGCCTCGCTTTCCGACAGGTCTACCACACTTATACCAAGCGCGGGTGTTTCTTCTGTGTTCATAAGCTGCTCTATAAGGGGCTTTGCAACATCACTTGCTATCGCATAGCCTATGCCCTCTATCTCCGTGGTGGCCAGCTTGGCTGTATTTATGCCTATTACCTGACCCTTGCTGTTTATAAGTGCGCCGCCGCTGTTGCCGGGGTTAATGGCCGCATCGGTCTGTATAACGGTAAGCTTTTTGCCGCCTATTGTGACCTCTTTTTGCTGTGCGCTGACGATGCCCGCAGTTGCCGTGTTTCCGCGGCCGAGTGCATTGCCTATCGCAATAACGCTTTCACCCATCTGCAATGCCGAGGAGCTGCCGAATTCCGCAACCGTAACGCCCGTTATGCCTGCCGCGCTAAGGTCTGCCTTGCTTACGCTGATGACCGCTATATCGGCGTTTACATCCTTGCCGACAAGGCTTGCCGAAACAAGGTCGCTTTCGGATACTGATACAAGCACCTGATTTGCGCCCGAAACAACGTGTGCATTGGTCACGATATAAACATTGCTCTCGTCCTCATGGAAGATAACGCCCGAGCCTGCGCCCTCGCTTATATAGGTCTGGTTGAACCAGTCGCGCGTTGTAGCCTTTGTTGTAATGCAGACTACGGACGGCTTAAGCTTTTTGATAAGCTCTATCGAGTTTTTTGATGCCTCGTCAAGGCTGACCGTATTTTCAACATTTACCGTATCGTCGGCGGTGGTGTCCGCTGCCGCGCTTTCCTGTACCTCAGCGCGGTCTGCCTCTATCTTCGGGATAAGATAGCCCGTTGTAAACGGTATGGAAAAGCCCACAACGCCGCCTATCACACAGCCGAGTACCATAAAGCCGACTATCTTTTTAATTGCTTTTTTCATATTCTGTCACCTCTCAAAACTGCTCATTGTAATTTTCAAGCGTTACCTTGACCTCGGTCTGACGGTAGCCGTCCCTTACGATACCGAGCGTTATCGTATCGCCCGAGCTGTGCTTTTTTATTTCCGCCTGAAGCTGTTCTATGGTCGCCACATTCACACCGTCAATGGATGTGATTATATCGGTGCGCTGAATGCCTGCCTTTTCGGCGGGGCTGCCCATTTCTATACTCTGTACAAGTACGCCGTCGGTCTCGATGCTGTACATCTTTTTAAAGTCCTCGTCTATGGTGTAGCCGACTATGCCGATATACGGCTTATCAACGCTGCCCTTGTCCATAAGCTGTGTTATAACGTCGTTTGCGGTATTTACGGGGATGGCAAAGCCCGTGCCCTCAACGGAATAGCTGGAGTATTTGGCGGTATTTATGCCTATTACCTGACCTGCGCTGTTTACCAGTGCGCCGCCGCTGTTGCCGGGGTTGATGGCCGCATCGGTCTGTATCATGCTAAGCTTTTTGCCGTCGATATTTATGACCTTGTTTTCCGCACTTATGATACCGCGGGTAGTTGTCTTGCCCTCGCCAAGCGCATTACCGATGGCAACCACATATTCGCCCGCCTGCACCTTATCGGAGTCGCCGAATACCGCAGGTGTTACCTCGTTTATGCCTGCGGCCTTAAGATCCGTTTTAAGTACATATATGACCGCTATGTCGGATGAGGGGTCGCGGCCCACAAGGCTTGCCTTTACGGTCTCGCTGCCCGTTATGGATATGCTTACATCCGTAGCATCCTCTACAACGTGGTTGTTTGTGACGATATAGACCTTTTCGTCATCCTGCGAGTAGATTATGCCCGAGCCTGCGCCCTGGCTTTCATATATCTGGTTGAAAAATCCCGACTGCGTTTCTGTGGTGGAAATATTTACCACCGAATTTTTGACCTTGTTGATGGTGTCTATAACATCGTTGTTGGCGGGTGTGATATTTACCGCCTCTGCGCTTACGGCCTCGTTTTCCTTGTTTTCCGTCTCAAAATTAAAGGGCTGTGCCGACTTTACAAACAGGTTTCTGGAGCTGTTGTACGCTACGCCCAGCGAGCTGCCCAGCGCTATGCCGAAAAGCACCGCACCCGTCAGACCGAGTGCCGCCGTTTTTCTGAACGCCGCACGCTTTTGCCTGAGCTCCGCTGCGGCCTTATCCTGCTCCGCCTGCTCGCCTATGCCCTGTACGGCTTCGGCCGTGAGCGTTTCGTCCGAAACCGTCCCGTTGGTGACCGTTTCTTCGGTGACTGCCTCGTCGGTGAGCGTTTCGTCCGTGACCGCTTCCGTATCGGCTGTTTCTTCCTTCAGCACTTCTGCTGTTCGTTTATCTTCTTCATTCATAATATCATTGTCGTTTTTATATTCATCCATAATACTTACCTCCGAAAAGATTTTTGGGTAATGACCGAGAACCCGTTTGGGGTAAACGCCCCGTGGATCCCCGAAGTTATCCTTTGTAGTCACAGCTGTTTTTATTACAAAAGCGTGTTGTTTTTGCTTTACGAGTTTTATTATAATATCCAATTATTAAAAAATAATTAAAATTAAGCATTTTTAATAGATTGTTAAGTATTTCTTCATAATCTTAATTATTCTGTAATTTTCGCAAAAAAAGACCCGCCGTATTATGCGGGTCTTGCAGGCTTGCGAAGCTTTTATTCTATTACAAGCTCGTTCATCTTTGTCTGAAGGGCGATAAATTCCTTTATAAGGGACTCGCACTTATCGTGGTATACCTTATCAAGGCCGAACTTTTCGATAGCCTTGCCAAGTATAGCCCTTTCGCCCTCATCGTAGTCAAGGTCTGCCATAGTAAGTCTCATAGCCTCAAACACGATGATACGCTTCATCTGTAAAGAGCACATATCGTTAAGCTGATCCAGCACCTCATCCACCGACAGGTTGATCTTGTCCATATTAAAATCTATACCCATCTCACGGCAGTATCCTGCCACCGTTACTCTCTCCTCCGGGCTGTAATCCTTGTCTGCTGCGGATAAGTTATAAGCCAAACTTAAAAACAGTTCCTTTTCCTTATCATTCAACGCTTCAAGATACATCCTTATAAAACCTCCTTAATGCTGATAAATAATTGTACACAACAAAACATTAACAAAAATGCCATACTGAAAGGGAAAAATACCTTTCCCGATTTTCACTGATTATATTATAACTCTATTTTTAACAGAATGCAACAATTTTCATAAAATTTTAATCATATAAATATCATTTTCGCATAATTTCTAATGCCATTGCATTTACGCCTTATTTTTTTATCTTTTTCATCCGTACAACGCCGGTATCAAAAAATATCCTTTGTGTGTGAAAGCATAGACCCCGCCCCCGACGGGTATTATTTCGATTGTTCTTGACATTTTCCCCAAAAATGGGTACAATCTTTCTTAATGAAGCTTATTTGGGAGTGTGTCTTATGGAAAAATTCAAACCTTATCTTGCCCGTGCCGCGGCCAACAGCAAAACATTTTTAAAATGGCTGATAGTATCGATAGCGGCGGGACTTACGCTGGGACTGGTGGGTGCGCTGTTTTACCACTGTCTTGCGGCCGCAAACGAGTTCCGCACGCAAAACCCGCAGATAATATTTCTGCTGCCGCTTGCGGGTCTTGTAATAGTATTTATGTACCGTATGGCAAAGGATGACGGCCTTAACACCAACCTTATCATCAGCGCCATACACTCCGACACCAACGTACCGCTTAAAATAACCCCGCTTATTTTTATATCCACCGTCCTGACCAACCTTTTCGGCGGCTCCTCGGGACGCGAGGGCGCAGCCGTGCAGATAGGCGGCGGCATAGGCTATTATTTAAGCGGCATAATAAAGCTGGACGAGTTCGACAGGCGGGTTTTCACCATGTGCTGTGTAAGCGCGGCCTTTTCGGCGGTTTTCGGTACACCCATAGCCGCCGCAATATTTGCGATAGAGGTCGTAAGCGTCGGCATAATGTACTACTCGGCACTTGTGCCCTGCGCCATAGCCTCACTTACGGCGGATACCGTTGCAAAGGCGCTCGACTGCCGCAGCGAGCAGTTTCATGTGCTGTATATAACGGAATTCAAGCCCGACACGGGGCTTAAAACAATGGTAGTCGCCATTGCCGCAAGCCTTGTAAGCATATTGTTTGTGGTATCGCTGAAATACTGTGAATATCACTTTAAAAAATACATCAAAAACCAGTATCTGCGCGTATTTACGGGCGGTGTGATAATAGTTGTGCTGACACTTCTTTTAAAAACCACGGATTACAACGGTGTCGGCATACCCGTTATGGAGCGTGCTTTCCGCGGTGAGGTGGTGCCGTGGGCGTTCCTGCTTAAAATAATTTTTACCGCCATCACGCTGGGCTGCGGCTTTAAGGGCGGCGAAATAATGCCGTCGTTTTATATAGGCTCCACGCTGGGCTGCTTTATAGGCCGCTATCTCGGCATATCCCCCTCGCTTTGCGCAGCGGTGGGCATGGTATCCGTGTTCTGCGGCGTTACCAACTGCCCCATAGCATCGCTGATAATAAGTCTGGAGCTGTTCGGCATGGACGGCATAAAATATTATCTGCTGGCCATAGCCGTAAGCTATATGCTGTCGGGCTATTACGGACTGTACAACACCCAGAAGATAATCTACTCCAAGTACAAAAATCAGTATGTAAACAAAATAGCGCATCATTGAGGTAATATATGGACGATAATATGATGGTATGCGAATGCTACGATATTCGCGTAAAGGATATAAAAAAGGCAATAGCCGACGGAAACGACACCTTTGAAAAAATGGAAAGGTGTATGCGTCTCGGCATACTTTGCGGCGCGTGCATTAAAAGTGCCAAGGCCGTGATAGCCGAGCTTAAAAAAGATTGACAAAAAAGGGGCCGAAGCATTGAAGATATTAAGATCTCCGATGTTTCGGTCCCCTTATGTTATTAAATCTTTTCAAATATCATTGTAGCCTGCATTTGCGATGCAACACCCGCACCAAGACTTTTTGCCTCTACCGATGCCGTGCTTATGGTATGCAGTCTGTAGCCTCTTGAGGCCTGCTCGTTTATAATGCGCTGCAAGCTTGACAGGCAGGTAACACCGCCGCCGAGGGTTATCGCATTTTCCGCGATAGTTGCCTGAAGAACAACGTATTTATCGCCTTTTACCATTGCCTGTATTTTTTTTGCATCAAGTCCTGCCATAATATTATCCTCCCTTTTATAAATATCGTGGTTGAAAAAGACCTTTATTTTTTGTTCGCAATAATATCTATCCACTATTATAACACAAACAAATACTGTTGTAAAGACCGATACCTCAATCTTTTGTATATCGCGTCATCGTTGACCCAACCCTCATGCATCATCGTACTTAAATAATTGGCAAATACAGCAGCCGCCGCCACAGCAGCCGTCAAGATCATTTTTTTTACAATGTTGTTCATTCCGGCTCCTCTTAGTATGTCATTTTTGCAAAAAAGTTTTTGATGCGCGTATTTTCGTTGGAGTCTATTATCTCCTCGGGTGTGCCAAAGCCCAGCACGTAGCCGCCGTCCATAAACAGCACCTTGTTTGCGGCCTCACGCGCAAAGCCTATCTCATGCGTAACTATAAGCATGGTCATTTTTTCCTTTGAGAGGTCGCGTATAACATTGAGCACCTCGCCCGTAAGCTCGGGGTCAAGGGCCGATGTAGGCTCGTCAAAAAGCAGGATATCGGGGTCGCACATAAGGGCGCGGGCAATAGCCACACGCTGTTTTTGTCCGCCCGAAAGATTTTTGGGCATTTCGTTTATTTTTTCAACAAGACCCACCTTTTCAAGTATATCCATCGCCTTTTTATTGAGCTCGTCCCGCGTGCCCTGTTTTTTCAGCATCGGCGCAAGCAAAAGGTTGTCCCTTACGTTTTTATGCGGGAAAAGGTTGAAATGCTGGAACACCATGCCCGTTTTTGCCAGTATCCTGCGTTTTTCCTTTGCGTGCGGATAAACCGCATTTTCACACAGCGCCTCGCCCTCTATGTAAATGCTGCCGCCGTCTATCTCCACCAGATCTATAAGGCTGCGCAAAAATGTACTTTTGCCGCTGCCCGACGGCCCGAGTATGGCAATAACATCGCCCTTGTCCACATTAAGGCTTATATCCTTTAAAACCTCGATATTGCCAAAGCTTTTTTTAAGGTTTTCAACTTTTATCATTTCCATAACGCCGCCCCCTTAAAACGCAAATTTCTTTTCAAGCAGCCTGAAAACTATCGTAAGCACATAGCTCATGATAAGGTAGAATATGGCCGCCACAAGAAATGCGGAGATATTGGTGGTTTTGTTTACAATGGTCTTTGTGACCTTAAGAAGGTCGGAAAGGCCGATAGCCGTAATAAGTGCCGTGTCCTTTATAAGGATTATCGCCTCGTTTGAAACTGCGGGCAAGGATATCCTGAACATCTGCGGCAGCACTATTTTAAAGCGTGTCTGCATATCCGTCAGACCCAGCACCTTTGCCGCCTCATACTGTCCCTTGTCCACCGACAAAAGACCGCCGCGGAATATCTCCGCAAAGTATGCGGCATAGTTAAGTATAAATGCCACCGCACCCGCGGTAAAACGGTCGCTTATGGTAAGATACTTGCCGATGATCGGTGTATACGGCAGACCGAAGTATACAAAAAATATCTGCAGCAGCAGCGGTGTGCCGCGCATGATAAGTATGTAAAACGCCACCACCTTGTTCAAGGCCTTGTTTTTTGATGTGTACAAAAACGTAAGCACCAGACCCAGCGGCATGGACAATACGATGGTTATGATAAACAGTTTTAAGGTAAGCAAACAGCCGACAGCCATCTGCGGTATCCATTGTTGTAAAGTCATATATTTTCCCCTGCAAAATAAAGGGGCACCCTGCGGCACCCCTCAAGTCACGCGATAAACATCAGTTATGAACGTAAATGTCTTCGCCAAACCACTTTTCGGATATTTTCGCTGCCGTGCCGTCTGCGGACATTGCATCAAGCGCTGCCTGAAGGTTTGCAACAGTTTCTGTGTTGCCCTTCTTTGCCGCAACACCGTATACCTCGTCGCCAAAGTCGCCGTCCTCCACAACACGGAAGTCATTTTCATTGTTTGCAAGGTAATATCTTGCAACTATCTCGTCGGCTACCACCGCATCAACACGCGCAATGTCAAGGTCGGTAAACGCAAGTATATTTGTATCGTATGTGCTTACATTGCCAAGGCTTGAATAAAGCTCGTCTGCCTCTACCGCGTCAAGTGCGGATGAACCTGCCTGTACGCCTACCTCCTTGCCCGCAAGGTCAGCCTTTGACTTTATTTCGGAGTCGTTTTTAACGATTATTATCTGCTTGTTTTTAAGGTAAGGCTTGGTAAAATCCATTGCCTGCGCACGCTCGTCGGTTATTGTAAGGCCGTTCCAGATAAAGTCGATATTGCCGTTTTCAAGCTCAAGCTCCTTTGTATCCCAGTCGATAGGCTGGAACTCCACCTCGCAGCCAAGCTTTTCGGCAGCAGCCTTTGCAAGGTCGATGTCAAAGCCGACTATCTCGTTGTTCTCGTCACGGAAGCCCATGGGCGGGAACTCGTCATCAAGGCCGATGACCCACTTCTGACCCGAAAGGTCGGGAAGCTCTGCCGCTGCGGCATTTTCACCGCTGTCCGCTGCCTGTGTGCCCTCATCTGTACCGCCGCCTTCGGGTGCGGGTGCCGGTGCTGTACCGCCGCAGCCCACAAAGCCCATCATCAAAGCCGCCGTTATTGCTAAACTCAATAATTTTTTCATATTACTACCCCTTTTTAATAAATTCTGTTCTTTTAGTTTACCATAATAAAGCAAAAAAGTAAAGCAAATATTTCAGGCAATGCCCGTTACCTTATAATCCTGATCCTCCACGGTCTTTTTAAGCACCGCATCGTCAACGGGCGCATTAAGCGTCAAAACGGCAGTACCCGCCGTATGGCTCACCTCTGCCTTGTCTACCTGCGGCAATGCCTCCAGCACCTTTTTCACCCTTGCCTCGCAATGTCCGCACATCATACCCTCGATAGTCATTGTCTTTGTCATAGTTTCTTCCTCCTGTTGTTTGGTTGGTTTTATTGGTTTGTCATGACTTGAGTCATGTATATTCAAAAGATTGAGCCTTAATGCGTTTGTCACAACAAAAAAGCTGGACAGGCTCATGGCGGCAGCGCCGAACATGGGGTTCAGCTTCCAGCCGAACAGCCCGATAAACACACCCGCCGCAAGCGGTATGCCTATTATGTTGTAGAAAAACGCCCAAAACAGATTTTGCTTGATATTTTTAAGCACCGCACGGCTGAGGCGTATCGCCGCAGGCACGTCCGAAAGGCTGCTTTTCATAAGCACGATATCCGCCGCATCAATGGCTATATCCGCGCCCGCGCCTATGGCTATGCCCATATCGGCGCTTGTAAGTGCGGGTGCATCGTTTATGCCGTCACCTACCATGGCCACCCTGCCGCGCTTTTTAAGCTGCTGTACCACATTTTCCTTGCCATCGGGCATAACGCCCGCTATGACCTCGTCAACACCTGCCTGCGCCCCTATGGCCGCGGCCGTGTTTTCGTTATCGCCCGTCAGCATTATAACGCGGATGCCCATATTCTGCAGTTCTTTGACAGCCTGTGCGCTGTCGTCCTTTATAACATCTGCCACGGCGATAATGCCCGCAAGCCTGCCGTTTTTGGCAAAAAGCAGGGGTGTGCGCCCTTTTTGCGCAAGCGACTTTGCACGTTTTTTCGCCTTTTCGTCAAGCTTTATATTTTCGCCGATAAATCTCAGGCTTCCGCCGATAAGGGTATTGCCTTTAAGCTTTGCCGTCAGGCCGCTGCCCGGCAGGGCCTTAAAATCCGTCACCTCGTCCGGAACGATATGTCTTTGCGCGGCCGCATCTATCACCGCCCTTGCAAGCGGATGCTCGCTTTTTTTCTCCAGCGATACCGCAAGCGCAAGCAGGGAGTCGGCATCATGGCCGCCCATCGGCAAAATATCCGTCACCTCGGGCTCGCCGCGTGTCACCGTACCCGTTTTGTCCAGCACGGCTATCTCGGTCTTGCCCGTATTTTCAAGCGAGACCGCAGTCTTGAACAAAATACCGTTTTTTGCGCCTACACTGCTGCCTACCATTACCGCCACGGGCGTTGCCAGCCCGAGCGCACAAGGACAGCTTATAACAAGTACCGATATGCCCCTTGCAAGCGCAAAGGACAGCTCCCTGCCAAGCAGCAGCCATACAAGCGTGGTCAGCACCGCGATAATTATAACGCCCGGCACAAAAACGCCCGACACCTTGTCCGCAAGCTTTGCTATGGGTGCCTTTGTTGCCGCCGCATCGCCCACCATTTTTATTATGCGCGAAAGCGTGGTATCCTCGCCGACCCTTGTTGCCTCACACTTTATAAAGCCCGTTTGGTTTATCGTTGCCGCCGACACCGTATCGCCGACGGTCTTGTCCGTCGGTATGCTCTCGCCCGTCAGCGCCGCCTCGTTTACGGCGGTATCGCCCTCGGTTATGATGCCGTCCACGGGTATGCTCTCACCGGGGCGCACAACAAATATATCGCCCTTTTGCACATCCTTTGCGGGCACCGTTACCTCCGCACCGTTTTTTATAAGAGTCGCGGTCTCGGGCGCAAGCGACATAAGCCCCTTCAGCGCATCGGTCGTTCTGCCCTTGGAGCGTGCCTCCAGCATTTTGCCGACCGTTATAAGGGTAAGTATCATTGCCGCCGACTCAAAATAAAAATCGTGCATATACGCCGTGACCTGTGCGCTATCGCCGTCAAGCTGTGCCTGTGTCATCATAAAAAGCACATAAACGCTCCACCCGAAGGATGCCGCCGAGCCCAGCGCAACAAGCGTATCCATATTCGGTGCGCGGTGTACAAGCCCCTTAAAGCCGTTTATAAAGAATTTTTGATTTATTGCCATTACCGCAGCAGCAAGCAGCAGCTGCAAAAGCCCCATTGCAATATGATTTTTTGCAAAAAACGCAGGCACGGGCCAGCCCAGCATGGAATGCCCCATGGAAAAATACATAAGCACCGCCAGAAAAGCCGCGGAATATATCAGCCTTTTTTTAAGCACGGGCGTTTCCCTGTCGGAGGACGCATCCCCGCGGGCATCGGCCGTCGGCGCGGTACCCTTTTCGCTTGCGCCGTAACCCGCCGACTCCACAGCGGCAATTATCGCGGCATTGTCCGCCGTGCCATCTACACCCATGGAATTGGTCAAAAGGTTCACCGAACAGCTTGTCACGCCCTCGACCCCCGAAACGGCCTTTTCCACACGCGCACTGCACGCCGCACAGCTCATGCCCGTAATATCGAATTGTTTCACATCAACACCTCTTTAAGCAAAGTATCAATTACTCCGTCAGACCCCGATAGCATCGGACAGTATCTTCAAATGCCGCCCGCAGGAGCCTTTATATAAGCATATAATAAAAGGGGGTGGTTGTCAACAAAAAACATTTTCGCCTTTATGCCCCTGCGCCTTAAAAAAGCGCAAAACAAAAGATCCCCGCAAATACGGAGACCTCCTGCCAAAATAGGGTTATTCACAATATAAGGAAAAGCTTTGTTGGTTTGTCCTTACGAGTATGATAATAAACCGTCAACATTAAAAATAAATTAGAAACGGGTTAATTTTTATTAAAATTTCGATGCAAGTGTCTTAACCCTTGCCGTTAAGCAGCTTTATAGCATCAAGCACATTTCTGTCCCCGTCAAAATTGCAGTCGATAAGGGCCTGCTTGTCATAGTCGGATGCCTGTACGCTCTTGGTGCCGTCCGCATATTTCAGCACCTCGGCCGCATCGGCATCGGTTATGTTTTTGTCGCCGTCCATATCGCCCACATATTTATAGGTCACATTTTTACCCGCCGCAAAGGTCTCGGCCTGCGAGCCCTTTGTACAATATACCGTGCCGTAAAAATAGTCAAGCGCCTTATCGTTAAAGTTTGTTACCGTTTCGGGTATGGCAAGCGCCTTAAGGCCGTTACTGTAAAACGCCAGTTCGCCAATGCTTTCCACGCCCTCGGGCACGGTGATATACTTATCCCTTGCGCCGAAAAATGCCGCATAGCCGACCTTTTTTACCGTGTTTGGGATATTGACCTCCTCCAGCGGACAGCTGCCGAATGCCCCGTCGTTTATTGCCGTGATACCGTGCGGTATATTTGCTTTTTTAAGCGCACAGCGGAAGAAGGCATAACTGCCTATGGTCTGTACGCTGTCGGGTATATTCACGTCGGTCAGCTTTTTGCAGTCCTGAAAAGCGCTGAGATCTATGTAGGTAAGGGTATCGGGCAGGACAACGCTTTCAAGCGAGCTGTCGCCGTTGAAGGTACTGCTTTGTATACCCTTTACGCCCTTGGGGATGACTATGGTCTTAAGCGCCGTACAATCTCTGAATGCGCTGCTGCTAAGACCCACAAGTCCCTGAGGCAGGGTAATGTTTTCAAGCGCCGAGCAGCCGCCGAAGCCATAAAAGCCGATGCTTGTCACACTTTCGGGTATGGCGGCATTTTTAAGCGCCGTACAGTTGTTGAATGTGTAGCTGTTTATTACATTAAGGCCGTTTGGCAGTACGACCGTGATAAGCGAGGTACACTCGCGGAAGGCGGAGCTGCCGATGCTTTTTACGCTGTCGGGAACGGTCATGCTTTCAAGCGCCGTACAGCCGTAAAAGGCGGAACTGCCAATACTTTTTACACCGTCGGGAACATTTATGCTTTCAAGCGCCGTACAGCCCTTGAACGTGTCCGACTCTATATCCTGTATGCCGTTTGGCAGCGTAATGCCGTTAAGTACGGCACAATCCTTGAATGCCGCCGCGCCTATGACCGACGTTTTGTCGGGTATATTTATGCTTTTAAGCGAACCGCAGCCCTCAAACGCCGATTCGCCTATTATTGCGGCGGTGTCGGACAGCGTAACATCCTCCAATGCGCCGCAGTCCTTAAATGCGCCGTCAGAAACGGAGTAAACACCCTTTTTGATAACTATGTGCTTTATCACGGAGTTATACTGCGCCCACGGCAGGCCGTCATTCGGCATAAAGCCCTTGCCGCCGACGGTAAGCACTGCGGAGGCTTCGTTGTAGCTCCAGTCCTCCTCCACAGTTTTCTGTGCGTTATAGGTCAGGGGGTCGAGCCAGTACACGATGGGCTCGGTGCTGTTTGTCACAAACCAATGCAGCAGGCCGTCCGAGGCAAGCACGGGCTTGCAGTCGGAAAGCGGCAGCTTGTTTTGGGCGCTTGATACTGTATTGCCGTCTGCATCCACGGTGACCAGCTTGGTAACATAGCTGCCCGTTGCCGAGGTATATTCCTCCCACATGACCAGAAAGCGCGTATCGCTTATTTTGACAAGGTGCGGCGTGTAAGGCGTAACGCCGTCTGCCGAGGTATAGCTTGTCAGCATTTTTACGGCAGGTGTGCCCATATTTTTCGGTGCTATGCCGATAAAAATATTGCGCTGTTTGTCCGTACCGAAGGTGCTTTGATCCTGCTTTACGGTATTCCCCGCGATAATGGCATTATCCGCGGACAGCTCCAGCCCGCCTACGGAAACGCCCGTGTAGTTGTCGCCCGTGCTGCCGACTATCGCCAGCACCGTGCTTCTTTTCTCGCTGTACGAGGTCTTGCCCGCATCATATTTGCTCAGCACCACCGAGCGCGGGTAGGCATCGCCGTGATCCACCGTATACATATAGGAGCCGTCCGTTTTTATAAACTGGTTAAAGCTATGGGACGCATACGGATATGTGGGATTTGCTGGCGAAGAAAAGCTGTCGATGTCTATAATAAACTGCATATTCGCCTGATGATGCTTCCCGTCCGAGTGCAGGTACATTTCATGGCAGGTGTAAAGATACAGCTTGCCGCCCGCCTCCGCCATACGCGCCGAGCCCGCATCAAACGGGATATATGTGTTTGCGCCATATATGGAGCATTCCTTTATAAGCTGCCATGTTTTGGTGTATTTTTGAAGCCGCACGACCTCAACGCTGTTGTCGTCATTGTAGTTTGGCGCACCGAAAACCAGATAGTTGTAATTTTCGCCGCTGTAAAAGCCGCCGTATATGGAAAGGGGCGGCGTTATCGTCCTGACCGCCGACACAAAGTCCCCCTCAAGCGAGTATTTTTCTATTACAACACTTCCGTTTATGTATTCCACGCGCTCGAGCGCACCGTTATTTTCGTACAGGTCACTTTCGACCACGGTGCCGTATTTTTCGTAATTGTTTGTATGTATATTTTTGCTCGTCACACCGTCTGCCGCCGATACCGCCGCACAAAGCCCCGTCACCGCCACAAGTGTCAGCAAAAGCCTTAAACCCCATTTTTTCATGCTTTACCTTCTTTCCCTTATACCGTATTTATATGCAACAAGTATAACACAACAACAAGGATAATACAACATATAACTTTCCCTAACAATAAAAAAAGGCCCATTTTGAATGAGCCCTTTTTTATGATATTGTACCTTTGGGGATGCCGCTGTTTACGGCAAAGCCCCTATCAGTTCTTGTTTGGTATAAAGGTGCTTATAAGGCCTGCAAGCTCGGATACACTCATTGTCTGGAGATATACCTTGCCGGGACCCGTAAGCTTGGTGAGGAAGAGACCCTCGCCGCCCAGGAAAATATTTTTAAGACCCGATATTGTTTCGATATCGTATTTTACCGTAGATTCAAATGCGGCAACATTGCCTGTATCGACCTTCATTACCTCGCCGGGTGCAAGGTCGTATTCGATGGCATCGCCGTCTATTTCAAGAAAAGCCATACCGTCGCCCTTGATCTCCTGCAGGATAAAGCCCTCGCCGCCGAAGAAGCCAGCGCCCGCCTTTTTGGTGAAAGCCATTTTTACATCAACGCTCTTTTCCGCAGCAAGGAAAGCACGCTTCTGTGCGATGTAGGAGCCCTTTGAGCAGTCGATCGCAATTACGCTGCCGGGCATGGTTGCGTTAAATGCTATCATTGCGCCGTCCTTTTTGGCTGTATAGTTAGCCATAAAAAGCGACTCGCCCGCGAGCATTCTGCCAAGACCCTTCATAAGGCCGCCGTTTGTGTTGGTAGACATTTCTATACCCTCTGTCTGCCATGCCATACCGCCCGACTGTGTATACATAGTTTCTCCGCTGTTAAGTGTTACCTCAACTACAGGTGTTACCTGTCCTTTGATCTCGTATTGCATAAAAAATACCTCCATTCAGCAATATTTAATATTGTACAGCTTAATTATACAACATTTTTTTTAAAATGTAAACCGTCAATTTTGCATTTTTCAGCCCATTATCTCGTCAAGCTCGATCGTACCCTTGTCGGAGCTTATATGATAATCGGACTCGTCGTAATTATAGGAATATATATATTTTTCTCCGCTTTGTGAGATGTATCTGACATCGTCGCGGTAAAGCCTGATGCTGTCGATAACTGCGCCGCTGCCGTCATATACGGTAAATACATTATCCTTGCCGACATAAACATTTTTGTCGTCGCCGTTATAGTATATGGCATCGTCCGTGCCGTAAGAACCACCTGCGAGCAGCTTTTTGTTATGCTCCTCCTCGGGGTCGCAGGTAAGCGTGATCTTCTTATCGGCAGCGGTGAGTACATATGTTTCCGCCATTTCGCCCGTAAGGACATACTCCGTTTTGTCATTGCCGATATAGACAACGTCCACGCCGTTGGGTACGGCTGTCCATTCCTCAAGCTTTTTATAGCTGCTGTCCGTAACAATGATATATTCATACTTGGTGTTGTATATCCTGCCGTCGCTGCCCATATACGACCAGTCGTAGTTGTTTTCAAAGGGCACATATTTGCCGTCGGCATAGATAAAACCGTCCTCGTAACCGCCGCCGCGCCTGAGTACCTTGTACACCGTACTGCCGTTATCGGCAACATAGGGATACTGCAGTTCATTGGTCGTTTCATATTCCTCGATGACCTTGCCGCTTTTGTCCTTTACGGATATGGTGCCCTCGCCTTCAAACTCGTATACATTGCCCGCTTCATCCACGGTGTTGTAGTTATCGTCCTGCTTGGCCGTTCTTTCCCCGCCGTTTACCGATATCGTCAGCTCGATGGAATTATCCTTGCCGAGAACGTAGGAACAAACAAGGGTATTGCCCTTTTTATCCTTGTAAATTTCATTGTTTCCGTCTATTGCCTTATATACCGCAATGGCATTGCCGTCCTTGTCCTTTATAAGCAAACAGCTGTCCCCGCTGCCGATCATATCGCAGTAGATATTGCCGTCCGCATCAGAGGCGGATATTCCCTCTGTGTATCCGCTCAGATCCACAGTGCTTTCTTTTGCCGTTTCGCCGCCGTTTGAGATAACTATGCTTTTGTCTGCGGCATTCCAATCTGTCGTATAGCCAAAGCTTTCGGCAACAAATCTTATGGGCAGCATTGTCCTGCCGTTTATTATAACGGGTGCGGTATCAAGCTGGGCGCTTGTTTCGTTGAAATACGCCGTTTTGCTGTTTACTGTCAGCTTGACAACATCACCCGTGCTGCTTGTAAGCACAGCCGTTTTTGAAGCATTGTCCCAGTCCACCTCTCCGTCGAGAGCCTCCACTATCGCCCTTATGGGCACCAATGTACGTCCGTCTGCAATAACGGGCGGTGAGTCCAGCTCAAAGCTCTCGCCGTTTATGCGCATTTCGGCATTGCCCACCTGAAGATCGACCGTTTTGGTCTGTGCATAGGCATTGCAGCTTAAGGCAGCTGCGGCCGCTGCGGCTATCGCCGCGGTAAATATTTTTTTGTTTTTCTTCATATTATTTCTCCTTTTATATGTTAATAAATTATTGCTTGTATACGCCGACTATCAGCTTATCGGCATCATCTTCCCGTACAAGGACCGCCCGCATACCTACGGGTATCTTCCCGCCGTGCCACAGAAAATGATACTGCATTACAAACACACCGTTATCTTTAATGGTCTGCATTACATTTTCCTTTGTGAACCGTTCTTTTATAAGGGGCAGGTCATCCGCATCTATCACCTTGATACTGTTTTCTATGGAACTTGTAAAAAAGTTTCTGCCCTCTTCCTCAAGCCCAAGCGTTTTGTACTCGTCAGCGGCGATATACTCCACATAGTACTCGGTATCGATATCCACGGCATACATACAAAGATAATTGCCCGACAAAGCCATTATCCTTGAAAACGTTATCTCGTTCCAATGCACCTTTTCAAGCAGCTCCTGCTGCTTCATCTGCGGGTCTATATCGCTGACACCGATAATTATATGGTTCGGGTTGTCCTGTATGCTTGTTGCCTTCATATTGACATAAAACGGCTCGCCGTTCCTTACCAGTCTGTAGCTGACGGTGAAGGTGCCGTGTTCTTCTATCTGCCGAAGGATATTTTCCTTGACAAAGGCCTCCACAAAGGTCTCACGGTCCTCGCTGTAAAGGTATTTAAGTGCATCCTCCCGCGCCTTTTCAAAGAAATTCTCGCTGCAGCGCTCCATTGTAAGGTTTTCTTCGCCGATATCCGATGTATATTCAAAGAAGGTATCGTTTGTTATATCGACATAGAAAATACTGAAGTAATCGGCGGAAAGCGCCCTTGCAATATTTGCATAGGATATGCCCTGTTCCGCATCTGACACCGAAAGCACGGCCACCGCCACCGCAACTGTGCCCGTCACGGGATTTACCGCCAGACGGCGCAGACAAGAATGCACAATGGCATTGCTCGGCATCCTCTCTTCAACAAACAGCTTATAACTGCTGTCCTTGCAGCTTTCGATAAGCGCCTGCATAAACTGCGAAGCGACCGCAGCGGGCTTGTCATGGAAGGACTCGGGCTTGTTGTCAACAGTAAAGGCAAAATGCCTTTTCATAAATTCGCGGTAGGACGGGTTTGTCCTTGCAAAGCGCACCTGCTCTTTATTGATTTCCACAACTGCCATGGGCAGCGTGTTGAAGATATTGTCAAATTCATTGGGGTTGTTCTGCGCTATGACAGAAAGGTCATACAGGTTGACACGTCCCACAGACTCGTAATACTGCGATTCGTCGGGATTTTCAAAGCCTATCTGCAAGCCCTTTTCGTATTTTTCAAGTATGTTTTCAACGGGTATGGGTCTGTCAAAGAAATATCCCTGCAGCTTTGAACAGCCTGCCTCCTGAAGAAAGTGCACCTGCTCCTGTGTTTCCACACCCTCGCATATCGTGTCTATGCCAAGCGCAGTAGCCATTTTTACCATTTCGGTAAGGATTATCTTGCCCTGATTGCCCTGATTGAATTTCTGCATAAAACGCATATCAAACTTGATAAGGTCAAATTTGATGTCCTGAAGCACATCAAGCGACGAATAGCCGCTGCCGAAGTCATCCATCCAAACGGGGAAGCCCAGCTTTTTAAAGCGTTCTATCTGCGCCTTTATAAAATCAAAATCCTTGCCCATGGTGCTTTCGGTTATCTCTATGCTGATATAGCTGTGTTTGATGCCCGCCTGATCGACACGGCGGCGTATCTCCTCCACAATATCGCAGGAGTCAAAATCCGAGCGCGAAAGATTGACGGACTGCGGCACTATATGCAGCCCCGCCCTTTCAAGCATCCTTATTTTTTTAAGAACGCGCTCCACGATATACAGATCAAGCTTGTATATCAGCCTGTGTTCCTCCAGCGTGGGGATAAAATCCGCAGGGGACATAAAGCCCCTTTCGGGGTCTATCCAACGCGCAAGAGCCTCCTCGTCGCAGACCTTTTGGTTTACGCCGCGCACGATGGGCTGATAATAAACGGTTATCCACTCTTCCTTGATGGCCCTGTCAAGGTTTGCAATGATGTACTGCTGTTTTTCCTCCGTATCCTTCATGGACACATCATAGTAGCCGAATGCGGACGAATACTCGTTTTTAAGCGTGTCACAGGCAAACTTTGCCCTGTCGCAGGCCATACTGGCATTTGTGCCCTCCAGCCAGTACAGATATATACCGACGTGCAGCGGAAGCGAACGGGCATCGTTTATGCCCGCACAGGCCTTGAACAATGCGTTGAGCGTTTCCTCCAGCATCTCCGATTTTGAAATGACCGCAAAATGGTCTTGTCCTATACGGCTACAATTATCGTTCCCAAAAAATTCCGACAAAAGCCTTGAAAACGCACGCAGCAGCTTATCGCCCTCGGCAAAGCCGTATTTGTGGTTAAAATACTTCATGCCGCTGAAATCCATAAACATAAGCGCGGGCTTGTTTCCCTCGTCCTGCATGGATCTTCTTTTAAGCGTTGCCAGCTCAAAAAAATGTGTCATGCTGGGCAGCCCCGTCAAATGGTCATAACGGCTCGCCTTTATAAAGCTTTCCTCGTAAAGTGCGCCTTTAAGCAGGTCGTTGAGCTTTGTTTCCGTACTGCCGCCATCCTCGCTGTAGGTGCCCTCGTTGGTATACCAGATCTGGGCTGTGCGCTCGCCCGTAGGCGTATAGGAGTGCGCCCCCTGTGCATGGATAATATTATATCCGCCGCCGTTTGGGTCCTTTGAACGGTATATCACATCGTATTTTCCGTTTTCCTCGGTCGCAAACTTGATCGCGGCATCCGCAATGCGTGCCACGTCGTCGGGATGAGTGTCTTTATACATATCATTGTCCATATCGTAATATGCCAGCGCCTTGTCCTCGTATCCGAACAGCTTGCGAAAGCCCTCGGACAAAGCTATAGTCACCACACGCTTGTTTAAAAACTGGTATATGGCAAACGGCATTTTGGAGTTTTCTATATTATCAAACTCCTCGGCTGGAAAATGGTATCTGTTCATAGGTATTCACCTCGATCCATACGGGTCATGACACCCGATGTTTTAATATCGATATTCTTGGTAATATTATATTCTAAATTTGCAAATATGTCAATCGTTTGTAGTTTATGCCTTTTCTGCGGGCATCACTATATGGTTTTTCAGGGTCTTTTGCAATACCATCGCAGAGTCCGATGCGGTAATGCGGCCGTCGCAGTCCACATCACATTTTTTAAGCGTTTCCTCGGATGCGTTCATGTCATCGGGTTTAAGCACATACTGAAGGATAGCGACTGCGTCGGAGGCCGTGATAATGCCGTCGTCGTCCCAGTCGCCGTATATGATCTTGCCCTCGGGGAGGGTGTACGCCACGGGAAGCGCCGCAGTCATACTGATAGCCTTTGACTTTGGCGTTATCAGCGTAACGCTGCTTACCTCGCTGACATCTATATCCGACTCCATGGTTTTGCCGTTTACGTCAAGCACAACGTGCTTGTTGTCCAAATCTATTTTAAATGTATAGATATATTTTTTGTTTCTTGCCATATCGCCGAAGGTAATGCCCGTATCGGTGCCGTTTTTCCAAAGTCCCAGTACCCTGTTTGAATCGGATGCAAACGAAACCACCTGTCCGTCCTTGCCGTCGGCGGTTTTGCCGATAATACGCAGCATATTCCACTTGCCCGAGCCCTCGCTGATGCTGAAATAGCCCGTAATGTACACTACCCCGCCCGACTGCTTTTCAAAGGGTATCTTCCAGACCGTGGATGCGGTCTTTGTGGTATCCACCAACTGATAATCGTCCGTTTCTTCGTTGTAAACAACGCAGTTTTCGGCACTCACCTCTATACCATCGGGTTCACAGCAGACCACGGGGTCGGAGGCGGGAATTATAACGGCGTTTTCGGGCACCGGAACAGTCGGAGGCTTCACGCCCTCCTCCGCACGGTTGCCGTCGGGATCCGTCTGTGTGGGAAGTGCCGAAACAAAGGCCTCTGTCTCCGCGGCTCTGTCGGCAAAAACGGTATTGCCGTCCACACCCGTCATACTTGAAGGCTCGGCCGTGGTATCGGGCTGTGTCGTTACACCGCCGCCTACGGTGACTATCTTATTGCGGTATGCCGCAAGTGCCGCCGCAAGCTGTGCATTTACCTCGCCGTCCGTGTCATCCTTTGCATTGTCAAATTTAAAGACAAAATTTCCGCCGCCGCAGCGTCCCGCATTTTTAACAACATACGCGGGTACGTCCTTTGCGGGCAGGATATCCTCCGCCTTAACGCCAAGATCGATATTTGTGTCGAAATTGTTATAACTTGTGCCGCCCGACCTTGTTTTAAGCGTATCGGGCAAAAGCTCGTTCCTTGTATCAACGGTATAGCCATCCGCCCATGTATTGTAGGTCTTTGTGCCGTTTTCGTCTTTTTTGATGCCCTCTATATAAAGATAAGAGCCAACCATAATATTGTCATAGGCCTTGATAATGCCGCCCGGCTCGCCCGAAAACGTACCCGTGCCGTTGCCCTCGCTGCCCTGCATCGAAATAAGCATGGGCTCGTTTACATTCCTGAAATAATTGCCCTCTGCAAAGGCCGAACAGCCGCTTGTGGCACCTACGCCGAATTTTGACACACCGTCGTAATAGTTGTTGTAAATATGCACGGAGCCCGTTCTTATGCGCGGGTGTCTGGAGTCCGAATGGTCAAACCAGTTAAGTGCGTATGTCACGCGGAAATCCGAGGTCTCCGAAAGTCCGCAAAGAAGTGTTTTGCCGTTGTCCCAAAAATGGTTTTCGTTTATAAGGCCGTAATCGGGCGTATTTTTCACATCCACCGAGCCGTCGCCCTTTGCCTGATCGGAATCCCTGCCCTGACCGCCGTAGAAAAAGTCGCAGTTATGTACCCAGAAATTGTTTGTTTCATTTGCCGCGGTAACACCGTCCTCGCCCGAGGTGGTCATATCCTTGAAGGCGAGATTTCTTACCTCGATACTTCTTGCGCCCGAAAAGCTGAGATTAAAATGCAGCACGGTATCCGCGCCTATACCCTCAAAGGTAATGCCGCCCTTGTCAACATTTTTCATATTGTCCCTGACGGGAAGTATGCGCTCGCCCTCGCCGATACCGCTGTGAATATCCTCATCGGTAATATCATAGGGGAATTTTTCTCTGCTGAACGGCGGCGCGATCTCACCGATAAAGCGGATGATAAACGGCCTTGACTCATAGCCCTGCCCTATCAGCTGCATAATTTCACCAAGACCCGTACCCGTGGTCTTGCCGCCCTTGTCGTCCGTAATTATATCACAGGTCACCGTGTTTTTGTTTTTATCCGTAATGTAAAGTATGACCGCACCGTCCTTGGGCGTGCCGTCGGCCTTATATCCGCCGAGACCCGTACCCTTTTCAAACGAATTTGGCGCAAAAGCAAAGCCTTTTCTGTTGTAAGCGCCGACACTTACGGGCTCGCTTTCAAAGCTTGCCAGCTCCGCATTGTCCGCGTCAAAGGCAACCACCTTTATCCTACAGCTTCCCGCCTTTATGCCGACCGCATCCGCGCGGCAATATGTGGGATACTGCCTTATAAGCTCGTCATCAAGCTGTATGTAATCGGGCGCGGTATCCGCCTTGATATATGCTGCATACCTTGCCGCACCGCTTACAGGCAGCCACTCAATATATGCCGTTTCCTTTCCGCCCGCGGCAGCTGCTGTAAGCTTGTCTGCATATACGTCAATAACGCCCGCCCGTACAGACGGCACAGGCTCCGCCATACACGGCTGTATCGCCGTACCCGCTATAAGCACCGCCGCCAGCATTGCGCCCGTAACCTTTACCAAACCTTTTTTCATTGTATTCCCTCCTTACAATAACGGTTTATTTTTCCGATCTCAAAGCGTGATGCAAAGCCTGCATCTACCGCTGTTTTCAATTGTTTTGTTGTTTTTTATCATCTCACGCAAACACTATATTAATATTATAACAAAACTTCATAAAAATCACAACAAGTTTTTTCAAGTTCCCCCAAGGGACAATGGAACAAAAAAGCGGCCCGCTTTTCGACCCATAAAGCATTATCTGCCTTTGGGGTTGGAAAGCGTGCCGCTTATTTTTTATCTGTGTAAAAGTCTGAAAATCAGCACATTACCAGCCTGTGCCCAAATTTGTGAGCTTATAGCCGTCACCGTCGGGACGAAGAACACCGAGACGTGAGCAGCCTGTTACCCAGCCCGACTTTTCATCATATTCGCCGTTGGGAATAAGCATAAGCATTATATCATCCTCGGTTGCATCCTTTGTGGGCTTAAGGTCATAGCTTGCCTCGAAAGCGACCTCGTTTTCGCCAAGCTCCAGTTCCTTTAAGACATCAAATTCCTGCTCTTCCTTTGCGGTGTAAATTTTGTCTACTCTGATTTTTACCTCGTCAAACTTTTTGCCGTAAACCTCTTCAAACCTTTTCTGTAAAGCCGCCTTGATCTGCTTTTCGGCTTCCTCTTTGTTTTCCTTTAAGGGAATATTTTCGGTCTGTTCTTTTTCGACACCCTCAACATCAAAATCAAGCACTTTTGCCCCGGAGTATTCCTCGTAAAGCTCATCATATATCTCGCGTGCTTCATCGCTGTCGATATTCGTATAATCGCCGTCGTCGTCGGAGCTGTAATGGTAAGTAACATTTCCTTCGGTATCAAAGGTCTCCCACGCTTCCTCAACGGTCACAAGCGCACCGTCGGTAACGGTATGCTTGCCGATATAGTGATGTCCGGCCGTGTATATCATACCGTCCTTTTCGGCAATGGGATTTGCCGAACCGCCGCTTGCAACAGAACCGAGGTATTTCACCTTTCCGTCCTCGTATATAAATACCTCCGCCTCTGCGGCATTATGCTGACCATCAACGCCAAATACGCTGTCTGCCGCCAAAAGTGCATCGGTATCGCCAAGCTTAACATTTGTGTAAGCCTGACCGTCGGTAAGCTTATTGACGATTTGAGTAAAGGTATCACAGTCATCGCTGTTTATTGCCTGCTTGTGATTCTTTTGAACGCCTATATTGTCATTTTCACTTGAAACTGTCTCTGTTTCTGCGGGCTGCTCTTCGCTTGCGCCCGAAACATAGATAGTCTTTGTCTGTGCCTCCCAGTCAGTCTGATAGCCGAAGCCCTCCGCAATAAATCTGAGCGGGAGCATAGTTCTGCTGTCGATAATAACGGGTGCGGTATCAAGTGACTTTTCTTCGCCGTTAAGCTTAGCCGTGTTGCTGTCTATCGTAAGCTCGATCTTATTGTCGCCCGATACAAGGGTAGCTGTCTTTGTCTCACCATTCCAGTCAACTGTGCCGTCAAGTGCCTCAACAATAGCCCTTACGGGTACCAGAGTACGTCCGTTCATAATAACGGGCGGTGCATCAATGGTCTTTTCCTCGCCGTTTATTTTCATAACGGGATTGTTGATCTGCAGCTCGACCGCTTTTTCAGCTGCGTATACGCTGCCGCATATGCCTGCCGCAAGCGCGAGTGTCAATGCCGATGTAATAATTTTTTTCTTCATTTTTTTCATCCTTTCCGAATAAAGGGAACTTCCGAAAATCGGGTCAAAGCCAAATGCAGGCATGATCTTCGGCGTCCCGCGGTTTATCCAAGTGATCCACCGATTATTTTATCATATTTCGGACAAATTTACAATACATTTTTATAATTACGGCATTTATATTTTAAACACAGCAATAAAAATTTTAACGGCAATACCTGAAAAACCCGATTTTTAAACCGCCAATGCATCAAACGTCATCGCTCAGCTCGCGCCTGAGACCGATGACCTGCCGTTCGATATTTTTTAACTGCTCCGTATAAGGATTTTTTTCGGCAAGCTCTGCCCCGTTAATTTCGGATGCCTGTATCAGATCGCGGAGCTTTTCAATATCGGAAGCCGCTTTTGCGATCTTCTCTGTCATATTGCGTTTTGACTCTATAAACTTATTATTTAAAATACAATAGATATATGCCCGTTTGATAAGGCAATACACAAAAATCACACCCTTTAAGCCCGCGCAAAAGAGTGTGCTTTTTTTTACACACGGCTTCGGCTGATTTGTGCTGTATATTTCAATATTCATCAAATTTTCGTTTTTTTGCGGCAAATTTTGTTACATCCGCATCGTCAGCTTTATAACATCTGTATATTGGTAATAAATGCAATTTATAATTGAAATTTAAGTAAGGTTATGGTAAAATAATACCAGATCGGTCATTATTCGGAATGTGCAAACCATAACACGATCCGAAGCGTTGAAAGGAGGAACATCAGTGAAAAGAATAAAAAAGACTTTTGCCGCACTTTTTGCGGTTTCTGCGGTATTGTTGATGAGTACATCCGTTTTTGCCATGACAGGCAGCGGAACGGAAAGCTCACCCTATGTTGCGACCACCTTTAATGATGTCAAAACCGCATTTACAAACGGCGGTCATGTAAAATTAGGCAATGATATCACAACGGACGGCAGCACGCTTGTTATAGAAAAAAATGTTACCCTTGAACTTGCGGGACACACACTCAAAAGTACGGAATACAAAGATAACTATAATCTTATCAGCCTGAAAAGCGGCACATTTACCGTTAACGACAGCGTGGGAAACGGCAGTATAGTTTCAGATGGAAATGTTTACGGCATATATACATACGGCGGAAAATTTGTTTTGAACGGCGGTACGATCATCAATAATCTTTCTTACATATCGGCTGTGGTATGCTCTTCGGAAACCGTTATAAACGGCGGCTCGATAGATACACTCCGTATTATCCCCGATGGTACTACTGTCATAAACGGTGGAAAGATCGGAATTATAGATGTCCCATCGGCTACATATGACCCGGCGGCACTTGTGTTCAACAACGGCGAAGCGGATAAAATCTATTTTGGTGATCTCAATAAAAATACAGCCATTATAAATGCGATTGTAACCGGATGTATAAGTATCCCCGCTTCCAATGCGAATTTCACTCTTTATGATGTGATCGCACGCACATCTAATGTAAAGATTGGCACAAGTAGTGTAAACACCGAAACTTCAAAAATAGAAGCCGGGGATGAGCCGATCGTAATAAGTTCATCCCGTGATACTATCGTAGATGAAGTTTCGGTAAACATTAATGCCCCACAAGCAGGCAAAAGGCCCGATATGTCTCCCGTTGTCAAACAAAGTGATGCTGTTCGGCCGTCCCTTTCTTATGCGGTAAAATGGTATGAGAACGGCAATGAAATGAACGAAAGCGATGTTTTTACCCTCGGAAACAGTTACAGCGTGACCGTACCCGTGGAGGCAAAAACAAATTGCGCTTTTTTGAGGGTGGGCACAAGATATATAGTCAATGCTGCAATTAACGATAATTCGGCAGAATTTAATAACATCATCAATGAACTTCCGTGGGAAAAAGCAACAGTATCTTACAATTTCGGCACCCTTGAAAAAACTGTTATAAAACACATCGACGTAACGGTAAGAGAGCCCAAGGCAGGCAGTCCTCCCGCCTATACAGCGGATGTAAGCGAAGGCTGTCTTCTTAATGAGGATATGGATGACGAGGGCGTTTACGGCGGCATTGCATGGTATGACCTTGATGAGGGCAAATATCTGACAAGGGCGGATGTAATGGCCGAGGGGCATGAATATCAGTTTGTGGCTTACTTTAAGCCCGACCAATATTCGACATTCAATATCAAGACCGCCACAATTAACGGAAAAACGACAGCCCCTTACGGCAGCTCCAAAAAGGTATTTGTAATAGCCACCTTTAAAATACCGTTATACGGCGATGTAGACGACGACGGCGATGTTGATAAGGCTGATGCGGTCTTGCTTTTGAAATATCTGAGCGGTACGGAAGAATTGAGCGAGTCTCAGCTTGCGGCTGCAAAAGTGACCGACAGCACAAAAGCCTCCCCCGATCTGAGAGATGTTGCGGCAATATTAAAAAAATTATAAAATTTGACCTCTATTAGTGCAGATATTTCGGCTTTCACGATATCTGCCACAAAAAGGACAGCGAGGCGGTATTCCCGCACATTGCTGTCCTTTTTCATTGTTAATTATTGTAATACGCATTTTGGATAAACTGTCTGAAGTTTTCCTCTCCCGTGCGTTCTATTGTAAGGCGGAAGCGTTCGCCCTGATCGGCATTATCGCGGAAATAGCTTACCGCCGCATCTATCACCCTGAAAAGCGTTTCCTTATCGTGAATGATGGGTACTATTTCCTCGCCCTTATGTATGCGATTGCCGAAAAGTCCGCCAAAGGATAAAATATATCCCTCGTTATTTTCCCATGCGTCCGTGGGACAGGCCTTTGTACAGCGGCCGCAGTAATTGCATTTATCGTTTTCGAGAACGATCTTGCCGTCCTGCTCGGTCAATGCCTTTGTGCGGCAGACCTTTTCACAGAGCCCGCAGTGTATACATTTATCCTCTATCCATTTTACCTCAATGCCGCCCTTTATCCCCACATCATTTTCCTCGGCTTTAAGGCAGTTATTCTGGCAGCCCGTAATACCGAATTTAAATTTGTGCGGAAGCTCCATGGCAAAATATCTTTCGCTTATTTCCTCCGCAAGGGCATAGGTATCTATACATCCGCTCGGACATACTGCCTTGCCCTGGCAGGCGGTCACCGTCCTTACGCGGGGGCCGCAGACACCAGGCTCGCAGTCGCCTTTGGCAAGTGCATTTTTTACCTTGTCTATATCGTCAAGCTTTATAAAGGGTATTTCCACCCCCTGTCTTGATGTTAAATGCACATAGCCCTCTCCGTATTTTTCGGCGACCTCGGCAATAACGGCAAGCTGCTTTGCATCCAGATGCCCGCCGACCACCTTTAGCCTGAGTGAAAAATTGTTCTTTTGCTTTTGGCGCATAAACCCGCCTTTTTTTAATGTTGAATAATCCACTGCCATAATTCTACTTCCTTTCGCTGCCCAATCCGACCTGTCTGTAGGTATTAAAATTCATCCACTTGTCAAAAAATTCGCTCGAACCACCTGTTGAACCGTATTCCTCAAGCAGTGCTTTTATTTCTGCCGCGGAAGCCGCCTTTATTTCAAAGCCGCGTCCGTTTATTATGGGAAAGCCCTCAAATAAATATTCGTCAAAGGGGATTATTGCCGCCACCCTGCCGTCTCTTATCTTTACGGCGGTTGCATCTCTCAGTACCAGAATATCAAAGCTGTCGGGATAGCTGTAGCTTTCGCCCTTTGTGGGTATTTTGTCCCCCAAGGTATATGTATTGTGTACATTAAGATATTTCAATACCGCGCGGCTTTCTATGCTGTAATAAAATTCCTCGAATATATCGCCGCGTGCCTCGATATCATTGTATTTGAAGGACGGCTTATCCGCAAAACCGCTGTCCTTTTCGCTTACCTCCTCCACAATACCGCAGGCGGAGGTCATATTTGTTACCCTGTCTATCAGTATAAACTCCCCAAGCGTTTTATGATGCAAAAATTTGTCCGCAACAATGGGTTCGTTTAAAAGTATTTCGCAGACGGCGATCCCGTTTTTTGAAAGTGTCTGCGTTTTTATATGCTCGCCGCTGTTTACATCAATTGCATAATTTACCCCCGTGATTATGCCGGGGATAGTTTTTGTACCAAGCTTAACAAGATGATCGGCTCCGGGTTCAAGCGGTTTGTCGTCCATCCACAGCAGCGAAACGGTAAGCTTTTTGTATGCGGCAAGATTTATGCCCTTGACAAGCACACAGCCGCGCGATACATCCACCTCTCTGTCAAGGGCTATCGTTACAGGCTGACCCTTAAAGGCTGTGTCTGTCTCCTTTCCCGCGGCAAGTATCTGCCTGACATTTGCTTTTTCGCCGCTTGGCAGGCTTATTATTTCGTCGTTTACATTTATGCTGCCCGATTCTATCTGACCCTGAAAACCGCGGAAACTGTGGTTCGGGCGGCAGACTCTCTGCACGGGCATATAAAAGCCTTGTTCGCTGTTTTTCTCCGATATATCCACATTTTCAAGATATTCAAGCAGGGGCTGACCCTTGTACCAGCTTATGTTTTCGGAGCGTTTTGTAACATTGTCGCCCTCGGTAGCGGAAAGGGGTATAATTACCGTATTTTCAAGCGAAAGCTCCTTTTTGAGCTGTGCTATCTGCTTTTCTATATTTGAAAAGACATCCTTGCTGTAACCCACAAGATCCATTTTGTTTACGGCAAACACAAAATACCTTATACCCATAAGGCTGCATATCCTTGCGTGCCGCCTTGTCTGTACAAGAACGCCCTGCGATGCATCTACCAGGATCACCGCAAGGTCGGCAAAGGATGCGCCGACTGCCATATTTCTTGTATACTCCTCGTGTCCGGGTGTATCGGCAACTATAAAGCTTCTGTTTTCTGTCGTGAAATAGCGGTAGGCAACATCAATGGTTATACCCTGCTCACGTTCCGCCATAAGGCCGTCAAGCAAAAGGGAATAATCTATTTTTCCGCCGCGGCTGCCGACCTTGCTGTCAAGCTCCAGCGCACGCTTCTGGTCTGCAAAAAGCAGCTTTGCATCGTATAAAATATGCCCGATAAGTGTGGATTTTCCGTCATCCACACTTCCGCAGGTAATAAATTTCAGTAATCCGTTCATTAAAAATAGCCCTCCCTTTTACGGCGTTCCATACTGCCAGCAGCCTCGTTGTCTATCACGCGCGAGGTCCTTTCGGATGAAACCGCGCTCAGGGTCTCCTCGATTATTTCATCAAGTGTAGCCGCCTCGGACTCCACGCCGCCTGTCAGGGGATAGCAGCCAAGTGTTCTGAAACGCACAGAGCGGTATTCGGGCGTTTCGCCCTCACGCAGCGGAAAACGGTCGTCATCGACCATTATTATATTGCCGTCACGCTCGACCACGGGACGCTTTGCCGCAAAATAAAGCGGCACTATATCTATATTTTCACGGCGGATATACTGCCATATATCCTTTTCCGTCCAGTTTGATATAGGGAATACCCTTATGCTCTCGCCCTTGTTTATCCTTGTATTGTACAGCTTCCACATTTCGGGACGCTGATTTTTGGGGTCCCATGCGTGTGCGGCGTTTCTGAAGGAAAATATCCTCTCCTTTGCCCTTGATTTTTCCTCGTCACGCCTGCCGCCGCCAAATGCCGCGGTAAAGCCGTACTTGTCAAGTGCCTGCTTTAACGCCTGTGTTTTCATTATATCCGTATAGGCTGCGCCGTGGTCAAACGGGTTTATACCCTGCTTTACGCCGTCTTGGTTTGTATACACAAGCATTTCTATACCGAGCTTTTTCGCAGTATCGTCCCTGAATTTTATCATATCCTTAAATTTCCAGCCCGTATCAACGTGCAAAAACGGAAACGGCGGTTTTTCGGGATAAAAGGCCTTTAACGCAAGATGCAGCATTACGGAGCTGTCCTTGCCGATGGAATAAAGCATTACCGGCTTTTCACTTTCTGCGGCGACCTCGCGCATAATATATATCGCTTCCGCTTCCAATTCATCAAGATGTGATAATGTGCTCATTTCCCAATTCCTTTCAGTATTTATTGGATTCGTTACGGTCTATTTCCATGACCATTTTGCTGCCGTCGGGCATATCGACCACCCATTTGAGAATATCGCCCTCATCCTCGGTATGTACGATACTTCCCGTACCGCCCATATCCGCACCGAGGAAAAAGCCTATCGCATACGACCGACATTCCTTTATGCAGGATGTACAGCCCCAGCAATCCTTGGGATATTTTATAAAGGCGCGGTTTTCACCGTCAAGCTTTATCAGACTGCCGGGACAAACATCCATGCACCTGCCGCAGCCGACACATTTATTTTTATTGATAGCTATGCTCAAAGCTGTTCTCCTCCCCGACAAGCTCTCTTAAAACTATTTTTATTCTGCCGTTTTCAAATTTTGAATTAACGTATTTTCGCCAGTTTTTATCATCCTTTTGCGGATGATCGAGGTTTTCGGCAAAGCTGTGCCACCTTGTTTCTTGACGCGCCTTTAAATGTGCAATAACGCTGCGGCAGACAACAAGCCTTTCCCTCAGCTCGTAAATATACATAAGCTCCTGAAAATCTGCGGCAAACAGATCCTCGGAAAGCTCATACAGCTTTTTTATTTTTATATCCGCAATATCAAGCTGCTTTTCGTTAAATCTGTAATTTGTCTTTATACCGCCCGCATAGCTGTCCATTACGGTCTGCATAGCCTCCTCCAGCTGCTCGGCGGTAAAAAGCGCTTCTTTTTTTGTGATAAAAGAACGTATCTCTTCGATATGTATATCAATGTCGCTTTGTTCTATCGATACGAAGGCCTTGTCTTTTATATCCCGCGCTATCGCATCAGCTGCTATTTCACCCTCGGCAAGCGCACCCGTAACATATTTCTGCGGACATCCGCCCGAAACATCGCCTGCCGCATAAAGGCCCTTTACGGTCGTCCTGCGTTTGGTATCCACCCAAAAACCGCTTGCCGTATGACCGCCTACGATGTAGGGCTCCGTACCCTCTATCTCCACATTTTGTTTTGAGGGGGTAAGACCCGAGCTTATCCATTTTAAGGTCTGTGACGGTGCCATATTCAGATATGCCTTCATAAGGGATTCCTCTGTGGCCTTGTCTATTCCCTCGGTCTTTAAATAGCAGGGGCCTCTGCCCTCAACATTTTCGTTTACCGTACCGTAAACACGCTCGGAGGTGGTAAGGCCGTATTTTTGTTCATAGACCTCGCCCCTTGAATTTATCTGCTTTGCGCCAACACCCTGCGCCAGCGTACCCGTGGGTGCGATAGTATCCTTGCAGCGCAGCGCGATAAAACGCATTTCAAACGTGGTCATTTCCGCGCCTGCTTTTATGCCCATGGCAAAGCCCGCGCCCGTATTGAACGGCGGATACCACATTTTATGGCGCGAAAAGCCGGGGTTATTGGGTTTATACAAACCCGCCGCGCCCCCTGTTGCCATAAGCACCGCCTTTGCCTCTATGATATAGACCGTGCTGTTTTCGATGCCTATGCCGTATGCACCGACGACCTCTGCGTTTTTAAGGGCAAGGTCCGTTATATTTATGCGGTTTATTATCTGCGTATTGGGCAGCTTTTCGACTGCCTTTGCAAGTATGGGTTTTATGTTTTCGCCGTTTATTTTTATATTGCGGTTTCCTCTTGCAGCGTAATCGCCGTTTTCGTCCTTTAATATTACAAGTCCCAGCTCTTCAAGCCTTGCGGTAACGGCGTTCAGCCTTTCGCTCATGGTAAGCAGCAGATCGCCCCTTACTATGCCGTCTGCATCCTTTCGGGCATAGTCCACATAATCCTGCGGTGTACGCCCCTTTGTGATATAAGCATTAAGCGCATTTACCCCTGCCGCAAGACAGCCGCTGCGCTTTATATTTGCCTTTTCGCATATCAAAACATTCAGCTGCGGTGCTTTTTCGTACAAGGTAAGCGCCGCATAGCATCCTGCCGTACCGCCGCCTATTATCAGCACATCCGTTTGTATCCTTTTTATATCCATAATTATCCTCTCAAATAACAACAGACTCTTCATCAAGTGCTCTGTTTTTCAGCAGATGCACCTTATCGCCGTCAAGCACAAGCAGCCTGTAAACAAAAATATCGACCTCCTCGCCGACCTCCACGGGGGCTTCGTCAAGCGTTCTTCTGGCAATAAAAATATTGTTTTTGTATTTTACCGTTACCTCTATATTGCTGCCGCGAAAATCAACGCTTTGCACGATCGCCTTGGCTATTGTCACGGAATATTTTTTAGGCTCGTCTTTTTTGGTAAGCTTTAGAAATTCGGGGCGCAAAACAGCATTTGATGCGCCCTCGACAGAATCAAAGGTTTTAAAATCCCGATAGTTTTCCACAAAAAATGTCTGACCGAAAAACTGTGCGGCAAATGCCGTTTCGGGGTTTTTGTATATATCTATCGGGCTGCCCTTTTGCTCGACACGTCCCTTGTTGGTAATTATTATCTCGTCTGCGACCTCTACGGCCTCATCCTGATCGTGGGTAACAAAAATGCTTGTTATGCCAAGCTTTTCTATCATATTTTTAAGCCAGCTGCGCAGCTCCTTTCTTACCTTGGCATCAATTGCCGCAAAGGGCTCGTCAAGCAAAAGCAAATGCGGATTTGGTGCAAGTGCCCTCGCAAAAGCGACCCTTTGGCGCTGACCGCCCGATAATTGGCTTGGATAACGCTTTTCAAGCCCGTCAAGGCCTATAAGCGACACCAGTTCTTTTACGCGGGCATCAATCTTGTCATTGCTTTGTTTTTGTATACGCAGACCAAAGGCAATATTTTCATATACCGTCATATAGCGAAAAAGGGCATAATTCTGAAACACAAAGCCTATGCCCCTTTTGCTTGCGGGTATGTCATTAACGACCTGTCCGTCAATTATTATTTCGCCGCTGTCGGGAGCCTCAAGGCCTGCTATCATACGCAGTATCGTGGTTTTGCCGCTGCCCGACGGACCCAGCAAAGCCACAAGCTTTCCCTTTTCAATACCGAAGCTGACATTGTTTGATGCATGGTATTCTCCGTAAAATTTATTTATATTTTTAAGCTCTACATAGCTTTTGTTTTCTTCACTCATCTTATCTCGGTCTCCTTTTTGCCCTTATGCTCTATTATGCTTCTGATTATAAGCAGCAATATCGCCATAACTACCAGTATGGACGATACGGCAAATGCGGGCATATACTGAAATTCGTTAAAAAGTATCTCAACGTGCAGCGGCAGGGTATTGGTTTTTCCCCTTAAATGTCCCGAAAGGACGGAGACTGCGCCAAACTCGCCCATAGCACGGCTTGCACAAAGTACAACGCCATATAAAAGTGCCCACTTTATATGCGGAAAGGTGACCCTCCGGAATATTGTGCTGCCGTTTGCGCCCATAAGCGCAGCAGCCTCTTCTTCATCCGTTCCCTGTGATTCAAGCACGGGTATAAGCTCTCTTGACACAAAGGGAAAGGTAACAAAAATCGTTGCAAGCACTATACCGGGCACGGCAAACACTATTTTTATATCGTATTTTTCAAGCAGGGGATAAAGTATGCTTTGTCTGCCGAAGGTAAGCACATATATAAGACCTGCGATTATCGGCGATACCGTAACGGGCAGGTCTATAAGCGTTGTAAGCACCTTTTTGCCCTCAAATCTGAATTTTGTCACAGCCCACGCCGCAAACACCCCGAATACCGTGTTTATAACAACCGCAAAAACCGTGGCTTCAAGCGTAAGCAATATCGCCTTGACCGTATATTCGTCGGAGACCGCCTGCCAATATTGCTCCGCACCCTTTTTAAATGCCTCCGTTACCACCACATAAAGCGGCAGCACCAAAAACAAAAACAGGAATATGACCGATATTGCTATAAGAAAATATTTAACCAAGCCGTTACTTTGTTTTTCGGCCATATCCTCACCTTCCTCCTTGTATCATTTTTGTATTTCTTGCCTGGAAATAGCTGACAAGAAACAGTATCAAAAACGAAAATATAAGCATTACAAGTGCTATTGCTGTCGCGCTTGCATAGTCGTACTCCTGAAGCTTTGACATAATTATCAACGGTGTTATCTCGGTCTCAAACGGCTGATTTCCGGCAATAAATACCACGCTGCCGTATTCGCCTATACATCTGCCCATCGCAAGGCCGAAGCCTGTTATTGCCGCAGGCCAAATTTCCGGAAAGATAACGCGCCTGAATATTGTAAACCTGTCTGCGCCCATAACACCCGCCGCCTCTTCATAGGAGGGGTCGAGCTTTTCAAGCACGGGCTGCACCGTTCTGACAACAAAGGGTATGCCTATAAATATAAGCGCTATCGTTATACCGACCCTTGTATACGCGAGCCTTATGCCGAATTTGGCAAAAAAGCTGCCCACAAGTCCGTTATCCGATGTAAGGGCGGTGAGCGAGATACCCGCCACCGCCGTGGGGAGTGCAAACGGCAGTTCTATCATGCCGTCCATAAACCTTTTAAGTGGGAAATCATACCTAACAAGCACCCATGCAAGTATGATGCCCATTACCGTGTTTATTGCCGATGCAATAAAGGCCGTTAAAAAGCTGACCCTGAAGCTTGCAAGAACTCTCGGCTTTGTCACGGTCATTATCACATCGTTAAAGCTCATTCCCGCTGTGAAAATAACAAGTGTTGCCAGCGGGATAATTACCACAAAGCTGAGTACGGTAAGTGTTATACCCAGCGAAAGTCCAAAGCCCGGTATGACCCTTACGTTTTTTGTTTTTCTTTTTAATTTTTTCTCGGTCATTGGACTGCTCCTTAATAAATGTTTTCTCAGTTTTCGTATATCTGGTCAAAAATGCCGCCGTCGTCAAAGTGCTTTTCGTGTGCGGCATCCCAGCCGCCGAAATCGTCTATTGACACAAGATCAACATTAAGATCGAATACATCCGCATATTCCTTAAGAATATCGGGGTTTGACGGACGGTAGAAATTGTCGCCCGCTATTTTCTGCGCCTCGTCCGAGTAAAGATAGCTAAGATATTCCGTAGCCGCTTCCCTTGTGCCGCGCTTGTCCACTACCTTGTCAACGACCGCTACCGACGGCTGTGCAAGTATGCTCAGGCTTGGAACAACTATCTCGTAATCATCGGGATAGTCCTTTATGGAAAGAAATGCCTCGTTTTCCCACGCTATAAGCACATCACCCTGACCGTTTTCAACAAAGGTGGTCGTTGCACCTCTTGCGCCCGAATCCAGCACAAGTACATTTTTATATATGTTCTTTACAAATTCCTTTGTCTGCTCCTCGTCATAGCCAAGCTTCTTCTGTGCGAATGCCCATGCCGCAAGGTAGTTCCAGCAAGCGCCGCCCGAGGTTTTGGGGTTGGGTGTTATAACACCTACACCATCCTTTATAAGATCGTCCCAATCGTGTATATCCTTCGGGTTTCCCTTTCTTACAAGAAAGACTATTGTGGATGTGTAGGGCGAGCTGTTTTTGTCAAATTCGTTTACCCAGCCGTCCTCAATAAGGCCTGCGTTTTTTACCGCATTAACATCATATTCAAGTGCAAGTGTCACAACGTCCGCTTCAAGGCCGTTTGCCACCTCAAGCGCCTGCTTGCCCGAGCCGCCGTGGGACTGGGTTATTTCCACGCTGCCGCCTGTTTTTTCCTGCCAATGCTTTTTAAAGACCTCGTTATATGCCGCATACAACTCTCTTGTCGGGTCATACGAAACATTGGTAAGCGTAACATCCTTGCTTTCCTCCGTCTGCGCCTGTGTGTTGTCCTGCACCGCAGTTTCCGTTGAAGTTGCCTCGCTGCCGCAGCCCGTCAAAGCCCCCGCAGCAAATACCGCACTTAAAAACAAACTTAATATCCTTTTTTTCATTATCATCTCTCCTTTATTTTTTAATAACATCAACTTTTTTTAGCTGATTAACGGTGATTATACACGCAAGTTTTAAAAATGTAAATATGAAAAAATTTTATATATTTTCCACCCGAAAAAAATTATATTTTTTTCCCATAAAAAAATTTGACATTTGGGGGATTTGATGTTTTACTTATTTTACATCCCGAAGACAGCCGAGGGTATACAAACGGCTTATGTCTTTTATATTCGGGGTTTGAAAACGCTATTGTGAATATCATGATAGATTTCCCAAAAAATGAGTCCGCTCTTGTATTATCGAGAGCGGACTCATTTTTATTGACAAAAGCAAAACTTTGTTATATCATTTTCATATCATTATAATAGGAGAATAAGAAATGAAAAGTATTACAATAGAAGAACTTGAGAGGCTTGATATAAATAAAATAACCGTAATTGATATAAGAAAGCCCGAGGATCACGCACGCGGGACATATAAAAACGCAGTCAATACATCCCCCGATACCCTTTCGGCTCTGCCAAAGGACAAGCCCGTATATGTTTTATGCTACACGGGCGAAAACAGTGTTTCGGTTACGGAGCAGCTGGAAAATATGGGTTATGATGCCTATAATGTAGAGGGCGGCTGGCGCGCTTATCTGCGCCTTTGCCTTGAAAATATGATAAAAAATGACGAAGTAAAAAACAAGACCGCCGAAATAGAACGCAGTATCATAAAAAAATTCCGAAAAAATATATGGTGCAGGTTTACAAAAGCAATACAGGTATATGACCTTATTGCACCCAATGACAAAATAGCCGTATGTATATCGGGCGGAAAGGATTCCATGCTGCTGGCAAAGCTTATGCAGGAGATACAGCGTCACGGAAAATTTCCGTTCGAGATAGTTTTTTTATGTATGGACCCCGGCTATAATAAGGATAATTGGCAGATAATACAAAATAACGCCAAAATACTCGGCATTCCCCTTACGGTGTTTAAAAGTGAGATATTCGACACGGTAGCTGTCATAGATAAAAACCCCTGCTATCTTTGCGCAAGGATGAGAAGAGGGTATCTTTATTCGCAGGCAAAGGCTCTCGGCTGCAATAAAATAGCACTCAGACACCATTTTGACGATATGATAGAAACAGTGCTTATGGGTATGCTTTACAGCGGCAAGGTAGAAACTATGCTGCCGCGCCTTAAAAGCCAAAATTTTGAAAATATGGAGCTTATACGGCCGCTTTATATGGTAAAGGAAGATGCAATAAAAGCATGGCGGGACTATAACAAGCTGCACTTTATACAATGTGCCTGCCGCTTTACCGAAAACTGCGCGACCTGCGGAGGAGGCCGCGGCTCAAAGCGTGACGATATGAAGGAGCTTATTAAAAAATTTCGCCAAGAAAGCCCCCTGATAGAAGAAAATATCTTCCAGAGCGTACACAATATAAACCTTAATACGGTTATCGGCTGGCACAAAGGCAATGAAAAGCACAGCTTTCTGGATGACTTCCAAAAATAATCATACCGAAAAAATTTTAATTAAATTTTAATTTGTAGATAATGACTCTTGAAAGCAGCTTATATTCGTAAGTTCAAGAGTTGATGTGTCGTGTTTGACACGAGATTGACACAAAATGGATATTTCAAGGCGAAAGATTATGACAAGATATGTCGGGTGGTAAATATATGATGTGTGTCTTGAATATCCATTGATGTAGTTTTAGTATATCACTATTCTTAAAAGAATACAATTATTTTATAAGTCTATGAGATAAGGAATTATGTCTTGTCTTGTAGGCTTATTTTTTGTTCAAAACTATTCCGATATTTCGGGGTGAAAAGAGATTTATGGATTTTGATGTGTTTCTCTATTATAAAATGGAGATAGCAACAAAATAAGCCGAAATTTCGGTAGAAAAGGAGCAAAAACGATGAATAGAAAACACATTGGATATGCGAGGGTGTCTACACAGATGCAAAAGGAAGACAGGCAGATAATAGCGTTGGTGGAGTACGGTGTGCCGAAATCGTGCATATTTGTTGATAAGCAGAGCGGTCGTGACTTTGAGCGAAAGAATTATAAGCGTATGTTAAAAAAGCTAAACAAGGCTAATATTCTTGTTGTTAAAAGCATTGACAGATTGGGCAGGAATTATGATGAGATAAAGGAACAATGGCGGTATATAACCAAAGATATCGGTGCGGATATTGTGGTATTGGATATGCCCTTGCTTGACACTTCCCTTAAGCGCGATTTGATCGGTACGCTTGTGAGCGACATTGTATTGGAATTACCGTCATTTGTTGCCCAGAACGAAAGAGAACTTATAAAGCAACGGCAAGCAGAAGGTATAGCGGTTGCAAAGGCAAAAGGCGTTAAATTCGGCAGACCTAAAAGATATAAAGCATCGGATCATACGGATATTCTAAAAAAATATCATAAAAGAGAACTATCGCAGAAGCAAGCTAAAAGCCTTATAGGATGTAGTGACGCTACCTTTTACCGACCGTCGGCAGAATATGGCATTATATACAAAACCTCTAAAAAACTATGATTTTTGAGAGATCATTTTCTACATTAAATTCAAAAGATTTATATTGCAATTTTCACAAAGTTTTGCTATAATATGTATATAAATTGTACGGAGTGCATATATCAAGTGAACCTCTTAATAATTATACTTTACTGTTTGGTTCAATTCCAATAAACTTAGATTAAATGGTCATAATCTTCAGCTTAAATATCAACCTATATTTTTTGGGGCTGATAGAAAATCAGACGGTACTGTCGACAGTACATGCGTATTGTTATCCCAAGAAGATATTGCTGCTATATACGGATATGATATAAATTATTGGGGTGAGAAAAACACTTTCTACTTAAACCGCAACGGCAAGGGTTATTTACAGACCTGTACGGAAGCCAATGCACCCAAAGTATCAACGCAGGCTGCCCAAAGCACAGCTAAAGTGTCTTCAAACGGCAGTTATGCAACATACCCCACAAGCAGGCACATACCCGATTTTACAGCGGTAACGGGAATATCGGGACAGAAAGACCCGTCAAGAGTCAATTATTACACTTACTATAATGTTTCGCAAGCAGCCAGAGATAAGTATTTTAATGCGTTAAGGGCAGCGGGACTTACCGAAATAAGTTCGGATTCAACAATGGTGCCTACATCGGGGCTTATATTGGCGAAAAAAGCTTACATTTACGGAACTCCGCCAAACAATGTGCAAAGTCAGCTTATTTTAGGTTATACGGTAGAAGAAAACGGTGTCTTGACCGTTGCATTTAATCCCGAATATTATTAAATATTAACAAGATGGCAGAAAAACTGTCGGCTTGATTTATAGAGGTGAAACTATGGACGATAAAAATAGCAAAATAAAAATATTTTTTGTTTTATTGGCCGTATTGGTTATAATAGCTGCGGTTATTGGTATAACGGTCAAAAATGTACTGACAAACAAACAAGCGGAAGAATACTACAGCGATGCTATATCACAGATGGAAAAGGGCAATTATTTAAGGGCATCTGAACTGTTTGAGCAAACTATGTCCGTTAAACAGGATTATAAGGATACGGAAAAACTATACAATAATGTATCGTCAACGCTTGAACTTACCGAGCAGGCAAAGAAACAAATCACCGAAAAAAATTATGCAGATGCCATAAAAGCGTTGAACGATGCCGAAAACTGTTCTGCCAAAAAAGAAGTCTGCAAAAGTCTTGCAACAGCTTTGACGGCAGATGTCAAAGAGTTTGCAAAAGATAATGAATTTGCCGAGATAAACAATATCTTAAAAGGAAGTTACAAAGACTATACTGTGCTTACAAACTCAAAAATAAATGAAATAGAAGAGATCTCTTCCTCGTTGGCGGAACAATGTGCAGATCATGCACGAAAGCAGCTTGAAAGCAGGAATTATTGGAGTTATAAAAACACTGTGGGACAGCTAAAGGAAATAGACAAAGACAATGAGAATATTTCCTTGTTTGCAGAACAGTACAAACAGTATATAGCAGAAGAGATACAAAATGCCAATGCAGTATTTGACAGCGGAAAAGGCGATATTGACGAGGCGGAAAAACAGATAAAGAAAATTTTGGAGGTCGAAGAAGATAACGAAGATGCTCAGAAACTTTCGGATAATATAAAAATATACAAAGAAGCGGCAGAGGAAGTTCAAAAAGCGGAAACGGAATTTAACAGCGGAAATTATGAATCCGCATTAAATACTATAAATGCAGCTTTTACAAAAAGTGAAATGGCAAAAAACAATTATACTGAGCTTTACAATAAAATAAATACCGCGCGCGAAAATGAGATCGCTGCACAGAAAAAAGCCGAAGAGGAAGCACAGCGGGCAAAAGAAGAAGCCGAAAGAGAAGCTGCGAAGAACAGAAAAACAGTTGTGGGCAATTTCGGAATATCCCAAATAGAAGCTTGGTATGACGGCGACAGTAAATGGATAGGTTTTTGGGTAGAAAATGTAAGCAACTCAACTTGGTCGTTGTTTAATTCCGATTTTTATCTTAAAACAGGATCGGGCGATTACAGAAATCCTTGGGGAATATATGAGTATGATGCTTATGTACAACGGGGTTTGTGTTGGGACGCTGTTTTGCGTAATATGCGCCCCGGTGAAAAAAAGCATTGTGTTGCACGTTTCTACTCGGATTCAGGATTTAATAGCGATGGATTTTATTTCAAAGACACACTTATAACAACAATAAATTAATATACCTTCAGCGATATTTCATTACAAAAAGTCTTGCGCAGCAACGCACTTAAAACAGAACAGGTCTCCGCCCGTCTGTAAGTGCGCCCTTGTAGAATTACAAGGGACAACGAAATAATTTTGACAGCAGAAATGCCGCCGATCCCGAAAGGAAAGGCGGCGTTTTTCATTTCTTCATTTTATTCAACAAATCATTAAAGCAGCTATCCACATAGGTATCATAAACCTTCTTAAACTCAACATAGTTTCTCGGTGTGATGCTATAGCCGCTTGCTTTTGCGGCTCTTGAAAGAGGGTTATCGTATTTATCGAGTGAAGCCGCAAACACGGGACAGGTGTCAGACCCCCGTCACCATACATACCGCAAATTTGTCAAGCGGCAAAAAACATCAAGCGTTAATCACCTTATCTGCTCGCCTATTTTATCCACGGGGATATAGTTTTCAAGCACGCTGTAATCGTCCATACCCTCTGCATCGACAGGGCTGTAATCAAATTTAATAACATATTTATACCGCATTATCAATATTTTTTTGAATTTTGCATTATTTCAAAAAAATCGGTTGCGGCAACGCGTATTATATGCTATAATCTGTGTGAAATCAACCGCAAAGATAAATGCGAACAATTGCGAAGCAATTGGCTTTTGGCTTTGCCAAAAGTTGTGAAATCAACCGCAAAGATAAATGCGGACAATTGCGAAGCAATTGGCTTTTGGCTTTGCCAAAAGTTGTGAACTCAACCGCAAAGATAGATGCGGACACTTGCGGAGCAATGGTTCTAAGAAAAAGGAACGGTTTTATGAAAATTATAAAATTTCGGAATGGAAACAAAAAGCCGTCCCCCGTCCCTTTTGATAACAAGAAAGGAAGATATGAAATGAAATCAAAAACCAAAATTTTTGCGGCAGCAGCCGTATTCACCTTAACGGCTATGCTTTCGGCCTGCGGCGGCAGCCAAAACAACATCTCATCCGAAGGCAATACCGCACAATCCCCGGTCGCAGGCGAAGAAACGTCCGAAAGCAGCACGGCAAAGACAAACGGTGCAGATATAGACCTCGATAAATTAAACAATTCGGCAGAGGCCATCAAAAATCTGGATATCAACACCGATATAAGCATAAACGGCAGCAGTAAAGACAGCGCCGAAAATACTGCGCCCAAGCCCTCAAAGCCCGCCGCAGACGAGCCCGAAGGCGAAAAAACGGTATACAGCTATGCCGATGTTTACCGCACGGACGACGGCCTTACCCTTATCCCCAACGGCGGTATGAACGGCTCCACCGTTCTTTACGGCGGCAAAGACCTTAACGGTTTTCTTGACTATGTGGATTCGACCGTACTTGAAGAAGGCCGCAGAATAAACAGGGACTTCTTTTATGATATTATGGCCACCGTGCTTGTTGACAAAGAGTTAAGCTCCGATTTTGACAGGGCGGAAAAATATATGATAATGGCACTTGCCGTGGCAAATAACTTTCATGCAATGAATGTAAGGGTAAATGACTGCCGTGTCGATGCAAATAATGCGGCGGATTACCGCTACAACGTTACTGCTTACGACAAGGACGACACGTGGATAATAAATTACGAAGACCGTACTTTCTATATGAACGACGGCAAGACGGAATATCATTCGGAAATGTTCAAGGACGAATATCTGGCAGTCTGGATGATGGCCATTGATGAATATTACGGCATCACTCGTTAACAACACAATTCCCGTCCGAAATTATCGGACGGGAATTTTTGTTTATTCCTTTTGGTACCTGTGTTTTTTTGTCTGTATCGGTATTTAATTAACGAAATCAAAACAGACTTTTTAAAATCAAAATCGCATCCTTGCTATCCGTGTTTTCGTCATTATTAACATCTGCGTTTGGGACATATCCCGTTACCGTTCTCTTTTCGATTTCTATAACATCTCTTAAATCAATGGTGCTGTCGCCGTTTACATCCCCTCTGACAATATTGTTTTTTCTCCAACCGGCATCGGGATATGATTCATTTTGATCTTTGTCACCTTTTTCGTGAAAAGGCTTTATTTTTACATAATCTACTTCAAAATATGTTTTATCAAAATCGGGTATGCCTGCCCAGTATCTCGGAAACCACAAACCAAGCCACAGTCTGCCTGCATTTGTCGGGATATGATCGTATGATGTATACGCAAGTGTATTGTCAAAATAATATTCGACCCTTGGTGTTTCGTTTGCATCTCCCGTGTGCCAATCAAATCTGTAGGTATGAAATTCCCCGTCGGTTTGGTCACCGCAATATACGGAACTTGTTTTATAATCGCCCTCTGTTGTCCAAGTTGTACACAGAGCGTGAGACAGGCTGTAATCATTGTCCGGAGTACGCCCGGGAAACTCAATATCTATTTCGTGATTTGTGACCTTTAATTCATCGCCCGAATAGTCCTCCTCATATTCAAATGTCCACATAGCCGAGCAGCAGCCAAGCGTTGGTGCTATTTTTGCCCGTATCTCGTAGCTTCCCGAGGCAAAATAATCTTTCGTAGCTATTGCACCGCCGCATCTCTTGCCGTTGTCACGATATGTTCCGTTGCGATTTATTCCTCTTTTTTTACCCTCATATAAATTTCCGCAGCCGGTAAAAATCAATTTTCCGTTTTGTAAATGTACATTTTCCGCTATAACGCCGCCGTTGTAATCGACACTTTCTCCATCTTCAATAACCGTACCGCCCCAATTTTTTTCAGCCGTCAGCCATTTGTCGGAGTCTAAATTCAGTCCCGAAAAATCATCATAAAATATATCACTGTCACCTGCATAAGTAACGGACACAAATGACATAAAAACTGTAATAATCAATAAAAGTGTTTTTCTGATTGCTTTCATTTTTCCCTTTCCCGAATTTTGTTATAACGCTTTTGCGTTATCATTTTGTTGTTAAGTGCTTTAAAAGAATACTCCCTGAATTCTTCCTCGGATAATATAAAGTATTCGCTGCTTTAGGAATATGCGCTGCTAATATTTGTCGTCCGAGACTTATGCTTTTCAAAACGATACGGTGCGAGGTTTATCATAATTATTTTTTCCCGGTACGATTATGTATATTTATTTGCTGCACTTTTTAAAGCAGATGTCACTTTCTCCCTCAATTCCCTCGGTTCCAGCACCTCAACGTGTTCGCAATACTGTATTGCCCATTTATACATTGCGGTTTGGTTTACCCTTGCGGTCACTATTATATGTTTTTCGTCCTCGTCGATAATGCCTATATCCGTGCTAAACCAATCTATCAGGTCATCGAGTATTATCTTTTCGGCGCGGAATTTTGCCGTTATGCTGCCGCCCGAATACATATAAAGATGTTCTTTCAAATACTCCTCTGTATCAAAACCGACGGGCAGGAGCTTTTTTGAGGATTGAGGGAGCATGATTATCTACCTTTTCACATATTCCATAGTTTTTATCAATTCCTTATGAAAGCCTACATCACTTGTAAAGAAACCGCAAGAGAAAAATACGGCAAAAAATGGAGATAATCTATTCTTATATTTTGGAGGACAGAATATTGATATATAATGGGGAGTATATTTGTTCCGTCGTGCATAAAGTAAAAAAAGAGTACGGTTCTTCCGACCCATTCCAAATTTGCAAACTAAAACGCAGTATTAAACTAAACTACGAAACTATGGGTACGGGACAGGAAGCTACAAAAGGATTTTTCTTAAAGATGTATCAGATAAATTCCATAACAGTCAATTCTGATATGTCCAAAGAATTTCAGCGCATAATTCTCGCACATGAACTTGGACACGTTTTTCTTCATTCCCATACACAGAAAGAAAATGATGTGTCCGGCAATAAAATCAAGCAATTTAGTGACACCACTATTTTCAGCAATAATGCGTTGGAAAAAGAAGCTAATATATTCGCTGCCGAACTTTTGATAGATGACAGTAGCGTGACGGAGTATTTACAGGAAGGCAAAAATTTTGAATATATCGCCCGAGAATTACGAGTTCCGCATAAATTATTAGGAATAAAATGGGATATTATGAAACATAAAAATCTGGAACTATGCGATTTTGTCATTCCTGTTTGCGGCGATTTTCTCAAAGATGAGGACATACCGCCTAATTTTGATGATTATATATGCTAATAAAACAGGCTATCATTCAAATACGAAAGGATAGCCTGTTTTTGTTTCACTTCACATTTATGAAACTATCCGCATTTTTGTTACTTTTGCGTAGTTTTTTAATCACTTTTACATACTCTGCTTTATTATTTCTTTTACCTCATCCTTTGTCAGTACCTTATAGCCGCCTTCGAGAATAAATGTGCCCTCGGCAATTCCGTCTATCATATCTTCGGTCGCACCGAGTTCTGAAAGGCTCATAATCACACCTATTTTCTTCATCCAATTTTCCATTGCCAAAAGACCTTCATTCGCTACCTGTTCGTCTGTTTTCCCCTCGGAGCAGATATTCCACACTTCTTCCGCAAAACGCTTGAATTTTTCAAGTCCGAAAGGCATTATATAACGATAATAAGGCAATGATACGGCAGCAAGTGTCATTCCGTGGGTAGCATCAGTATATGCGCCCGCAGACTGACCAAGCATATGCACCATCCAATCGGTAGTTTTACCCTTTGCTATCAGTGTGTTAAGTGCCCAGGTTGCTGTCCACATAATATTTGAACGAGCTTCGTAATCTTCGGGATCTTCTATGGCAATTAAAGAGCTGTGGATAACGGACTTCATAAGTCCCTCCGCGATGTAGTCGCTTGTGTTGTCGTCCTCGCCCGAAAAATACTGTTCACAGATATGATTGAATATATCATAAATACCCGCTACCATCTGCTTTTTAGGCAAGGAGAATGTATACTTTGGATTAAGTATGGAGAATTTAGGCATAACTTCTTCGCCGAAAACGTGACCTATTTTAAGTTTCTGCGAGTGGTTTGTTATTACCGAGCCCGCGTTCATCTCCGAGCCCGTACCTGCCATAGTCAATATACAGCCGACGGGTACAATGTCGCAGTCGGGTTCTTCAAAGCGCAGATAATACTTATCCCACGGGTCTTCGTCACAGTTTACCGAAACGGACACAGCCTTTGCATAATCACAGCAGGAGCCGCCGCCTACGGCAAGCAGCAGGTCGGTCTTGTTTTCTCTTGCAAGTTTTACGCCCTCGTACAGTTTTTCAACGGTCGGATTTGGCATAACTCCGCCGTCCTCGATAATATTTTTACCGTTGTCTTTGAGTATCTTTATTATCTCGTCATACAGGCCGTTTTTCTTTATCGAGCCGCCGCCGTATATAAGCTGGATATTCTTGCCGTATTTCGGAAGTTCCCCGTTCAAATATTTAAGAGAGTCGTCACCGAAATAAAGTTTTGTTGCATTTTTATAGCTGAAATTACCTAACATAGATTTGTCCTCCTTAAATCAAGTTGTTTGTCTTTAACCAATTTTCTATCTGCGCATCCGCTTTTCCTACATTACTTCCGTTAAGCGGCAGACCTTTTTTTACATCTGCGCCTGCGCAAATTTTTTTTATGTCGCCCTCGCTTGTACCCATACCGCTGCCCTCATTTGTGCAAAGCGGCAGTATCGTCTTGCCTTTGAACGAAAACGCATCAAGGAATGTAAACACAGCCATTGGCATAGTTGACCAATAATTGGGGTATGCAAGTATTATAGTATCATAGCTGTCTATACTGTCGGGCAGAGGTACAAGTTCGGGTCTCGCATCGTTTTGTTTGTCCTTTTTCGCCTGGTCTATGCAGGTTTTGTATTCCTTTGCGTAGGACGTTTTCATCTCTATCTTAAAAATATCGGTATCAATGCGCTCTTTTATTTTTTCGACGGCTACTTCAGTATTGCCTACCTCGATATAGCGCATAACTCCGCCAAAATAATTCTCGTCTGCTCTCGAAAAGAAAGCTGTCAATACTTTTGCCATAAATCTCACTCCTTATTCTTTCTCATACGGCGGCTTCCAAGCGGCGTAGCCTGCAAGCTGTTCGTCCGTTCCGTTGTAATAGCGCACACCTTTATTTAATTTTGCAATCTCTGCCATTTCCTCATCGGTCAAGGTAAAGTCGAAAATATTAAGGTTATCCCTAATGTGATCGACATTCTTACTACCGGGTATTACGGCAAATCCCATCTGCGTATGCCAGCGCAGAATTACCTGTGCACTGCTTTTGCCGTATTTTTCGCCGAGTTTCGTGAATACGGGTTCATTGACAAGCGATTTATCACCGTGTCCGAGAGGATACCACGCCATAAGTCTGATACCGTATTTATCAAGCGTTTTTCTTAACTCATCCTGTGTAAAATACGGATGTGCTTCAACCTGGATAAACTGCGGTGCTATCTCCCATTTTGTTTCAAGCTCCGCAATATATTTACCCTCAAAGTTTGAAATGCCTATTGCTTTGGCTTTACCCTCTTTATACGCTTTTTCAAGCAATCTGTAACCCGAAAGCCAATTGCCTGCGGGCTGATGTATATAGAGAAGGTCAACATAATCAACACCCAAACGCTCTAATGTCTCGTTTACGGCATTTTCGTTCTCATACTCGGTGGGCCAAAGTTTCGTTGAGACAAATACCTTTTCTCTGTCAACTCCGCTTGCCTTTATACCTCGTCCGACAGCTCTTTCATTTACATACGCCGCAGCGGTGTCCACACATTCATAGCCCATTTTGAGTGCTTCTCTTACGCTTACTTCTGCATCCGCGGGGGATATCATAAATGTACCGATACCGATAGCGGGGCATTCTCTTCCGTTGTTCATCTTTAAATATTTCATAATCTTACCGCCTTATTTGTCCTCAACATCCCATGTCAGCACGCCCGTTTTAAGCGCTTCCTCATAGCGGGATATTTTGTAATTCAATCGTTCCATAGTTGTCAGGTATTTGTCGAGATTTTTCTGTACCTCTACCCGCGCCTCGACAAGCAGGTCGCGCCTTGCTTTAAGCGTTTCGTCACCCTCGCGGAAAAGCCTTACATACTCTATCAGCATTTCCACGGGTACTCCCGCGCTGCGCATACAGACGGCATTTTCCACCCATGCGATATCCTCGTCGGTGTAATCGCGTATGCCGCCTTTTGTCCTGTTTACCTCGGGTATCACACCGACACGCTCGTAATAACGCAGCGTATCCTGTGTGAGAGAAAATTTCTCACATACCTCTTTGATAGTCATAAAAGCTACACCTCCTCTTAATTTTCATCGGGGTCAATTATATTATACTACCTGGAGTTCACTCCAAGTCAATAGTTTTTTGAATAGTTTTTAAAAACTTTTTAACGAATTCTTTTATGTTTATACAAAAATAACAGGTCATTTCTTACTCAAAACGACCTGTTATTTATTGTTATTCTGTTATATTGATACCGCAGGTTTTGGCATACGCTTTTACCATTTCTAAAAGATTAGCAATCTGTTCGGGACTCATATCTTTAATATACTTGCTCAAAACCGTATCTGCGCTTTTCGGGGATATGCCGAAAATAAGATAGTCGGCATCAACATCAAGTGCTTTGCATACCGCCTTTAATGTTTCAATGGACATTCCCGACAAACCGCGTTCTATATTGCTGACCTGCTGTGAATTGCTGATGCCTGTTTGCTCTGCCAATTCCTCTTGTGTCAGCTTTTTCTTATATCGCATTTCGCGTACTCTTTCGCCTATCTCGGCGTTGATCTTTTTATATCTTTCATTCATAGCAACAACCTCTTATCGTCCTAAATATGCTCCTGCTATTTATTATAAATGTTTTAGGTTGAGTTATAAACATTACAGCGTTGTTTGTAGTAAATGCCTTGCTTGAATTTATATGAATTATATGGTAGAATATTTTTAAAACCATAATTCAGTTTGTCGGGGGTGTTAGGTATGGGATATATGCTTGATGTGTTTACGGTATCTTTTTTCGGGCACAGGGACGTTTATTATTCAAAGCTGTTGGAGAGCCGCTTGGACGAGATTATTTTCAAGCTGATACAGGAACACGAATTTGTTGCTTTTCTTACGGGATATGACGGGGAATTTGACCAGTTAGTCAGTTTACTTCTATTTTTTTAAACCGTTGAAATTCTTTACCATCACGTTCTATCGTTTCGTTCCATATTGCTGCAGGTCTGCACCATAAGGTCCCCTCGTCGTAAAGGGCGCGATAGATAACTATAGGCTCTGTTGTTTCCGAGTGTCTTGCAATACCGATAACTTCATATTCGTTTCCTTTAAAGTGGCGATAATGTCCAAGCGGAATTATCTTTACTGCTTCTTCGTAAGTCATAGTTTCCTCCATAAATTCGTGATATAATAATCATTCCATTGTTTTTTCAAAGCGGAAAAAATAATCTCCACCGACCATATCATCGGAAATGTTTTTATCGGGATGATGCGGATTAAAAAATTCAACGGCACGAAAGCCTAAACGGTTAATATAAAAATGAATATTGCGTTTTTCAAAATACGGAGTGCAGGTCTCCCAAACTTTTGTGTCGGGATATAATTTTTCTATTGCGCTCCATATTTTTTGTCCGATCCCTTTGCTCTGCGTACCGTACTTGACATATAAAAAATCAAGATGATTATGCTGTGTTTTTTCGTTTATCACAACAATAGCGCCGCCAACTGTTTTGCCGTTACATACTGCTTTGTATGCGGCCGACCCTTTTGCGGACAGTGATTTTTCGATGTCGCTGTCGGGGAGAATTTCAACATTAATATGAGACAGGGGACGGTTCTTTGTCCCGGGCGCTGTTCAAGCCACTTTCACCGAAAACAAAGAATCACTCCGCCCCTGCCGTATCACAACATTTTATCGGCAGTTTTCCAATCTTTCATAAAAATCGGAGAAGGCGGGGGACAGGTTGTCTGACCCCGGTTCCCCCACTATAATTTATCGATCGGTTCTTTTTATAAATTTATTCCTTTCAAGCACATACAAAAAATGTATACATCTGTCAAGCATTTTTTCTTTTTCGTCGGGAAAAGTGTCTTTCATCGTATTTACAACATCATTTACAGTAACGGATGTGCGGCATTTACCGCAACAAGCGGAAGTCCGTGTCGTACCTCAACGTACTTTGTGGTTATATCTGCGATCTGCGCCCACTGCTCGTCGGTAAGTTCGTGCCCGAAAGCAGCTTTTACGGGGTCGGGTTCTTCATAATACTGCAAAACAAGTGCATCGCTTACGGATGTTGCCGCCGCAAGCGAACCGCCGACAGTAAGTTCCTCGTCAAGTTCGGGTGTTATTGTTGTATCGTCGGTCACAAAATCTTTAAGTTCGCCGCTTTTGTAGCCTTCGGACTCTTTATAGTCCACAACATCGGCTAAAAGTTTGTAGTTTTCTTCAAGGTCTGCCGCTATCTTCGCGCCGCCGCGTTCTTCAAACTGTTTCTGCACCGCTTGGGCATAAGACTCGCTGTAAAAATCGATCTTGGGATCAAAAACGGGATTCATCTTGTTAAACTCGCCTTTTTGCTCTATATTCACATTAGCAGCAGGCAGAAAACCGCTTGAAAAATACTTCGCCGTTGCGATAGTACGTTGTTTGGAATTTGCGTAAAAGCGTACCTCGTTATCCGCAGGCATATAATTTTCGGGAATAAGCTCTTCGGCTTCAAGCCATTTTCTGAAATACTGTCCCATCATCGTTTCAAGCACACCTCCCCGAAGTGACAGTTCGCTTGAATTGGCCGTCCATTTTATCCATTCGTGCGGGGTAGCAATAACGTGTGCCGCACCGTTGCTTGAAAGCGGCGAGCGAATGTTATGTCTGCTCATAACAACAACTTCTTTAAGTTTGTAATTTTCCGTATCGGGGCGGTCGGTCTCCATTAAAAGCGGTGTTTCGGCCGTTTCCTGTGTTTCGGCTGTCGGTTTTGCCTGCATCAAAGTGTTGTTTTGCACATTTTGCTGTGTTTGGCCGCATCCCGTAAAACAAATCGCCGTAAGCAGCATAATTGATAAAATTTTGTTTTTTCGCATAACTTCATCTCCTTAAAATATTTTTTCCGTATTATTCGGCGCCGTAATAGTGTATTGCAAGCATCGTCATATCGTCAAACTGCTCCGCATCCTTTACAAAGCCCTCCACCGCCGTTTTGACGCCGTTTAATATTTCTTTGGGTGCAGAAGTTTTATATTTGTTAAGGACGTCCAAAGCACGCTCCGTGCCGAACATTTCGTTATTTTTATCGGTCGCCTCGGGCAGGCCGTCCGTGTATAAAAACAGCTTTGCCCCGGGCTGCATAGTAAATTCATATTCCTTATATGCAACACCGTCCATACCGCCGACAACAAAGCCGTGCTTATCTTTAAAAAGCTCAAATTCACCGTTTGGCTGCATCAGTATAGGATATTCGTGTCCTGCGTTTGCGGCAATCACTTTGCCCGTTGTTATATCAAGTATGCCAAGCCATACCGTCACAAACATTTCTTCGTGATTGTTTGCGCATATCCTGTCATTGGCGGTCGTCAATACTTCCGCAGGCGATTTTCCCATTTTTGCATTGGTTGCAAGTATTATTTTTGTTGCCATCATAAACAATGCCGCAGGTACACCTTTTCCCGATACATCGGCCATTACCATACAAAGATGTGTATCGTCCGTCATAAAAAAGTCGTAAAAATCTCCGCCCACCTCCTTTGCGGGATCCATCGAAGCATATATATCAAATTCTTTATTATCGGGAAAAGCGGGAAACGTATGCGGCAGCATACCGTACTGTATGCGCGTTGCAAGCGAAAGCTCGGTATTTATGCGCTCTTTTTCGGCAGTTATGGTTTCGATATGGTTTATGTAATTTTCTATCCTGCTTTCCATTTTATCAATGGAATCGGCAAGAACGCCTATCTCATCGGTATTTTTTATCGTATCGGTCAGCTTGCCGTCCATTGCCGCATTTTCATTTGCAAAACGCGCCGCCTCCGCAGTTATCATCTTTACGGGCGCCAAAAACGCTTTCAGCATATATACACCTTGTCCGATAATTACAACTATAGCAAGAATTATCAGCACAAGACTTACATTTTCCACATAATTGCGTCTTGAACGGGTCATACCGTCCATCTGCCGCTGTACGCATAAGAGTGCCTGAACCTGATTTTTACTGTCTTTTACGGGTATCATAATTGTTATATGCGATCCCGTTTCGATATAACCCTTATCTCTTATAAGTACCTCTTTTTCGGTTTTTCCGTCATATAGGTTTTTGTATTTTTCGCGGTATTCGTCGTTTGTCGTTTCGCGGAGATAACCAAATTCATAAGGTGTAAACTCACTTTCTTTATTTATCGTAGAAAAAATAAATTTAATATGCCCGTAATCCGTTCTGTCGGGACGAATAAGATAAATAAAAGTCACGCCCTGCGAATTGCACAATCTGTCAAGACCGTTCCACACGGCTTTGTATTCTTGCGTAACCCCGCCGCTTTTCTCATATTCGTCGATTTTATCGGCATCTATAAGCTCAGCCGCCGTTTCGGCTGTTCTGAAACCGTCCTCGGTATACAGGGTGAGCAGAGAATTTGTAAAGCCCTTGTAGCCGATAATATTAACTATTACCGCAAATACAAATAACAAAAACACAATGCCGAATATGCTTTTGAATACTATGCTTTTTCTCGGGTCTTTCATTGACATTCCTCCCGTCTGTTCAAAATTTTCTTAATACGGTTCATCGCCGTTTTCTTTTAAATTATAATCCTTGTCGTCATCTATCAGTTTAAGCATTATCTCGGCAAAACGCGGGTCAAACTGCGTTCCCGAGCCTTTTACTATTTCCTCGCGCACAACAGCCTGCGGCAGCGGCTCTCTGTAACTGCGCTTTGATGTCATTGCATCATAGGCATCAGCAACGGCTATGATCCTTGCAATTTCGGGTATTTCCTCCCCTTTTGCGCCGTTTGGGTAGCCTTTACCGTCATATCTTTCGTGGTGATAATCCGCGCCCACGCTTAAATACGGTGTCATATTTATTTTCTTTAAAATTTTTCTGCCGATAGTCGGGTGTTCTTTTATCTTTGCAAACTCTTCATCGGAAAGCTTGCTCGTTTTATTTATTATCTCATCGGGAACACCTATTTTGCCCACATCGTGCAAAAGCCCCGCAAGATATATATCCCAACATTCGCTGTCGCTTTTGCCCGCAATTTCGGCTATCATCTGCGAATATTCGGCAACACGCCTTGAATGGCCGTGGGTATACCTGTCTTTTGCGTCTATTGCGCTTGCCAATGCAGATGAAGTCTGTAAAAGCATACGACGCATTTTTTTCTGCTCATCTTTAAGCAACTTGACCTCATGTTCGTGAGCCGCCTGTATCTGAGTGTTCATATCCATAAGCGTGAGCATATAAAGCACTATAACAAGGCCGACACTTGTGATATTGGTCAAAGAAATACCGTAAGCAAAAATTTGTATTACGGAAGCAACAAGCGGAACAAAGGTAAACAATATCAGCGAGATATTTTTAAGTTTATTTAGTTTTTCCCGGTATTGTATAACCACCGAAAGCTGGAGTATCAGCAACACAAGCGGAATGACATAGCACAGAATAAAACCGTCCGCACGCTGATATCTGTTTTGTGCATCAAAAGAATAATAAAGCCCCGTAAACTGCGATAAGATAATAAGCAGTTCACCTATGCCTGCCGTTATTGATGCAATTTTAAGGCGTTTGGGTGGGTTTTCAAGTCCGCCCTCGTTTGTATACAGATCTGCAAGATACACATTAAACAAAAAAATTATTGCCAGCGGCATTGAAAAGACGATAAAATTGCTTATACGCACCATCCAAAAACCCAATCGGCTTGTACTGCCCCTGTAAATGTATGCATATCTGTCAAATATAAGCAGAAGCATTGCACCGAGGTCCATAAGCGTAAGGGCAACTTTCCGGCGAGGTGTCAAATTTTTTACAATAAGCGAAAAAACGGCTATAAAGCCGCATACGCCGCTTAAAACAAGCATAATATCAAGCTGATTCTCTCTTAAAAATTCCATATCTGTTCCTCGTTTATCCCGTCACAAAAACATAGTCTGTCCATATTTTTATTTTAACACAAAAAGCCCGATAAATAAAGTATTTTATGGAATTTTCCATAATATTTTTATGTTTTAAAAATCCCCGAAAACGCCGAAAATAATAACAATCAAATATTTACAAAAGGCGGTAAATGTGATATAATTTTATATGTAAAATACTGCGGTGCCTTGGGAGGAATTTATCTCCTTTGGTGTCCGTAAAAGAAAGGACAATAACTACTATGAAAAGAAAAATAGCACTTACATTGACTGCAATTTCAGTGCTTGCAGGCGCAAGTACGGTTTTTGCATCCGATGCGCTCACAAAGGCATATTCCGATTCCAAAAAGACAGATCTTTCAGGCTTGACGGCAAAATATACCGACTCCGGTGACAATGACAATATCCACGCCGTGCCCGCAGGTTTTGATTTTGAATCAGGCGTAGTCAGCGGCAAGACAGGCGATTTTGACGGTGACGGCGAGGAGGAGCTTCTTACCGTATACGCAGAAAACACAGATAAAGAGGACCTTTTATATGTACAGATGTACGAAGAAAAGGACGGCAAGGCAGAGCTTGCCGCAACATCCGATAAGATTACAAACTTCCTTTGGGGCGAAAAGGGCGGCGGCTGTGTATTTGTTAAAAAAGTTGACGGCAAAAACCGTATCTTTATGCAGTATACAGGCGAGATAAACAGCTATGGCGACGGTGCGGATGTACAGATAAAGGGCTTTGACTATGACGGCAGCAAGTTTGATGTTGTTCTCGATGTAAAAACAGGCGGCAGCGCAGCCGATTTTGAGGAGAAAGAAGCAGAAGAATTCAAGGCAGCAGGCCTTAACGGCACCTTTGATTCATTTGTACTCGACGAAGAAAAGGCATACCACTTTAACCCCTATTATGACGGTCTTAACATCGGTGCGCTTGAAAAAGACAAAGAAATGATAACCGATATCACCGTTACCACTAATATTTTTGATATCTATGATAAAATAGATTGGGAAAAAGAGGAAGAAAGATTGGAAGCAGCCGAAAAGGACGGTAAGATGACCATTACCTTAAAGACATCCTCGGAGGTCAAAGCGGCAGCCGAAGAAGAAAAGCCCGAGGTAACCGAAACAAAGGATCCCAACAAGATAGAAGTATTCCTTAACGGCGAAAAAATGACATTTGATTCCGAGCCTTATATCGAAAACGGCACTACCCGCGTACCCATGCGTGCAATATTTGAGGGTCTTGGTGCAAAGGTTGACTGGGATAACGACAAAAAACTTGTTACCGCAGAAAAAGGCGGCGTTGAGATAAAACTTACAATAGGCGAAGAAACCGCACTTGTAAACGGCGAGGAAAACAAACTTCTTGTTCCTGCCGAAATAAAAAACAGCCGTACAATGGTACCTTTAAGATTTGTTTCGGAAGCACTCGGTGCAAAGGTTGACTGGGACGGCGAGACAAAGACAATAACCATAACAAACGAGGAAGCACCCGCAGTTGCAGACGAAGAAGAAAAGCCTGCCGAAAAGGGCGAGGAAAAGCCTTCTGTTTACGAGCAGAATGTTGACAAGTATTCTTCCGTGATATCCAAACTTAAGGATAAAGATGCTTTTGCCTTTGCTGCCGTAAGCGAGGATAAAGACATTCTTCTGGTTGCGGAAAATGTTTATGACGATCTTAACGGTCACAACGCAGCTATCGAAGCGACCGCTTATGCCGATGGCAAGGATGGCAAGATAGAAGAGATCGGCTCCGTAGAATGCGGCGGCACAGCTTATCCTCTTGCAGTAAAGGATGGCGCTCTGTTTTATGCAGGCGGCCATTGGATAGCAAAGGCCGTTTACGACGAAAAGTCCAATACACTTACAGAGACGGAAAAAGCAACTGTATCATTTGACAAGGACGAAAACGAAACTTACACTTATGTTTCGGAAGACAAAGAACTTGAAGGAAAAGAAGCGGAGGATAAATTCACCGAATTATTTGCCGAATACGACAAAGCAGTTATAATCGACTTCAAATCCGCAGAATAATGCAAAAAGCCGGCCAAGGATCACTCCTTGACCGGTTTTTTTATTGGCAGCGCAATAAATAATATCCCTGTATCATTTTCACGCAAATTACGGTTTATTACTTCTTTTCGTCCGTTTCTTTTTCAAACTCGCTCCATACACCGTCAAAGTTTATATAAAGCTTTTCACCCTCTATCGTATACTCGTAAAATGTCTCGTTGTCAATACGGATGCCCGTGCTTGTCCATAAACCCTCTACAACGTCCTGTATGGAAATAACCGCCGTATGGTCTTTGTTAAGCGTAACGGTGTTTGTGGTCTCCACTTTTTCGCCGCCCACTTCATCGGTGTAGGTCTGTGTGTAAACGCCGGGAACATAGTCATACTCTTTCTGCGGCTGATAATTTTCAAACTCCATGGAGTCAAGAATATTTGCCATTGTATCGCTTACGGTATATTCTTCATCATCGGGATCTGTGTGAGAAACACCCTCGATAAGAATAACACCGTCGTTATACTCTGCTGCGATAAAGTGCTGATTAAGTCCCGAACCGCCCTCGGATATAAGATCCCTGAAAAATGCCCAGTTTTCGCCTGCAAAATAGCCCTCGGTGCGAAGTGTTTTTTCGCCATCCCAATCGGCTGTTACCTCGCCAAGCACCTCCTCGGGAGACTTGCCCTTGAGATAGCTTATCGTCAACATATTTGTTCCTGCGCTCTCGCCCGTGTAGACAAAACTTACCGCGTCATCACTTTCGTTTACATTTACAAGCGTGCTGTTGTATTTTACCGACCAGCCGTCTTTACTCTTATATGTTTCTTCTTTTGTTTCCGTCGGAAGATCCTCGGGTGTTTCCTCGGCGTTTGTGTTGATTATAACAGTTTTTGTCTCGCCGTCCCACTCAACCTCACAGCCGAAGCTTTCGGAAATCGCTCTTAAAGGCACCATAGTTCTGCTGTTGATTATCTGCGCGGGAGAATCAAGCTCTATCTCGCTGCCGTCAACCGTCATAACATTTTCGCCTATTGCAAGTTTAAGCGTACTGTCGCCCTTTTGCGCAGTAACGTTTTTGTTTTCCGCATCCCAGTCAACCGTTGCTCCGAGTTCTTCGGAAATAACGCGCAGTGGTACAATAGTGCGTCCCTCTGCCGTTATCTGCGGCTCCGTATCGCTTGCAACGGTATTACCGTCAATTACGATATTTACATCCGCCGCAAAAGCGCAGACAGACATAAGGCTTGATGCCATAATAACACTTGCTGCAAAAATAAGTTTTCTTTTCATTGTTTCTTCTCCTTTTTTGCGGCATAAACCGCTTTGTATAAAATTTATTGTTTACTGTAAAGTAACGGGTGTAACGACAGCATTAAGCATCTTTTCTGCCATAGCTGTGAAACGGCAGGCAAAAATCAGCAAGATGGGTTTCGGACAAACGGCGATATACTACTTCCAAAGCAGCCATTTTTTCCGAAACAAATAATACTTTCTTGCCATCAGCCAAACCTTGAGCAATTATGTTGGTTATTGTTTGACTTTTACCGGTGCCCTGCGGTCCCTGCATAACAAAACTAACGCCTGCTTTTGATAATGCAATTGCATCCTGTTGGCTTGAATCAGCATCAACGACCTGAAATGTATCAGAGGTTTTTTCAGCATCATGGTCAAACTCATACGCTTCGCCCGAAATTCTGTTTATTTCATTTTCTTCACCTGCAAACGCCCTTATTATGGGATTTTTTCTAAGGCTTTCGGCATTATTTACAAGGTCTCTGTACATACTGATCTTCAAGAATGACATAAGACCAATACAACAATCCCTGTTCACCTTCCAGCCTCTCGTATCAACTAATTCTTCCATCTTTTGCATAAAGACATCTATATCATCTTTATCAGAATCAAATTCCGGAAGTGTAATACCATAGTCTCGTTCAAAAAGATATGTAAGGGTTGGATTAACAACAATGTCATCCTCGTATCGTTTTATTTTATAATTTGCCCCCAGCGTATCTCCTGTTATAACAACCGGTACCAATATCAACGGAGACTTTATCCACGCATCTGCATTTTTAGCACCCTTATCATATCAATTTCCCCGACCGCTCCGTAAATAATGTGATATAAAATGTATTATCGGAAGTTAAAACTTCCTCAAACCTCCACGAAATTTTCAATTTCGCATCGTTAAACTAATCGAATTGAGAAAGCAAGCTTTCTCTCTTCTCATAGTTTATACTCCATCGCAAGTGCGGGGACATATTCTTTCTTCGCCTTTAAAAGTTTGAACAGTCCGAAAAAATTATAATTTGCTTTTTCAATAGGATAGTTGTCGGGCAAATATGTCATCGAAATATTTTCCGCAAAATCCATATCGTAAATTAAACTTTCAATATCGACAAGCTCGTCAAAACTTTTCGCTGCTAAATCTTCACCGTTTAATTGACCCGTCAGCACTAAATTCCAACTCACCTCATCGAGAATGATCTCCCGCATAAGGTCGAGTAATCTTTTGTTTACGAACCGAGTTATTATTTCATTTGCCTTTTCACCTTTAATCTGCGGCGGTAACTTTAACATAATTTTTTCCTCTGCTATACTCTACAATATTTCTATTAAGTCAAAACAAAAAAAGAAATTTTTTCGTTGCGCTCATCGGTGAATCAAAATTTTTTTCACGCACCATTAAGAATATTTTTCTCCACGCAAATAAAAAATCCTGCCGGATGATGTAAAATTATTTTCAAAAAAAATCTTATAGGCTATAATTAGTGTTGTCCTCTGTCGGGACATATATTTTTTTCTTTTACGCCCCAAAAGGGCTTTTTCACTATCTTGCAAGCATAGCCAACGGGTTCCCTCGAGCGTTTTCAAAGGGAGATTTCACTAATCTCCACTTTTTAACCCCCAACAGGGCACCCGCTGACGCTCGCAAAGTTTTCATCTTTGATTAGATTAATATGATAATTTTCCCTGTAAGTTTCAAAGCAAATAAACTGTAATATTATTCATTGGCTTGATATAGGAACGGTATTTATTTTCTTGAAAATATTGTGATTGTTTTGTGATTTCTGCTCGACCGGTACCAAGAGCAAAAATTTTTCAATATTTATTACAAGGCAGCAAAACACGCAAAAAAGCACCACGTTTACAAAACATAGTGCCAAAATTCTTAATTTGCTTTGTAATCATAATGTAATATTTCAGGAATAGACAAAGCCGCCTTTATATGATAAAATCTAAATTCCGGGAAATGTCGCCAAAATATACGGTAGGCGATTTAAACCCTTGACTCCAAGGAACCTGTTATTACATAACGATCCGACCCGGTCGGAAATCCAAGGATAAAGGGGTGTGATATTATGCTGACAGTAGATACTTTTGTAGCTATATTAGGGCTATGTATCGCTTGCTTTGGCTTGGGATACACCTTTGGAAGCAAAAACACAAAAAGATAACCGCCCCACAGTCTGCAAACTTGAGCGGTTATCTTATCGCAACATAGCCAAGGGCTAACCGTCTATCAAGGCGGCATTTCCTTTTCTTAAAATAATAATACCACTAAAGCATAGATTTGTCAATATTCTGTTTCTGATTTTTCGTAGTCTCCTTTATGACGCCTTTATGAGTAGATAAATTACCCACCCATCTTCTCCCTGATATTTTTATTCTTTTTCCAAATCTCAAGGATTGATAAGGAACTCTGTTTTTACATTTACACTTCTACCGTTTATATCTTTAAACGGAATATGTATTATGTTGGAATACTCTTCCTCGTCTTCCGTATTGAAGTCGGGATCGTCACCAAATATTTCATCCCGATCCTCTTCCGCTATAATATCGATTTCCCCGACCGACCGTTATTTTTCATCGCAGGCTCTTTATCCTTTTTTGATAATTCTATGATAATATAATTCGGCAAAGTCAAAAAACCTTTTTGCTTGTGATCTTCCGACAATTACAGTTGATTTTTCACAAGCTCATAAAACTGTCCGTTTTTTGCTATCAACTCGTCATAGCTGCCCTGTTCGGCTATCTTTCCGTTATCAAGCACTATTATATCATCGCACTGTTTTATTGTTGAAAGTCTGTGAGCAACTATTATCGCTGTTGTCTCTGTGTTTTCTATATACCTTGTTACCGCAGCCTGCGTTATGTTGTCAAGCGCATTTGTTGCTTCGTCAAGCACAAGCAGAGCCGGTTTTGATATTATAGCCCTCGCAAGCAGCACACGTTGTTTCTGTCCTACGGATATGCTCATATTTTCTTCAGAGATATAAGTCGAAAGACCCATTGGCATTTTTTCGATATCGCCTTTCAATCCCATTGCTTCTATCGCCGCCATTACTTCGTCATTGGATGCGGACGGACTTGTAAGTGTGATATTTGAAATTATATCCGCAGGTATAAGTTTTGTATTTTGCAGGACTACACCAAGATTTTTGCGGTAGCTGCGCAGATTTATCTCGTTAAGGTCGGTATCGTCAATAAAAATATGTCCGGAATACGGCTGTTCAAAACCCAAAAGCAGTTTCAGCAGCGTAGACTTACCACAGCCGCTTTTGCCGACAATGCCAATTTTTTTGCCTTTAGGTATTGAAAAAGACATATCCGAAATTACGTCTTTATCTGCATTGGGGTATTTGTAGCTGACATTTGAAAAGGCTATAGCTTTTTCTATACCCTTCAAATCGGCCTTTTTCCCCGTTTCTTCGGTCTCGGCCCGCAAAAAATCTTCTATCCTTGAAAAAGCCGTATTGTATCTTACCACCGAGTCAAATACCTTTGATATACCCGATGTTGTCGCAACAAACATACCGTACAGCGCCATAAAAGTTATAAAATCCGCCGCACCTATATTCGACCTTATACCTATCATATAAATAGCCATCGTATATACGGCACTTATAAGTGCGTAAAATGCGTTATAATGTTTAATAAAAAGCGGTTTTTTATGCGACATCAATGTTTCGGTATAATAATCGCTCCAACGATCAAACATTGTCGCATCGGCATTATTCAGCTTAACATTTTCCATTCCGCCGAACAGTTCGTACACAAAACCTGTCATCTCATTGGTATTTTTTTGAAATTTCTTTGTGTATCGGTCACATACAAGCGCATTTGCAACATTCATAACAAGTGTTATTGCAAACAGCATTAAAACATAAGGCGTAAACTCATTTGCATTTACCCTTATCATTGCGATATAAACAAATGAAAGCACAAATGACATCAGCGCCGAAACATTTTCTCCCGAGATCATATCCGACACGTCCGAAAGTCTTATTATATTCTCACCCAAACTTCCCGACTGCCTTTCTTCAAAAAACGACGGTTTAAGTCTAAGCAGTCTTGCGATAAGCGCCCCCTGAAGATTTGCGCTTATTACAAGCGGAATATTGGCCGAAACAACGCCTTTAAACACATTCACAACAAACATGCTTATTGCCAGTCCAAGCAGGAATGCCGTTATTGAGGCAACATATTTTCCGGAACCCGACGGGATAAGGCTTTGGAATATATGATGCTGCATTTGTGCGTATAATACCGAAAATAAAGTTACAAGTGCTGCCGCAGCCAACATCAGTAAATATTCGCGTTTTCTCACACATGAGAGCATATATTTGATCAGACCCGCCTTTGTTACCTGTCCTTTTTTGAAACCTTTATAAAAGCAAATGCCCGTTGTGTCAAATTCGTCCGCATTTTCCCCGGTTATCCTTTTGCGATTTTTCCCGTCATAATAATAACAAGTACCCTTGAAACCCGGCAGCACCGCCTTATATTCGCCGTTATGCCACACCATAAGCGGCAGCATATTGTCCGTATACCACTCGCCGCTTAATTCGACAAATCTGAAAGACAAACCAAGTTCGTTTAATACTTCTTCAAATTGCTGTCTCAGCGTATTGGCTTTTACGCGGTAATCGTACCCCAGATACCTTAAAATAACTTCAATTTCGCTGTTGTTATCGGACGAAGCGGAATTTAATATTTTAAAGTATGCCTCGTTAACGTATTCGGTTTGTCTGTAGTTGCGTTCATCTTTCTCCGACATCTTTATCCCTCTTTTATAAGCCGTGCATATATGCCGTTTTGTTCCAAAAGGCTTTTATGTGTGCCTCTTTCCGCAATTCCGCCATCCTTGAAAACAAGTATCTCATCACAGTTTCTTACCGTGTTAAGTCTGTGTGCTATTATAATAAGCGTTATGCCAAGCGACGTAATGTTTTTCATTATCTCGGCTTCCGTATTTGCATCAAGCGCGCTTGTTGCCTCGTCAAGCACAAGTATTTCGGGGCTGCGTACAAGTGCCCGCGCTATTTCAAAGCGCTGTCTTTGTCCACCCGAAAAGTTTGCGCCGCCCTCGGTTATTTTTTCGTAATAGGCGCCTTTTCTGGCAATTATATCATTATGTATACAGGCTGTTTTGCAGGCACGCACCACATCTTCATATTCGACATTTTTATTCCACATAGCGATATTGTCAAATACCGTTCCTTCATACATTATTACGGATTGACTGACAACGGCGATCTTTGAATAAAAATTGCTTTTATGTATATCTTTTTTCTCCGCATCACCGTAGTATATATGACCCACGGTCTCGGAAAAAAGGCCCGCTATCATCTTTGCAACGGTGCTTTTGCCGCCGCCGCTTTCACCCGTAAGTGCCACACTTTTACCCTTTTTTATTTCAAAGGAAATATCCGTGACCGCATTTTTTTCGGAGCCGCCGTAGGTATAAGCGACATTTTCAAGCCTTATATCATTGCCCATTGTTTTTGTTTGCTCAATGTTTTCGGGCAGGAAAATATCCTCGTTGTCATAGCGCATTGTATCGTCGGTCCTGTTATAGATACTTTTAAGGTCAAATATGGCGGAAACGGAGTTTATAAATGCGCCTATCGGCACAAGAAACGCCGAAAACATACCCATTAGACCAACGGTAACGCCTATGGAAAACTCCCCATTCAGCACACGGAAAGTACCCGTCAGCAGTATTGCCGCCGAAACTGCAAAATTGACCGTTTCAAACGCGGCGGAAGAATACAGCTTTATTATTTCGCGCTGTATACGGGGCTGTGTACACATTGCCGCCGTACCTGTAAGTCTGACAAAAATCGACTCTTCGCAGGCAGATGATTTTATGGTATCCATCATATCTATCGACGATACCAGCGCGCCGTAATACATACCCGTGTTTTTTTTGTTTATTGCAGATACATCGCTCATTTTATTTGAAGATATATAAGAGATGACCGTATTTAATAACACCGCCGCAACGCCTATAAGCGCAATAGGCACGTCAAATTTAAAAGCCGCCGCGCAGTACACCGCAACAAGTACGGCTTGAAAGAATATCGGCGACAAATTTTCGCATACAAGCTGTGCCGTTTCAAAACTGCCGAGCTGCCTGTTTGCAAGTTCGCCCGGAGTTCTTTGCATAAAATAAATGATAGGCAGTTTAAGTATCTTTTCCATAAAACCGACACTTAAACTTATATTCATATTTCTTTCTGTTTCGTAAGATGCCTTTTCTTTAATTATCTCTGCAAAAAAGCGCAGGAGCACAACCGCCAGCAGCGCTATGATAAATACCTCAAAGCCCGATGTATCGGTTTCAAGGAGCATTATATCTATATAGGAGGAATTAAAGTACGGAATTATCATACTTGTTACCGTAACGACCGCGCCCAAAAAAGATATTAAAATCAGCGCAGGGAAAAACGGTTTTATTCTGAAATATGTAAAACTTGTCTCTTTTCGTCCTCTCTCGGACTTGAATTCCGCGGTTTTTTCAAACAACATTACTATGCCCGTAAAACTATGGTCAAACTCGTCACGGCTTACCTTTGTACTGCCTATTGCGGGATCGTTTATATAATAATTATTTTTGTCAAAACCCGTAAGCACAACAAAATGACTCATATTCCAGTGAATAATGACAGGCATTGCAAGCATCTTTATACTTTCGGGGTCGGCCTTTAAGACCCTGCATTTAAGGCCGTATTTTTCCGCCGCGGTCTTTATGCCTTTGGCCGTCACGCCGTCCCTTGAAACATGGCAGTCAAGGCGCAGTTGTTCAAGCGACACGCTGTAATTGCCGTAATAGCGTAATATCATTGCAAGCGACGCCGCTCCGCATTCGACATTTTCCATTTGCAGTACTTCGGGTACGCTTTTCCTCATTATTCACCACCCCCAAACAGCCATTCAAACGGTGTTTGCTCACCCGTGATTATCGAGCAGCTGCAATATGTACCGAGTTCGGGAGAAATACTCTCACTTGATTTCTGTGACCACGCAAGGCCGCCGTCGTAATCCTCGTTTTCGTCAAGGGCTATCATTACGGTTATGTAAGTTTTGTTTTCATCCAGCATATTGGGAATATTATAAAAATTATACTGTTCAAGCGCTTCTTTTTTTGATATTATATCCGTGCCTATCTCGTGAACATGGCCTTGGATATAACCGTATTTTTCCCTTTTTGCATAGTCGGGAGATATCTGAACGCTGTCGTCTTTATGTATATTGCCTTTTTTTTCGGTTGGCACAAACACTATAACTTTATCTCTGTCAAACATTTTGTCATCTGCAGCGATAAGCGCAACAACATCGCCTCTTTCCAGATAGCTGCCCCTTTGTGCCACAGAAACCACGGTACCGTCTGCGATCGAGCGTACAAAGGAGTTTTGCGTATATTCGTTCCTGTCTTTTTCAATGGCTTTATCCTTGTCAAATTCTTTTATGTCCTCTGCAATATCATTGCCATACTGCACATTATAACTCAGGTCTCCGAGTGATGACTCATCGGGTATAACTACCAGGACCTCGCCTACCTTGACCTCATCGCCGGGCTGTACATTCACATTTGTTACTATGCCCGAATTAAATGCGCATACGTTTTCCATACCTGCGGAGGAATACAGTACGCCCCCGATATTTACGGATTTTACGACCGTACCGTGAAAAAACCACACCGAAAACAGTTTCAGACCCACAATAAGCAAAGCAGTCATAACAAGTGTGGAAAAAGAAATGCGCGAAAGCCTTTTATCCGTGAAAAATTGTTTTTTAAAGCTGTCAACAGCCTCTTTTCTGAAAAGTTCTTTCATAAAACCAAACCTCACTTTGCAGGTATAAATTTTGCCTCCGAGTTACCCACATCATAATACTCGAAGCTTTCGGGTATCAGGGTCCCGTTTTTTCCAAAATTAAAAGTTTCTCCCTTGCCTTTATAGCCCGATGTATGTATTATCTCCGCAATTTTACGCGGATTGGCGGTATTGTTTTTGACAGCGGTGTCAACTATCATTCTGAACGAGTTATAGCCGTGTGTTTCCCAAGTATCTTCAAACGGACCTGTTTTTTCGGTATATTCGACATATTCGGCATTGCTTTTGTCTACCGAAAAAATATCTGCGATATAAAAATTGTTATACATTTCACGGTGCTCGTTGTACTCCCGCTGGCTATCCATATCGGAGTCGGTTATAACACAGAGATCTGGCATCTCCCTTTTCAGTCTGTACAGCAATTCAAAACCGTCATTCGAGTGAGGCATCATAACCACGCCGTTAATACCGAGATTTTTCCACCGCAGTACTATCCTGTCAAAATAAACGTTAAGTTCGTCGGTGTTGACATAGTCCATGACCCTTGCGGAATCGGCATTTCTGAATCCCTGTGTTTCCTGTCTGGTTATCTTGTCGTTTGCGGTGCATACCGCCAGATTGACATCGGGAATCGTTTCCGCTATCTTCATCAGCAGCTCGCCGATGTCCTCCGTTCCGTAACTCATATAAAAGCACAGGTCATCATTTGCTGTCAGCCTGTCGTCATACATACGCCCGGGGCTTATCAGTATTTTCCCCTTTTTTTGCGTGACATAAAGCTGACTTTCCGAAAATTCGGGATTGTCCGAACCCACTATTGCGGTAAGCTGTTTGTCTTTTGTCAATTCTTTTGTCAGCCTTTCCACTTCTTCGTAGGTACCGCTGTTATCATAAAATTCGCATTGTATATCAAAACCGCTGTCCTTGTATTCTTCAAGCACATCTTTATAAGCGCGTTCTATGCCTTTTTCAAAATATGCCTGCTGTTCGCGGCTGTTTTTTAACACGGCTATTTTTATTGTTTTGCTGTTTCCCATTGTGTCCGCCGTGTCTTTGCCTGCCGAACAACCCGTTAAAACTGCAAAGCAAAGAATAAGAGCGGTGATTTTTTTAATTTTCATACCTGTCACCTCTTTTAGGAGAAATGCCGTTTAAGCAGTACAAAAACAGCACCGATGCCGCAATAAACAAAATGCGGTATATGCGGATGCCTGCGCTCGTCACAAAAATATCATCTATCACATTGCATATACCTATTACCAAAGCCGCTGTGCCGATAATGCGTGAACGCCTTATTTTTATACCCTTTGCGGCTTTCAGCCCGCTTGTACCGTAAATAAAATTACATACTGCTTTTACGGCAATATCGGCTACTAATAAGAAAAGCAAAGCCGTACTCAGACTTAAAGCATCCATATCCAGTGCCGTCAACAACGGATATTCTTTCATCCTTTTCGTTATCTCAACGTAAAAGTCGGTTTGTTCAAAAAAGGCTTTTTGGGAAAACACAACGGCTCCTAACCCGCCGATCAATATTGCCCCCAACACTTCAAAAAAACCGACAACAATTATAAGAACAGACAATGTTTTCAATATTTTTTTCTGCATTTTATCACCTTATCCGTTTAACCGTTTTTGAGACCGTCCGAATACCGCTGTCCGATACTTTTGATGCAGTCCTTTTACTCTGTATAATTTATAATATTTTACCATAAAAAAAAATAAAGGTCAATGTATTGATATAAAAATATATAAAAATGCAATTATAAAACATTGACTTTTTGTTTCTTATGTGTTATCATTGTAACATAACGGAAATGTTTTTGAAACACAACCGCAAAGGAGTTGACGGAACGCGATGAAACTGATAATTTCAGACATGTAGCAAAACCGTATAACTGTGCGCATTTCAAAGACAGATCATATTTTTTGCACACTCTGCGGGATAATAAAATCTTTATGAGTGTGCTTTTGTTATTTAGACCGGAAAACAAAAAAAAGAGAGAAAGGGATGATTCTATGCTAAAAAGGGGAAAAAGATTTATTGCGTTTATGCTTGCCCTGACTATCGCCGCACCAAGCGTTGTCTGGGCGGATACCGGGCAGGAGATAGACGTGTCGGCCTTAAGGGTAAGTGAAGCCTTTGCCGCAAAACACCCAAGCGGTGTGTTCGAGGTACTTTCGCCCTACATTATCACGGGCGAAGGCAAAGAGTTTGACTTTTACGTTTTAAGGCGCGGCGGTACGGATGGCGATGCCAGTGTAAACATAAAAGCAATAGAGATCTCCGCAAAATACGGCGATGACTTTATTTTGCAGGAAAAGGATGCGCTCGGTTTTTATCACGACCTGAAAAAGAGCGAGGATAATCCGACGATCCTTGAAACACAAATCGAAAAAAACAAAGATGTCCTGTTCACAACGGACAGACTTGCATCGGGCGCGGGCTTTGAAATATATGCCCTTGATGAAAACGTATCGGGCGCGGCTGTTGAGGTCGAAGCAGAAAGCAGCGATCCCGACGATACACAAAACATTGAAGCACCTGCGGTAACAAGCATTGATGAGGCTTTAAAAAATACGGAGGAAACTCCCGTTACTGCATATTCCGACGATATGGGCGATTATACCTCGGCGCTCCACAAAATGCGTGACGAGGCTTTGGGCAAAACTACGCCTGTAGTTACCGATTCGGCGGAATATACGCTTGACGATTTTTTTGAGCCGCAGAATAAAGAGCAGCTTAAACTTATGAACGATGCAGCGGCTGCATTTGACGGTCTTGCATATACAGTTGACTTTGCAGACGGCGAAGCGTACAAAGTTATCCACGTTAAAGTTATCGACGATGACGAGTACGAGGCGCAGGAGGCAATTTCACTTGCATTGTACGACCCGACCAACGGTGCGGAATTAGGCGACCAATGTACGTCAAATATATATATAAACGATAACGACAATGTAGAAAAATGTGATATTTCTTTTGCGCTTGACAATTATCAGGTATTCTCCGATGCGGACGGTGTTACCGTAACTCTCAAACGCGAGGGCAACGCAAACGATTATGTAAGCGTTTATGTATCCACCCTTGCGGACACCGCTAAAGCAGACGAGGACTATACCCCCGTTATGGGCGATATAATGTTCCTGCCGGGTGAAACGGAAAAGAAAATTTATGTTCCTATACTTAAAGATAAAATTGCCGAAAAACATTTGGATGAGTCTATCGCTTTTGACATAACGGCAGAGACTGAAGACAATGCAAATGTTACGGGCAAAAAGACACATATAGAGATACTTCCGTTTGCAAATACCGACAACAAGTCACTTATAAATGTTTCGGATACCGATGCAAACGGCAATCCTGCGGCATATTCCGAGGATGATGCACCCGTTGAGGCTATGGACGCAAGTTCCGAGTATTTTACGATAATGGCCGACCATACATTGCACTATTCAGAGGTCGGTTTCCCCGATTATACGGAAACCACATGGAAACCCGCATGGTACATCTACCGTGACCTGACGGGTGTTGAATATGTTTCATGGGAATGGAAAAATAATGTAGAAAAATCGGCTTATGACAGAAGACAAAAAAGTTATGTCGGCCTTAACGGTTATGAGGTTGAGAAAAAGTCCGCATGGTCAAGCTGGCAGTCGGGATCGATAGACGGCGGCACACTTGCTTCCAACGGACTTCGCAAGCCCGATGTCAAATGTTGGATAGGTTGCTACCGCGACTGGGGCAATCCCATGAATGTTGAAATACGCAATTTAAGGGCCTACTATACAAATTTCAGTTTTATTATACAGAATCCCGACAAACTGAAATACTATGTATACAACGGTACAGGCGAAGGCAACCGTATCGATACCATCGAGTTCCTGCCCGCAACCACAACGGTCTCTAAGAGTAATTTCATAAAAGACAATTATCTGAGAGCTTACGGCAATCTTACCGATTACGGCAGGACATACGGCTGCAGCGTACAAAGCGTTACTATAACAGGCAATAACAAAAGCATTACAAAATCTTCGGGCGAAGGTTTTTATGCAGACAGTGATTTTATAAGAAACTATATCTACAACGGAGATCAGTCCAAGAGCAGGCTTACCGCAAAAGCCAATGTTGCCAGGACAGAACGTGTAAGCAAGATACATATAGCGGCTTACGAAAACGGTATTGTGAAAATAGGCGATAAGGTCTACAACGATACCGACCTTACAAGCGGCGTATGGTACAAGGGCGACAAACTGCGTCTCAGCGTAATACCTAATCAGGGATATCATGTTGCCGGCATAACAGCAGGCGGCAAAAGCTACAAGCAGGGCGAGGATATCTCCCTCTCCAACAATATGACTATAGAGGTCAAGTTCGCAAGGGACGATAATTCCGTAAACATTATCCATGCAATGGTTTCCGACAACCCCACGGAGACCCTTGACGAGAATATCGTTCACGGCAAGGTGGCTGCTATCGGTGTCGAAAGCGATTATAAGCCCATGTCAAAGGAAGAGTTCATTAAAACCGTTTCGGACGAAGAAAAGGATAAGCTTTTGGTTTCGGCATATCAGCAGTATGTTGAGGAAAACGGTCTGACAAATAAATTCACAAACGAAATACCTCAGCTTTACCTTGATCTTGCCGGCTATAAAGCTTCAAGCACAAACTTTGACTATAAAACACAATTAAAGGCAGCTGATTACAAGCGCCTTATTGCATATTTTGATAACGGCGGAGTACCGCAGGATGTTATTGATGCGGGATATAAAACCATATCGGACGAGCTGTATAATTATCTTTGCAGCGAGAAGAACAAATACAGGGCCGAAATGGGAGTTGCGTTTAACTATCAGTACAGTACCATAAGCAATTGTTATATCACATACAACGGCGTAACGATAAAACAGTATTATTATACCAAACTGATGCGCGATTTCTGCGATGCGTTGTATAAAGACGGATTTGCCCATTTAGATAAACAGCAGGCGGATCTGCTTAGCACTATAATGCACAAGCCCACAAATATCGGGCTTTCGGATAAAACAAGCAGAGAAATTTACGCTATGAGTCTGATAAATAACAGCAGCAGTTTTAATGCGGTGAATGAGGATCTGGTACTTGCCGATGCTGTTACCCCCGCATATAATGAATACCGCGAAAAATACAGAGAAGAACACCAGGCAAAACAGAACGTAAATTACTCGATAGACAACCTTACAACGGGAGATACGGTAAATCTTGTTGCTCAGCTTGAGGACGGATATACCTGTGTATGGGTATATGACGATTCCGCAAAGACAAAAAACGAGAACAAAGACCCCATATATACCGTACATGTCGGTGATTCGTTCAGTTTTGAGGTACAGGATCACAGCGCGACCGTAAAATACTATTTTGTACCCGTAAACGATAAGGTACCCAATACCGTATTACGCGGACGTATTATAAAGCCTGCGTTTACATTGAGAACTCTCGGCAGCAAGAGGGTGGATATCAACGACAGTTCCACCTATAAGGCATATGAGGGTATGGATATAACCGTGGGTGCTGTGGGTTCTACCTCACAGGAAATAAACGGCAAAAAATATAATACTTATGCCTCAACGGATAAAAACGGTTATTTCGAGATACTTGTCCCGCATACCATGGCAGGCCGTATGACAAACCTTATCATGGCAGACGGTGAAAAGACCTTTGTAAAGCATACGGTCGTAACGGAAAGCGATAAACTGACCGTATATGCTATCCCTTATCAGGATGACAATATATGGGTAGACCGTTTTGAGTTCAGCTGCAACGAGGACAGCAAAACAGGTATAGATGTAGTGGATAAGGACATCAGCCTTGAAGCAGACCTTAAAGTTACGGACGGTTACGGCGTAACAAAGGTAGTTCTCAGAAGTTACACCGCGGGCGGCGATCTTATAAAAGCATGGGAGATGAACCCGCAGGGCAGCTACAAATACAAAACAACATTTAATGCAAAAGAATATTTCAGAGACGGCGGCAGACTTACCATAGAGCCTTACGATGCTTTCGGCAGAGGCACGGGTCAGGTAGAATCGGGCTGTAAATTCTATGAGCCCCCGAAGGAAACCAACGTATCTATGCCAAGCATACCCGAAATGGGCGGCGCAGAGTTTGATGTATTCGGCGGTATCGATCCGTCTATGGATGTGGGCGAACATGAAATGAAACCCGAAAAGTCGGATTACGGCGAAGATAAGTTTGAGATTGCCATCCTTAGCGGAAGGGTCATCAAAAACGAGAT
>JAFYGI010000005.1 GCA_017543265.1 Bacillota bacterium | reverse complement strand
TCCAGCAAGTGGGGAGACAAGATCCTTGAGCTGATGGATGCTGTTGATGAGTATATCCCGACTCCCGTACGTGACACTGATAAGCCTTTCCTGATGCCCATCGAAGATGTTATGACTATCTCCGGACGTGGTACGGTTGCTACAGGCCGTGTTGAAAGAGGTACATTACATATTCAGGATCCTGTTGAAATCCTTGGTATCAAAGAAGGAAAACAGACTTCAGTCGTTACCGGTATTGAAATGTTCCGTAAGACTCTTGACGAAGCTCAGGCTGGTGATAACATCGGTGCACTTCTTCGTGGTGTTGCAAGAACAGAGATCGAAAGAGGTCAGGTACTTGCTAAGCCCGGTACAATAACACCTCATACAAAGTTTACTGCACAGGTTTACGTTCTTACAGCTGATGAAGGTGGCCGTCATAAGCCTTTCTTCAACAACTATCGTCCTCAGTTCTACTTCAGAACAACTGACGTTACAGGCGTTATCTCCTTACCCGAGGGTACAGAGATGTGCATGCCCGGTGATAACGTAGAAATGACTATCGAGCTTATCAGCCCCATCGCTATGGAGCAGGGTCTTCGTTTCGCTATCCGTGAGGGTGGTAGAACAGTTGGTTCCGGTTCTGTTGTTTCTATTATCGAATAATTTGAACTTTCATTCCGCAGTTGCGCTTATTCAGCGTGACTGCGGATTTTTTTATTTCTGCAAAAATTCCAATAATTTACATATTAAAATTCTAATAAATTGCTGTTGGCACTATTTTGGCACTAAAAATTTTAAAACGGCATTAAAGTATGACTGACTGCGGTTTATAATTTCCCACATTTATTTCAAAAATATCTCCGATACATTATCATAGCTTGATTTTAACAAAATTTAAAATTTGTCAACGATTGCAGCGGTATTGGTAAAGACCGTCTTTTCGGAGCGGCAGCTGTATGTAGTGTAATGATAGCACATCACTCTCATTTTGTCTGTTTTTTTACACAGAAAATTGCGTTTCTGTTATACCCGATTGAAACCAACTCCCAAACCCATGTTTTGCAAAGAAAAAATATTTGTTGATTTTATAAGTGGGATTGTATATAATAAAGACAGATCAAGCCCGTCCCCGAACGTACCGACGAGCTTGAGCGTGAATTTAAAAATTCGGCTATGCTGTAATTAAACGCAACAAGATTGCAAAGGGCTGATAAGATGATAGAACTTATAGACCGAGTTGGTGAACCTGTTTTTATACAAATAATATTGGAAAGCTGGAACGGCATCTTTCTTTTGATAATGATGTTTTCACTTATTATCGCGAAAAGGGCAGACAGAAAAATAAACACCGAAATACCGCTTACCAATGAGCTGATAGTATTTTATGCAGCGATATTTTTATATAATTTTTTTGATATTCTGTGCTGCTGTTTCAGCGGCGATACAAGTGTATGCGGCAGGATAACAAAATCCATAGCGGAGATTTGCTATTTTGTGGTCGGCGCATTTCAGACCTTGTTTTTCTTACAGCTTGTAAAAAAGCAGATAGCGGAGAAAAACGAACTTGAAACACTCAAAAAAGTCATCTTCGGTTTTCAGCTTTTGCATATACCATGTCTTATTTTGCTTGCACTTACACCGTTTACAAAGGCTCTTTATTATTTTGACGAACAAAATTATTATCACAGAGGGCAATACTATTGGGTATGGTATTATGCCACAATAATTTCCTTTGCATTTATTACAATAGTTTTTATAGCCCTGCACAAAAAGATAAACAGCTTTCTTGTAAGAGTTATTTCACTTGCGGCAATAATACCGCTTATCGCCTTTATTTGCAATTTTGCTTATATTGGCATCAGCTTTAACAATATTTCTGTTTCGATAACAGCCTTGCTTGTGTTTATGCTTTATGAAAAGCACAGAACGGCTGTCTTTATCCGTAACGCCAACGAACTTGAAAATAAACGGTATGACCTTATGAAAGCACAGATAAAGCCGCATTTTATCAACAATGCAATGGTAGCCATACAGGAGCTTTGTTATGAGGATCCCGAAAAAGCGGCCGAGCTTATCAACCATTTTACCCGTTATCTGCGCAACAATATAGATGTAACAAACGGAACGGCACTTATCCCCGTTGAAAAAGAGATAGCTGCCGTTAAGGAATATCTGGCGCTTGAATACGCCGATACGGAAAAGAAATTCAGATTTGAGTTTAATTTAGGCTGCACAAGTTTTCAGGTGCCTGCACTAAGCATCGAAACCTTGGTTGAAAATGCGGTAAAGCACGGCATAAACAGATACAGCGAAAGCTCCCGTGTTATCCTTACAACTTATGAGGATAACACAAATTACTATGTTGTGTTAAAAGATAACGGTGTTGGATTTGACACAAACGAGGAAACCTTAGGCAAAAGCGGTATCGGCTTAAAAAACACGGTATCGAGGCTTGAAATAACCTGCGGAGGAAGTCTTGACATAGACCGCAGGGACGGGTGGACTGTCGTTAAAATAACTATTCCCCAAAAAAGGTAAAACAATGAATACAATAACCATAGATGACGAAACATTTGCAATAAATTCGATGCTGCGCCTGCTTAAAAAGCTCGATCCTCACGGCACTCATACGGGCGTGAGGGACAGCGGCACATTTTTAGATCATATAAAAAACGATCCTGTTGATATAGCCTTTGTTGATGTGGACTTGTACGGTTCTAACGGGCTTGACCTTGTAAAACAGCTTGCCTGCATCAATAAAGAAATAAATGTAATTATGTATACGGGACATACTCAATTCAAGGCTGATGCACTCGATCTGTATGTAAGCGGCTATATTGTCAAGCCCGTGACCGAAGAAGACCTTGCAGAGGTATTAAAACATCTGCGCTATCCCATAAAAGAACTGCACGTTCGATGCTTTGGGCATTTTGAGGTATTTTATGGTTCTTTGCCCGTAAGGTTTGAACGCAAGGATAGCAAGGAAGTTTTTGCCTACCTTATAGATAAAAACGGTGCAGAGGTGTCCGAAGGCGAACTGCGTTACTTGTTGTGGGCAGATGATGAGGACACACCGAAAAAGAAAAGCTATATACGCACTATTATTTCCGATATAAGAAACACACTTTCAAAATGCGGCGAAAATGAGATAATCTTCAATTCAAGGGGATATTACTTTGTAAATCCCGATAGATTGAAATGTGATTATTTCGACTATCTTAACGGCAAGGATGTACGGGCGGCAAAACTCTGCAAATATATGGAACAATACGGTTTTTGGGCTGATATAACACGAAAAGCCTTATATGAAAATTCATAAAAACTTCTCCACACCCTGATATTTTATGGGCTTATCCTATGGGGTGTTTTTTGTTGGCGAGGATGTAACCATAACACTTTCCCGATTGTAAAAGCCAAAAATATGTTTACGATTTGTTCATAATATTCATAAATGGTTTACAAAAATTCGCATTTATACTCATTTTGCGTCACACTTTTGTTGCACTTGGTATGCTACAATGTCTATATGAGTAACATTTCGGAAATGTTTTTGAAACGAAAAGGTAATAAAAAATGCAATAAAAATCAAAAAAAGGGGGGATAGTTTATGCAAAAGAGCGTATCCTCAAGCAAGCAAACAAGCAGTATAACTATGTCATTTTTACAAATAAATATTATGTATTTTAAACGCACTCTATAGCAGGACTATGCCTTTTGGAGTGCGTTTTTATATTACGGGGAAATGCCTGTTTAACGTTATTATCGTGAACGACAAAAATAATTAGTCGTTCACGATATGATGGGGCTCATAAATAATCAGACTCAAATAAGTTTAAGTCCTATTATTTAATTCGCTTACTATAAATTTTTTATTGCAGCATTCCTATGGAAAATGAAAATCAAAAACAGAAATGTTCGTTTAAGAAATCGAGAATGTGATCTGTCCGAAATGCAAGTACGGAGTTCAGAATTTTTGAAAGGAGAAACAAACAATGAGTGAAACAAGACAAGACAAGCGAATCATCGATGAAAATTATGATAAGTCGGCAGCTGTAAAATGCGCCAACGGCACCTTCGTCGGCAAGAAGACCGACGATCTGATCATCTGGAAGGGCATTCCCTACGCAACTCAGCCGTTGGGGAAGCTTCGTTGGAAAAAGGCACTTTCCGCCGCAGACGATGACGGCGTATACGATGCAACAAAGCCCGGCCACGTTCCGATCGGCCCCGTGAACGACTCGATGGGAACGGCGGAGTTCGGCGAGGACTGCCTTGTGCTGAACATATATTGCAATACTGCCTGTACCGACGGCAAAAAGCCTGTTATGGTGTGGATCCACGGCGGCGGCTTTTGCGCAGAATCCCAAGCGTCGCCTCTCTATGACCTTACCAACATCTCCCAACAGTACCCCGACATCCTGTTCGTGTCTATCGACTATCGGCTCGGTTTTCTTGGATTTATGAATTTCGAGCGTGTCCCGGGCGGAGAAAACTTCAAGGAGGCAGGTAATCTCGGTCTTTTGGATCAGCTCGAGGCCTTAAGGTGGGTACAGAAAAACATTGCGGCGTTCGGCGGCGATCCGGATAACGTGACGATCTTCGGTGAGTCGGCAGGCTCGGCAAGCGTTACGTTCCTCCCGCTCATCGACGGAAGCGAGGGGCTCTTCAAGAGAATTATTGCACAGAGCGCCAACATTGCCTATTGCGATACTATGGAGCATGGCATTCACGTTACACAGAACTTTCTGACCGTAACGGGCTGCCAAACAATGGACGAGCTGATGAAACTCACCACAGAGGAACTTGTAGATGCATATTTTAAAGCAAGCATGATCGACAAGAACTGCCTTCTCGGAACTGCCAACTTCCCTCTGCTTGACGGCGTTACACTGCCCGAGGACAGAGCAGTTATGTACGAGATGTGGGGAGACGAAAAGAGGTCAAAGATAGATTTAATGATAGGTTCCAATCTGGACGAAATCAGGTACTTCGTTCCGTTCGAGGGCGGCGAAGAAGGTTTTGCAAATACGCTGAGGTGGATAGCAAAGAGAGACCGTGCGCTGCTCAACGACAAGGAGAAGGCTATGTATGACGAGTTTATGGCCACACTCAGGGACGAAAGCGAGGTCAGACGGTTGGAGCAATACTGCAACGACCTCAACTTCCGCGCCGGAAACACCAATATGGCTATCAGGCATTCTGCCGCAGGCGGCAATACCTATATGTACTTCATTAAAAAGCCGGTGATGACCCCCGAGCTTGGCGCAATACACGCGTGCGAGATCACGTACCTGTTCGACACTTTCATGGAGGACCCGATGGGAAGCGGAGAGATCGTCGGAAACGACGAGTGCGAGTTCCGTCACGTTGTAAAGGAAATGTGGGTCAACTTCGCACGGACAGGCAACCCCTCCACCGACAAATACGAGTGGAAGAAGTTTTCGGGGGACGATCGCCAAACTATGGTCTTCGACGATGAGATCGGTATGCAGAAGGATATTTTCGGAAAGCGTGAAGACCTGATGATGTCCTGGGCAGAGCGCCTTGGTAACGGGTCGTCCAAGAGGGTATGCTAACTATTTTATATTCCGAGTTCGGAGAAAATAAAAGCGAAAGGAGATAAAAAATGAGAGCAGATCGAATTATCAAAAACGCAAAAATCTTTACGGCAAACAGGGCTAAGCCGATAGCTTCCGCACTTGCGGTCAAGGACGGAAAATTTGTTTATGTCGGCGACGAATCGGGTCTTTCCGCATACGAGGGCGAGATCACGGATCTTGGCGGAAAATTCATTATGCCCGGTATTATCGACAGCCATGTCCATGTGACGACCGGTGTCGGGTTTGAGTACACGGATCTGGGCGTACCCGTAATGTGTTCCACCAAAAAGGAAAGCCTTGATTTTATGGCGGAGTATATTAAAAACAACCCGGGTCTTAAGCGTTACAGATTTATGATGGAGCGTGTATGTTTGAACGGGGAGGAGCTCACAAAGGAAGACCTTGATGCGATCTGTCCCGATGCGGAGATCGTGGTTTTGGAGGGGGAAGTACACAGCAATTGGGTAAATTCAAAGGTACTTGAAGCGCATAAAATTACCGATGACACGTCCGACCCCGTACCCGGTCTTGCTTATTTTGTACGCAAGGACGGGCATATAACCGGAAACTCTTACGAGACCGCAAGCTGGCCTATCCTTTTTGACGGTGTAAACGACCTGACGGACGAGCAGATCGGCAAGGCTGTCCTGCGTTGGATAGACGCCTCCGTAAATTACGGCGTAAGCTGCGTTTTTGATGCGGGTTTCCCCGAACACAACGGGGTCAACGAACGGATCTACGCCTACCTGCGCACGTTAGACAAGCAAGGAAAATTGCCTGTATACGTTGACGGATGCTATGTACTTACACAGCCGGGTAAAATGCAGGAGGCTCTGGAGGGCGTCAAACGCTTCAGGGACGAATTCGACACGGAGCATATGAAAGTCCACACGCTGAAGATATTTATGGACGGTACTCTTAAAATCGAGACCGCGGCAATGGTCACACCCTATGTGGACACGGGGGCATTGGGGGCATCCGCTTTTAATGCACAACAGATGGTCGAGATACTCAAAGAACTCAATAAGGAAGGTCTGGACCTTCATGTACATACTGTCGGCGAGGCCTCGTCCCGCGTGGTATTGGACGGCGTGGAGCTTGCAAAAAAAGAGCTGGGCGACGAATACCGCGTAAAGGTTACCTGCGCCCATCTTTGGGTACAGGATGATGAGGATATTGAGCGTTTTGCAAAGCTGGGCGTAATTGCCAATTTTACACCGTGGTGGCACAGCGGCAACGTAGGCGGCGACCCTGTTAATTACTGGCCGACTTTTATAGGAGAAAAACGCGCAAATTCCATGTTCCGCTGCAAAACGCTTTGGGACACGGGCGCACTTGTGACCTGGTCGAGCGACGAAGTTTTTTACGGCGATTTTAAAAACTGGAGCCCCTACCTTGCCATGGAGATAGGCATGACACGCTGGATAAACGAGAAGACCAGATTTGAAGAAGAAAGCAGAACTATTGCACCGTTTCCTCCCGACAGCGAAAGAATGAGCATTGAGGAAATGATGCTGGGATATACCATAAACGGCGCAATACAGCTTGGCATCGAAAATGCCAAGGGTTCCATTGAAGCAGGCAAGGATGCGGACTTTTTGGTATTTGATAATGACCTGCTTACGGCAGAAAAGGGCGGATTCAGTTACAACGATCCGAGCGAAGTGTATTTCTGCGGCAGGAAAATAAAATAATGGAGGTACGTTTATGGAAAAAGAAAATTTGGCAACAGATAAAACAAAGAAAGCTTCCGTATCATCACACCTTTTGGCGGAGGGCTACGAGCCCGTGGTAGGCTTGACCGTACCCGTGGGTATTTCAAATGCAGAGTTGGGCGTGGATGATTCGCCCCCGAAAAATGCGAAGAAAATAACCATTGATGTCGATCGGGGAAAAGGAAAACTCAATTTGTACGTTTTCCGTCCCGCAAAACTTAAAATCGATGAAAAAACGCCGCTTATTTACTTCATTCACGGCGGTGGCTATCATTTTGGCACGACCGCTATGGACGAGTCTAAAATACAAGGTATAGCGGATGCGGTAAATGCTACGGTGGTTTCTCCCGACTATACGCTTTCTTTGGACCCGTCTTACAAATATCCCATAGAGCTTGAAGAAGTGTATGCGGGATTGCTTTATGCGTATGAACACGCGGACGAGTTAAACGTTGATAAGGATAATATAGTTGTTGAGGGAGAAAGCGCAGGCGGAGGACTGGCCGCGCGTCTTGTCCTTTATAACCGTGACAAGGGAAAAGTTCCGCTGAAAGGACAGGTACTTATATATCCTATGCTTGATTACCGCACAGGCGGCAAGGATGATATATACAATAATCAATTTGCTGGCGAATTTGTATGGACAAAGGAAAATAATGTCTTTGGCTGGGGAAAACTTATCGCGGGACAGGAAACAAAACTTACCGATGAAGAAATGATATATTTTTCACCCGCTACGGCAACGGTCGAGCAGTTGAAAGGTCTGCCCCAGACTTTTATGATAGTCGGCAGTCTTGACCTTTTCTGCGACGAAGATATTTCCTATGCCCAAAAGCTTATGCAGGCAGGCGTTTTTACGGAGCTTCATGTAGAGCCCGGCGTACCTCATGCCTACGAATACCTGGAGGGCACACCGCAGACAAACCGCTTTTTTGAATTGCGCGACAACGCGACCGCGCGTATGCTGGGAATCAAGAATAAGCCAAAAGAAGAAATTAAATTTGTGGATATACTTAAATATCTCTTTAATATGTAAACGGTAAAATTTTTAAAAATATTTTTTTTAACGAAAGGAGAATTACCATGAAAGCAGACAAAATTATCAAAAACGCAAAAATCTTCACATCAAACAAGGACAACATTCAGGCCACGGCGCTTGTTGTTAAGGACGGAAAATTTGTTTATGTCGGCGACGAGTCGGGTCTTTCGGCTTACGAGGGCGAAGTTACGGACCTGGGCGGCAAATTTATTATGCCGGGTATTATTGACAGCCATGTTCATGTGACTATTCCCGTTGGATTTGAATATGCCGATATGGGGGAACGCCTTGAACCGAACGGCAAACAGGAAGCACTGGAGATCATAGCTAAACGTATCAAAGAGAATCCCGGTGAGAAACGTTACAGATTTATTTTGGAGAAGAAGTTCCTCAACGGAGAGGATATTGTAAAAGAAGAACTTGATGCAATATGCCCCGATGCCGAGCTGCAAATTCAGGAAGGTGAAGGACACAGTATTTGGGTAAACTCAAAGATACTTGAGAGACATGGTATTACCGACGATACGCCGGATCCCATTCCCGGACTTGCTATTTATGTGCGTAAGGACGGTCATGTGACAGGAAATTGTATTGAAGGTGCAGCGGAGATCCCGATTATCCTCGACAGCTCCATGGCACTGACCGATGAACAGGTCGATGCGGCACTTCAGCGTTGGATAGATTTTTCCGTTGAATACGGAGTGAGCTGTGTTTTCGACTCGGGTCTTCCCGGCGACCCTGTATTCCATGAGAAGGTATATAAACGTCTGCGTGCGCTTGACGAACAGGGAAAACTGCCCATTTATGTTGACGGCTGCCTTGTTATCAATGCGGAGAAGGATGCAAAAGAGGGTATCGAAGAAGTAAAACGCTTGCATCGTGAGTACAATACGGAGCATCTAAAGGTACATACCATGAAGATATTTATGGACGGTACTCAGAAGATCCACACCGCAGCCATGGTTACGCCTTATGTGGATATCAATACCGTTGGAGCTACTGCTTTTTCGGCAGAGGGAATTTGTGAGCTTTTAAAGGATCTCAATGAGGCAGGTCTGGATCTTCATCTTCATACTGTTGGTGAACGTGCATCCCGCACGGTACTGGACGGCGTTGAAATGGCAAAAAAAGAGCTGGGTGACAGCTTAAAAGTGAGAGTTACATGCGCACACTTGGAGATTCAGGATGATGCAGATCTTAACCGTTTTGCTGAGCTTGGTGTGATAGCGAATTTCACGCCGCACTGGCACGCAGGAGATCCAAGCTACAGTGCTACATGGCTCGGCGAAGAACGTTCCAAAAAGCAGTTCCGCTGCAAAACTATCTGGGACAGCGGTGCTTTGGTTGCTTGGTCAAGCGATAACATCGTTTTCGGAGATTTTATGACATGGAACCCATATCTTGGAATGGAAGTCGGAATGACACGTTTGATCACCGAAAAGACCAGAAATTACGAATATGCAAGATTTCCTAAGGTATTTCCTCCCGAAGATGAGAGAATGAACATTGAAGAAATGCTGCTTGGATTTACTGTAAACGGAGCAAAACAGCTTGGTATAGAGGACAAAAAGGGTTCTATCGAGGCAGGCAAGGATGCGGACTTTTTGGTATTTGACAACGACCTGCTCACGGCAGAACATGAAGGCTTCAGCTACAACAAGCCAAGTGAGGTTTATTTCGGCGGCAAAAAGGTGAATTGATAACAGAAAAGGAGGAAGGCACTATGAAACAAACCGTTATTCTCGGCAATATTATCACTATGGACGAAAAAAGACCCTTTGCTAAAGCGGCATTGGTCAAGGACGGCTTATTTGCCTATATCGGCGATGCCGAAGATGTAAAAAAACTTGCTGATGCTGATGCGCAAGTGTTGGATTACGGCGAAAACTTCATATATCCGGGTTTCCTCGAATCACATTGCCACAGCTATCTGGCAGGTGACCGTGCTATCGGGCAGGCAAACCTTGCGCCTGTCGGTTTGACGGATTATCCCAAATACCGCGAGATCATCAAGGAGTTTATCAAAAATAACCCGCAGCGAGAGTTTTATATGGCCTCGGGGTGGGTAGAAAATGACGAATATGTCTCCAAAGCATATCTGGACGAGATCTGCTCCGACAAGATACTGCTTATGCAAACAGGCGGCGGTCACTCCATGCTGCTTAACAGCAAGGCGTTGGAATGGGCGGGCATAGATGCGGCCTACGCAAAAAAAATGGGCTATGATCTGGTGCATGTGGATGAAAACGGTGAGCCTGACGGTTACATCTGTGAAGCGCCCGTGTTTGAGTTGTATCCCAAACTGCCTACGACCCTTGACAATGCCAAGGATTATCTGCTGGCATGGCAGGATATGGCTCTCGCAAACGGCTACACCGCAGTGGGCGACGCAGGTGTGGAGGTTACCAATACGATCGCTACAAGGGCTTTCTACGAGTTGGAACAGGAGGGCAAGCTGAAACTGCGCACATACGCCTACTTGATGTGCCCCGACAATCCTGCGGAACCGAAGGCTGAGGTGGCTCGCATCGCCAAAGACCGTGCTTTGTACAGTGGCGAATATTTCCATGTTGTCGGTGTTAAGACATTCCTTGACGGCGTAACGGAGGCACATACAGCATGGCAGAATCAGGATTATCTCGACCAGCCGGGCTATCACGGCAATGAGCGCTTTAATGACCATGACAAGATGGTGGAATTGATAACGGCGGCTGACAAAGAGGGTCTTTCCGTACACGTTCATTCGGAGGGCGGCGGCGCAACTCACTTTATGCTCGGCTGTATCGAGGATGCGGAAAAGATAACGGGTGATATGGATCAGCGCAATGTATTGGCGCATCTGCATTTTGTTACGGATGAGGACATTCGCCGCATGGCCGCAACCGGTTCCATTCCGGCGGTTCCTCCGCTGTGGACAGCGGAAATTGCAGGCTTCTATGATATTGAGGTCTCTTACGTCGGTAAAGAACTGGCAGAAAATTCTTACCCGATCAAGTCGTTCTTTGATGCGGGCGCATACCCGGTTTTCCATTCGGATTACCCGGTTTCTCCCTCGTTCAGCATAAAACACAGCATATACATGGCGGAGACCCGAAATTTGCCAAAGGGAATGGGCGTTGAAAGTTTTCCGCACAATATCAAGGAAGCTATCACCCGCGAGCAGTCCCTGCGTGCAATGACTATAAATGTCGCATACCAGTGG